>NZ_CP101990.1:626758-1253517 GCF_024508295.1 Aeromicrobium duanguangcaii | reverse complement strand
ACCCATCACCCGCTCCAGCCGTTCGATCCGCGCAACCTGCTGCCCGGCGCCGTCGTCCCCGACGGCCGTCCCTTCAGCTTCGACCCGGCCGCCCTCGCGGGCGCGCGGGCCAGCCTCGGCCCCCGTCGCGAGCCGGGCCCCTTCCTGCCTTCCCCCCTGCCCGCGCCGCCGCGCGACGACCTCGCCCTCTCCGATCTGGTGGCCTTCGTCCAGAACCCCATCCGGTCCTTCTGGCGCCAGCGCCTCGACGTGTCACTGACCGGCGACGACGACCTGCTCGACGAGGACCTGCCGATCACACTCGACGGGCTCCAGCAGTGGCACATCGGCCAGCGACTGCTCGACGACGCGGTGCGCGGCGTCGGCGCCGACGACGCGTGGTCCGCGGTGTGGCGCGCCGGGATGCTTCCCCCGGGACGCCTCGGCACCGCCGTCGGCGCCAGCGTCGGCACCCGGGTCGCGACGCTCGTCGCCGGCACCGCCGCGCTGCGGTCCGGCGACGCCACCTCGGTCGACATCGACGTCGCCCTGCCCGACGGGCGTCGCCTCCTGGGCACCGTCGAGGGCGTTCACGACGACCGGCTCGTCACCGTCTCCTACTCCACCGTCCACGGTCGACACCGGCTGCGCGACTGGGTCCGGCTGCTCGCCCTGGCCGTCCAGCGCCCCGACGTCCGCTGGGTCGCCCACACCGCCGGCAAAGTCGGTCGCGGCACCGCCCAGATCGTCACCACGCTCCCGACCGACCCCGACGCCACCCTCGGGCTGCTGGCCGACCTCGTCGACCTGCGCGACGCGGGTCTGTGCCGCCCTCTGCCCGTGCCGGTCGAGCTGGCGCTGACCTACACGACCCAGCTGCGGTCGCGAGGTCCCGAGGCGGCCGCCCGGATCGCGTCGCGTGAGTGGCAGCGCGACGGCCGGACCGCCGGTCCCCCGCCGGACCGCGACGCCGACGAGATCGTCCGGGTCTGGGGACCCCGGGCCCCGTTCTCGGCGCTGGTCGACGACGGCTTCACCACGCTGGCGCCGCGACTGTGGGACGGCGCCCTCGACCACCAACGCGAGGCGGCCCTGTGACCGACATGGACCTGCAGGCGTTCGACATCACCGCTCCGCTGCCGTCGGGCACCGCCCTGCTCGAGGCCAGCGCCGGCACCGGCAAGACGTGGACCATCGGCGCGCTCGTCACCCGGTACGTCGCCGAGGGTGTCGTCACGCTGCCCGAGCTGCTCGTCATCACGTTCGGCCGTGCCGCCAGTCGCGAGATGCGCGAGCGCGTCCGCGACCAGCTGGTCGCGGCCGAGGCGGCGCTGGCCGATCCCGCCGCACACCGTGACGGCGGCGATCCCCTGCTGCGGTTGCTGACCGACGTCCCCGACGCCGAGGTCGCGACCCGCCGCGCCCGGGTGCGGGCCGCGCTGGCCGACTTCGACGGTGCGACCATCGCCACGACCCACCAGTTCTGCCAGACGGTCCTGCGCAGCCTCGGCACGGCCGGCGACTCCGACGGCTCCGCCGAGCTCACCGACGACCTGACCGAGCTGGTCGACCAGATCGTCGACGACCTCTACGTCGCCAAGTACGCCCGCGAGGACGATCCGGCGCTGTCCCACGGTCAGGCTCGCGCCCTGGCCCATGCGGTCGTGGCCGACCCCCACGCCGCACTCGTGCCCCTCGATGCCGACCCCGACTCTCCGGCCGGCGTGCGCGTCCGCTTCGCCGAGGTCGTCCGGCGCCGGCTCGACCAGCGCAAGCGCGAGCTGGGACTGCTGGACTACGACGACCTGCTCAAGCGACTGGAGTCCGTGCTCGAGGACCCCGACTCCCCTGCCCGGGCGCTGATGCGCGACCGCTGGCGCGTGGTCCTGGTCGACGAGTTCCAGGACACCGACCCCGTCCAGTGGAACGTCCTGCACCGTGCCTTCGGCGGCGTGGCCACGCTGGTGCTGATCGGCGATCCCAAGCAGGCGATCTACGCCTTCCGCGGCGGCGACGTCCACACCTATCTGCGCGCCGCCGCCACGGCCACCGAGCGACGGACCCTGCCGGTCAACTGGCGCAGCGACGCCCCGCTGGTCGAGGCGCTCGGCGCGACGTTCGCCGGCGCCCAGCTCGGCCACCCCGACATCGCGGTGCGCCCCGTCCGGGCCCAGCACGCCGAGAGCCGGCTGCGCGACCTGCCCCGTCCCGCGGCGTTCCGGCTGCGGGTGATGGACCGCGACGGCGCCGCCGAGCCCCACCGCGACCTCGCCGTCGCGGCGGCCCGCAGCACGATCGTCGAGGACCTCGCGGCCGATGTCGCCGAGGTGCTCGCCTCCAGCGCCTCCTTCGACAGCGGACCCGACGGGGTCCGTCCCCTCGCCGCCGGCGACATCGCCGTGCTGGTCGCCACGGGCGTCGAGGCCGACCTGGTCCGGCGCACCTTCGAGCGACACGGCATCCCGGCCGTCCTCGGCGGCGGCAGCAACGTCCTGCGCAGCAGTGCGGCGGACGACTGGCTGACCCTGCTCGAAGCCATGGAGTCGCCCCAGCGCTCCGGGCTCGTGCGGGCCGCCGGCCTGACGGACCTGCTGGGCCAGGACGCCACGACCCTCGTCGTCGGCGGGGACGAGCTGACCGACCGGATCGCCACGCGCGTCCGCGACCTCGCCGACCTGCTCGCGGCGCGCGGGGTCGCCGCCGTGGTCGAGTCCCTCACCGACGAGGCCTTCGCGGCCCGCATCCTCGCGCGGCCGGACGGCTACCGGCGGATGACCGATCTGCGTCATGTCGCGCACCTGCTGCACGAGGTCGCCCTGCGCGAGCACCTCGGACTCTCCGGACTCGTGCAGTGGCTGCGGCGCCAGCGCAGCGAGAGCGGCGACTCCGCCGAGCTCACCCGGCGGCTCGACAGCGACGCCAAGGCCGTCCAGGTGCTGACCATCCACGCCAGCAAGGGCCTGGAGTTCCCCGTCGTCTACCTGCCGTTCCTGTTCAACCGCTGGCGTCCCGACCGCGAGGAGCGGCCTCGCTTCCACGACGCCTCGGGACAGCGGTTCCTCGACGTCGGCGGCTCGGGGCACCCCGCGTTCGCCGAGCACTCGCGCGCCGCCCAGGCCGAGGACGCCGGCGAGGTGCTGCGGCTGGCCTACGTCGCCATGACCCGGGCGAAGTCCCAGCTCGTCGCGTGGTGGGCCCCCACGCGCGACGCCCGCAACTCCGGCCTGCACCGGCTGCTGTTCCGACCCGATCCCGCACGCCCCGACGTGCCCGAGGTGGCGCCCGTCCCCGACGACGCCACGGCGCTCTCGGTGCTGCGCGGCTGGCAGGACCGCGACGGGCCCTCGCTCGAGCGCGTGGTCCCCCGCGCCGGCGCCGACGTGTCGCCCGCCGACGCTCCCTGCGACCTGGCCGTGCGCCCGTTCGACCGCGAGCTGGACACCGCCTGGCGCCGCACGTCGTACTCGGGCCTCATCCGCGCCGAGCAGGACGCGCCCCATGTCGGCAGCGAGCCCGAGACCGAGGGCACGACGGACGAGGACGAGTCGATCCCGGCCGTCGTGACCGACGCGGCGGACACCCGCCCCTCCCCCATGGCCGACCTGCCGAAGGGCGCCACGTTCGGCAGTCTCGTCCATGCCGTGCTCGAGGAGGTCGACGTCACGGCCGAGGACCTGCCCGCCCAGATCGAGGCGCGGGTCCGCGAGCAGCTGGATCTGTGGACGGTCGAGATGGACGTCGCCACCGCAGTGACGGCCTTCGAGGCCATCCTCACCACCCCGCTGGGCCCGCTGGCCGCGGACCTCGACCTGCTCACCCTCCTGCGCGAGCACCAGCTCAAGGAGCTCGACTTCGAGATCCCGATGGGCGGCGGCGACCACCCGGTGGCCGGGCTCGCCCGGCTGGGCGACCTCGCCGACGTGCTGGACGCGCACCTGACGAGCGACGACCCGCTGCGGCCGTTCGCCGCGCGGCTGAGGTCCCCCGCGCTGGCGGACCAGCCGTTGCGGGGCTACCTGACCGGCTCGATCGACCTGGTCCTGCGGCTGCCCACGGGAGGCTTCCTGGTGGTCGACCACAAGACCAACTGGCTGGGTCCGACCGATGTGCCGCTGACGATCGCGGGCTACCGGCCCGATGCGCTCGCCGAGGCGATGAACGCGGGCACCTACCCGCTGCAGGCGCTGCTCTACTCCGTCGTGCTGCACCGCTTCCTGCGGTGGCGGGTGCGGGACTACGACCCCGAACGTCACCTGGGCGGAGTGCTCTATCTGTACCTGCGGGGCATGGCCGGGCCTGACGCGCCGCGGTACGGGGACGTGCCGTACGGCGTCTTCTCGTGGCGTCCGCCGGCGTCCCTCGTCCTCGCCCTGTCCGAGCTGCTCGACGGAACCGGAGCGAGCCGATGACGACGCACGCCACGATCGACGACTTCGTCGCCGCCGAGGTCCTGACGACCGGAGACGCCCTGGTCACCGCGCGGCTCGGTCGGATCACCGGCGAGACGGCGGACCTGCCACTGCTCGCGCTGGCGTTCGCCGTGCGGGCGGTCCGGCACGGGTCGACCTGCTTCGACCCGCGCCATGATCCCGAGGTGCCAGGTCTGACGTGGCCCGACCCGGCCGCGTGGCTGCGCGCCGTCGAGGCCAGCGACCTCGGCCGGGTACTCGTGGTCGAGCACGGGCTCGTCTACCTGGATCGCTACCGCCGGCTGGAGGTCGCGCTCTGTGACGACCTCACGGCCCGGGCGACACTCTCGGCGCCCCCGCTCGACGAGGCACGGCTCACCGAGGACCTCGACCGGCTCTTCCCCGGCGCCGAGCACGAGGACCAGCGCGCCGCGGCCGAGCGCGCGGCCCGCGTCGGCACGATCGTGCTGACCGGCGGACCGGGCACCGGCAAGACCACGACGGTCGCCGGCGTCCTGGCGATCCTGCAGGCGCAGTCGCTGGCCATGCACGGCCGGTCGCTGCGGGTCGCCCTGACCGCCCCGACGGGCAAGGCCGCGGCCCGCATGCGCGAGGCCGTCGCAGCCACCGCCAGCCGGCTGGCGCTCACCGACGACGAGCGGACGTGGCTCACCGGGCTGCCGTCCTCGACGATGCACCGGCTGCTCGGCTGGCGACCGGACAACCACACGCGGTTCCGGCACGACCGTCTGCGGCGCCTGCCCCACGACGTCGTGGTGGTCGACGAGACCTCGATGGCCTCCCTCGAGAACGTCGCCCGGCTGCTCGAGGCGCTGCGCCCCGACACCCGGCTCATCCTGGTCGGCGACGCCGACCAGCTGGCCTCCGTCGAGGCCGGGGCCGTCCTGCACGACGTCGTCGCCGGGTGGTCCGACGAGCACGTCGTCCGGCTCACCCGCAGCCACCGGTTCGGGGCGGGGATCGGCAGGCTCGCCGCGGTCGTGCGCGACGGCGACGCCGACACGGCGGTCGAGCTGCTCACCGCCGGCGATCCCGCGATCCGTCTCGTGCAGCCCGACCAGGGCGCGTCACTGGTCGAGTCGACTCTCATGCCGATCGCCCGCGACCTCGTCGCGGCCGGACGCCACGACGACGCGGACGCCGCCCTGCGGCGCCTGGGCGAGCACCGGCTGCTGTGTGCCCATCGCGACGGACCGTTCGGCGCCACGACGTGGAACGAGCGCGTCACGGCCGGCCTGCGTCACGACGTCGGCTACGGCGATTGGTACCCCGGACGGCCCGTCCTCGTGACCCGCAACGACGCTCAGCTGGGTGTGTTCAACGGCGACGCCGGGGTGGTCGTCGAGCGCGACGGTCAGCTGGTGGTGGCCGTCGACGGCGAGCCCGTGCGCGAGTTCGCCACCTCGCGGCTGCCCGACGTCCAGACCGGCTACGCGATGACGATCCACCGCAGCCAGGGCAGCGAGTTCTCCCACGTCACCGTGCTGCTGCCCGATGCCGACTCGCGGGCGATGACCCGCGAGCTGCTCTACACCGCGATCACGCGCGCCGTCGACACCGTGACGGTCATCGGCACGCCCGACGACATCAGGACGGCGATCGGGCGGCGAGTCGCCCGATCCAGTGGGATCGCGGAGCGACTCGCCGCCCGTCAGTCGGCAGCGCGCTGAGTCAGCGCTCGGCGCCGGTCATCGCCTCGGCCGCGTCGAGCGTGTGCTCACCCAGCGACTCGTCCTTCTTGGCAGTCTCGATGGTGTGGCGCAGCGGCTTCTCGTGGACGAACCACAGGACCGCCGCCGAGACCGCCGCGAACGGGGCCAGCCACAGGAAGATCGGCATGAGCGCCTCGTTGTAGGCGCCCACCACGAGGTCGTGCAGCGCGGGCGGCAGGCTCGAGACCATGTCGGGCGTCAGCGACGACGACCCGCCGCCGGTGCCGGACTCGGGCAGCGTGGCCGCGAGCGAGTCGGTCAGGCGCGTCGTGAAGATCGAGCCGACCGCCGCGGCGCCCAGCGTGCCGCCGACCTGGCGGAAGAAGTTGTTCGCCGCGGTCGCCGTGCCGACGATCCGGTGCGAGAACGAGTTCTGCACGATCAGCGTCAGCACCTGCATGCCCAGGCCGATGCCGATGCCCAGCACCAGCAGCCCGCCCTCGATGTGCCAGCGCGGGTCGCCGATGTCGACCGTCGACAGCAGGAACAGGCCCAGGCCCGTGACCACGGCACCGGCGATCGGGTACCAGCGGTAGCGACCCGTGCGGCTGACCGCCTGGCCGACGACGATCGACGTGACGAGCATGCCGCCCATCATCGGGATCATCATGAGGCCGGCCTGGGTGGCGGTGACGCCGACCGACATCTGCAGGTAGGTGGGCAGGTACGACAGCGAGCCGAACATGCACACGCCCAGGATGATGACGCCCACCGTGGTCAGGTTGAAGTTGCGGTCGCGGAAGAGGCCCAGCGGCATGACGGGCTCCTCGGCCCGGCGCTCGACCGCGACGAACGCGAACGCGGCGACGACGGTGATGACGGCCAGGCCGATGATCTGCGGGCTGGTCCAGGCGTACTGGTGGCCGCCCCACGTCGCGCCCAGGATCAGGGCGCTGGTGGCGATGGCCAGCAGCGTCATGCCCAGGTAGTCCACGCGGGTCTTGGCGCGCTCGACGACCGGCTTCTGCAGCAGCGCCACGACCGCGACGAAGGCCACCACGCCCAGCGGGACGTTGATCCAGAAGGTCCAGCGCCAGCCGGGACCCTCGGTGAACCAGCCGCCCAGCAGCGGGCCGGCGACTGACGACAGGCCGAAGACGGCCCCGAGGATGCCCATGTACTTGCCGCGCTCGCGCGCGGGCACGACGTCGGCGATCGCGGCCTGCGACAGCACCATGAGTCCGCCGCCGCCCAGGCCCTGCACGGCGCGCGCCGCGATGAGGACGTTCATGTCCTGCGCGACCGCGCCCAGCAGGGAGCCGACGGTGAACAGGGTGATCGCGAGCAGCAGCATGGGCTTGCGACCGAGGCGGTCGCCGAGGCGCCCGTAGATCGGCATCGTCACGGTCATGCCCAGCAGGTAGGCGGTCATGACCCAGGCGATGTGGTCGGCGCCGTTGAGCGAGCCGACGATCGTCGGCAGCGCGGTCGAGAGCACGGTCTGGCTCAGCGAGGCCAGCAGCATGACGAGCATGAGGGCCGCGAATACCAAGATGACGGTGCGCTTCTCGTGCGCCCGAGTGGAGGGGGTGGTGATCGTCATAGTGCGGTGGAGGTGACCTTTCGGAAGATGGTGATGGCGCAGATGAGAGCGGCGTCCCGGTCGGTGTGGAAGAAGTCCGGGTCGCCCGTCCAGGTGAGAGTCACGACCGCCCCGGCGAGCAGGACGAGAGCGTGAGCCTCGATGGGGTCGGTCGGCAGGCCCTCGATGCCCAGCCACGGCGGCTCGGTGTCCTCGATCATGCGGGCGATGACGAGCTTGCGGCTGTCGGTGAAGACCTGCGAGAGGCGGGCGCGGAGCCGCGGGTGCGAGGCGGCCAGCGCCCGGCGCTGGACGAGGTCGACCCCGGGACCGATCGTGCTGGCTGCGACCTCGGTCACGAGCTTGCTGACCCGTAGCAGGGCCGGCTCGTCGCGGGAGTCGCGCAGCATCTGGACCGCGTCCTCGGTGATCCGCGGAGCGCGGACGCCGACGATGGCGTCCTCCTTCGAGTCGAAGTAGTTGAAGAAGGTGCGCGGCGAGATGCCCGCGGCCGCGGCGATCTGGGCGACGGTGACCTCGTCGGGTCCGTGCTCGCGGGTGGCCGCCGAGGCGGCGTGGTGGATGGCGGTCCACGTCTGGCGCTGGCGCTCGGCCACCAGGGGGCTGACGGTTTCTGTTTGCACAACTGCATTCTATGCAGTCATGCAAAGCATGCACGAATGCAACGCGGCTGTCACTCCAAGTTGCCTGAGTGTGCTTCCTCACCTACGGTCGAAGTGCCCGCGATCGCCCCCCTCTGGGGCTGCGGGCACAGCGAGACCGGGTCCCGGGGGCGGTGCATCCCCCGGGGCCCGGCACGGTGCCGGCTCAGCCCACCGCCGCCAGCTCCGCCGGATCGACCCGGCGGCCCACCATCTCACGCAGCGTGTCGCTGACATCCCAGATCCCGACGTTCATGGCGGCGGTCAGCAGGTTCTGCCCGTCGAACCAGTAGGCGATGAAGCGGTTCGCGGTCAGGTCCCCGTGGATCTCGAGCCGGTCGTCCGGCCCGGCCCGGCCCACGTACTCCATCGAGAGCTCGAACTGGTCGGTGAAGAAGTACGGGAGCCAGTCGTGGGTGGTGTCCAGGCCCAGCAGCACGTCCGCGGCCGCCCGGCCCTGACGGATCGCGTTGTCCCAGTGCTCGACCCGCAGCCGGTCGTGCAACGTCGTGTTCCAAGCGTTGGCGACGTCGCCGATCGCCATCACGCGCTCGTCCGCGGTCTGGAACCGCTCGTCCACCACGATGCCGCCGTCGACCTCGAGCCCGGCGTCCTCCGCCAGGACGACATCAGGGACGGCACCGACCGCGACCAGGACGTGATCGGCGTCGATCGTGCCCTGCGAGGTGCGCACGCCGGTCGGACGCCCGGACCGGACCAGCACCTCCTCCACCGCGACGCCGGTCCGCAGATCGACGCCGTGGGACCGGTGCAGGCCGACCAGGTGCTCGGCCAGTTCGACGCCCACGACGTTCGCCAAGGGCAGGTCGGCCTGCTCGAGGACCATCACCTCGACCCCGTGATGACGGGCGGCGGCGGCCACCTCGAGGCCGATCCAGCCCGCGCCGATGATCACCAGGCGGCCACCGGACTCCAGCGCCCGGAGCAGTTCCGCCGAGTCCTCGCGCGTGCGTAGGTAGAGCGCCGTGTCGGCGCCGGGCACGTCGGGAACGCGCGGTTGCGCGCCCGCGGCCAGGATCAGCAGGTCGTACGGGAGCCGCTCCCCCGACTCCAGGGTCACCCGTCGCCCGTTCCGGTCCAGCGAAGTCGCCCGGTCGCCGGTGAGCAGCCTGACGTCGTGGTCGGCCCACCAGCCGGGGTCCAGCACCTCCGGATCGGTGTCCTTGCCGAGCAGCAGATCCTTCGACAGCGGTGGGCGCTCGTACGGCGCGTGCGGCTCCGCCCCCACGACGGTGATCGACCCCTCGTAGTCCTCGTCCCTCAGCCGCTCGACGGCCTTCGCGGCAGCCAGCCCTGCCCCGACGATCACCAGACGCTCCATGCCTCCATGCTGCGCCGCATGACCCGCCGCGCAAGCCCGCGACCGGAATACAGCCGGGAGGTGGACGACCTGACGCGGGGTTACGTTGGCTGATGTGGCGGTCCTCGACCTGGTCCAAGAGGTTCTCGCCGGACAGGATCCGGCGGGACTGCTGCCCGCCCGCCAGCAGATGGCGCTCTCCCTGGGGTGGCACATCGTGCTCGCGTCGTTCGGGGTCGCCTTCCCCGCGATGATCTTCGTCGCGCACTGGCGCGGCGTGTACCGCGACGACGCGAACGCCCTGACCCTGGCGCAGCGGTGGGCCAAGGTCTCGGCCGTGCTGTTCGCCATCGGCGCGGTCTCGGGGACGGTGCTCAGCTTCGAGATGGGCCTGCTGTGGCCCGGTCTGATGGGTCCGTTCGGCGACGTCCTGGGACTGCCGTTCGCGTTCGAGGGACTCTCGTTCTTCACCGAGGCGATCTTCCTGGGGATCTACCTCTACGGCTGGGGGCGCATGCCGCCGCGGCTGCACCTGCTGATGATCCTGCCGATGGCCGTCGCCGGCGTCGTGGGGACGTACTGCGTCGTCGCGGTCAACGCCTGGATGAACATGCCGGTCGGCTTCGCCATCGAGGGCGGCGAGGTCGTCGACATCCGGCCCTGGGAGGTGCTGTTCAACCCCGGCGCCATCTTGCAGTTCGCGCACATGTGGGTCGCGGCCTACATGGTCGTGGGATTCCTGGTCGCGGGCGTCTACGCCGCCGGAATGCTGCGCGGACGGCGCAACCGGCACCATCGCCTGGGATTCACGATGGCGTTCGTCTTCGCGAGCGTGGCCGCCGTGATCCAGCCGTTCGTCGGACACCTGCTGGGCCTGCGCATCGCCACCCGTCAGCCGGCGAAGCTGGCCGCCTTCGAGCTCGCCACCACGACCGAGAGCCCCTCCCCACTGCGACTGGGTGGGCTGCTGGTCGACGGCGAGGTCCGCTACTCCCTCGACATCCCGTACCTCGGCTCGATCATCGCCCGGAACTCATTCACGAAGCCGGTGGTGGGACTCGACGAGATCCCGGTCGCGGACCAGCCGCCCATCAACATCACGCACGTCGCGTTCCAGACCATGGTGGGCATCGGGACGCTGCTGGCCGTCGCCGTCGTCGTGTACTGGTTCGCCCGGTGGCGCGGGTGGGACCTGCTGGCCAACCGGTGGATGCTGCGGGCCGCCGTGGCGGCCGGGCCTCTCGCGCTGATCGCGCTGGAGGCCGGCTGGATCGCGACCGAGGTCGGGCGACAGCCCTGGGTCGTCTACGACGTCCTGAGAACCGCCGACGCCGCGGGCGACAATCCCGATCTGTGGATCCTGCTGGTCGCGACCACGATCCTGTACACCGCCCTCACGATCGGCGCGATCACCGTCCTGCGCTCCATGTCGCGGCGGTGGCGCGCGGGCGAGGAGGACCTGCCCAGTCCGTACGGACCCGAGCTCCAGGAGCCCGGTGTCGACGAGCGCCCGGTGGGCTCGTGACCCTCCAGGTGGCGGTCGCCGCCGCGCTGTTCGTCGGTGTCGTGGCGTACGCCCTGTTCGGCGGCGCGGACTTCGGGTCGGGCTTCTACGACCTGACGGCCGGCGGTGCGCGGCGCGGCGCCGAACTGCGCACGCTGGTGGACCACAGCATCGGTCCGGTCTGGGAGGCAAACCACGTGTGGCTGATCTACGTCCTGGTGATGTGGTGGACCGGCTTCCCCCAGTCCTTCGCGTCCGCGATGAACACCCTGATCCTGCCGATGCTCTTCGCCCTGCTGGGCATCGTCCTGCGCGGCTCCGCCTTCGCCTTCCGCAAGTTCGCCCCGACCATGAGCCAGGCCCGGCTGTACGGCACGGTGTTCGCCGGCTCCTCGCTCATCACGCCGTTCTTCCTCGGGACGGTCGCCGGCGCGATCGCCTCCGGCCGGGTCCCGGCGCAGGGGCGCGGCGACCTGTGGACCTCATGGCTCAACCCGACCTCGATCCTCGGCGGGATCATCGCCGTCGGGACCTGTGCCTTTCTCGGCGGGGTCTTCCTCACCGCGGACGCCGACCGCGGCGGCCACGCCGCACTGGCCGACAGCCTGCGCCTGCGCACCCTGGCGGTCGGCGTCGCCACCGGTGTCGTGGTCTTCGCCGCGCTCGTCCCCATCGCCCAGGACTCCCCCACGCTGGCAGCGGGCCTCGAAGGACGGGCCGCCCCGCTCATCGTGGCGTCGGCGCTGGCCGGCGCGGGAACGCTGGTGTTGCTGTTCCGGCGGCGCTACAGCCCCGCCCGCGTGACCGCGGTCGTCGCCGTGGCGTCGGTCGTCACCGGCTGGGGCGTCGGGCAGTACCCGTGGCTCCTGGTCGACCAGGTCCGGATCGAGGACGGCGCCGGGGCGGACGCCACCTTGGTCGGACTGCTCGTCGTCGTGGGGCTGGCCGCTGTGCTCGTGGTGCCGCCACTGGTCTACCTCTTCCGGCTGACCCAGTCGCAGGAGTGGACCCGGGGCTGACGCCCGGACAAAGGGACCGGCCCGGACCCTCCGCGAGGAGAGTCCGGGCCGGGACGAGGGGCGGCTGCACCTGCCGCCGCCTCGAGATCAGCTGCAGCCGCTGGTGCTGCCGCAGCCCTCGCACACGTGGCAGGAGCCGGCGGGACGCATCTTCGTGCCGCAGGTCATGCACAGCGGGCTGTCGACCGCCGATCCGGTGATCTCCTCGAGCAGCTCGGCCGAGGTGTGGGCCCGACCGGAGGCCGGACGTGCCGTCTCGACCTGGACCGCCACCGCGTCGGCGTCGGCGATCTGCGCCTCGGCCTTGATCTCGGCAGCCGCCTCGGGCGTGGTGCCCGCGGACTCGTCGGTGACCAGCTCGGCGGCGGTGGAGCCGTCGCCCGTGACCGGCTCGTACGAGCCCGTGTCCAGGTACCGCTGACGCTCGTCGACCGAGAAGATCGACATGGCCGACCGGGTGTCGAAGTCGATGTAGTCCAGCGCCAGGCGACGGAAGACGTAGTCCATGATCGACTGCGCCATCCGCACGTCCGGGTCGTCGGTCAGACCGGCCGGCTCGAACTTGAGGTTCGTGAACTTGCTGACGAACGTCTCCAGCGGCACGCCGTACTGCAGGCCGATCGAGACCGCGATGCTGAACGCGTCCATCACGCCGGCCAGGGTCGAGCCCTGCTTGCCCAGCTTGAGGAAGATCTCGCCCAGCGTGCCGTCGTCGTGGGCACCGGAGGTCATGTAGCCCTCGGCGCCACCGACGCTGAAGCTGGTCGTGATCGCAGCGCGCGACTTGGGCAGACGGCGACGGATCGGCTTCTCGACGATCTTCTCGACGATCTTGACCTCGGCCTCGGCCGCGGCCTGGCCACTGGTCGCCTTGTCCTGCGTCTTCTGGCTGGACAGCGGCTGGCCGACCTTGCAGTTGTCGCGGTAGACCGCCAGCGCCTTCAGGCCGAGCTTCCAGCCCTGGAAGTACACGTCGGCGATCTCCTCGACCGTCGCAGTCTCGGGCATGTTGACCGTCTTGCTGATGGCGCCGGACAGGAACGGCTGGCAGGCCGCCATCATCCGGACGTGGCCCATCGGCTTGATGGCCCGCTCACCCACGGCGCAGTCGAAGACCTCGTAGTGCTCCGGGCGCAGGCCCGGGGCGTCGATGACGTGGCCGTTCTCGGCGATGAACTCGACGATCGCCTCGATGGTCTCGCCGGTGTAGCCCAGCTTCTCGAGAGCCGCCGGGACCGTCTGGTTGACGACCTGCATCGAGCCGCCGCCGACGAGCTTCTTGAACTTGACCAGCGAGAAGTCCGGCTCGATGCCGGTCGTGTCGCAGTCCATCATGAAGCCGATCGTGCCGGTGGGCGCCAGGACGGAGGCCTGGGAGTTGCGCCAGCCGTTCTTCTCACCGATCTTCAGGTTGGCCGCCCACTGCTTGGTGGCCTCCTTCTGCACGGCGATGTCGATCGCGTGCTTGGTGCGGATCTCGTCGTTGGCGGCCTGGTGCTTGCGCATGACGCGCTGGTGGCCGTCGACGTTGGCGGCGTAGCCCTCGTAGGGGCCGACGACTCCGGCGAGCTCGGCGCTGCGGCGGTAGGACGTGCCGGTCATCAGCGAGGTGATGCCCGCAGCCAGCGCCCGGCCACCCTCGGAGTCGTACGCCAGGCCCGAAGCCATGAGCAGCGCGCCGAGGTTGGCGTAGCCGATGCCCAGCTGACGGAACTTGCGCGTCGTGTCGCCGATGGCCTCGGTCGGGAAGTCGGCGAAGCAGATCGAGATGTCCATCGCGGTGATGATGAACTCGACGCTCTTGACGAACTTCGTGGTGTCGAAGGTGCCCTCGGCGGTGAGGAACTTCAGCAGGTTCAGGCTGGCCAGGTTGCAGCTGGAGTTGTCCAGGTGCATGTACTCGCTGCACGGGTTCGAGGCGGTGATCCGGCCCGACTCCGGCGTGGTGTGCCAGTCGTTGATGGTCGAGTCGTACTGGATGCCCGGGTCGGCGCACGCCCACGCGGCGTGGGCCATCTTGCCCCACAGCTCGCGGGCGTCGATCTCCTCGATGACCTCGCCGCTGGTGCGGGCGCGCAGACCGAAGGAGGTGCCCTCCTCGACGGCCTCCATGAACTCGTCGTTGACGCGAACCGAGTTGTTGGCGTTCTGGTACTGGACGCTGGTGATGTCCGAGCCGCCCAGATCCATGTCGAAGCCCGCGTCACGCAGCACGCGGATCTTCTCCTCCTCGCGCTCCTTGGTCTCGACGAACTCGACGATGTCGGGGTGATCGACGTCGAGCACGACCATCTTGGCGGCGCGACGGGTGGCGCCACCGGACTTGATCGTGCCGGCGGACGCGTCGGCGCCGCGCATGAAGGACACGGGGCCCGAGGCGGTGCCACCGGACGAGCGCAGCAGCTCCTTGCTGGAGCGGATGCGCGACAGGTTCAGGCCGGCACCGGAGCCGCCCTTGAAGATCAGGCCCTCCTCGCGGTACCAGTTCAGGATCGAGTCCATCGAGTCGTCGACGGCCAGGATGAAGCAGGCGCTGACCTGCTGGGGGCTGGACGTGCCGACGTTGAACCACACGGGGCTGTTGAAGCTGAAGATCTGGTGCAGGAGCATGTAGGTCAGCTCGTGCTCGAAGATCTCGGCGTCGGCGTCGGTGGCGAAGTAGCCGAAGTCCTTGCCGGCCTTGACGTAGGTCAGGACGACGCGGTCGAGCAGCTGGCGCAGGCTCGACTCGCGCTCGGGGCTGCCCACGGCGCCGCGGAAGTACTTCGTGGTGACGATGGTCGAGGCGTTGAGGCTCCAGAAGTCGGGGAACTCCACGCCGCGCTGCTCGAACACGGTCTCGCCGGTCTTCCAGTTGGTCTGGACGACGTCACGCCGCTCCCAGGTGACCGCGTCGTACGGGTGCACGCCCTCGGTGGTGTGGACTCGCTCGATCTTCAAGCCGCTCTTCGCGGACTTGCGGCTGGTGCGAGGGGCGGATCCCGAGGTCCCGCCGACCGTCTCGGTCATGTGGTGCTCCTGTCGTGGTGTGCAGCGTGGATGTGTGTCGTCTGGGGACTGCGGGTCGGTCAGGACCCGGAGTCGGGGTGCTTCGGCGATGCGGCCTCGGCGGTGCGGTCGAGCACCTGGGCGATGTCGGCCTGGTCGGCCATGAGCCCGGCGATCTCGGCGACGAAGTCGTCGGCGGAGTCGAAGGACTTGTAGACCGACGCGAAGCGCAGGTACGCGACCTCGTCGAGGGCGCGCAGGGGCTCGAGGATGGCCATCCCGATGTCCTGCGTGTTGATCTCGGCCTGGCCGGAGGCGCGCAGGGCGTCCTCGACCTGCTGGCCGAGGCAGGCCAGGTCGTCGGTCGAGACCGGCCGACCCTTGCAGGCCTTGGCGACGCCGGCGACGGCCTTCTCGCGGACGAACGGCTCGGTGGCCCCCGAGCGCTTCACGACCATGAGCTGCATCTGCTCGATCGTGGTGAAGCGCTTCTCGCATTGCGAGCAGGCCCGGCGACGGCGAATGGAGCCGCCCTCGTCGGCCACCCGCGAGTCGAGCACGCGCGTGTCGGTGTTCTTGCAGAACGGGCAGTGCATCGTTTCCTCCTCGCATCGGACCGAATTGCGTCCCCGGTGGAGAACCTGGGGACGAAGTGTGGACATCTTCACATGTGATGTGGACAACAGGACGGTGCCTGTGGACCTATATGTGGAGAATCACATCTGTGTAACTACTAGATGTAGTGGTTACTCTACGTGGCGTGTCACCGGTAAGCAACAACATCGCAAAGAAGTCCGACACAATCGGACCCGTGGGTCTCGAGGACGACGTTTGCGCAGGTCAGCCGGGGGGCAGCGCTGGTCAAGTCGCGGATCACGGGCGTGTCGGCCACCATCGAGGGGTCGCATCGAGTGCCCGCGCCCATCACGACCGACCGCACGGAACGAGAGGAGTCGCCTTGTCCCTTGCGCACCTTGGACACCGCGACACCGACATGACCCACAGCCTCCCCCGAGACCTTCGCGCCGCGCGCCTGCGGGCGCTGGGCGTGGTCACCGCGCACGTCGGCGACCTCGGTGAGGCCCGGGACGCCGTGGACCGGGCGCTCGTCTCCCTGGACGAGCAGGAGCCGCCGGCCGACCTGGCCGGGACGCTGCTCGAGATCGCCTGGGCCACCGCCGGACGGACCGATCCGGTCCCCCACGTGGCCGAGGACGACGCGTCGGCCGTGCTGAGCCTCCTGGCGGCCTGCTGCCACTCGTCGTTGCCCATGGCCGCGCGCATCGCGCTCATGCTGGCCGTGGCCGGCGGCTTCCCGACCGATGAGATCGCGCGCGCCTTCGCCGTTCCCGACCAGACGATGGAGCGGCGCCTCGCCTGGTCCGAGGACCGCGCCCGGGCCCTGCTCGGCCGGGTCATCCCCGACGAGCTGACCGCCGAGCCGCTCGACAGCGTGCTGGACGTGCTGATGCTGGTCTTCGACGACGGCATCATCCACCCCCACTGCCACCTCGACCTTCCCTACGAGGCCGTCGAGACGACCCGGGTCCTCGTGGAGCAGTTCCCGGCCGAGTCCGAGCCGCGCGCTGCCCTGGCCATCATGCTGCTGACCCGCGCGCGCCGCGACGCCCGCGTGGCCCCCGACGGCTCGCTCATCCCGTTCGGCCTGCAGGACCGCTCCCGCTGGCACCGCGACGAGATCGACGAGGGCCTGTTCCTGCTGCGCGCGAGCCGGCGCCAGAACCCCTCGGGCCCGTACCAGATCCGCGCCACCATCCAGTCCGAGCACGTCAACGCCCCGAGCGCCGAGGACACCGACTGGGACCGCATCCTGGCCCTGCACGACCAGCTGATGACCCTGGCGCCCTCCGACCTCGTCGCCCTCAGTCGCGCCACCGCTCTCGCGGAGGTCCGCGGCGCCGAGGCCGCACTCAAGGTGGTCGAGGGCTTCGGCCTCGACAGTCACCTCTACCACGCGACGCGAGCCGATCTGCTGTCGCGGCTGGGCCACCAGGAAGAGGCCGATCGGGCCTGGACGGCGGCCGTCGCACGGGTGCGAAGCGCCCGTGAACACGCCCGCCTGCGCGGCACCCTCGAGGGCTGAGAAAGTCACACGCGCTGCGGTTGCGGCGCCCGGCGATCCCTCTACGGTGGAGGCATGGCCACCAAACCCAAGTACACGGTTCCCGGTCTCAGCATCGCCGACGGCGAGAGCCTCGCGAAGACGCTGCAGGATCGGCTGAACGCACTCAACGACCTGATGCTCACCCTCAAGCACGTGCACTGGAACGTCGTGGGCCCCCACTTCATCGCGGTGCACGAGATGATCGATCCCCACGTCGTCGAGGTTCGCGACATGGTCGACGAGACCGCCGAGCGCATTGCGACCCTGGGCGCCGTCCCGCTGGGCACGCCCAAGGCGATCGTCGACGGACGCTCGTGGGACGACTACCCGTTGGGCCGCGCGACCACGACGGAGCACCTCAAGGCGCTCGACGCGGTCTACATCGGCCTCATCGACGACCACCGCAAGGCGCAGGCCGCGGTCGAGGACCTCGACCCGGTGACCGAGGACATGATCATCGGGCAGACCAAGACGCTCGAGCTGTTCCACTGGTTCGTGCGCGCCCACCTCGAGAGCGCCGGCGGACAGCTCAAGAGCTGACGCCCGACGCCTGAACGTACGAACGCCCCGGTCCTTCGACCGGGGCGTTCGTTCGTGCGCACGGCTGTCCGCCGGTTCCGTTCAGTCCGGCGTCGTCTCGTGGCGTCGGGCCGCCAGCACGGCCAGCCCGTGGCCGGCCAGCACGGCCAGGACCTGCAGGGTCATCGAGGTGACGACCACGCCGACCCCGAGCCACCAGTAGACCGGCCCCTCGCCCGAGCCGACCGCCACGACCAGAGCGAGCGACACGAAGCCCAGGGCGCCCCCGGCCACGACCCAGGCCAGCGCGCCCATGTCGGCCGGACGCACCCGCTGCCACACGTACCCGACACCGACGAGCGCCAGCAGGACGACGAGGGCGGGCAGGACCTGCGCCTCGGTCAGGGCGCTGCCGAGCCAGCGGACCGGCGCATCGACGCCGTGGGTGCCCTCGCGCGCGGGCAGGGCCCACGTCACCGCGCTGGCCGCCAGCAGGACCGCGGCTCGACTCAGCACCTGCCCCCGGAAGCGGGTCATCACGTGGATGCGGTGCTGGTGATGGCCGTGAGCGGCGATCGTCATGCGGACCTCCTCTGTCGATGTCCAGACCCCACGCTACGCCGCGTTCATCCTCAGCGGAACGAGTCGGCGATGAACGCGTGTCGAACCCCCGGACAACGCAACGCGGCGCCCACCGGCCCCTTCCCCAGGGCATCGATGGGCGCCGCGCGCGGGCTCAGAAGATGGCGATCAGTCGGTCGTCGGCACGGCGAGGGTGGTGCCGATGGGAAGGGCGGCGCCGTCCTCGAGGGCGTTGAGCTTGACGATCTCGTCCACGGTGGACCGGATGTCGGCGTCGGGACGCGCCTCGGCGGCGATGCTCCAGAGGGTCTGACCCGGCTGGACCGTCACCGTGGTGACGATGCCCGGCTCGGCGGCGGAGTCGGAGGCGACCACGGCGGAGCCGAAGACGATCACCAGGGCGCTGATCACGGCGAGGGCGACGGCCACCAGGGCGATCCGGCCACGACCGGTCAGGCGCAGCGGCGCGGCGGGCGCGACGCCGGTCGCCTGGTACGTCGTGCGGGTCACCATCGGACGACGGGGCAGGTCGACGACCGAGAAGGGGCTGTGGTCGAGGGTGATGCTCATGGTGGCCTCCGGGGAAGTGCGGCTGTTCGATTCGATCACGTGTTCTATCGAACACACGAACGACTGTACGGGTGACCTCTGACAAAATCGAGCATTGTCGAAATCTTGTTCGAACGGGCGTGTCGTTCGCACCGGAACATCAGCGCGCTCCCCCGGCGCCGGCGCTACCGTCGGGCCATGCCCCTGCTGCAGACGCTGGTCACGGCCTGGCGGCAGGCGTCCGCGCGTCAGGCGTCACTGCTGGCGGCGGGCGTGGCGTTCTTCCTGTTCACGTCCCTGGTCCCCGCACTCATCGCCACGGCCTCGATCTACGGGCTCGTCGCCGATCCCGGCAGCGTCGCGGACCAGACCCGCTGGCTGACCGCCGTCCTGCCGGCCGAAGCCGCGTCGCTCGTCACGAACCAGATGCGCCAGATCACGACCGCGTCGACCGGGTCGCTGGGAGCGAGCGCCGCCGCCGCCGTGGTGGCGGCCCTGTACTCCGCGTCCAGTGGGGTCTTCCACCTCGTCGCCGCCGTCAACCAGCTGTACGGACTGCCGCGCCGCCGCCGGTACGTCGTCCGCCGGCTCGTCGGGGTGGCACTGACGGCCGGAGCCATCGCGTTCGGCCTGCTCGCGATCGCAGTCGTCGCGGTGGTCCCCGTCGTGCTCGACGTGCTCGGCGCGGGCACGGTCACGCGCCTGGTCGCGCACCTCGTCCGCTGGCTCGCACTGGCGGGCGCGGTCCTCGTGGCGATCGGCGTCCTCTATCGCCACGCGCCACAGCGACCCGCCACCGGCCCGCTCATCACCCGCGGGGTCCTCCTGGCCGGGGCGATCTGGCTCCTGAGCTCGGCCGGGTTCTCGATCTACGTCGAGACCGTCGGCACCTACGCCCGCACGTACGGCGCGCTGGCCGGCGTCATCGTGCTGCTGCTGTGGCTGTGGATCGGGATGTGGGCCATCTTGTTCGGGGCGTGCGTCGAGGCCACCCGCGAGGGCATCGTCAGCGAGGAGACGATCACCCGGGAGGCCTTGCTCGCGCAGGAGCGTGCGACGCTCGGCGCGCCGGCAGAGCCGCTCAGCCGAGCGCGCGACCCACGAGGAAGGCGATCGCGCCGACGACGACCACCAGGGCGATGAGGGCGCTGATCAGCTCGACCGGTCCGAGGCCGTGGCGCGGCACGCCCTGCTGCTGCAGGTCGACCTCGAAGTCCGGCAGCAGCAGCTGCAGGTCGACGGTCGCGTGGTCGGCCACCGCGTGCTCGCGCAACACCTCACGCGCGACCGACTCGATCTGGCCGAGCTCGGCCGCGCGGGCCGTTCCGACGCCCGACACCTCGACGTTCCACTGCTGACCGTCCCGGGTTCCCACCACCACGTAGCTCACGTCCCACACCCTAGGCCACCGCGGGGACACGCCGTATCGAACACCTGTTTGATCGCGCCGCCCACCCCGGCTACCGTCGTCCCATGAGCGAGAACCTGGACGAACCGGTCGACCTGACCGGCCTGACCAAGCGCCAACGTCGCATCCTGGTGTTCCTCAAGGAGCACATCGAGGCTCAGGGCTACCCGCCCAGCATGCGCGAGGTCGGCGCCGCCTGTGACCTGGCCAGCACGTCCTCGGTCTCGCACCAGCTGCGGATGCTCGAGCGCAAGGGCTTCATCCGCCGCGATCCGCACCGCCCGCGCGCCCTGGAGATCTACCTGCCCGACTCCAAGCCGGCGATGCGCGCCCGCCCCACCGACCACGACGAGACCGACAGCGGCGACGCCGCTCCCGAGCCGGCCTACGTGCCGATGGTCGGTCGCATCGCGGCCGGCGGTCCGATCCTGGCCGAGCAGCGCGTGGAGGAGGTCATGCCGCTGCCGCGCTCGCTGGTCGGCGACGGCACGCTCTTCCTGCTCGAGGTCAAGGGCGACTCGATGGTCGACGCCGCGATCTGCGACGGCGACTACGTGGTGATCCGCCAGCAGCAGGTCGCCGAGAACGGCGAGATGGTCGCCGCCATGATCGACGGCGAGGCCACGGTGAAGACGCTCAGCCGCCGCGACGGGCAGGTCTGGCTGCTGCCGCAGAACCCCGCCTACGACCCGATCGACGGCACCGACGCCCAGATCATCGGCAAGGTCACCGCGGTCCTGCGCCGGGTCTGACCCGACCCGTCAGGCGGTCGCGTCCGCAGGCCGCGCCCGCCAGGCGCTGGCCACCATGTCGTCGAGGGTGTGCCGCATCTTCCAGTCCAGGTCGCGCGTGGCACGCTCTCCCGACGCGACGATGCGCGCCGGGTCCCCGGGGCGACGCTCCGCCTCCACCGGATCGAAGTCCACGCCCGTCGCGCCCGCGACGGCCTGCATGATCTGCCGGACCGACACGCCGTCGCCGCTGCCCAGGTTGTAGACCGGCTCGAGCTCGTCGCCGGCCAGCAGCCGGCGGACCGCCGTCACGTGGGCCTCGGCCAGGTCGGCGACGTGCACGTAGTCGCGCACGCACGTGCCGTCCGGCGTCGGGTAGTCCGTGCCGTTGATCCGCGGCTGCTCTCCCCGGCTCAGCGCGCGGATGACCAGCGGGAACAGGTTGTGCGGGCTGGAGTCGTAGAGGTCCGGCTCGCCCGAGCCCACGACGTTGAAGTACCGCAGCGACGTGTGCCGCAGGCCCGTGGCCACGGCCTGGTCGCGGATCATCCACTCCCCCACCAGCTTCGACTCGCCGTACGGCGACTCCGGGCTGGTCGGCGTGTCCTCGGTGACGAGGTCGATGTCCGTCGTGCCGTAGACCGCCGCGGAGCTGGAGAAGACGATCGCGCCGATCCCCAGCTCGGCCATCGCCTGCAGGAGGCTCAGCGTGCCGCCGACGTTCTGCCGCCACGTGTGCAGCGGCTGCTCGACCGACACCCCCGCGTACTTGAACGCGGCCAGGTGGATCACGGCGTCGATGCGGTGCTCGGAGAGCTGCTCGACGAGGGCCTGGGTGTCGAGGATGTTGAGGTCGATGAAGGGCACCTGCGGCCGCACGAACTCGCGATGTCCGCTGGACAGGTCGTCGACGACGACCGAGTCCAGGCCCGCGCGCTCGAGCGCGCGGACGACGTGAGCCCCGATGTAGCCGGCTCCACCAGTCACCAGAATCGACATGTTTCCAGCCTAGGGCGCGCGGTCACCCGCACCCGTCCCCGGGGTCACTGACGGAAGTTCAGCGTCCCCACGGACTTGTTCTTGCCCCGCTTGACCGTCACCGTCTTCGGGCCGGAGAACGCGCGCGAGATGCCACGCCACGAGTCGGCGTTCACCACGATGCGGTACTTGCCCGACGCCAGGCCGGTGACCTTGAACTTGCCGGCGCCGTCGGTCATGGCCGTGCGGTAGACCTTCTTGCCGTCGGTCGAGGTCAGCCGGACCATCAGCTCGGTGCGCGGCTTGACCTTCTTCGCGGTGACGCGGCCGCTGACGGACCCGCCCTTGGCGTTCTTCAGCACGACCCGCATCGACGAGCCCTTGACGTGGACCAGCTTGTACGTGCCGGCCGTGTAGGCGCGGCAGTGCTGGCGGTACATCTTGTGGTTCTTGGCCTTCCACTTCTCGAACCCGCGGTCGAGACCGTTGAAGTAGCCGTCGTTGTTCTTGTAGCGGCTCTTGTACCAGGCCGAGCAGCCCGTGCGGCGGCCGATCTCGAACCAGTAGTGGCCCTCGCCCAGGCTGACCTGGCGGCCCGAGCCGGCGCGCACGACGTCCGAGGACAGGATCGTGCGGCCCTTCGCGTACTCACGGACGGTGAGGTAGCGGTCGACCTTGGCCGTGCTGGACGGTCCCTGGTAGCCGCCGACGGCGACGGTGACCTTGGTGCGGCCCCGGCCGACGTTCTGGACCCGGTTCGCCAGGCCGGCGGCGGGCAGCGGCAGCATGCGGCTGGTGGAGGACTTCTCGGCGCGGTTGTTCACCACGGCGTGGCACGTTCCCCAGGACTTGTCGCCCGAGCCGAACCACAGGCTGCCGGCAGGCTTCACGGCGTAGATGCGCGCGGAGGACGTGGGCAGGAAGCCGACCTCGTAGTTGCCGTTGCCGTTGGTGGTGGTGCGCCCGTAGACGTTCGCACAGGCCATGAAGTCCAGGTCGCGCAGCACGCGCGAGGAGGAGGACCAGTAGGGCGGGCGGCCGACGATCGTGACCTCGGTGCCGGCGACCGGCTTGGAGCCGTTGCGCACCTGGCCCTTGATCGAGGCGTAGCGCGCGTTCGCGACGTAGCGGTACTTCTGGCCGCGGGTCACCTTGATCGAGGTGCCCGCCGACATGTCGCGCGCTCCCCCGGCGAAGCCGCCGGTGCCGTTGCCGCGCCACCACCACGAGCGGCGCTCGCCACCGGAGGTGCCCACGACGTGCAGCTTGTACGTGGCCGACGGACCGTTGTTGGCGCCCATCGCCACGCGGAAGGAGAACCGACCGCCGTTGCGCTCGACATCAGTGGCCGTGGAGATCAGGACGTTGCGGTTGCGCGATCCGATGCGCCACAGCTCGACCTTCACACCGCTGGCGCCGGCGCCACTGGCGCGGGACACCGTTCCGGAGATGGTGCCGTAGGCGACGCGCGCCTCCTGCTGGATGCGCTTCGGCGAGGCGCCGCTCATCCGCAGCACGCCCGAGGGGCGCGTCTTCCAGTTGGTGTTGCGGAAGGTGACCCAGCGGGCCGACCGGGCCTTGACCGTGAAGCTGCGCTTCTGCGACGCGGCTCCCTCGACGTAGACGTTGCCCTTGCAGGCCTTCTTCTTGGTGCAGCGGGCCCAGACCGAGCCGTAGCCCGATCCGTTCATGGCCACGACGGAGGTCTTGGTCGACAGACCGCCCGCCGCCTGCGCGGGAGCGATGCTGACGATGAGAGACCCGACGAGCGCCACGAAGGCAGCAGCGAGCGAGGGAAGACGGAACGGCATGGGATCCCCGAGGAGTTGAACGATGAGTCCGGGCCACGGTATCAAACTGCGGCCTGATTACCGTCCTTCGCCGATTCGTCGAGTCGTCGCAGCGCGGCCGTGACCACGGCCCGGTCCGTCGTGCGCCACAGCGGAGGCAGAGAAGAGGCCAGGAAGCCGCCGTACCGGGCGGTCACGAGCCGCGGGTCCAGGACCGCCACGACCCCTCGATCGGTCGAGCGACGGATGAGCCGTCCGACGCCCTGGGCCAGCAGGAGCGCCGCGTGCTGGGCGGCGACCTGCATGAAGCCGTTGCCGCCGCGCTTCTCGACCAGCCGCTGCCGGGCGCTGCTCAGCGGATCGTCGGGCCGCGGGAACGGGATGCGGTCGATGATCACCAGCGTGCAGGTGTCGCCGGGCAGGTCGACGCCCTGCCACAGGCTCAGCGTGCCGAACAGGCAGGCGCTGGGCTCCTCGGCGAAGCGGCGCGCCAGCTCGGGCAGCTGGGCGTCGCCCTGGCACCACACATCGAGATCGGGCAGCGACGCGCGCACGTACTCGGCCGCCTTCTCGGCGCCGCGACGGGACGAGAACAGCCCGAGTGTGCGGCCGCCGGCCGCCTTGATCAGCGCCGTGATCTCGCCGAGCTGCTCGGCGTCGGCGCCGTCGCGGCCCGGCGGCGGCAGGTGCTTGGCGACGTAGAGGATCCCCTGCCGCGTGTAGTCGAACGGCGAGCCGACGTCGAGGCCGGTCCAGTCCGATCCCTGCATGTCCAGTCCCAGGGACGCCGCGACCGGCCCGAACGAGCCGCCGAGGGTCAGCGTCGCGCTGGTCAGCACGACCGTCTTCTCGCCGAAGAGCTTCTCGCGCAGTGCGCCGGAGACGTCGATGGGCGCGATCTTCAGGTGCAGGCCGCTGCGACCCTCGCCGAGCCACAGCACCTCGGTCTCGCGACCTGCGGCCATCCGCTCGGCGACCAGGCGGACGTCCTCGATCGTGCTGCGCGCCTGCTGGCGGCCCGGATCGGCGTCCTCGCCCTTCTCCTTGGTGAAGTTCGAGAAGCAGGCGCGGGCGCTGTCGCGGACGAGCGCGAGGGCCCCGGCCAGAGCAGGCTCGATCGCGTCGATCCGGCCCGGCTGGACGTGGGTGAGCGCATCGGCGAGGGCATCGGCGGCGTCGCTGAGGTCGTCGGCCGTGCCCCCGTCGTCGAGATACGGCCGCGCTCGTCGCGCCGCCCGCTCGATGAGGCCGGGATCGAGCTCGTCGGTCGACGCCTGGGTGACCCGGGCGGCCAGCTCGTGCGCCTCGTCGACCACGACGGCGTCGAACTCCGGCAGCATCGGCACGCCCTCGATCGCGTCGATCGCGAGCATCGCGTGATTGGTCACCACGACATGGGCCTTGGAGGCGTCCTCACGGGCGCGCTCGGCGAAGCACTCGGTGGCGTACTCGCAGCGGGAGGCGCCCAGGCACTCGCGCGACGTGACGCTGACCTGACGCCAGGCACGATCGCCGTGGGTGGGGGCGCCGTCGCGGTCGCCGTTGTGCCCGCCCTCGGCCTGCTCCTCGGCCCACTCGCGCAGCTTCACGACCTCGGCGCCCAGCGACCCCTCGGGCACCTCGACCAGGATCCCCTGCTCGTCCGGCGCGCCCAGGCGCACCCGGTGCAGGCAGGCGTAGTTGGCCCGGCCCTTGAGGACGGCGTGGTGGGGCACCGTGTCCATCGTGTCCCGCGCGGCCTCCTTGAGGGCCGGGATGTCACGCTCGACCAGCTGGTGCTGCAGGTTCAGGGTGGCGGTAGCGACGATGACGCGCTTGTCGTGCAGGAGCGCCGGCACGAGGTAGCCCAGCGACTTGCCCGTGCCGGTGCCGGCCTGGACCAGGAGGTGTCGCTCGTCGCTCAGCGCCTGGGCCACGGCCTCGGCCATGGCGACCTGTCCCGGTCGCTCGGAGCCGCCCACGGAGGCGACCGCGGCGGCCAGGACGTCGGTCACGGCAGGGCGGGAGGGCATGAGGGAACGCTACCCGGCCGCCGCAGGCGCGAGAGCACCGATCCACAGTGCCGCGCCGCGGCGACACTGTGCTCTCAGTGGTCGGCCGACGCGAACGGGGCCAGCTCGGCGGCCAGCTCGGGGTGCGCCCGCGCGACGACGTGGGTGCCGTCCGCGACGTGCTCGAGGACCTCGATCTCGGCGTGCAGGTGCAGCTGGTTGACGAGGTCGCCGCGCGCGTACGGCACGACGGCGTCGACGAGCACCTCGGGAACGGGCAGGTCGGCCTCGATCGCGTTGAGCAGCTCGTCCATCCCCTCCCCCGTGCGCGCGCTGACCACGACCGCGTGCGGCTCACGGGCCAGCAGGGCCTTGAGCACGAGCGGGTCCGCCGCGTCGGCCTTGTTGATCACGATGACCTCGGGCACGCCCAGGGCGCCGATCTCGGAGAAGACCTCGCGCACGGCGCTGATCTGGCCCTCGGGATCGGGGTGCGAGCCGTCGACGACGTGCAGGATCAGGTCGGAGTCGGCGACCTCCTCCAGCGTCGAGCGGAACGCCTCGACCAGCTGGTGCGGCAGGTGCCGGACGAAGCCGACCGTGTCCGAGAGCGTGTACACGCGCCCGTCGGACGTCTCGGCCCGGCGGGTGGTGGGGTCCAGGGTCGCGAACAAGGCGTCCTCGACCAGCACCCCGGCGCCCGTCAGCCGGTTGAGCAGGCTCGACTTGCCGGCGTTCGTGTAGCCGGCGATGGCCACCGAGGGGATCTTGTTGCGTCGGCGCTCGGCCTTCTTGGTGTCGCGCGTGCCCCGCAGCTCCTTGAGCTCGCGGCGCAGCTTGGCGATGCGGGCCTGGATGCGGCGGCGGTCGGTCTCGAGCTTGGTCTCACCGGGGCCACGGCCACCGATGCCCTCGCCGCCCGCGGCCTGGCCGCCGGCCTGACGGGACAGGTTGCCGCCCCAGCCGCGCAGGCGCTGGGTCTGGTACTGCAGCTGCGCCAGCTCGACCTGGGCCTTGCCCTCGGCGCTCTTGGCGTGCTGGGCGAAGATGTCCAGGATCAGGGCCACGCGGTCGACGACCTTGACCTTGACCTTGTCCTCGAGGTTGCGCAGCTGGCTGGGCGCGAGCTCGCCGTCGCAGATGACGGTGTCGGCGCCGGTGGCGCGGACCGCCTCGCGGAGCTCCTCGACCTTGCCGCTGCCGATGTACGTGGCGGGGTCGGGCTTCTGGCGGCGCTGGATCAGGGCGTCCAGCACCTCCGAACCCGCGGTCTCGGCGAGCGCCTTGAGCTCGGTCAGCGAGTTCTCGGCGTCCTCGACGGTGCCCTCGTTCCAGACCCCCACCAGCACGACGCGCTCGAGGCGCAGCTGGCGGTACTCGACCTCGCTGATGTCCTCCAGCTCGGTGGACAGGCCCGCGACGCGCCGCAGCGAGGACCGGTCCTGCAGGTCCATCTCACCGCGGTCGACCTCGTGGTCGGTGGATTCGTCGGGTCGGTTCTGGTCGGTCATGCGCTCCACTCCATCGTGCCGCCGGCGACGATCACGGCCGGTCCGGTCAGCACTGTGCGGTCGGGTGAGACGGTCACGTGCAGCGTGCCGCCGGGGACGTCGACCCGGTAGGTCGCCGGCCCGCTCTCGCGGTCGGCCTTCGCGGTGGCGATCGCCGTCGCGCAGGCGCCGGTGCCGCACGACCGGGTCTCGCCCGAGCCTCGTTCGTGCACGCGCATCGCGACGTGCTGGGGGGCGATGCGCTGGACGAACTCCACGTTCACGCCCTCGGGGTACACCGACTCGTCGTGGTGCGGCGCCTCGATCAGCGTGCCCGCGTCGGCCAGGGAGTCGACGAACGCCACCGCGTGCGGATTGCCGGTGTGGACCTCGAGCGCCTCCCACGTGCGGTCGTTCGCGGTGACCTTCGTGTGGGTCCCGGTGGTCCAGGCGCCCATGTCGACCGAGAGCTCGTCGCCGTCGACCGACAGGAACTTGAGCCCGTCGCGGGTGTCGATGGGGAACTCGGGCCCCTCCACGAGGCCCTGTTCGAGCAGGTGACGGGCGAAGACCCGGATGCCGTTGCCGCACATCTGGCTCAGCGAGCCGTCGGCGTTGCGGTAGTCCATGAACCACTCGGCGGGCGAGTTGTGGCCCAGCGCGGTGCACCGCACGACGCGCATCACGCCGTCGGCGCCGATCCCCCGGCGGCGGTCGCACAGGGCCGCGACGAAGGCCGGATCGAGGTCTCCGTGCACCGTGCCGTCATGGTCGGGCAGCACCACGAAGTCGTTCTCGGTGCCATGTCCCTTGAACCACGCGAATTCCATGGGCCCAGCCTACGGGGACTCGACGAGCGCGACCGCGCGCGCGAGCAGGTCGGGGGCGTCGAAGGGCAGCCAGTGGATCCGCGGGTCCTTGCGCATCATCCGATCCTGGCGGCGCGCGAACCGTCGCGTCCCGGACTTCGTCTCGGCGCGCGCCTCGTCCTCGGTCATCTCGCCGGCGAGGAACGCCAGCACCTGCTGGTACCCGAGCGCCCGTGATGCGGTCGGCGATCCGGCCAGCCCCGCCAGCGACCGGACCTCGTCGACCAGGCCGTCGGCCCACATCTGGTCCACCCGGGCGTCGATGCGGGCGTCGAGGACATCGCGCGGGACGTCCAGCCCGATCATCACGACCCGCGGGTACACCGACACCGGCTCGGGCATGGTGGCCACGAACGGCCGGCCGGTCAGCTCGCCGACCTCGAGGGCCCGCACGATCCGGCGACCGTTGGTGGGCAGGATCGCCGCGGCGGCGGCAGGGTCGCGCCGGGCCAGCTCGCCGTGGAGGGCCTCGGCGCCGACCTCGTCCAGCCGCGCCGCCCACTGCGCGCGCACCCGCGGATCGGTGCCGGGGAACTCGAGGGGGTCCAGTGCGGCGCGGACGTACAGCGACGAGCCGCCGACCAGGATCGGGAGCCGTCCTCGGTCGCGGACCTCGTCGATCGCAGCGCGCGCCCACTGCTGGAACTGCGCGACGTTCGCCTCGTCGGTGACCTCGAGGACGTCGAGCAGGTGATGGGGCACGCCCCCGCGCTCGGCCACGGTGGCCTTGGCGCTGCCGACGTCCATGCCGCGGTACAGCTGGACGGAGTCGGCGTTGACGACCTCGCCGTCCAGCTCCTGCGCCAGGGCGACCGAGAGACCGGTCTTCCCCGACGCCGTCGGGCCGACGATCGCGACCACGGGACGGCTCATGGATCCAGTGTCCCAGCCTCGGTCAGGCGGGGGTGTCGGCCGGTTCGTCCTGGTAGCGCCGCCGCGCCCACAGGAAGTAGGCCAGTCCCGCGCAGAAGACGATGATCGACGTCCACACGTTCAGGCGGAACGGGCCGAGATGGTTCACCGTGTCGATGCGCAGCATCTCGATCCAGCCGCGGCCCAGCGTGTAGAGCATGACGTAGAGCGCGAAGACCCGGCCGTGCGTGAGCTTGAGGCGGCGGTCGAGCCACACGAGCAGCACGGCCGCGGCCAGGTTCCACAGTGCCTCGTAGAGGAACGTGGGGTGGAACGTGGCGAACTGCTCGTACCCGTCGGGACGGAACTGGCGGTCGATCTCCAGGCCCCACGGCTGCGTCGTCGGCTTCCCGAACAGCTCCTGGTTGAAGTAGTTGCCGAAGCGCCCGATGGCCTGGGCCACGAGCAGCCCGGGGGCCAGCGCGTCGGCCATCTTCAGGAAGTCGATGTCGTACCGGCGACAGGCGATCCAGGCGCCGACACCACCGAAGGCGACGGCGCCCCAGATGCCCAGGCCGCCCTCCCAGATCTTGAGCGCGTCGATCGGATCGCGGCCCGGCCCGAAGTAGAGCTCGGCATCGGTGATGACGTGGTAGATCCGGCCGCCCACGATCCCGAAGGGGATGGCCCAGACTGCGATGTCGCCGATGGCCCCGGCGCGGCCGCCGCGCGCGACGAACCGGCGCTCGGCGATGAAGATCGCCGCGACGGCGCCGGCGATGATGCACAGCGCGTAGGCGCGCAGCGGGAACGGGCCGAGGTGCCAGACCGCCTGGTCCGGGGACGGGATGTACGACGCGATGGTCATGTCAGTCCCGCTCGACGCCGGCGCGCAGCTCGGCGGCCAGCTCGCGCAGGGAGGTCAGGGCGCTCGCCTCGTCGGGCTGGTCGAGCAGGCACCGCACGAGGGCCGATCCGACGATGACCGCGTCGGCGAACTCGGCGATCTCGTGGGCCTGGGCGCCGTTGCTGACGCCGAGTCCCACGCCGACGGGCTTGTCGGTGACCTTGCGCAGCCGCGCGACCAGCTCGGGCGCGAGGCTGCTGGTCTGCTCGCGCTGACCGGTGACGCCCATGACCGCGGTGGCGTAGATGAAGCCGCTGGCCGCATCCGCCGTCATCGCGAGGCGGTCGTCGGTGGACGACGGCGACACGAGGTAGACGCGGTCGAGGCCGTGGGCCCGCGACGCGCGCTCCCACTCGGTGCCCTCGTCGGGGATCAGGTCGGGCGTGATGAGGCCCGCTCCCCCGGCAGCGGCCAGATCGGCGGCGAACCGGTCGACGCCGCGGCGCTCGACCGGGTTCCAGTAGGTCATGACGACCGTCGGCGCACCCGTGGCGGCGGAGGCCGCGACGACGCGGAAGACGTCGTCGACGCGGGTGCCGTTGACCAGCGCCGCCTCGGCGGCCGCCTGGATCGTGGGCCCGTCCATCACCGGGTCGCTGTACGGCAGGCCGACCTCGACCAGGTCGACGCCACCCTCGACCATCGCCTGGATCGCGGCGATCGAGGCGTCGACCGTCGGGAAGCCGGCGGGCAGGTAGCCGACCAGGGCGGCGCGGTTCTCGGCGCGGGTGCGCTCGAAGAGCTCGTCGATCACGGTCATCGGTCGGTCTCCGCCTGGTCGTTCTCGTCGAGCAGCCCGAAGTACTTCGCTGCGGTGTGCACGTCCTTGTCGCCGCGGCCCGAGAGGTTCACCAGGATCGTGGCGTCGGGACCCATCTCCTCGGCGAGCATGATGGCGCCCGCCAGCGCGTGCGAGGACTCGATCGCGGGGATGATGCCCTCGGTCTTGCACAGCAGGTCGAACGCGGACATCGCCTGGGCGTCGGTGGCCGGCCGGTACTGGGCCCGGCCGATGTCGGCCAGGTGCGCGTGCTCGGGGCCGACGCCCGGGTAGTCCAGGCCGGCGCTGATCGAGTGAGACTCGATCGTCTGGCCGTCCTCGTCCTGCAACAGGAACGAGCGGGCGCCGTGCAGCACGCCGACCTCGCCGGCGGTGATCGTGGCCGCGTGACGACCCGTCTCGAAGCCGTCGCCGCCGGCCTCGATGCCGATCAGCCGGACGCTCTCGTCGGGGACGAACGCGGTGAACAGGCCGATGGCGTTCGAGCCGCCGCCGACGCACGCGACCGCGGCGTCGGGCAGCTTGCCCATGAGCTCCAGGCACTGGGCCCGGGCCTCGTCGCCGATGCCGCGGGTCAGCTCGCGCACCATCGTGGGGAACGGGTGCGGGCCGGCCGCCGTGCCGAACAGGTAGTGCGTCGTGTCGACGGTCGTGACCCAGTCGCGCAGGGCCTCGTTGATGGCGTCCTTGAGCGTCGCGCTGCCGGTTGTGACCGGGATGACCTCGGCGCCGAGCATCTGCATCCGGGCGACGTTGAGCGCCTGGCGCTCGGTGTCGACCTTGCCCATGTAGACCGTGCAGTCCAGGTCGAGGTAGGCGCACGCGGTCGCCGAGGCGACGCCGTGCTGACCGGCGCCGGTCTCGGCGATGCAGCGCGGCTTGCCGATCCGCTTGGCCAGCAGCGCCTGGCCGATGACGTTGCGGATCTTGTGCGCGCCGGTGTGGTTCAGGTCCTCGCGCTTGAGCAGGATGCGCGCGCCCACGGCCCGCGAGAAGCGGTGCGCCTCGTAGAGCGGGCTGGGCACGTTCGCGTACTCGCGCAGCATCCGGTCGAGCTCGCCCGTGAACGTGGGATCGGCCTGCGCGGCCTCCCACTCGCGGGTGATCTCGTCGAGCGGGGCGATGAGCGCCTCGGGCATGAACCGGCCGCCGAAGCGGCCGAAGTGGCCCGGGCCGTCGGGAAGTGCCGACCGCTGGCGCGATCGGTCGGGAGTTTCAGTCATGGTCGTCCTGGGTGAGAGATGGTGTGCCGGCGCGATTTCAGCTCGGCTGCCATCGGTGCTGCAGGGCCGGGTGCTGGCCGGCAGCAACGAGGTCCGCGACGGTCGCGCGGGGGTCGTCGCCCTTCACGAGCGTCTCGCCGACCAACACCACATTGGCGCCGGAGCGGGCGTACTCGATGACGTCGTGCGGACCGCGCACGCCGGACTCGGCGACCTTGACCACCGAGTCGGGGATCCGCGGCGCGAGCCGCTCGAAGGTGCCCCGGTCGACCTCGAGGGTCTTGAGATTGCGCGCGTTGACGCCGATCAGGTCGGCATCGGCGTCGACGGCTCGCTCGACCTCGGCCTCGTCGTGGACCTCGACCAGCGGGGTCAGACCCATGGAGCGGGCCCGGTCGATGAGCGAGGACAGCGCGTTCTGGTCGAGGGCGGCCACGATGAGCAGGGCCATGTCGGCGCCGGCGGCGCGGGCCTCCCACAGCTGGTAGGAGGTCGTGATGAAGTCCTTGCGCAGCACCGGGACGTCGACGCGCGCCCGAACGGCGCGCAGGTCGGCGAGGGTGCCGTTGAAGCGGCGCTGCTCGGTGAGCACGCTGATGGCCGCGGCGCCGCCGGAGGCGTAGTCGCCCGCCAGCTCGGCCGGGTCCTTGATGTCGGCGAGCGCGCCCTTGCTCGGGCTCGCGCGCTTCACCTCGGCGATGACGGACACGCCATCGGAGCGGAAGGCCGGCATCGGGTCGAGAGCCGGCGGCTGCTTGGCCGCCTGCTGCTTGAGCTCATCCAGGCCGACCCGAGCCTGACGCTCGGCCAGGTCCTCGGCCGCGCCGGCGAGGATGTCGTCGAGTACGGACATCGCACTGTCCCTTCCCCTGTTCGGTCTCGGCTCCGAACTGACCTCCAGAGTATCGCCGCCGGCACGCAAAGCGGCACGCGCCCTCCGTTTCGGGACGGAACCGGCGTCGCCGGTCGGTGTACGTCGAGGCCGAAGATCCCTAGGCTCGCCTCATGTCGACCAACGAGCCGCCCACCGGACCCGAGCCGCAGGATCCGGACCAGCCGGTTCCCCCGCCGCCGCCGACCTACGGCAGCACGTCCTACCCGCCCCCGCCGCAGGATCCGCCCGGCGGGTCGGGCGGCTATCCCCCGCCCCCGGGTCAGTTCGGCGGCTACGGCTCCGGCGGGTACCCGCCCCCGCCCCCGGGCGGGCCCGGGTACGTCCAGCCGTTCAGCGCCCCGGACGCCATCTCGTACGGCTTCAACAAGTTCGGGGCCAACGCCGGACAGTGGCTGCTGGCGGGACTGGCGATCGTCGCCGTGTCCATCGTCTTCTCGATCCTCAGCTGGATCGTGCAGCCCGACGACCTGAGCGACAGCAACCCGTTCGCCGCCCTCAACTTCGGCGGAGCCGTGGTCAACCTGCTGTCGACCCTCGTCGGCTACCTCATCACGGCGTACGTCTATCGCGGCGCCCTGGACGAGACCGAGGGCCGTCGCTTCACCCTGTCGGGCCTGTTCGAGCGCGTGCCGGTCGGCAACGCCATCCTCACGTCGCTGCTGGTCTCCATCGGCGTCACGATCGGCCTGTTCCTGTGCATCGTGCCGGGCATCATCTTCGCGTTCCTGAGCTACTTCGCGCTGCTGTTCGTGGTGGACCGGAACGAGTCCCCGGTCGAGGCGATCAAGTCGAGCATCTCGCTGATCTCGGCGAACGTCGGGTCGTCCCTGGTGCTGGCGCTGCTGTCGATCCTGATCCTGATCGTCGGCACCTGCCTGTGCTTCATCGGCCTGTTCGTGGCGTACCCCGTCGTGGCCATCGCCACGGCGTACGCCTACAAGAGGTTCCAGAACCAGCCGGTTCTCTGACGACGGTCGGCGCGGCCGGGCCGGCGCCCGGCCGCGTCACCCTATGCTCGGCGCGTGACCAGCTATCCCCCGCCGCCCGGCGGCGCCTCGCCCTGGGGCTACGGCCAGGCCCAGCCCCAGGACAACCAGGCCGTGTGGGCCCTCGCGACAGCCATCATCAGCCTGCTCCTCAGCTGCTGCTGCGGGCTGTTCTCGATCGGCGGCGGGATCGCCGCGATCGTGCTGGCTCGCGGCGCGAGGGACCGGGCGCAGCAGCTGGCCGGCCCTCAGGCCGACACCACGATGGCGACGGCCGCGTTCTGGGTGGGCGTCGCGTCCATCGCCGTGGGAGTGCTGTCGATCGTCGTCAGCGTGGCGAGCATCGGACTCGACGTGTGGCTGAACGGCTGGTGACGGGCGAGTCAGGCGTGGGACTCGCTCAGGGAGCGAGCCAGGCGCCCCACGGCGTCAGCCGCACGACCCCGAAGGCGACGATCGCCAGTCCGCCGAGGGTGACGGTCCGCGCCGACCAGGTCAGGTAGGGCGCGGGGATCGCACGGGCCCGGCGCTGGAACCAGACCAGCCACGCCACGGCGGCCACGAGGAGCAGGCTGACGGCGACGAGGTTGCTGGAGACGGCTCCGGCGAGGTCACCGCGCGTCAGCAGGTTCATCGCCCGCAGACCGCCGCAGCCCGGGCAGGGCCGGCCGGTCAGGACGAGGAACGGACAGAATCCGTAGGCGCCGTCGACGTGCGGGTCGCGCACGTGCAGCAGGGCGAGCGCCCCCACCCCCGCCGCAGCGGCGAGGAGCGGGGCGCGCACCAGCCGACCGCGCGAGGCGGTCGGGGGCGAGACCGGGAGGGTCAGTGACCCTTCACCCGGTCGGAGCCGAATCCGGCGAGGCTCATGACCTTGCCCAGGGGCAGGGCGCCCACCGCGAGGACGACACCGATCGAGAAGACGACCCAGTTCGGCTCGGGGATCAGGCCGATCCCGCCGACGAGGAAGCCAGCGAGGCTGACGAGGACGGCGGTCCAGGCGGCCGGCGACGATCCGTGCGACATGCGGTGTGCTCCTAGCGATGCTGGGGGTGGTTCGGACGACAGCCTACTGGGTGGTCAGGCCGTCGGATCCACGCCGTCGTCCATCGCCTTCCACAGGTCGCTCGATTCGGGCTCGCGTGCGGCCGGCGTCTCGTACTTGCGGCCCATCGTGGCCCAGCGCGGACCCAGCCAGGCGACCAGGACCCCGGTGATCGCGATGAGCACGAAGCCCGCCACGGACAGCGCCTGGGCGGCGGTGGTGCTCCAGTCGACGGCGATGCCGGAGACGGCCGCCTCGTCGATGGCGCGGGCGCGGGCGGTGTCCATCGCGGAGTCGGTGGCGACCGACATGACGACACCGACCACGCCGGCGAGGGCGACGATCGCGCCGATGACCCGGCGCAGGCGGGGACCCGCCGCGAGGACTCCGGCGCCGGCGGCCATGGCGAGCATGGCCAGTCCGACGGCTCCGGGGACGACGTCGGACCCCGAGACCGCGAGATCCACCTCCGGCAGACCGGCCGCGGACACCGTCGCGCTGGCCCACGTCGCCCGGACGGCGGCCAGGGTGCCGCCGCCGACCGCCAGGAGCAGCAGCACCGAGGGCGCCAGCAGGTTGCGCCTCATGACAGCAGGTCCTCGTCGAAGCAGGTGGTCGCTCCGGTGTGGCACGCCGGACCGGTCTGGTCGACGACGACGAGCAGCGTGTCGCCGTCGCAGTCGAGCCGGACCTCGCGCACGCTCTGGGTGTGGCCGGACGTCTCGCCCTTGACCCAGTACTCGCCGCGGCTGCGGCTCCAGAACGTGGAACGGCCCGTGGTGAGCGTGCGGTGCAGCGCCTCGTCGTCCATCCAGCCGACCATCAGCACGGCCCGTGAGGTCGCGTCCTGCACGACGGCCGGCACGAGTCCGGCGGGGTCGCGCTTCAACCGTGCCGCGATCGCGGGATCCAAGGAAGTCACGCCTCCCAGTGTCTCAGGCGACCCGCCACGACCGGACGTCACGCCAACGAGGCCTGCGCCACCCAGGACGCGTGGAGCCGCGAGTAGACGCCGCCGGCCGCCACGAGGTCGCGGTGCCGGCCGTCCTCGACGAGCCGGCCCTGATCGAAGACGAGCACGCGGTCGGCGTTCTCGGCGGTCGACAGGCGGTGCGCGATGGTGACGCTCGTGCGGCCCTGGAGCAGCCGGTCGAGCGCCCGGGTGGCGCGCAGCTCGGTCTGCGGATCGACGGCGCTGGTGGCCTCGTCCAGGACGAGGAACGCCGGGTCGGCCAGCGCCGAACGCACGAGGGCGACCAGCTGGCGCTCCCCCGCCGACAGCGACTCGCCGCGCTGGCCCACGCGCGTGGCCAGGCCCTGCGGCAGCGCCGCGAACCAGTCGGCCAGGCCGAGCTGCTCGATGGCGTGCACGAGGTCCTCGTCGGTGGCGGTCCGCGATCCGTAGCGCAGGTTCTCGGCCAGCGTCGCGTCGAAGAGGAACCCCTCCTGGGGCACCATCAGCACGTGCCGGCGCAGGTCGTCGAATGGCACCCGCGAGATGTCGACGCCGCCGAGCAGGACCCGGCCCTCGGCGGGGTCCATCAGGCGGGTCAGCAGCTTCGCGAAGGTCGTCTTGCCCGAGCCGGTCTCGCCGACCACGGCGACCCGCTGCCGCGGCGCGATCGTCACGTCGACGTCGGCCAGGACGGTCGGGCCGTCGGGGTAGGCGAACGACACGTGGTCGAACCGCGCGTCGAGGTCGCCCTCGGGGAGGCGCTCGCCGCCCGGACCGGGGTCGACGACGTCGGCCGGAGTGTCCAGCAGGTCCAGGACCCGCCGCCACGACGAGATCGCGTTCTGGGCCTCGGAGATCACCTGGGTCGCCATCTGGGCCGGGCCGGTGAACAGGCCGACGAGGAACACGAACGCGACGATCGTGCCGACCGAGAGCTCGCCCACGACGCCCAGCCACACGCCGATGCCCAGGACCGCCGCGTTGGCGATGCCGGCGACCACGATGGCGGCGGAGAACGCCCCGGCGGTGATCGTCTGGGCTCGGATGTTGTTGCGGTAGTTCGCCCGCACGGCGATGTCGACGCGCTGCTGCGTCCGGTCCTCGATGCCGTAGGAGCGCACGACGGCCGCGCCCACGACGGGCTCGGCGATGACGGCGAGCATCTCGCCCACGCTGGCGCGCACGCGGTCGTAGGCACGCGACATCGCCCCGGCCAGCCAGCGCAGGCTCAGCGCCAGGGGGACGAAGCTGATCAGGACGACCAGCGTCAGCTGCCAGGACAGGAACGCCATGACGACCGTCGCGACCAGCATCTGACCGATGCTGACGATCATCATGATCCCGGTGAACTGCAGGAACTGGCTGATCTGGTCGACGTCGGAGGTCACGCGCGAGACGAGCGAGCCGCGGCGCTGGGTGTTCTGGGTCAGCATCGACAGGTCGTGCACGTGCCGGAACGCCGCGACGCGCAGGTTGGCCAGCCCGCGCTCGCTGGCGGTGAAGATCCGCACCTTGGACCAGTAGCCCGTGGCGGCGATCGCGACCATCAGCACCGCGGCGATGACCACGTAGCGCGTGATGGTGGAGGTCTGGACGTCGCCGGAGCCGAAGCCGTCGTCGAGGGCCGACCGGACGACGATGGGCACCAGCGAGCCACCGGCCGTGCTGATCAGCGCCAGGATCATGGTCAGCCAGAGGCCCTCGGTGATCTCGGGGTTGTGACGCATGCCCCGCAGCAGGACGGCGACGCCGCCCTCGCGCTCGGGTGTCTCACTCATGGTCGACCTCCTCACGGGCCTGGTCGTACGCGTCGACGAGATTCCGGTAGGCCTCCGACCGGTCGCGCAGTTCCGCGTCGGTGCCGTGATCGGCAACGTGACCGCCCTCGAGGAAGACGACCTCGTCGGCCAGCGCGATGGTGGCCTTGCGGTAGGCGACCACGACGGTCGTCGGCGACCCGTCGCGGTCGGCCAGCGCCCGCAGGATCCGCTGCTCGACCTCGGGGTCGAGCGCGCTCGTGGCGTCGTCCATGACCAGCACGCGCGGGTCGCGGACCAGGGCGCGCGCCAGGGCCAGCCGCTGGCGTTGTCCACCGGAGAGCGAGGTGCCCCGCTCCCCCAGCTCGGTGTCGAGGCCGGCGGGCAGCGCAGCCACGAAACGGTCGGCCTGCACGATGCGCAGGACCTCCCACACCCGCTCGTCGGGGACGTCGAGGTCCAGCGCGACGTTGGCGCGCACGGTGTCGTCGAACAGGAACGTCGACTGCGGGACGAGCGCGACCGCCCGGGTCAGCTCGTGCTGCGACAGCTCGCGAGCGTCGATCCCTCCCACGAGGACCGCGCCGGAGTCGGGATCGACCAGCCGGGTCACGAGCGACGCCAGCGTGCTCTTGCCGCTGCCGGTGCCGCCGACGATCGCCGTGACGGTGCCCGCCGGCACCGTGAACGAGATGTCGCGCAGGACGGCCGTGTCGGGCTCGTCGGGGTGGCTGTAGTCGAGGTCCTCGACGGTCAGGTCGACCGGTCCCCTGCCGGGGACGCCGGCCGTGCCGTAGTCCATCGCCTCGTCCTCGTCGATGACGCGCGAGACGCGATCCCAGCCGACCACGGCACGGGGCAGCTCGCCCAGCACCCAGCCGAAGGAGCGGATCTGCATGCCGATGACGGTGAAGAGGTACGCGACCTGGACGACGTCGCCCGCGTCGGCCGCGCCGGACCGCACGCGCAGCGCGCCGATCAGCACGACCGCCAGAACGGCCAGGTTCGGCAGCATCTCGATCACGGGGTCGAAGACGGCGCGGATGCGTCCGATCGCGATCGCGGCGTCGCGCAGGCGCTCGCTGGCGGCGCGGAAGCGGTCCGTCTCGTCGGCCTCGCGGCCCAGCGACTTGACCACCAGGGCGCCGTCGAACGACTCGTGCGCGACGGTCGAGACGTCACCGCGCAGGCTCTGGGCCATGGCGATCCGCGGACCCTGGGCCCGCTGGTAGACCGCGTTCGCCACGAAGAGCAGCGGGATCACGACCAGGCCGACGAGCGTGAGCACGGGGTCGGCCAGCACCATCGTCGCGATCGCGGCCACGAGCATCGCGATCGTGCCCAGCGCCATCGGCAGCGGCATGAACACCGACCACGTCGCCTCGACGTCGGCGTTGGCGTTGCTGAGCAGCTGGCCGGCGGGATGGCGGTGGTGCCAGCGCAACGGCAGCTGCAGGTAGCGACGGGTGACGCGCAGCCGGTCGTCGCGCACGAGGCGGTAGAAGACGACGCCGCCGAGCAGGCGCCGGCCGACGACGCCGACGGTGCGCAGCAGGGCGGCCAGCAGGAACAGTCCGATGCCGGCCCACAGGGTCGACCACGTGATCGAGGCGGCCTCGACCGACGGGGTGATGACGTGATCGGTGGCCCAGCCCAGGACCCAGGCGTCGGCGACGGTCATGACGCCGAAGAGCAGGGAGGCCAACGCGGCCCACGTGAACATGAGCCGCTGGCGCATGATGCCGCGGCCGACGACGGCGAAGCCGCGTCGGGTCAGGTTCTCGGTGCCACCGCCCCCGAGGGAGTCCAGGATCGGGGTGGTCACCGGACCACGTGTCCCGCGGCTCGCAGCGTCTCCTTCACCGCGGGGATCGTCAGCGAGCCGAAATGGAAGACGCTGGCGGCCAGCACCGCGTCGGCGCCGGCCTCGACGGCCGGCGGGAAGTGCTCGAGTCTGCCGGCACCGCCGCTGGCGATGAGGGGAACGTCGGTGACGCCGCGCACGGCGCGGATCATCTCGAGGTCGAACCCGGCCTGCGTGCCGTCGGCGTCCATCGAGTTGAGCAGGACCTCGCCCACGCCGAGCTCACTGGCACGCCGCACCCACTCGATCGCGTCGATGCCGGCCGAGCGGCGGCCGCCGTGGGTGGTCACCTCGAACCCGCTGGGCTGATCGTCTGCACGTCGAGCGTCAACGCTGAGCACGAGCACCTGATTCCCGAAGCGGTGCGCGATCTCGGCGATGACCTCGGGTCTGGCGATGGCGGCGGTGTTGATGCCGACCTTGTCGGCGCCGGCCCGCAACAGCCGGTCGACGTCCTCGACCGTGCGCACGCCACCGCCCACCGTCAGCGGGATGAAGACCTGCTCGGCGGTGCGGCCCACGATGTCGAACGTCGTGGAACGGTCGCTGCTGGAGGCGGTGATGTCGAGGAAGGTCAGCTCGTCGGCGCCCTCGGCGTCATAGACGCGGGCCATCTCGACGGGATCGCCCGCATCACGCAGGTCGACGAAGTTCACACCCTTGACGACTCGGCCGCCGTCCACGTCCAAACAGGGGATCACACGGACAGCTAGGCTCACGCGCATGAGCGTAGTCCGTGGGTCCCACGTCCGGTCGAGCCGCCTGTGGGTGGTCGCGGTGACGACAGCGCTGACCCTCGCGGCCTGCTCCGACTCCCCCGACGAGGAGCCCTCGCCGACGCCGAGCAGCCCGTCCGCGACCGCGTCGCCCAGCGCGACGGCGACCCCGACCACCGAGTCCCCCACCACGGAGCCGACGGCGGCACTGCCCGCCCTGGCCGAGCTCGTGGTGGCCCCCGGGCGCGTGGGTCCCGCGGCGGTGGGGATGTCTCGCGACGAGGCCCTGGAGACCGGGCTGTTCGAGGCCGACGCGCAGGTCCCGGGCGAGGACTGCGGCCGCGTCGCGCCGCTCGCCTGGAAGCCCGAGTACGCGTCGTCCCTGGACGTGCTGGCCCGCGAGGACGGCACGATCGTCTCCCTCGGGGTTCGCGGCGAGCAGCCGCGCACGGCCGACGGCCTCGGGGTCGGCAGCACGCTGCGCCAGGTCTCGGGCGTGCACGAGACCGCCGAGCTGACCGAGGCCGGCTACGGCCAGACGGGCGTGTTCGTGACCGAGGGCGACCGCTGGCTGGGCTACCTGTTCGACGCCGACCCCGACGAGGTCGGCCCGAAGGACAAGGTCGTGCTGGTCGAGGTCACGCAGGGCACGAGGCCCGACCTCATGCGCGACGGCTGCTGAGCCTCAGCCCTCGGGGTCCTCGGACTCGTCCTTGCGGCGCCGTCGCTCCAGGCGCCGCGCGATCTTGCGCTCGTGCCGCTCGATGAGCTCGCCGCGGTTCGCCACCTTCATGAACCAGCCGGCCCCCACGGCCAGCATCGGGAACACCGGCCAGAAGAAGTACGGGTCGCCCCCGTAGATGCTGGTGGCGCCCCAGATCCCGGTGGTGATGGTGCCGACCGTCAGGAAGCCGTTGCGGGCCTCGCGCGCCTCACGGCGGTACCGGCGCACCGCTTCGTCGTGGACCGACAGCGTCGCCGGAACGGGTGCCTCCAGGTCCTGCAGCAGCGGCGCGAACTCGCCCAACAGGGCGGCCGCGAGCGCGGCATGGGACCTGCGGTCGAACTCGGCGCGGTCGAGCCGCCCGTCGGCGAAGGCCTCGCGCAGCGCCTCGACCGCGGTCTCACGGTCGCCGTCGGAGGCGCGGACGCCGGCCACCTCGGCGCGACGCGGATCGGCGCTGAAGCCGTCCCACCGCACCACGCCGGTCACGACTACTCCGCGACCGCGCTCAGGGCGTCGGGCAGGGTGAAGGCCCCGGCGTACAGGGCCTTGCCGACGATCGCGCCCTCGACGCCGATGTCGGCGAGCGAGGCGATCGCGCGCAGGTCGTCCAGGCTCGAGACGCCGCCCGAGGCGACGACCGGCTTGTCGGTCTGCTCGCAGACCTGGCGCAGCAGCTCCAGGTTGGGGCCGGACAGCGTGCCGTCCTTGGTGACGTCGGTGACGACGTAGCGGGCACAGCCGTCGGCGTCGAGGCGGGCCAGGGTCTCGAAGAGGTCGCCGCCCTCCTTCACCCAGCCGCGCGCGGCCAGGGTGCGCCCGCGGACGTCGAGGCCCACGGCGATCCGGTCGCCGTAACGCGCGATCGCCGACCGGCACCAGTCCGGGTCCTCGATCGCGGCGGTGCCCAGGTTGACCCGCCGGCAGCCCGTGGCCATCGCCGCGTCGAGCGACGCGTCGTCGCGGATGCCGCCGGAGAGCTCGACGTCGATGTCGAGGCGTCCGATCACGTCCGCCAACAGCTCGCGGTTGCTGCCCTTCCCGAAGGCCGCGTCGAGGTCGACCAGATGGACCCACTCGGCTCCGTCGGCCTGCCACTGCAGCGCGGCGTCGAGCGGGGATCCGTAGGAGGTCTCGCTGCCGAGCTCGCCCTGGACCAGGCGCACGGCCTTGCCCTCGGCGACGTCGACGGCGGGAAGCAGTTCGAGAGTCACCCCGCGATCGTATCCATCACCCTCCGTAGAGTGGTCAGGCCATGAACGACAGCGCACCGCACCACCCGTCCCACGACACCGCCGACACTCCCGACGTCCCCGACACCGAGCCGAGCGCCGTCACCCTGCCCCACACCGCGGCCGAGGACGTGCTGGGCGTCCTCACCGGGACGTGGCTGGCCTCGCTCGGCCTGCACCTGCTGCACGAGGCGCACGCCGTGACGGGCGGCACCGCCGGCCTGTCCCTGCTGGTGACCTACGCCGCGCCGTACTCGCTGTCGCTCGTGCTGGTCCTGGTGAACCTGCCCTTCTTCGCCCTCGCGCTGTGGAAGAAGGGCTGGCAGTTCACGCTGCGGTCCGCGATCGCGGTCGGCCTGCTGTCGGCCTTCACGGCGCTGCACGGCGAGATGATCCCCTCGCCGGGACTGGAGCCGGTCTACGGCGTCCTGACCGGCAACATCCTGGCCGGTGTGGGCATCCTCATCCTGTTCCGCCACGGGTCCAGCCTCGGCGGCTTCAGCGTCCTGGCGCTGATCGCCCAGGAGCGGGCCGGGCTGCGCGCCGGGTACGTCCAGATGGCGCTCGACGTGCTCGTGGTCGTCGCCGCCCTGCTGGTCGTGCCGTGGGACAACGTCCTGCTGTCCGCGGCGGGCGCGGTCGTGCTGAACCTCATCCTGGCCTTCAACCACCGCCCGGAGCGCTACCGCGCCTGACCGGGCCGCGGGGGCCCGGTCTCAGAGGGTCGCGATCCAGTTCTCGAGCAGCCGGCGACCGGCGTCGCCGGACTTCTCGGGGTGGAACTGCGTCGCCCACAGCGGACCGTGCTCGACGGCCGCGACGAACCGGTCGCCGCCGTACTGCGTCCACGTGACGCCCGGCGCCTTGAAGGCCGTGCCCTCGGCGTCGAGCTGCCACTCGCGCACCCCGTAGGAGTGCACGAAGTAGAAGCGCTCGTCCTCGATGCCGGCGAACATCGCCGAGTCGGCGGGCGGCTCGACGGTGTCCCAGCCCATGTGCGGCACGATCGGCGCCTGGAGCTTCTCGACCGTGCCGGGCCACTCGCCGCAGCCGGTGCTGCGGACCCCGTGCTCGATGCCCTCGGCGAAGAGGATCTGCATGCCGACGCAGATGCCCAGGACCGGACGACCCGCGATCAGGCGACGCTCGATGATGCGCTCGCCGTCGACCTCGCGCAGGCCGCGCATGCACGCCTCGAAGGCGCCGACGCCGGGCACGAGCAGGCCGTCGGCGTGCTCGGCGACCTTGGCGTCGGAGGTCAGCTGGACCTCGACGCCCCGCGACTCGCCGGCGCGCTCGACGGCGCGCACGGCGGAGCGCAGGTTGCCCGATCCGTAGTCCAGGACCGCGACGGTGGTCATGCTCGTGCTCCGCTCACACGCGTCACAACGCGCCCTTGGTCGAGGGGATTCCCGTCTCGCGGGGATCCGGCTCGACGGCGGCGCGCATCGCCCGCGCCAGCGCCTTGAACTGGCACTCGGCGATGTGGTGCGGATCGCGGCCCGCCAGCAGGGTCATGTGCATCGTGATGCCCGCGTGGTGCGCGATCGACTCGAAGACGTGCGACGTCAGCGAGCCGATGTAGGAGCCGCCGATGATCGCGGTGATCTGACGCTCGGGCTCGCCGGTGTGCACGAAGTACGGACGCCCGGAGACGTCCACGACGCACTGGGCGATGGCCTCGTCGAGCGGGACCGTCGCGTTGCCGTAGCGGCGGATGCCGGCCTTGTCGCCGAGCGCCTCGCCGATGGCCTCGCCGATGCAGATCGCGGTGTCCTCGACGGTGTGGTGCGCGTCGATGTGCAGGTCGCCCTCGGACCGGACCGTGAGGTCGATCAGCGAGTGGCGGCTGAACGCGGTGAGCATGTGGTCGTAGAAGCCGACGCCGGTGCTGATCTCGTGCCGGCCCGTGCCGTCCAGGTCCACCTCGACGACGACGTGCGACTCCGAGGTCTTCCGCTCGATCCGTGCCGTCCTGCTCATCGTGGATCCACCTCCATCAGCGCGGTGCGAAACGCCCGCATCTCGTCCGGGGTGCCGATCGACACCCGGAGCCAACCGTCGGGCCCGACCTCACGGATCAGGACCCCTCGATCGACCAAACCCTCCCACACCGCGTGACGATCGGTGAAATGCCCGAACAGCACGAAGTTCGCGTCGGACGCGGCGACGTCGTACCCGCGGTCGGCCAGCCAGGCCGAGGTCTCGTCGCGCGTGCTGCGCAGCTCGTCGACCCGCGCGAGCAGCTCGTCGGTGTGCCGCAGGGCGCCGAGCGCCGTCGCCTGCGTGACGGCCGACAGGTGGTACGGCAGTCGCACGATGCGCAGCGCGTCGACGATCGCCGGATCGGCGGCCAGGTAGCCCAGCCGCCCACCGGCCAGCGCGAAGGCCTTGCTCATCGTGCGCGTGACGATCAGGCGCGGCTGCTCGTCCAGCAGCTCCAGGGCCGTCGGAGTGCCGGCGCGGCGGAACTCCGCGTACGCCTCGTCCACCACGACCACGCCGGGCGCGACCTTCAAGACGGCGTTCAGCTCGTCCGCGCCGAGCGCCGTGCCCGTCGGGTTGTTGGGCGACGTCAGGAAGACGACGTCGGGCTGCTCGGCCTCGATCAGCGCGACGGCCGCCGGGACGTCGATCGCGAAGTCCTCACGGCGGCGTCCCGCCACCCAGCGGGTGTGGGTGTTGCGCGCGTACTCGGGGTACATCGAGTAGGTCGGCGCGAACGACAGCACCGTGCGACCGGGCCCGCCGAACGCCTGCAGGATCTGCTGCATGACCTCGTTCGAGCCGTTGGCGGCCCAGACGTGCGCCGCCGTGAGCCCGTGGCCCAGGTAGCCCGCCAGCGCCTCGCGCAGGGCCGTGGCCTCGCGGTCGGGGTACCGGTTCAGCTCGAGCGCGGCCTGCCGCACCGCCTCGGCGATGTCGGCCGCGGCCTCGGGGCTGGGGCCGTACGGGTTCTCGTTCGTGTTGAGTCGCACCGGCACGTCGATCTGCGGGGCGCCGTACGGCTCCTCGCCGCGCAGCTCCTCACGAATCGGCACCCACGACGGAATGCTCATCACGCGCGGTCCAGCCGGACCGTGACGGCCGCGCCGTGCGACGGCAGGTCCTCGGCCTCGGCCAGCGTGACGACCCGGTCGCCGACGTCGCGCAGCGCGGCCTCGGAGTACGTCACGACGTGCATGTTCTTCAGGAACGCGCGCACGGACAGGCCCGAGGAGTGGCAGGCGCACCCGGCGGTGGGCAGCACGTGGTTCGAGCCGGCGGTGTAGTCGCCCAGCGAGACCGGCGCGAAGGAGCCGACGAAGACGGCGCCGGCGTTGACGATCCGGCCGGCGACGCCCGCCGCGTCCGCGGTCTGGATCTCGAGGTGCTCGGCGGCGTAGGCATTGGCGACGTCGACCCCCTGGTCGACGTCACGCACCAGCACGGTGGCGGACTGCTGACCGGCCAGGGCGGTGCGGATGCGCTCCTCGTGACGCGCGGTGGGCACCTGTCGCTCGAGCTCGGCGTCGACGGCGTCGGCCAGCTCGAGCGAGTCCGTGATCAGCACGGCGGCGGCGAGCGGATCGTGCTCGGCCTGGCTGATGAGGTCGGCGGCGACGAACTCGGGATCGGCCGTGGAGTCCGCGACGATCGCGATCTCGGTGGGGCCGGCCTCGGCGTCGATCGCCACGACGCCCTGCAGGTGGCGCTTCGCAGCGGCCACGAAGATGTTGCCCGGCCCGGTCACGAGGTTGACCGCCTCGTTCTCCTGCGTGCCGTAGGCGAGCATCGCCAAGGCCTGGGCGCCACCGGCGGCGTAGACCTCGTCGATGCCCAGGCGCGCGCACGCTGCCAGGATCGTCGGGTGCGGGAGGCCACCGAACTCGGCCTGCGGCGGGCTGGCGAGCGCGATGCCCGGCACCCCGGCGACCTGCGCGGGGACGGCGTTCATGATGACGGTGCTGACCAGCGGCGCGAGGCCGCCGGGGACGTAGAGGCCGACGCGCTGCATCGGGACGATCCGGCGCTCGACCGTGGCGCCCGGGGCGACATCCACGGACACCGAGCGCTCGAGCTCGGCCTCGCACGTGAGCCGCAGCCGCGTGATCGACTCGTCGATCGCGGCCAGCACGGCCGGGTCGACGTCGGCGAGCGCCTGCTTCAGCGCCTCGGCGGGCACGCGGAGCCGCTCGGGGCGCACCCCGTCGAACCGCTCACCCGCGTCGAGGACGGCCTCGGCGCCGCGGTCGCGGACGTCGTCGCAGATCGGCACGACGGCCGCGAGCGCATGCTCGACGTCGACCTCCGCGCGGGGAACCGCATCGCGGTATCCGTCGGTCTGGTCACGCAGGTCGAGTCGTCTGAGCACCCCCCAAGTCTAGGTCGCACGATGGCCTAGCCTCACAGCGTGTCCCCCTCCCCCGCGGCCCACGACCGGCTGCAGCCGGTCACCGCCGGAGTCGTGACGGCCCTCGTGGGCTTCACGTCGTCGTTCGCGGTCGTGCTGGCGGGGTTACGCGCTGTCGGCGCGACGGAGTCGCAGGCCGCCAGCGGGCTGTTCGCGCTGACGGTCGGGTTCGGCCTGCTGATCATCGCGCTGGCCCTGACCCACCGCGTCCCCGTCACCCTGGCGTGGTCCACGCCCGGAGCGGCCCTGCTGGTCTCCACCGGAGGCGTGGACGGCGGATGGTCGGCCGCGGTCGGCGCCTTCGTCCTCACCGGTGTGCTCATCGCGCTGATCGGCGCGATCCCGTTCCTGGGCGCCCTCGTGGCGCGGATCCCCGCGGAGATCGCGCAGGCGATGCTGGCCGGCATCCTGCTGCCGCTGTGCCTGGCTCCCTTCCTCTCACTGGCCGACTCCCCCGGCCACGTCGCACCGGTCATCGTCACGTGGCTGGTCGTGAGCCGGGTCCGGCCCCGCTGGGCGGTGCCCGCAGCCTTGCTGGTCGCCGTGGCGGCGATCGCGGTCTCGGTGCAGCGGTCCGGCCGGGCGTTCGACACGAGCGCCCTGGCGCCGACCCTGGAGTGGACCACGCCGACGTGGACCTGGTCGGCGATCGTCGGGATCGCGATCCCACTCACGATCGTCACGATGGCGTCGCAGAACCTGCCGGGGGCGGCGGTCCTGCGCAGCTTCGGGTTCGCGGTGCCGTGGCGCTCCTGCGTTGTCGCGACGGGGCTCGGCACCGCGATCGTGGCGCCGTTCGGAGGTCATGCCATGAACCTCGCGGCGTTGTCCGCGGCCCTGGCCGCCGGCGACGAGGCAGGGCCTCGCGAGCGACGGTGGCTCGCGGCGGTCTCGGCCGGTGTCGGCTACCTGGTCATCGCGGGCGCGGCGGGGATCGTGGTCGCCCTGGCCGCGGCGGCGCCGGCCGGGATCATCGAGGCGGTCGCCGGTCTGGCCCTCGTCGGCGCGCTCGTGGCGTCGCTGCAGGGGGCGCTGGCCGCACCCCGCCACCGCACCAGCGCGGGCGTCACGGTCCTGTTCGCGGCCTCGGGGGTGACCCTGCTGTCCGTGGGATCGGCGTTCTGGGCTCTGCTGCTGGGACTGATCGTTCGCGCCGTGTTGGAGCGCAGAGACCCCGATCACAGGTAGCCTCGCGGTCGTGGCGAAGAAGAACTCCGGTGACGCGACCCCCGCCCTCGTGGCACTGCACCGCGCCGGCGTGCCCGTGACCGCTCATGCCTACGAGCACGACCCGCGCACTCGCTCGTACGGACTCGAGGCCGCCGACGCGCTGAACCTGGAGCCGGCTCGCGTCTTCAAGACGCTCATGATCGACATCGACGGCACGCTGGCCGTGGCGGTCGTCCCGGTCTCGGGGAGCCTGGACCTCAAGCGCGCCGCCGCGGCGCTGAACGGCAAGCGCGCCCAGCTGGCCGATGCGGCCGCCGCGCAGCGAGCCACCGGCTACGTGCTGGGCGGGATCAGCCCGTTCGGCCAGAAGAAGCAGCACCGCACCATCGTCGACACCAGCGCCCTGTCCCATCCGACGGTGTTCGTCTCGGGTGGGCGGCGCGGTCTGGACCTCGAGGTGGCTCCCGCCGACCTGATCGCCCAGACTCAGGCGGTCACGGCGCGGATCGCTCGCTGACCTCGTCGTCCGGCTCGTCGTCCTCGACACCGTCCGAGCTGAGGTACAGCGTGATCGTGTAACTCAGCACCGCGGCCAGCGGCCAGAGCAGGAAGGGCACGATCGTGTCCACGGCGAACTGGTCGCGAACGACGTCGCCCACCTCGAGCCCCGTGGCATCGCGCGGCGAGCTGGGACCGAGCCACACGCCGAGGCGCCAGCACAGCAGCGACGCAGCCGACGCGGCGGCCGCCAGTCCCACGACGGTCTGCCACTGCGCCGAGCGCGTGAACCGCTGGACCGCGACGCCGGCGACCAGGCCCAGCACGACTCCGACGACGGTGAAGACGGCCACCACCTGGAACCGTCCGGTGGCGTTCTCCTCGGTCAGCACGAGCCCGCGCTCGGTGGCCAGCCACTGCGCCGGCCGACCCAGGCCCCACCAGACGAATCCGGCCGGGATCCCGGAGGCGACCACGGCCAGCAAAGACCCCGAGACGCGATTCACGCGAGACATCCCGGACCGAGCAGTTCCTTCAGGTCGGCGAACAACGAGGACGTCGTCGAGACCCGCAGGCCCTGGTCGAGCCGCATCGTGGTCGTCTTGCCGTTGCCCGAGAGTCGCAGATGGACCTCGGTCACGCCGGGGTGGGCGCCCAGGACCTGCTTGAAGGCGTTGATCGTGTCGAGCGTGCAGCGCGAGGTGGCCAGGCTGACGACCAGCGGCTGGTCGGTGCGTCCTGCGCCGATGTTCGGCCGGGTGACCTCGTTGGCCGACAGGTCCATGCCCTCATCGTTGCGCCGAACGCGCACCTTCGCGACCACGAGCGAGTCCTGCGTCAGGACCGATGCCGCCAGGTTGTAGGCGGCCGGGAAGACGGCGATGTCGACCGAGCCCTCGAGGTCCTCGAGGGTGATCGTGGCCCAGGTGTCGCCCTTCTTGCTCATCCGGCGCTGGACGTTGGTGACGAGGCCGCACAGCTTCAACACGTCGCCGTCCGGACGATCACCGTCGAGCAGCGTGCCGATGGACGTGTCGGAGTTGGCCGCCAGGACGTGCTCGAGGCCGCCCAGCGGGTGGTCCGACACGTACAGGCCCAGCATGTCGCGCTCGAAGGCGAGCTTCTGGGTCTTCTCCCAGTCGGCGATGTCCGGGACCGTGATGCCCAGGCCGTCGAACTCCTCCTCGAACGCGCCGAAGAGCGAGTCCTGCCCGATCGCGGCGTTGCGCTTGATGTCGATGTACTGGTCGACCGCCTCCTCGGCGATCGAGGCCAGTGCCCGCCGGACGTGGCCGAGCGAGTCGAACGCGCCGGCCTTGATCAGCGAGTCCAGGACGCGCTTGTTGCACACCTGGGTCGGGACCTTGTCGAGGAAGTCGGCGAAGTCGGTGAAGGCGCCCTTGGTCTCGCGGGCCTCGACGATGCCGGCCACCACGTTGGCGCCGACGTTGCGCACGGCGGTCAGTCCGAAGCGGATGTCGGGGCCGACCGAGGCGAAGTTCGCGACCGAGTCGTTGACGTCCGGCGGCAGCACCTTGATTCCGAGCCGGCGGCACTCGGCCAGGTACAGCGCGGACTTGTCCTTGTCGTCCTTGACGCTGGTGAGCAGCGCCGCCATGTACTCGGCCGGGTAGCGGGCCTTGAGGTAGGCGGTCCAGTAGCTGATGACGCCGTACGACGCCGAGTGCGCCTTGTTGAAGGCGTAGTCGGCGAACGGGACCAGGATCTCCCACAGCGTCTTGACGGCGTCCTTGGAGAAGCCGCGCTCGATCATGCCGGCCTCGAAGCCGACGAACTCCTGCTGGAGGACCTCGCGCTTCTTCTTGCCCATGGCGCGACGGAGGTTGTCGGCCTGTCCGAGCGAGTAGCCGGCCAGCACCTGGGCGATCTCCATGACCTGCTCCTGGTACACGATCAACCCGTAGGTCGTGCCCAGGATCGGCTTGAGCGCCTCGGTCAGCTCAGGATGGATGTAGTCGATCTCCTGGCGACCGTTCTTGCGCTTGGCGTAGTTCGTGTGGCTGTCCGCGCCCATCGGTCCGGGACGGTAGAGCGCGATGACGGCGCTGATGTCCTCGAAGTTGTCGGGCTGCATCTGCTTGAGCAGCTGACGGATCGGGGGCGAGTCCAGCTGGAAGACGCCCAGCGTGTCGCCGCGGCACAGCAGGGCGTAGGCCTCGCGGTCGTCGAACTCCAGGTCCTCCAGCACCAGGTCGATGTCGCGGTTGGCCTTGATGTTCTCGATGGCGTCGTTGAGGACCGTGAGGTTGCGCAGGCCCAGGAAGTCCATCTTGACCAGGCCCAGCGACTCGCACATGGGGTAGTCGAACTGGGTGATGACCGAGCCGTCGGCCTCGCGCTTCATGATCGGCACGATGTCCAGCAGCGGGTCGCTGCTCATGATCACGCCGGCGGCGTGCACGCCCCAGTTGCGGATCTGACCCTCGAGGCCGAGCGCGATGTCGTAGACCTTGCGGACGTCGGGGTCCTGCGAGTGCAGGTCGCGGAAGTCCTTGCCGTCGTTGTAGCGCGGGTGGGACTCGTCGAAGATCTCGCCGAGCTTGACGCCCTTGCCCATGACGTCGGCGGGCATCGCCTTGGTGATCTTGTCGCCCATCGCGAACGGGTAGTCCAGGATGCGGCTGGCGTCCTTGATCGCGGCCTTCGACTTGAGCCGGCCGAACGTGGCGATCTGGGCGACCTTGTCGGTGCCGTACTTCTGGCTGACGTACTGGATGACCTCGCCGCGGCGACGCTCGTCGAAGTCGATGTCGAAGTCGGGCATCGAGGGGCGCTCGGGGTTGAGGAAGCGCTCGAAGATCAGGCCGTTCTTCAGCGGGCACAGGTCGGTGATCCGCAGCGCGTACGCGGCGATCGAGCCGGCGCCCGAGCCACGGCCGGGTCCGACGCGGATGCCGTTGTCCTTGGACCAGCCGATGAAGTCGGCGACCACGAGGTAGTACCCGCAGTAGCCCTTCTGGGCGATGATGTCGAGCTCCATCTCGGTGCGGGCGCGCACGTCGTCGCCGAAGTCGGCGCCGTAGCGCGACTCGATCCCGCGCCAGACCTCCTGGCGGAACCAGGACTCCTCGGTCTCGCCGGCGGGGATGTCGGCGCGGGCCATGTAGCCGCCCGTGGACTCGGTGAACTCGACCTCGCAGCGCTCGGCGATCAGCAGCGTGTTGTCACACGCCTCCTTCATGCCGTGCTTGTCCTCCCACAGCGAGCGCATCTCGGCCGCGGACTTGATGTAGTAGCCGCCGCCGTCGAAGCGCAGCCGCTTCTCGTCGCTGATGCGCTTGCCCGAGGCGACACAGATCAGCGCGTCGTGCGCCGCCGCGTCCTGCGGGTGCGTGTAGTGGGAGTCGTTGGTGGCCACGGGCGGGATGCCCAGCTCGCGGCCCAGGCGCAGCAGGTCCTCGCGGACCCGGCGCTCGACGCTGATGTCGTGGTCCATCAGCTCGAGGAAGAGGTTCTCCTTACCGAGGATCTCCTGCAGCTCGGCGGCCTCACGACGGGCCTCCTCGTACTGGCCCAGGCGCAGCCGGGTCTGGACGGCGCCGGACGGGCAGCCGGTGGTGGCGATGAGCCCGGTCGAGTACTTCTCGAGCAGCTCACGGTCGGCGCGCGGCTTGTAGTAGTAGCCCTCGAGGCTCGACAGCGACGACAGCCGGAAGAGGTTGTGCATCCCCTCGGTGGAGGACGCCCACATGGTCATGTGGGTGTACGCGCCGCCGCCGGCGACGTCGTCGCCGCCCTCCTCCGCGGCGTTGCCGCGACCCCAGCGCACGCGCTTCTTCTCGGTGCGGTGCGTGCCGGGCGTGAGGTAGGCCTCGAGGCCGATGATCGGCTTGATCCCGTGCTTCTTGGCGGTCTTCCAGAAGTCGAACGCACCGTGCACGTTGCCGTGGTCGGTCATCGCGATCGCCGGCATCTGCTGCTCGGCGGTGCGCTCGAAGAGACCGCCGAGCAACGAGTGTCCGTCGAGCATCGAGTACTCCGTGTGGACGTGCAGGTGCACGAAGCTCGAATCACTCGCCATGCTGAAGCCAACCTCCATTGGGGTACCCAGCAGCCCTGACCGGCGCTGATTGGAAGGTCTTCAGCCTACGCGAGGGATCCGACGGTTCTAGGACGGCGTGGCGAACCGCCGGAGCCCTCAAATTCGCTCAGCGAGCCGCGACACTGCCTTGCTTCGGGCACCCGCCGGTGGTATCGACGCGCTTCGTTCGTTTGATCAGAGTTTTGCCCTGCGACGTCGTCACGTGCACCTCTGCCCAGTACTGCCCAGGAATGCACTTCTGAGTCTTGGTCGTGGGCACCGCGATCCCGTTCTTCTTCGGCTTGAGACACTTGGTAGACACCGGGGCCGCTCCCGGACTGCCGCCCATCGCGTTGTAACTCCAGATTTGGGCGCACACGCGCTTGTACTTGATGGTTGAGCAATTGCGTGCCGTGGCCCAACCCCAGATCTTGCCCTTCTTCCATTGGATGGCTCCAGCGTAAGACGCTTTGCAGGCCGCCGGCCGCGTCGCGCTCTCGCGAGGCGCGACTGATGCCGGTTCCACGGCTGCGGACGCGCCGACAGGCGCGAGAACGCCGATGACGCAGATCATGACGAATGTTGAAAAACTCCCCCGAATTCTCATGACGGCGAAAGTACCAACGAGGTTGGACCGGCCACAAGAGCCGATTTTCGGACCACCGCACGCACTACGACAGCTACTTGGCACTGGCCTTCTGGTACGCCCGCACCGACAGCGGCACGAAGACCGCCACGATCAGCACGACCCAGATGAGGGTGTAGAGCGCGGGGTTCTGAAGGCTCCAGGCCTCGGGTTCAGGAGCCCGATCCGGAACGTTGCCGAACAGTTCTCGAACAGCCTGGGTGACTGCGGAAACCGGGTTCCATTCGACGAACGGCTTCAGGAAAGCCGGGAAGTCCCGGAGAGGGACGAAGGCGTTCGAGACGAAGGTCAGCGGCATGATCACGATGAACGACGCGTTGTTGATCACGTCGACACTCGGCACGATGAGCCCGATCCACGCCATGATCCAGCTGATCGCATAGGCGAACGCGAGCAGGAGCCCGAATCCCGCCATCATCTTCGGAAGGCCTTCATGGGCACGCCAGCCGACCGCGAGACCTGTGAGCGCCATGATGATCAACGAGAGCACGTTGTAGACGACGTCGGCTCCTGTCCGCCCGACCAACACGGCCGACCTGGACATCGGCAGCGACCGGAACCGGTCGATGAAGCCCTTCTGCATGTCCTCGGCCATCGCCGCGCCGGAGAACGTGGCACCGAACACCACGGTCTGGGCGAAGATGCCGCCGATCAGGAACTCCTTGTAGTCCAAGCCGAGACCGGGGTCGATCGCACCACCGAACACGTACGCGAAGAGCAGGACGAACATGATCGGGCTGATGAGGACGAAGACCATGATCTCGGGGACGCGCTTGATCTTGATGAGGTTGCGCTTGGCGCAGACCCATCCGTCGCTGAGGACGCGGAACGGGCGGTTCCGCTCGGTGGTGGTGATGGTCATCGCTGGTCCTCCTGCTCGGTGGAGCCGTTCTCGGCCTCGTGGCCCGTGAGGGACAAGAAGACGTCATCGAGGGTGGGCCGTCGCAGCCCGATGTCGAGGACGTCGATGCCGGCGCCACGGACGTTGCCCAGGACCTGCATGAGGTCGTCGGCGCCCGATCCGCTGACCGCGACCGAGAGCGCGCGATCGCGGACCGAGACCTCGCCCTTGGCGACCTCGGCCAGGAAGTCGCGGACCCGAGGGGCGTGCGCGGGATCCTGCAGGACGACCTCGATCCGGTCACCGCCGACCTGCGACTTGAGCTGGTCGGCGGTGCCCTCGGCGATCGCGCGGCCGCGGTCGATCACGATGATGTTGTCGGCCAGCAGATCGGCCTCCTCGAGGTACTGCGTCGTCAGCAGGACCGTCGCGCCGGAGGCCACCAGGTCGGAGATGACCTCCCACATCCCCTGGCGACTGCGCGGGTCCAGTCCCGTCGTCGGCTCGTCGAGCACGATCACCGGCGGCTCGGCCACGAGGGCACCGGCGAGATCCAGACGCCGTCGCATGCCCCCGGAATAGGTCTTGGAGGGCCGGTCGGCCGCGTCCGCCAGGTCGAAGCGCCGGAGCAGGTCGCGGGCGCGGGCGCCGGCGGCCTTCGCCTTCATCCCGTAGAGCCGCCCGACCATCTCGAGGTTCTCGTAGCCGGTCAGGTACTCGTCGACGGCCGCGTACTGGCCCGACAGACCGATCCGCCGTCGCACCCCGTCGGGGTCGGCCAGCACGTCGACGCCGGCCACGGTGGCCTGCCCCTCGTCGGGGGTCAGCAAGGTGGTGAGGATGCGGACAGCAGTCGTCTTGCCCGCACCGTTGGGCCCGAGCAAACCCAGGACGGTGCCCTCGGGCACCGCCAGGTCGAGTCCCCCCAGGGCCTCGACGTCGCCATAGCGCTTGACCAGTCCGGTCGCGCGGATCATGTCGCTCATCCCTCGATCATGGGCCACGCCACCGACAGAAATCACCCCTTCGAAGGTCGATCTCTCGCGATCGATGGTAGGAATGTGCCAGCAAAATCCAGAAAGTTCGGGGGAACAGCATGGCCGCAGAGCTGCAGATGGTGACCAGATTCCATCCCGACGCGATCGCGGTGCCGGGTGATCCCGACCGCCTGCGCCACGGCGCCGAGCGGCTCCAGGACCTGGTCGCCGAGGTCAAGGACCTCGGCCAGCGCCTGCGGCAGGCGGACGCCCCGAAGGAGTCCCGCGGCCCGACGGTCCGTGCCCTGTCCCGCGTCGCGGGAATGCTCGGCCGGGTGCTCGAGGCTGATGCCGACCAGCTGACCGAGTTGTCCGAGCTGGTCCGCCGTCAGGGTGACCGGCTGACGGACGCGCACGCCGCGCTGGAGGACACCCGCCGGCGCTGGCGCCAGGCCCGCCAGGAGCTGCGCACCGAGATCGACTCGCTCAACCAGGTGGCCGAGCGGGCGCAGCGCGAGCGGGCCGAACGGCGGGCCGAGCGCGAGCGGGCCGAGCGCGAACGGGCCGAGCGCGAGCGGGCCGAGCGCGGGCGCGCCGGGAACGGCGAGCGGATCGAGCGGGGCCCCGCCCACCTCGATCGTGAGTTCCGCGCGGGCGGTCACCACGACGACCGCGAGATCGAGCCGCCCACCGAGGCCGGCCAGATCATCCGGGCGATGGACCAGCAGGTCCTCGACCAGTTCGAGGGACCGCTGCGCCGCCTGACCGGACTGGAGTTCACCGACCGGCACGGGGCCATGGTCATGCCGGCGAACGGCAAGGTCGAACAGGCCGCCGAGCGCTACCGCCAGAGCGTCGACGCCGCCTTCGAGGACCTCGTCGAGGCGCTGCGCCCCGTCAACCGACTCGACCAGCAGGTGATCGAGCAGCTCCCCCGCCACGAGAAGGCCATCGCCACGGCGGTCGTCTCGGGCGGCCAGGAGGCGACCCCCGATCCGATGCGGCTGTCGCGGCCGGACGACATCGCCACGGTCGGCGAGCAGATCCAGGACTGCGCGCGCGCCATCGCCCAGCTCGGCGAGCGACTCCCCGAGATCCGGCTATCGATCCGCGAGGGTCGCATGACACCCGAGGACGAGCGCGTCGGCAGCATGAACGGCTTCCAGCGCACGTGGAAGGACCACTTCGAGCAGATCCGCGAGGACCTCGCCCACGCGTGCCGGACCAGCTCGGAGATCGCGACCCAGCTGCGCGAGCTCGACGAGCGTGGCGCCCGCGAGATTCGCCGGACGTTCCGCGCCGCCGACTAGGCCTGGCGGTAGCTGCTGAGGAAGTTGCCCATCCGCTGGATCGCCTCGGCCAGGTCCCGCGACCACGGCAGGGTCACGATGCGCAGGTGATCGGGATCGGGCCAGTTGAAGCCCGTGCCCTGGGTCAGCAGGATCTTCTCGCTCATCAAGAGGTCGAGCACGAGCTGCTGGTCGTCCTTGATCGGGTGGACCTCCGGGTCCAGGTGGGGGAACGCGTACAGCGCGCCGCGCGGCGCGACCACGCTGACACCGGGGATCTTGCGCAGCTCGTTCACCGCCGTGTCGCGCTGCTCGAGCAGACGCCCGCCGGGCAGGATCAGCTCCTTGATCGACTGGTATCCCCCCAGCGCGACCTGGATGGCGTTCTGCGCCGGCACGTTGGGGCACAGTCGCATCGACGCCAGCAGGGTGATGCCCTCGAGGTAGTCCTGGGCCCGCTGGAGCGGGCCGGTCACGACGACCCAGCCGGCCCGGTAGCCGCACACCCGGTACGCCTTGGACAGGCCGTTGAAGGTCAGCGTCAGCACGTCCGGGGCCACGCTGGACATCGGGATGTGGACCGCGTCGTCGTAGAGGATCTTGTCGTAGATCTCGTCCGACATCAGGATCAGGTCGTGCTTGCGGGCCAGGTCCGCGATCGCCGTGAGCGTCTCGCGGCTGTAGACCGCGCCCGTCGGGTTGTTCGGGTTGATGACCACGATGACCTTGGTCCGGTCCGTGATCTTGGACTCGAGGTCCTCCAGATCGGGGTTCCAGTCGTTGGCCTCGTCGCACAGGTAGTGCACGGGACGTCCGCCGGCGAGGTTCGTCACCGCGGTCCACAGCGGGTAGTCCGGCGCGGGGATCAGCACCTCGTCGCCGTTGTCCAGCAGGGCCTGCAGCGCGACCTGGATCAGCTCGCTGACGCCGTTGCCGAGCCACACGTCGTCGATGTCCAGCGCCGGGAAGCCCTCCTGCAGCTGGTAGTGGTGCACGACGGCCCGGCGCGCGGACTGGATGCCGCGGGAGTCGGAGTAGCCCTGCGACGTCGGCAGCCCGGCGATCACGTCCTGCAGGATCTCGGCCGGCGCGTCGAAGCCGAACGGCTGCGGGTTGCCGATGTTGAGCTTGAGGATCCGGTGACCCTCGGCCTCCAGCTGGGCAGCTCGCGCGCTGACGGGGCCGCGGATGTCGTACAGGACATCCCTCAACTTCTCCGACTGGCGCACGACATGGCTCATGGGCCCATTGTGCCGGACGCGTCCGGCGCCCCGGCCGCGCACCGCCCCGTGAGCGGTGAGTCAGTCCAGGTCGCGAATGACGTCGAGCGCGTGCTGCAGGTCGGCGGGGTACGGGCTCTCGTACTCCACCGGCTCCCCCGTGCCCGGGTGGATGAAGCCCAGGCGGACGGCGTGCAGCCACTGGCGCTCGAGGCCGACCCGCTTGGCCAGCACCGGGTCGGCGCCGTAGAGCGGATCGCCGACACAGGGGTGCTTGATCGCGGCCATGTGCACGCGGATCTGGTGGGTGCGGCCGGTCTCGAGCTTGATGTCGAGCAGCGACGCGTACCGGTGGGCCTCGAGCGTGTCGTAGTGCGTGACGCTCGGGCGGCCGTCCGCGCGGACCGTGAACTTGAAGTCGTGCTTGGGGTGGCGCGCGATCGGGGCGTCGATCGTGCCGGTGTGCGGATCGGGGTGACCCTGGACCAGCGCGTGGTAGGTCTTGTCGACCGTGCGGTCGCGGAACGCCTGCTTGAGGATCGTGTACGCGCGCTCGGACTTGGCGATGACCATCAGGCCGCTCGTGCCGACGTCGAGGCGCTGCACGATGCCCTGGCGCTCGGGGGCGCCGCTGGTCGAGATCCGCACGCCGACACCGGCGAGGTGGCCCGAGACGGTGGGCCCGTCCCAGCCGATGCCGGGGTGGGCGGCGACGCCCACGGGCTTGTCGACCACGACGATGTCGTCGTCCTCGTGGACGATGCTCATCCCGTCGACCGCGCTCGGCACGACGACGGCGCGGCGCGGTGCGGGGATCGTGGCCTCGAGCAGGGCGCCGGCCTCGACCCGCTCGGACTTGATGGGCTGGGCGCCGTCGAGCAGCACCAGTCCGTCGGCGACCAGCTCTCCGGCCCGCGTGCGGGACACACCGAACAGCCGGGCCAGCGCGACGTCGACCCGCTCGCCCGCCAGTCCCTCGGGGACGTAGACGCTGCGCTGCTCGGTCGGGTCGTCGTGGGTCACGTAGGTTCTCTCGTTCCGTCGAAGCGGTGACCGCGCCACGAGCGCCAGATGATGACGATCGCCGCGACGGTCAGGGCGATGTCGGCCACGTTCCCCACGAAGAATCCCGCGTAGTCGATGAAGTCCACCACGTGACCCCGCAGGAACGCGGGCTCACGGAACAGCCGATCCATCAGGTTACCGACCGCTCCCCCGAGGAACAGCCCCAGCCCCACCGCCCACCAGGTGTCGCGCAGCCGGGGGGCGATGACGATGAGGGTGATCGTCACCGCGATGGCGATCGCGCTCAGCACGATCGTGTAGCCCGCGCCGGTGCCGAGCGCGGCGCCGGGGTTGAGCACGAATCGCAGGCTCAGCAGGTCGCCGACCACGGGGATCGGGTCATGGCCGTCGAGCCGGTCGACCGCCCACCACTTGGTGAGCTGGTCCACCGCGACGACGAGGAAGGCGACGACCGAGAACAGGGCGACCCGGCGCCGGCCGACGGGCGCGGCCGCGGGTTCCGCGGAGGAGGCCACGGTGCTCAGCGACGCTCCTCACGGCGCTTGCAGTCCATGCACAGCGTCGCGCGAGGGAACGCCATGAGGCGCAGCTTGCCGATGGCCTCGCCGCACAGCTCGCACACGCCGTACGTGCCGTCACCGAGACGCGCCAGGGCCTTCTCGGTCTGGATCAGCAGCTCGCGCTGGTTCGCGGCGAGCGAGAGCTCGGCGTCGCGCTCGAGGCTGTTGGATCCGACGTCGGCCTGATCGTTGCCCGCGCCGTCGACACCACCGGCCAGAATGTCCTGCAGATCCCGCGCGGAATCGACGAGTTCGGACTTCAGACGGGCGAGGTCCTCGACGAGTTCCTCGCGCACGGCCGCAGCCTCGGCGTCGGTCCAGGGCGTCTCGTCCGAGCGGACGGCCAGCGAAGTCTTGGGCATGCCCGGGACACTAAACCGACCGCGAAGCCGGTGCAAGTCGGCTCACCGTAGAATCGACCGGGTGAGTCAGGACACCCCGAACGCCCCCGCAGCGCAGCCTGCGACCGCCCTCTCCGGCACTGCCGGAGAACCGCTGCGCTACCGCCCGGTACCCGCCCATGTCGACCTCCCGGCGATGGAGCGCGAGATCCTCGATCTCTGGGCCGAGCAGGGCACGTTCGCGGCCAGCCTCGACACCCCCGCCGACGCTCCGCGCTGGACCTTCTACGAGGGACCGCCCACCGCCAACGGCGTCCCCGGCACCCACCACGTCGAGGCGCGCGTCTTCAAGGACGTCTTCCCGCGCTTCAAGACGATGCAGGGCTACCACGTCGACCGCAAGGCCGGCTGGGACTGCCACGGCCTGCCCGTCGAGATCGCGGTCGAGAAGGAGCTGGGCTTCAACGGCAAGCCCGACATCGAGGCCTACGGCATCGCCGAGTTCAACGCCAAGTGCCGCGAGTCGGTGCTGCGCAACGTCGACGTCTTCGAGGACATGACCGAGCGCATGGGCTACTGGACCGACATGGCCCACCCCTATCGCACGATGGACGCCTCCTACGTCGAGAGCGTCTGGTGGGCGCTGTCGCAGATCCACGGCAAGGGCCTGCTGGTCGAGGACTACCGGGTCGCCCCGTACTGCCCGCGCTGCGGCACGACCCTGTCGGACCACGAGCTGGCCCAGGGCTACGAGACCGTCGTCGATCCCTCGGTCTACGTCCGCTTCCCGCTGACGTCCGGCCCGTGGGAGGGCACCGACCTGCTGGTGTGGACCACGACCCCGTGGACGCTGGTCTCGAACACCGCCGTCGCCGTCCACCCCGACGTCGCCTACGTGGTCGCGACCGACGGCACCGACCGGGTCGTCGTCGCCGAGCCGCTGGTCGCCACCGCCCTGGGCGAGGGCTGGGAGGTCACCGACACCATCACCGGCCGCGACATGGAGCGCTGGACCTACCGCCGCCCGTTCGACCTGGTCGAGATCCCGGACTCGCACTTCGTCGTCCTGGGCGACTACGTCACGACCGACGACGGCACGGGCCTGGTGCACCAGTCCCCCGCCTTCGGCGCCGACGACATGGCGGTGTGCAAGGCCTACGGCCTGCCCGTCGTCAACCCGATCACGACCGACGGCCACTTCGAGGCCGACGTCCCCCTCGTGGGCGGCGCGTTCTTCAAGGAGGCCGACCCGACGCTGGTCGCCGACCTCAAGGCGCGCGGACTGCTGTTCCGCAAGCTCGACTACGAGCACAGCTACCCGCACTGCTGGCGTTGCCACACGCCGCTGATGTACTTCGCCCTCCCGGCCTGGTACATCCGCACCACGGCGCGCAAGGACGAGCTGCTGGCGCAGAACGAGCAGACGAACTGGTACCCCGAGACCATCAAGCACGGCCGCTACGGCGACTGGCTCGAGAACAACATCGACTGGTCCCTGTCACGCAACCGGTTCTGGGGCACTCCCCTGCCGATCTGGCGCAACGACGCCGATCCGAGCAAGGTCGTGTGTGTCGAGTCGCTGGCGCACCTGTCCGAGCTGACCGGCACCGACCAGTCGGGCCTGGACCCGCACCGCCCGTACATCGACGACGTGACCTTCACGATCGACGGCGAGCCCGGCACCTACCGCCGCGTCCCCGAGGTCATCGACGCGTGGTTCGACTCCGGCTCGATGCCGTTCGCGCAGTGGGGCTACCCCCACGTCGAGGGCTCGAAGGAGAAGTTCGAGCAGGCCTACCCCGCGCAGTACATCTGTGAGGCCATCGACCAGACCCGCGGCTGGTTCTACTCGCTCATGGCCGTCGGCACCCTGGTGTTCGACCGCTCCAGCTACGAGAACGTCGTGTGCCTGGGCCACATCCTGGCCGAGGACGGCCGCAAGATGAGCAAGCACCTGGGCAACATCCTGCTGCCCATGCCGCTCATGGACGAGCACGGCGCCGACGCCCTGCGCTGGTTCATGGCGGCCTCCGGCTCGCCGTGGTCGGCCCGCCGGATCGGCCACAACGCGCTGACCGAGATCGTCCGCAAGGTGCTGCTGACCTACTGGAACACCGTGGCGTTCCACGTCCTGTACGCCCGGGCCGAGGGCTGGAGCCCTGCCGACGGCGCCGCTCCCCCGGTCGCCGAGCGCGGCGTGCTGGACCGCTGGCTGCTGTCGCAGACGCAGGACCTCGTCCGCGAGGTCACCGCGGCCCTCGAGGACTTCGACACCCAGCGCGCCGGCAGCCTGCTGTCGACGTTCGTCGACGAGATGTCCAACTGGTACGTCCGCCGCTCGCGCAAGCGCTTCTGGCGTGGCGACGCGGCGGCCCTGGCCACCCTGCACGAGGTGCTGGACGTCCTGACGCGCCTCATGGCGCCGCTGGTGCCGTTCGTCACCGAGCGGGTGTGGCAGGACGTCATCGTCCCGGTCACTCCGGACGCCGCCCCGTCGGTGCACCTCGCCTCGTGGCCGCAGGTCGACGAGTCCCTCGTCATCGAGGGACTGGCCGGTCGCGTCTCGCTGGCGCGCCGAGTCACCGAGCTCGGCCGGGCCGCCCGCGCGGAGGCCAAGGTTCGCACCCGCCAGCCGCTGCGTCGCGCGCTGATCGGCTCGGCGCACTTCGATCACCTCGGCGAGGAGCTGCGCGAGCAGGTCTGCGAGGAGTTGAACATCCTCGAGCTCGGCTCACTGGCCGACGCCGGCGCCGACCTCGTCGAGTTCTCGGCGAAGGCCAACTTCCGTCAGCTGGGCAAGCGGTACGGCAAGCAGACCCCGGTGGTGGCCCAGGCGATCGCCGCGGCCGACGCCGGCGAGCTGGCCGCCGCGCTGGAGTCCGGCTCCGCCACCGTCACGGGCGCCGACGGCGCGACGTGGCAGGTCGAGCCCGACGACGTCATCATCACCGAGCGCCCGCGCGAGGGCTGGTCCGTCGTCAACGAGCAGGGTGAGACCGTCGCCCTGGACCTGGCGATCGACGACGAGCTGCGCCTGGCCGGACTCGCCCGCGAGGCGGTCCGCGTGATCCAGGAGGCCCGCAAGTCCGCCGGCCTGGAGATCACCGACCGCATCGCACTGACGTGGGCCGCCGAGGGCGAGACCGCCGAGGCGCTGCGCCAGCACGGCGCCAGCATCGCCGAGGAGGTGCTCGCGGTGACGTTCGAGGCCGGAGCCGCCGAGGACGTGCGCGACGAGGACCTCGGTCTGTCGGTCAGCCTGCGCAAGGCCTGACCCCCGGGAACGAACAACGGCGCCCGACCCCCTGAGGGGTCGGGCGCCGTTGTCGTACGACTCAGTACGCGGCTCGAGCCAGAGTCACTCAGACCCGCCGTCGAGCGCGGTGCCCTGCTTCGGCGCCACCGGGGTGCTGCCCTCGAGCTGGGCCAGCTGATCCTGGAAGTAGGCCTTCAGGCGGGCGCGGTACTCGCGCTCGTAGGCACGCAGGTGGTCGATCTCGCCCTGGAGCTCCTGACGCTCGCGCTCGAGGTTGGAGATGACCTCCTTGCGACGCTGCTCGGTCTCGACGTCCAGCTGCTCGGCGCGCTTGCGCGACTCGTACTGCAGGGTGTCGGCGTTGCGACGGGCCTCGGCGGAGAGCTGCTCGGCCTCGACGCGGGCCTCGCCGATGATGGAGTCGGCCTCTTCCTTCGCCGCGTCCATGAGCTGGTCGGCGTTGGCCGACGCGATCTCGAGCAGACGCGCCGCGGCGGTGGACGCCTCGGAGGTGGAGGTGACGCGCAGCTCCTGCGGAGCGGCGGGCGCCGGGGCGGGCGCGGGCTCGGGCGCCTTGACCGGCTCGGGGGCCTTGACGGGCTCGGGCTTGGGGGCGGCCGCGGGAGCGGGCTGGGCCTTCGACGCCTCTTCGAGTGCGGCCTCGAGCTCGGCGACCTTGGCCTTCAGCTCGGAGTTCTCGTTGACGAGACGCTCGAACTCGACCTCTACCTCGTCGAGGAACTGCTCGACCTCGCCCATGTCGTATCCGTCGCGCAAGCGCACGGCGGTGAACTGCTTGTCGCGAATGTCCTGGGGCGTGAGCGCCATCTGGTCACCTCTGCGTGTGAGTCGTATGTGTCGGTCTGAAAGCTTCGGAGCCGTCGTCAACGGTACCGCTTCATCCTAAGCACCGGGCAGTCGGATGGCGCTCAAGTCTCAATGGCCACCTAAAAGATGACCAGCACCAGGGATTGGGCGATGAACAACAGCAGCAACAGCACCATCGCGGAGACATCGAGCATGATCCCACCCAGCCGGATCGGCGGGATGACCTTGCGCAACGCGCGCAGCGGCGGATCGGTGACCGTGAAGATGACCTCACAGAGCACAGCGATCGCGCCGCGGGGCTGCCACTGGCGAGCCAGCAGCTGCACCCAGTCCACGACGAACCGGGCGATCACGAAGATGATCGCCAGGTAGATCAGGTTGTAGAGGATGGAGCCGATCAGCGACACGGAGCCTCAGCTCTGGTTGTAGAAGCCGCCGGCGGCCAGCGTGGCCCGGTCCTCGTCGGAGACCTGGACCCCCTCGGGCGACAGCAGGAAGACCTTGGCCGTGATCCGGTTGATCGTGCCGTGGACCGCGAACACCAGACCCGCGGCGAAGTCGACGAGCCGCTTGGCGTCGTCGTCGCCGATGTCGGACAGGTTCATGATCACGGGCACGCCCGAGCGGAACGACTCGCCGATCGTGCGGGCGTCGTTGTAGGTGCGCGGCGTGACGGTCTCGATCCGGGCGAGGTCGGCCACGGACATGCCGGGCTGGCGACGGTCGTCGAGCGCCGTCACGGTGCGCGGCGCGACCTGCTGGGGGGCGGCCTGACGCACGGGTGCGGCAGGGCGTGCCGGGGCCTCCGGCTCGTACTCGAGCGCGTCGTCGTACTCGGCCTGCTCGACGAGTCCCAGGTACTCGCCCATCCTCCGCATTGCGCCAGCCATGCTCACTCCCGATCCTCGGTCTTGACGTTGTTGAGACTACTGCAGTATGGACCGCTGCCCGAGCACCGAGCGACCCACGCGTACGTGTGTCGCCCCGTGGGCGATGGCGGTCTCGAAGTCCTCGCTCATCCCGGCCGAGATCGTCGTCGCCGACGGCACGGTGCGGGTGAGCTCGGTGCTGATCTCGCGCAGATGCGCGAAGCTCGGTGCGGGGTCCTGCCCCAGGGGCGCCACGGTCATCACGCCGCCGAGCTCGAGGTGGGGGCACTCGCTGACCACGACCTCGGCCAGCGCGGCCACTTCCTGCGGAGGCACGCCGGCCCGGCCGGGGTCGGTCGTGTCGAAGTCGACCTGGATCAGGCACCGCAGGGTGCGTCCGGCGGCCTGCGCGCCGCGGTCGAGCGCGCGCGCCAGCTTGGGGCGGTCGAGGCTCTGGACGACGTCGGCGTACCGCGCGACGGCTCCGGCCTTGTTGGTCTGCAGGGCGCCGACGAAGTGCCAGCGCAGGTCGATCCCGGCCTCGACGACCTCGCGGTGCTTGTCGCCGGCCTCGGGGTGGCGGTTCTCGCCGACGTCGGTGACTCCGAGCTCGGCCAGGATGGCCACGTCGGACGCCGGGTGGGTCTTGGTGACGACGATCAGCGTGACGTCGTCCGCCGAGCGACCGCTCTGCTCGCACGCGCGGGCGATCCGCTCACGCACGGCGGCGAGATGGTGCTCCAGCTCGTCACGACGCTGCATGGTCGCCACCCTCCCCCAGCACGACGCCGGCGCCGAAGCGGCCGGCCGCGTCACCTTGGCGACGGTGGGACCAGAAGGTGTCGTCCTCGATCGTGCAGCCGCCGAGGTCGTGGACGACCACGTCGGCGCGCTGCAGCTGGGCGATGACGGCTGCGCCGATGTCGAGGCCGGGGGTGCCGCGGCGCGTGGTCGCGCGGGCGGCCGGCTCGACGGCCGCGACGGCGTCGGCCATCTGCTCGGGAACCTCGTAGCACTGTCCACAGGCGCGGGGTCCGACCCACGCCTCCAGTCGCTCGGCGCCGCGCCGGCGCAGTTCGTCGACCGTGGCCGCGACGACGCCGGCGGCCATGCCCACCCGACCGGCGTGCACGACGGCCGCGAGCGGGCGGTCGGGATCCACGACGACGACGGGAGTGCAGTCGGCAACACGGACGACGGCGACGACTCCCGGCCGGTCGACGATGAGCGCATCGGCCTGCGGCGTCGGCGCGCCGGCCTCAGCGACCGCGACCTCGGCTCCGTGGACCTGGCGCATGAGCGCCGGTCGACCGCCCAGGGCCGCCGCGAGGGCCTCGACGCCGGCCACCACCGACCCGTCGGCCGCGGGACCGCGGCCGAGGTCGGTCCGCGCGTCGGTGAAACCGAACCGCGCGTGACCCACGTCGGCCCGGAACCACAGCGGAGCGGGAGCGGCCGTCACGATCAGCGCAGGAAGTCCGGGATGTCGAGGCCGTCGCCGAACTCCTGGCCGGAGGGCTGTCCCACCGGCACGGGCTCGCTGACGACGCGCTGCTCCGCGGGACGCTCGCGCTCGGCCTGGGGCCGGGCGGCGGGCGCCGACTGCTGCGAGGCAGTGGCGGAGGACTGCTGCGGGTCGCGGCCGCGCAACGCCGGCTGGGCCGTGTCGCGCTGCTTGGGCTCGCCGCCGTCGAAGCCGGCCGCGATGACGGTGATCCGCACCTCGTCGCCGAGCGAGTCGTCGATGACCGTGCCGAAGATGATCTTGGCGTCCTCGTGGACGGCCTCCTGCACCAGCTCGGCGGCCTCGTTGATCTCGAACAGGCCCAGGTCGGACCCGCCCGCGATCGACAGCAGGACGCCGCGGGCGCCCTCGATGGACGCCTCGAGCAGCGGGCTGGAGACGGCCAGCTCGGCGGCCGTGGCGGCGCGGTGCTCACCGCGCGCCGAGCCGATGCCCATGAGGGCCGAGCCGGCGTCGCTCATGATCGACTTGACGTCGGCGAAGTCGACGTTGATCAGACCGGGCGTGGTGATGAGCTCGGAGATGCCCGAGACGCCCTGGTAGAGCACCTGGTCGGCCTGGCGGAAGGCGTCGAGCAGGCTGATGCTCTGGTCGCTGATCGACAGGAGTCGGTCGTTGGGGATGACGATGAGGGTGTCGACCTCCTCGCGCAGCCGCTGGACGCCCAGGTCGGCCTGCGCCGCGCGGTTGCGTCCCTCGAACTTGAAGGGGCGCGTCACGACTCCTATCGTCAGCGCGCCGAGCGAGCGCGCGATGCGCGCCACGACCGGGGCGCCGCCCGTGCCGGTGCCGCCGCCCTCACCCGCGGTGACGAAGACCATGTCGGCGCCCTTGAGAGCCGCCTCGATCTCCTCCGCGTGGTCCTCGCACGCCTTCTTGCCGATCTCCGGATCGGCGCCGGCGCCGAGTCCGCGCGTCGAGTCGCGACCGACGTCGAGCTTCACGTCCGCATCGGTCATGAGCAATGCCTGGGCATCGGTGTTGATCGCGATGAACTCCACACCCTTGAGCCCGGCCTCGATCATGCGGTTCACGGCGTTGACACCACCGCCGCCGATGCCGACGACCTTGATCACCGCAAGGTAGTTCTGGACCGCCATGTCGTTCCCCTTCAACCTTAACCTTCAAGTCGAGGCTTATAGTTATGTCAACCTCGTCGATGTCTAGACACTAGGGGCGCGCGCGAGTCGATCAGTGGTGACACGCCGTGTCGACGACGTGTTGTTGTGACGGATGGGGAGAGACGCGTCACTTGAGGGTCGTCGGGCGCTCGGGCGCGCTGACGTCGTAACTGCGTGCCTTGATCTGCAGCAGCGGTCGCAGGACGGCCAGCTTGGGCCGCGCCTCCTCCGCACTCCCCCACACGACGGTGCGGCTCTTCGCCAGGCCCAGCTCGATCGAGTCCGTGGTCTCGGCCCGGATCACGTCGGTGTCGGCGAGCAGATCACGGTCGCCGTCCGCGATGTCGGCCGCCACGCGGGCCACCGCGGCCACGACCCTGCGGTCGTCGACGTCCACGTCGAGGCGCGGCAGGTGCTTGGGTCGAGAGTTCAGCGGACGGTAGGCCAGGCCGGACTCGTCGACGGCCCAGGGCGTGCCCGACCGGTCGACCCAGGCGACGGCCGAGCGCTCGGTGACGACGATCCGGATCGTGTGCGGCAGGTCCCGCTCGATCCGGACCGACTCGACCGGCTTCAAGGTGGCGACCCGCTCGGCGACGGCGTCGGTGTCGATGCGCGGCACCGGCGTGCCCAGCGGCACCGCGGCCGACCGGACGACCCACTCGGCGGGGAGGTGCTCGACTCCGGTCACGTCGACGGTGCGGGTCTCGAGCAGGCTGGAGAACCAGACCGCCCAGCCGGCGGCCACGACCGCCAACACGGCGGCCACGATCCCGGCGATCCGCCAGCGCGACCGACGACGCCGTTCCCGCAGCTTCTCGGTGAAGCGGTCACTCATCGGAGGAGTTCCGCAGCAGTTCGAGCAGCGCAGGGCCGACCGTCGTCACGTCGCCGGCGCCCAGCGTGAGCACGAGGTCGCCCGGGCGTACCAGGGTCGCGAGGAGACGCGGCACGTCCTGCACCGGTCCCCCGGCCAGCGCGCCGGGGCCCGCGGCCCGCACGACGAGGTCCGAGGTCACCTCGGGGTCCGCGGCCTCGCGGGCGAGGTAGAGGTCGGCGACCACGACGAGGTCGGCGGCGGCCAGCTCGTGGCCCATCCGCTCACCGAAGAGGCGGGTGCGGCTGACCAGGTGCGGCTGGAACACCACGACGAGGCGGTCGCCGCCGGCCAGGGCGCGCGTGGCGGCCAGGTCGGCGGCGATCTCGGTGGGGTGATGGGCGTAGGAGTCGACGACGCGCACGCCGCCGGCCTCGCCCTTGGGCTCCATCCGGCGGGCGGCGCCGGTGTAGGCGCCCAGGCCCTCGATCAGTCCGGCCGGGTCGTGACCCAGCTCGATCCCGATCGCCAGGGCGAGCAGCGCGTCGGCGGCGTAGTGACGGCCGGGGACGGCGAGCACGACCTCGGTCGGGTCCAGCCCGGCTCCGGAGACCGTGAAGCGGGTGGTGGAGCCCTCGACCACGACGTCGGTGCCGCGGACGTCGGCGTCCGGGGCGAACCCGGCGGTGACGAGTCGTGCGGACGTGCCCGCCTCGACCAGCCGGCGGCAGCCGGGATCGTCGGCCGAGATCGCCACGATCTGCTCGACCGTCGCGGCGAAGTCGGCGAAGGCCTGCTCGTAGGCCTCGACCGTGCCCCACGTGTCGAGATGGTCGGCGTCGATGTTGGTGACGACCGCCGCGTACGGGCGGTAGTGCAGGAACGCGCCGTCGCTCTCGTCCGCCTCGACGACGAACTCCGGCCCGGCCCCGCGACGCGCGTTGGTGCCCAGGCCCGCGACCTCGGCGCCGATGGCGAAGGACGGGTCGGCGCCGGCGCCGCGCAGGGCGAACGTCAGCATGGCCGTCGTGGTGGTCTTGCCGTGCGTGCCGGCCACCGCGATCCGCCGGTCGGACAGCATCGTCGACATGAGTCCGGCCGACCGGGGCCACAGCCGCAGTCCGCGGCGACGCGCCTCGATCACCTCGGGGTTGTCCTCCGGGACGGCGGTCGACGCCACGACGGTGTCGCGGTCGGCGAGGTGCTCGGCGGCGTGGCCGACGTGGCACACGATCCCCGCCGCGCGCAGGCGCGCCAGCACCGCGGAGTCGCGGGCGTCGCTGCCCGTCACGTCCACGCCGGACTCGTGCATCAGCAGGGCGATCGCGGACAGCCCGGCGCCGCCGATGCCGATCAGGTGCACGCGCCCGAGCCGGTCGGCGGGCAGGACCTCGTCGGGCAGGTCGATCCTCACCGGCCCGCCTCGCCGGCGCGGTGGATCATGGCCGCCAGCTGCTCGGCGGCGTCCCCGCGCACGATGCCGGACGCGGCGCGCGACATGCTCGCGAGACGCTCCGGCGAGGTGACCAGAGGCACCACGGCGCTGTCGACCCACGCGGGAGTGAACGCGGCGTCGTCGATGAGCAGCGCTCCCCCGGCGCCCACGACGGGGTGGGCGTTCAGGGCCTGCTCGCCGTTGCCGATCGGCAGCGGGACGAAGACGGCGGGAAGTCCGACCGAGGAGACCTCGGTGACGGTGTTGGCGCCCGAGCGGCACACGACGAGGTCGGCCGCGGCGTAGGCCAGGTCGATCCGGTCGATGTACTGCTCGACGACATAGGGCGGGTCGCCGGGACGGGGCGACAGCTCGACCTCGTCGGGGCGCCCGGCCGCGTGCAGCACCTGGATGCCGGCGTCGGCGAGGTCGCGCGAGGCGGCCGCCATCGCGGTGTTGATGCGGCGAGCACCCTGCGAGCCTCCGGTGACGAGGATCGTCGGACGATCGGCGTCGAGGCCGAAGTGGGCCCGACCCTCGGCTCGCGAGGCCTCGCGGTCGAGGTCGGCGATCTGCCGGCGGATGGGCAGCCCCACGTACGTGGCGTGGCGCAGCGGCGTCTCGGGGAAGCTCGTGGCGACGTGGGTGGTCAGCCGCGCTCCGAGCTTGTTCGCGATCCCGGGCAGCGCATTGCCCTCGTGGACGACCAGGGGCAGCTTGCGCTTGCGGGCGGCCAGGTAGGCCGGCACCGAGACGTACCCACCGAATCCGACGACGACGTCGGGCCGGAACGAGTCGATCACCTTGAGGGTGGCCGAGACCGATCGGCGCAGGTTGCGCGGCAGCCGCACGAGGTCGCCGTTGGGACGGCGCGGCAGCGGCACGGGCGGGACGAGCTCGAGGGCGTAGCCGGCCTGCGGGATGAGGGTGACCTCGAGACCGCGGGGCGTGCCCAGGCACAGGACGTCGTCACCCGCCTCGGCCAGGACGGCGGCGGTCGCGAGCAACGGAGAGGTGTGGCCGGCGGTGCCTCCGCCGGCGAGCAGGACCCGCATGGTCAACGGCCCACCTTGCGCTGCCTCTTGCGGGCCTTGGCCCGACGGGAGGTCGAGAGGGCACGGGCGGCCCCGGGTTCGGTGGTGGCGCAGTTGGCGAGCAGGCCGAGCGCGGCGAGAGTGGCGAGCATGCTGGATCCACCGTACGAGATGAGCGGGAGCGGCACGCCGATGACCGGCAGCAGGCCCAGCACCATGCCGATGTTGATGACCGCCTGCGTGGTGATCCAGATCGTGATGCCGGCCGCCAGGTAGCGCGCGAAGCGGTCGCGGCTGCGGTGTGCGATCCGGAAGCCGGTGTAGGCCAGCAGGCCGAACAGGGCCAGCACCACGAGGCTGCCGGCCAGACCGAGCTCCTCACCGATCACGGCGAGGATGAAGTCGGTGTGCGCCTCGGGCAGGGCGCCCCACTTCTGCCGGCTGCTGCCCAGGCCCAGGCCCCAGAAGCCGCCGCGGGCGAAGCCCATCATCGCCTTGATGGCCTGGTAGCCGGACTTCTCCGGGTCGGCCATCGGGTTGAGGAACGACATGAAGCGGTCGACCCGGTGCTGCGCGGTGGCGACGAAGAACAGCAGGATGACCACGAGGCCGGCACCGAAGCCGAGCATGGGCTTGAGCGGCAGGCCCGCGATCCACAGCAGTCCGGCGATGATCGCGAACAGGATGACGGCGGTGCCCAGGTCCTTCTGGAACACGACCAGGGCCGAGACCGCGCCGGCGATGGGGACGACCGGGGTGATGACGTAGCGCGCCGTGCCCAGGTACTTGTGGCGGCGCGTGTAGATGTCGGCGATCCACAGCACGATCGCGAGCTTGGCGAACTCCGAGGGCTGCAGGTTGAAGCCGGCGAACAGCGGGATCCAGTTCCGGTTGCCGTTGATGTCCATGCCCAGCGGGGTGAAGGTCAGGCCGATCAGCATCACGACGCCGAACAGGGCCGGGCGGGCCAGCTGCCGCACCCGCTCGAGCGGGATGCGCATCGCGATGACCATCGCGGTGACGCCCACGGCGGCGAAGATCGCCTGGCGCAGGAAGATCTCGAAGGAGTTGCCGTAGACCCGCAGCGCCAGCACCGAGCTGGCGCTGAGCACCATGATGAGCCCCAGGCCGAGCAGCAGCCCGGTCGTGCCCAGCACGAGCTGGTACGACGCGAGCGGACGCTCGAGCAGGGTCCGCACGGCCTCGAGCTTGCTCGACGACCGCCGAGAAGCGGTGGTACTCATGGCGTTCCTTCGGGGAAGAAGAAGAGAAACTCTCATCAGTGTGGCCCGTGGGGTGTCGACGGACCCGCATCTGGGACGCGTGTCGCGCCCCCGTCACAGGTCAGGTCGTGGCGCGGCGGGCGGCCTGCGCGAATGCGTCGCCGCGGTGGGCGTAGTCACGGAACTGGTCCATCGACGCCGCGGCAGGCGCCAGCAGCACCGTGTCACCGGGGCGGGCCAGCCGCGCGGCGGCGGCCACGACGGCGTCCATGAGCGCCTCGGCGTCGTCGGCGTCGACGACCTCGACCGGGACGTCCGGCGCGTGCTCGGCCAGGGCGGCCGCGATCAGATCGCGGTCGGCGCCGATCAGGACCGCGCCGCGCAGCCGATCGCGGACGTCGCGTGCGAGGTCGGTGTAGGTCGCTCCCTTGGCCAGTCCCCCGGCCACCCAGACCACGTGGTCGAAGGCCTGCAGGGACGCCCGGGCCGCGTGCGGGTTCGTGGCCTTCGAGTCGTCGACCCAGCGGACGCCGTCGTGCTCGACGACCGTGCTGATCCGGTGGGGCCCGAGCCGGAAGGCGCGCAGGCCGTCGCGGACTGCGACCGCCGGCACCCCGTGCGCGCGGGCCAGCGCCGCGGCCGCGAGGGCGTTCTCGACGTTGTGGGGCGAGTCGTCGTCCAGGTCGGCCAGCGAGGCCAGCTCGGCGGCGCTGGTGGCGCGCTCCTCGACGAACGCCCGGTCGACCAGGATCCCGTCGACGATGCCGACCATGCCGACCTCGGGGATCGCGCGGGTGAAGCCGATGGCGCGGGCGCCCTCGACGACGTCGGCCTCCTCGACCAGGTGCATCGTGGCCTCGTCGGCGACGTTGTAGACGCACGCGAGCTGCGCGCGCTCGTAGACCTTGCCCTTCGCGGCGGCGTAGGCCTCGGCCCCGCCGTGCCAGTCGTAGTGGTCCGGCGCGAGGTTGAGCACGGCGGCCGCCTGGGCCGACATCGAATGGGTCCAGTGCAGCTGGAAGCTGGAGAGCTCGACGGCCAGCACGTCGCGACCCGCCGGGTCCATGACCGCCTCGACGACCGGCGTGCCGACGTTGCCGACGGCCTGGGCGCGCAGCCCGGCGGCCTGCAGGATCGACTCGAGCATCTGCACGGTCGTGGTCTTGCCGTTCGTGCCGGTGACGGCCAGCCACGGCGCCGGGTCCGGCCCGCGCAGCCGCCAGGCCAGCTCGACCTCGCCCCAGACGGGCACACCGCGACCGGCGGCCTCGACCAGCAGCGGCGCGGTCGGGCGCCAGCCCGGAGAGGTGACCACGAGGTCGACGTCCTGCGGCAGGGAGGCCGTGGAGCCGGGGCCGAGCCGCACGTCGGCGCCCAGCACCTCCAGCAGCTGCGCCTGCTCGGCACGGTGCTCGTCGCCCTCGGACTCGTCCAGGACGATGACGTCGGCGCCCAGGTGGTTCAGGGTGTCGGCGGCCGCGAAGCCGCTGATGCCGAAGCCGGTGACGACGGCGCGCACGCCGTCCCAGGCGGACTCGCGCCCGAGTGTCGTCACGTCGCGGTCAGAAGGCACCGGCGACCCACTCCCAGTAGAAGAGGCCGATGCCGGAGACGACACAGATCCCGGAGATGATCCAGAACCGGACCACGATCGTGATCTCGGCCCAGCCCTTGAGCTCGAAGTGGTGTTGCAACGGGGCCATCCGGAAGATCCGTTTGCCGCCGCTGAGCTTGAAGTACCCGACCTGCAGGATGACCGAGAGCGTGATGATGACGAACAGGCCGCCCAGCACGACGAGCAGCAGCTCGGTGCGGGTCATCAGCGCGAAGCCGGCCATCAGCCCGCCCAGCGAGAGCGAGCCGGTGTCGCCCATGAAGATCTTCGCCGGCGAGGCGTTCCACCACAGGAAGCCGAAGCACGCGCCGGTGACCGCCGAGGCGATGACCGCGAGATCGAGCGGGTCGCGCACCTCGTAGCACTTGGGGCCGGCGTCGGGCATGAAGCAGCTCTGGTTGGACTGCCAGACGTTGATGAGGACGTAGGCGCCGAAGACCATCACCGAGGCGCCCGTCGCGAGGCCGTCGAGGCCGTCGGTCAGGTTCACGCCGTTGCTGGCGCCCGCGATCAGCAGCAGCACCCACAGCACCAGCAGCACGGTGGGCAGGGTCCACGGCAGGTCGCGCGTGAACGAGATGGCGTGCGTGATCGGGGTCTGGCCGTCGCCGTCCTCCCAGCCGATCGCCAGGACGGCGAAGACCAGGCCGACGAGGATCTGACCGACCATCTTGGCCTTGCTGCGCAGACCGAGGCTGCGCTGCTTGCTGACCTTGATCCAGTCGTCGAGGAAGCCGATGACGCCCAGGCCCACGAACAGGAACAGCAGCAGCAGCGCCGAGGCGCTGGTCTCGTGGCCGGTGATGAGCTTGGCGATGGCGTAGCCCAGGACGGTGGACACGATGATGACGAGTCCACCCATGGTCGGGGTGCCGCGCTTCACGTGGTGGGACGTGGGGCCGTCATCGCGAATGAGCTGCCCGTAGCCCTTCTTCACGAGGACGGAGATCGCGAATCGGGTACCGACGAGCGTTCCGACGAGCCCGACGACCCCCGCGATCAATACGGCCAGCATCGCTTCCGTTCGTTCCTTCCGTGACGTGATTCAGTCGCGCAACAGCGCTTCGACAACCCGCTCGAGGCGGGCGCCCCTCGATGCTTTCACAAGCACCACAGCATCGGGGCCCAGGCTCGCGGAGACAGCCGTCACGGCCGCCTCGACGTCCGGGACCGACTCGCCGACCGGACCGGCGCCCTCCGCGATGGGTGCGGCGGCGGCGCCCACGGCGACGACCCGGGCGATTCCCAGGTCGGCTGCGAGCCGGCCGATACGGCGATGCTGCTCCGGCGATTCCTCGCCCAGTTCCAGCATCTCACCGAGGATCGCGACGCCTCGTCCCGGGGCCATCTCGGCCAGGGTGCGCAGCGCCGCGGACATGGACTCGGGGTTCGCGTTGTACGCGTCGTTGATGACGACGGCTCCCCCACCGGCGCGATGCCGCTCCATCCGCATCGGCGACGCGGCGTGGGCGTCGGCGAGGGCGGCCACGGCGTCGGCGACGGGCACGCCCGCCGCCGTGGTGGCTGCCACCGCGGCGGCCGCGTTCATCGCCTGGTGCTCGCCGAGTTGGGGCACGGTGGCCTCGAACCGCTCGCCGTCGACCTCGAGGACGAAGTGCGGGTGGCCGTCGGCGTCAAGGCTGACGTCACCGACCAGCCGGACGTCCCCGGCGCGGCCGAAGGTGACGACCCGTCCGCGCGTGCGCGACGCCATGGCGGCCACGCGCTCGTCGTCGGCGTTGAGGACGGCGACGCCCTCGGGGCCCAGGGCCTCGACCAGCTCTCCCTTCGCCTGCGCGGTGCGGTCGAGACCGCCGAACTCGCCGGCGTGGGCGCTGCCGACGTTCAGGACGACCGCGATGTCGGGCGGGGCGATCGCGCACAGCGTGGCGATGTGGCCGATGCCGCGGGCGCCCATCTCCAGCACCAGGTGCCGGGTGTCCTCGTCGGCACGCAGCACCGTCAGCGGGACGCCGAGCTCGTTGTTGAAGGAGCCCTCGGGCGCCACGGTGGCTCCGCGCGTGGCGAAGACGTGTGCCATCAGGTCCTTGACGCTGGTCTTGCCCTGCGACCCCGTGACGGCGACGACGGTGACGTCCGCTCCGTGCCGCAGGGCGGCCAGGCGGTCGGTCGCCAGCAGGCCGAGGGCGTGGACGGGCTCGTCGACCAGCACGTGCGGCCCGGGCACCGCGCGGGTGGCGAGGCTCGCGACGGCGCCGGCGTCCAGGGCCGTGCCCACGAAGTCGTGTCCGTCGACCCGCTCGCCGGAGATCGCGACGAACAGCGATCCGGGCACGACACGACGGGAGTCGACGACGGCGGGGCCGTGGACGACGAGGGTGTCGTCGCCCTCGACGCGTCCCCGGGTGGCCTCGGCGATCTGCGCCAGGGTCGTGCGGATCACCGGACGTCCCCGATCAGCTCGGCGAGCACTTCGCGGTCGTCGAACGGGTGGACGACGTCGCCCACCTGCTGTCCCCGCTCGTGGCCCTTGCCGGCGACGACGACCGTGTCGCCCGTGCGGGCCAGGTCGACCGCGGCCGCGATGGCCTCGCGGCGATCGCCGATCTCCAGCACCCGCGCGGCGCTCCCCGCGGCGCCGGCCAGCACCTCGGCCCGGATGGTCGCGGGGTCCTCGCTGCGGGGGTTGTCGTCGGTGACGACGAGCACGTCGGCCAGCCGGGCCGCCACCTCACCCATGAGGGGGCGCTTGCCGCGGTCGCGGTCGCCGCCGGCGCCGAGGACGACGATGAGGCGACCGGCCGTGACGGGGCGCAGCGCGTGCAGGACGGCCTCGACCGCCTCGGGCTTGTGGGCGTAGTCGACGATCGCGGTGAAGGACTGGCCCTCCTCGACGCGCTCCATCCGGCCGGGCACGCCGCGTGCGGTCGCGATGCCGTCCGCCAGGCGCTGCAGGTCGTGCCCCTCGCCGGCGAGCGCCACGACCGCCGCCACGGCGTTCGAGACGTTGAACGCTCCCGGCAGGGGCACGGACAGCTCGGTCTCGCGGCCGTCGGGGGCGAGGAGGGTGACGTCGCTGCCGAGGCGGTGGGCGCGGATGTTCAAGGCGCGCCAGTCGGCCGCCGCACCCTCGGTGGAGAACGTCGTCACGGGCAGGGACGTCATCTCGGTCAACCGGCGACCGTGGGCGTCATCGATGTTGATGACCGCGCGACGGGCGTGCTCGGGCGTGAAGAGCTCGGCCTTCGCCTGGAAGTACGACTCGACGTCGTGGTGGAAGTCCAGGTGGTCGCGTCCGAGGTTGAGGAAGACAGCCGCGTCCAGCACGAATCCGTCGACACGGCCCTGGACGATGGCGTGGCTCGAGACCTCCATCGCGCAGGCGGCGACCTGCTCCTCGGCCATGACCGCGAAGAGCGCCTGCAGGGCGGGCGCCTCCGGCGTGGTGAGGCTGCTCGCGGCGGGACGGCCCGCGATCCGCGTGCCGATCGTGCCGATGACCGCCGCGTGGTCCTCCCCCAGCGCCGCCTCGGCGAGGTAGGTGGTCGTGGTCTTGCCCTGGGTGCCGGTGACGCCGATCGTCGTGAAGCGGGTGCTGGGGTGGCCGTAGAAGTCCGCCGAGAAGGCGGCCAGACGGGCCCGCGGCTGGTCGGCGACGACCCGCGGCACGTCGGCCGGCAGCGCCTCGGCGCCCTCCGGGTCGGTCAGCACCGCCACCGCGCCGGCCTCGAGGGCCCGGGCGGCGAACCGCACGCCGTGCGTGGTGGCGCCGGGCAGCGCGGCGAACAGGTCACCGGCCACCACGTCGCGCGTCGAGAGGCTGATGCCGGTGACCGTGGCGTCCCCCGCGACGGTCGATCCCGGGAGCGCTTCGGAGACCCTCGCGAGGTCCCATGCGGGCACGTCCAGCGGTCTGACCCTCATCTCATCCACTCGCCCCAACCTACCGGGCGCCACGCGGGCTACCAGTCCTGCTTGATCTTCGGCGGCTTGGCGCCGGTCGGCGCGACGCCGAAACGCTCCAGCGCCATGGACATGATGTCCTTGAAGACCGGGCCGGCCATCGAGCCACCACCGGCGTTGGCCGGCGGCTTGTCGATCACGACGTAGGTGATGAAGCGCGGGTTGTCCGCAGGCGCGAAGCCCATGAAGGAGATCGTGTTCTGTCCGCGCACGTACCGGCCGGTGTTCGGGTTGACGCGCCACGCCGTGCCGGTCTTGCCCGCCACGCGGTAGCCCTCGATCTGCGCCGCCGGCGCCGTGCCGTCGTCGGCCGTGACCGCTTCCATCATCCGCGTGACCTCGGCGGCGGCCTCGCGCGAGATGACCCGCTGGGAGTCGCCGGTCTGCGTCTTCTCCTCGGAGCCGTCGGCCTTCGTCAGCGAGTCGACCACCCGCGGCGTGCACATCACGCCGCCGTTGGCGATCGCGCCCACGGCGCGGACCATCTGGATGGCGTTGACCGAGACGCCCTGACCGAACGACGTCGTCGCCTTCTTCGCCTTCGTCCACTCGCGGACGGGCGAGACGATGCCGACCGACTCCTCCGGCAGGTCGATCCCGCTCTGGGAGCCGAAGCCGAACTTGCGCAGGTAGGAGTAGAAGGTCGAGTCCGACATCTGCTCGGCGGCGACGATCGTGCCCAGGTTGGACGACTTGGCGATGACGCCGGCCGCCGTCAGCTGCAGGGTGCCGTGCTGCCAGTAGTCGCCGATCGGGTAGCCGTCGATGACCATGCCCGAGGGGACCTTGATCTTGGTGTCCGCCGTGACCTTGCCCTGGTCGGCCAGGGCCGCCATGGTGATCGTCTTCATGACCGAGCCCGGCTCGAAGACGTTGGAGACGGCGCGGTTGACCAGCGTCTTGTCGTTGACGCCGACGCGGGTGTCCGGGTTGTAGGTGGGCGCCTGCGACAGCTGCACGATCTGGCAGGTGCGGACGTCCATCGTGACGGCGAGACCGTAGTCGGCGCCCGCGGAGCTCACCACGTCGCGCAGTCGCTGGTCGGCGTACCACTGCAGGTCCCGGTCGAGCGTCGTGTTGACGTCGCTGCCCGGGGTCATCTCCTTGACCGTCGAGTCGGCCATCGGGATGCGCTGGCCGGTCGAGGAGACCTCGTAGGTCGACGAGCCGTCCGTGCCGGTCAGCTTGCCGTCGTAGAAGGCCTCGAGGCCGGCGATGCCCTTGCCGTTCTCCTCGGTGATGCCCAGGACGTTGGCCGCCAGCGATCCGCCGGGGTAGCTGCGCAGGCTCTTGGTCTGCGTGAAGACGCCGGTGTACCCGGCCTCGGCCACGGCCTGGACCGCCTTGCGCGCCTCGTAGGCCGGCAGGTCCTTGGCCAGGTAGACGAACCGGGACTTCGGCGTGCGGAGCTTGCGGATCGTGTCGAAGTAGTCGATCTCGTCGCCGAGCTTCTCGTGCAGGATGCGTGCGATCTCGGGAGCCTTGTCGGCCGCCATGGACGGGTCGCCGGTGATCGTCAGGCCGTGGGTGCTGGTGACCAGCTCCTCGCCGTTGCGGTCGACGATGTCACCGCGGGGCGCCGGGACGACGGCCTTGCGGGTGCCGGCCTCGACCGCCATCGCGGCGTACGCCTTGGCGTCGACGGCCTGGATCTGGAACAGCCGGCCCGCGAAGAGCGCGAACAGGGCCAGGACGATGACGACGAGGAACCGCAGTCGGGTCCGGGTGACCGCGAGGGGCATCAGCCGGCCCTCCGCACGTTCGTGCCGCGCTCGGCGGGGACGGCCTCGCCGATGACCTTGCCGTCGGACAGGCGCAGGAAGACCGGGTTGGCATTGGGCACCATGCCCTCGGTGAGGGCGCGATCGGCCAGGCCCGAGGGGCTCTGCATCCGGTCGACCTCGGTGGCGAGCTGCTCCTTCTGGGCCTGGAGCAGCGTCGAGCGCTGCTGCAGCTCGTCGATGCGGAAGGCCTGGGCCTGCATCGCGGTGCTGAGCAGGATCAGGCCGACGAGCCCGAGCGCCAGGACCGAGAGCACGACCACGACGAACGGCGCCCGGCGGGCGCGGACCCGCACGGGGCCGACGAGGCGCAGGCCGACGTCGCGGGCGTCACGGCCGCGGGCGGCGATGCCCGAGGCCAGCGCGGAGGATCGGCCGACGGCCGTGCGGGTCAGGGTGCGGGGCGAGGTGGCGGTGCTCATGGGGCGGCGATCCGTTCGACAGCGCGCATCCGGACCGAACGCGCACGGGGGTTGTCGGCGATCTCGTCCTCGCTGGCCAGCTCGGCGCCCCGGGTGAGGGATCGGAAGCGGGCCAGCATGGACTCAGGTACGACGGGCAGGTCCCGCGGCGCCTTGGTGGTGGTGACGGAGGTGATGACGCGCTTGGTGATCCGGTCCTCCAGCGAGTGGTAGGACAGCACGACGACGCGGCCACCGACCGCGAGCAGGTCGAGGGCGGCCGGCAGGGCGCGGCGGTAGACGCCGAGCTCGTCGTTGACCTCGATGCGCAGCGCCTGGAACGTGCGCTTGGCCGGATTGCCACCCGTGCGCCGCGCGGGCGCCGGGATGCACCGACGGATCAGGTCGACCAGCTGGTCGCTGCGCTCGAAGGGACGCGTCGCGCGCTCGGAGACGATCTCCTTGGCGATGCGGCGGGCGAACTTCTCCTCGCCGTACTCGCGCAGGATGCGGGCCAGGTCGCCCTCGGCGTACGTGTTGAGCACGTCGGCGGCGGTCAGCTCGTCCTCGGGGTTCATGCGCATGTCCAGCGGCGCGTCCTGGGCGTAGGCGAAGCCGCGCTCGGCCAGGTCCAGCTGCATCGAGGAGACGCCGAGGTCGAAGAGCACGCCGTCGACCGTCGTGCGGCCACTGGCCGCGACGACCTCGGGCAGCTCGTCGTAGACCGCGTGGGCGGCCTCGAAGCGATCGCCGAAGAGGGCCAGCCGCTCCCCCGCGCGCCGCAGCGCCTCGCCGTCGCGGTCGACGCCGATGACGTGAAGGTTCTCGTACCGGGTGAGCAGCGCCTCGGTGTGTCCACCGAGTCCGAGGGTCGCGTCGATGATGACCGGACGGTCGACCCGCTCCACGACGGGCGCGAACTCCGACACGACGCGGTCCAGCATCACCGGGACGTGCCGGGCGCTCATGCGCGCGACTCCGTCGCCTGCCGGGCACGACCGATGAGGCCCGATTCCCGCCTGCCGAGCTCTGACGCCGGGGAAGTGACGTCAGAACCCCTCAGGCGGGCATCGCGCCCCACCGTCCGCGCGCTCAGAAGATCCCGGGGAAGATCTCCTCCGACAAATCGGCGAAGCCCTCCTCGTGCTCGTCGGAGAAGTCGTTCCATCGAGTGGAGTCCCAGATCTCGAACCGCTCGCCCGTGCCCACGACCGTGCAGTCGCGCTCCAGGCCGGCCCACTCGCGCAGCAGCTGCGAGACGGGCACGCGCCCCTGCTTGTCCGGCGTCTCGTGCGCCGCACCGCCGAAGAGCATGCGGATGAAGTTGCGTGCCTGCCGGTTCGTGAACGAGGCCTGCCGGGCTCGCGAGGAGAACTCGTCGAACGCCTCGGGCGTCCACCCGTAGATGCAGTGCTCCTGACCGCGGGTCAACACCACGCCGTCCGTGAGCAGTGGCCGGAACTTCGCGGGAAGGAACAGTCGCCCCTTCTCGTCCAGCCGCGGGGTGAACGTGCCGAAGAAGTGCGCTGATGCCGGTGCGGTCATCGCGTCCCTCCTGTTCCACGTTGCTCCCCTTCGCGGTCGAAGTTCGGTGTTTCCACCACTACGCACCACCTTAACCCACAACGCTCCACCATCCACCTACTTTTCGTCAAGAGTCGGGGTGTGTCGCGTGAGACGGCACAGAAAAGGCCCGTCATCACGGGGATGACGGGCCGGTGGAGCGAAGTGGGGAGATTCAGCGCCCCGGGTGGAGGATCAAGGGGAAACGTCGAAGGCCCCGCCGGAGGCGGGGCCTTTCGAGGGTGCTTCAGTCGATGGGGATCAGTAGCCGTCGTCCTGACGACGCTGCCAGCGCTCCTCCATCCGCTCGACGAAGGAGCCGGAGCCCTTCGGTCCGCGCGGCGACGACGGCGCGGGACGAGTCGGCTCCTGGGCGCCGGAGATCCCGCGACGCCAGGCACGGACGAACAGGTAGGCGGACGCCACCATCACGATGAAGCCCGCGGCGCCGATCCAGGTCATCTTGGACACGGCTCCGCCCAGCAACATCGCGATACCGGCCAGGAAGCCCACGACGCAGATGGCCGCGACACGACGGTTGTGCGCGATCAACTTGGAGCCGCGCAACGTGGACGCGAACTCGGGATCCTCTTCGGCCAAGGACTGCTCCAGTTGGGCGAGCAGTCGGGCCTCTTCGTCCGACAGTGGCACGGTGGACTCCTTGATCAGGGGTGTGATGTTGATTCTAGGCGGGCCATGGTCTGCAAACCAGCCGAACGTCCCGCGAACTGGGGAATCCGGCGGACCTCGCGCTCCAACGCGTACAACTGCTCGCGGGCGCCCGCGGATCCGTCGACGACGACACCGGGCACCTCGTCGCTGAGAACCCTGACTCCCTGGGCCAGGACGGGCGTCAGCCCATGACCGGACAGCAGGGCCTCGAGCTCCTCGAGCAGCCAGCGGCGCGGGCCGAGGCCGGCGAGGTCCCAGGACGCGTCCGGGGTGGCCTCCACGAGGGCGCGGGCTCCGGCGAAGTCACCCGCCGCGGCGCGGGCCGCGACGGCCGCGACCCGGCCCCCGACCAGCACGCTGAGCCAGCCGCCGGGCCGGAGCGCGGCACGGGCCGCGTCGACGGCCTGCGCCGGGTCGAGCACGTGCTCCAGGACGCCGTGGCAGATCACCAGGTCGATCGATCCGTCCGCCACGTGCTCGGCGAGGTCTGCGGAGTCCCCGAGCAGTCCCTCGATCTGCACCCCGGCCTCGGTCGCGCGTCGCGCCGAGGCGGCGAGGGCGTCGGGGCTGGGGTCGACGACCGTGACACGGTGGCCCAGCGCCGCGACCCGGACGGCGTCCGAGCCGGTGCCGCCACCGAGGTCGAGCACGTCCAGGGAGCCGGATCCGTCGTCGTCGGCGCCGGCCTGCACCAATGCGTCGAGCACGCACTGCCATGCCAGGACGCCACGGATCGGACCCATGACGTCACCTTCCCACAGGGCGGTGGGTCGAGCCGCTCGCGGTACGGTCACGGCATGGATCCCTCGGCCCTCGACCGACCCACCGACCGGCCCGACGGAGACCGTTCCGCCGGTGTGGCGGCGTCCGCGCGGAGGGCCTGACCATGGCACGCATCCTGGTCGTGGGTGGTGGATTCGCCGGCCTGTCGGCCGCGGCTCGGCTGGCCAAGCTGAGGCACGACGTCACCGTCCTGGAGCGCGAGACCGAGCCGGGTGGCCGCCTGCTGGGGATCCGGATCGGCGACGACCGCTGGGCCGCCGGCCCCGAGAGTGTGACGCTGCCCGGTGTCTTCCGTGACCTCTTCCGCAAGTCCGGGCGCCCCATGGACGCCCTCATCGCGATCACCCCGGCCGGCCCGCGCCACCACGTGCTGCCGGCCCGCTGGCCCCGGCGGACGGTGACGCTCGACCTGCCCTTCGGCACGCGCGGCGCCCAGGTCGACGCCGTCGTCTCGGCCTTCGGCTCCGACGCCTGGTCGCCGTGGGTCGACGAGTCGCCCGCCCCATGGAACGAGTTGCGCCGCCGCGTGTTCGAGGTGGCACACACGCCGGACTCCCCCGTCGCCGCGGTGACGTGGAGCGACCGGTCCCTGAGGGACGTCGTCCGCCCCCTGCGCGACTCGCGCCTGCGCCGGCTCGCGGCGGACCTGCCCGGCCTCACCGAGGCGGCTCCGGGCGTGCTGGCCGTGTGGCACTACGTCGAGCGGAACTTCGGCCGCTGGCGGTTCGACGGCGGCAGCGCCGGCCTGGCCGCGGCGCTCACGACGCGCCTGCGCGAACGCAAGGTGACGGTCGAGACCGGCGTCGACGTCGCCCGACCGGTCGAGAGCGGGGTCGAGCTCGCGGACGGGTCGACCCGCGAGGCCGACGTCGTGGTGTGGGCGACGGGGACCGATCCGCTGGCGTCCCCGACGGCGCCGACCCTGGAGCACACCGCGGTCCGGCTGGACGGTGACCCCGACGTGCCGGACGACCTGGTGGTCCACGACCGCGACGTCGTGCGCGGCTGGCGCTCGGGCCCGGACGGCTGGGTGTTCGAGGCCCGCCGTGACGTGGATCCGCTGGCGGTGCTGGCCCGTCACGGGCTCGACCTGACACCGCGCGTGACCTGGAGGGAGAGCGTCCCCGCTCCCCCGACGTCGGACGACCTGCCGCGCCCGGCCAGGAGCCCGCGCCCCGGACTGTGGCTCGTGGGCGCCGCCGCGTCGCCCGGTGCCTCGCTCGAGGTCACGGGCATGGGCACCGCCGCCCTGGCGGAGCACCTCGGCGCCGTTCCCCGCTGACGCGAGGCAGCGGGCTCAGATCACGTCGTCGGCGCGCAGCCGCTCGAAGATCTCGCGGGTCGCGGGCGAGCGGTTGAGCGTCATGAAGTGCAGGCCCGGGGCGCCGCCGGCGATCAGCTCGCGGCACAGCTCGGTCGCGAGGTCGATGCCCTTGGCCCGCACCGCCTTCGGGTCGTCGGCGAGCGGCTCGATCTGGTCGAGCACCTCGCGCGGCATCTCGGCGCCGGAGAGCTCGGCCATCCGGGCCACCTGCTTGAGGTTCAGGATCGGCATGATGCCCGGCACGATCGGCAGGTCGCAGCCGCGCTCACGGATGCGGCGGACGAGGCCGAAGTAGTCGTCCGCGCGGAAGAACAGCTGCGAGATCGCGAACGACGCGCCGGCCCGGGCCTTGGCCACGAGGACGTCGGCGTCGGCGTCGAGTCCGTCCGCGTCGGGATGTCCCTCGGGGAAGGCTGCGACGCCCACCGAGAGCCCGCCGACCTCGTGCACCAGCTCGACCAGCTCGATCGCGTGGCTCATGCCGTCGGGGTGCGGCTCCCACGGGGCGCGGGGGCCACCGGCCGGGTCGCCGCGCAGGGCGAGCACGTGCCGCACGCCGGCGGCGACGTACTGCTTCAGCACGGTCTCGATCTCACCGCGGCTCTGGCCGACCAGGGTCAGGTGGCCGACGGGCGGCATGGGGGCCTCGCGCGCGATGCGCTCGGTGATGCGGACCGTGCGGTCCTGGCTGGTCCCTCCGGCGCCGTACGTCACCGAGACGAAGGTCGGCTCGAGAGGCGCGAGATCGTCGATCGTGCGCCACAGCTGGGCTTCGCCCTCGTCGTCCTTGGGCGGGAAGAACTCGAACGAGACCGCGGGCCGGTCGGAGGCGAGAGCCTGCAGGATCGGGTCCTCGCGTGCGGCGTCGTCGGTGTCGGGCATGACCACAACGGTATCGTCACCGAGGTGACCAGCCCGGCAGACGATCCCACTTTTCGGACAGCTGTCGCCCGACAGCTGGACTCCTTCGTCGCGGACCAGCGCGTCCTGCTGACCGAGGTCGACCCGGCGGTCGGCGACCTCGTGCAGGCGGCGGTCGACTTCACCGTCGGCGGCAAGCTGTTCCGGCCGACCTTCTGCCACGCGGGCTGGCTGCTCGCCGGCGGCTCCCCCGCCGATCCGCGCATCGCCGCCGCCGGCGCCGCCTTCGAGTGGCTCCAGGGCAGCGCCCTGGTCCACGACGACCTCATGGACGGCTCGGACACGCGCCGCGGCCGGCCGAGCGTGCACCGCGACTTCGAGGCGCGCCACGTCGCGGCCGGCGCGGTCGGCGACCCCGAGCAGTACGGCGCCCGGGTCGCGATACTGCTCGGAGACCTCATGCTGTCGTGGGCCGACGAGCACTTCCGTCGCGCCGAGCCCGACTCCCGGACGGCGCTGCTGTGGGACGCCTGCAAGTCCGAGGTCGTCTCCGGCCAGTTCCTCGACGTGCTGACCCAGACCCGCGAGACGCTCGACGTTGCCAGCGCCATGCACGTCATCCGGTTCAAGTCCGCCAAGTACACGATCGAGCGGCCGCTGCACGTGGGTGCGGCGCTCGCCGGGGGCGACGACACGCTGCTGTCCCGCCTGACCGACGTGGCCCTGCCGCTGGGCGAGGCCTTCCAGCTGCGTGACGACGTGCTCGGCGTCTTCGGCGACCCCGCCGACACCGGCAAGCCGGCCGGCGACGACCTGCGCGAGGGCAAGCGCACCGTCCTCGTGGCGCGGACGGCCGACGTCACCGGCGACGCCCGCGTCCTGTCCCTGCTGGGCCGGCCCGAGGGCGTCGACGAGCTGCGTGACCTCATCGAGGCCAGCGGCGCGCTGACCGAGGTCGAGCGCGACATCGATCGTCTCGTCGCGCAGGCCGAGCGGGCCATCGCCGTGCTCGGCGACGAGGCGGCCGCGGTGCTCGACCCGCTGGTCGACGCGGCGACGCGACGCGTCCGCTGATCCGCCGGACCACAGCACTTCGGGGAGCGACCCCTAGAATCAAGGTGTTCTCAGGAGGCGTGGATGACGGTCACGGATGACAACGCACTGGTCGGGCGGACGCTCGACCAGCGTTACGTGATCCACGAACGCATCGCCCGCGGGGGCATGGCCAGCGTCTTCCGGGCCACCGATCTGCGCCTCGACCGGGTCGTGGCCGTGAAGATCATGCACCCCGACACGGACCTCGCAGAGGCCCCCGAGCGCTTCGTCCGCGAGGCCCAGTCCGCCGCCAAGCTGAACCACCGCGGCATCGTCTCGGTCTACGACCAGGGCGTCGACGGCGACACCGTCTACCTCGTCATGGAGTACGTCCCGGGCCGCACCCTGCGCGACGTCCTGCGCGAGGAGGCGCCGATGCCCCCGCGGCGGGCGCTGTCGTACCTCGAGCCGGTGCTCATGGCCCTGTCCGCCGCGCACGACGCCCGGCTGATCCACCGCGACATCAAGCCCGAGAACGTCCTCATCTCGACGACCGGCGAGGTCAAGCTGGCCGACTTCGGCCTGGCCCGCGCCATCAGCACGGAGTCGACGCTCGACGGCGTCCTCGTGGGCACGGTGTCGTACCTGGCACCCGAGGTCATCACCCATCAGGGCGCTGACCCGCGCACCGACGTCTACGCCTGTGGCGCGATGCTCTTCGAGATGCTGACGAGCACGAAGCCCCACGTCGGCGACTCGCCGCTGGCCGTGGCGCACCTGCACGTCAACGAGGACGTCAAGCCGCCCTCCACCCTGCAGCCGGGCATCCCGCCGTACCTCGACGCCCTCGTGATGCGCGCCATGACGCGCGACCGCGGCCGCCGCTCCCCCGACGCCCGCGTGCTGCTGCACCAGGTTCGTCAGGTCCAGCGCGCCCTCGCCGCCGGCCTCGCCGACGATCCCGACCTCACCGCCGACCTGCTGCCCGGCGCCGGCCCCACGCCGGCCGAGATGCCCACGCTCGACCGTCTGCCGGCCGACGTCGAGCTGACGGCTCCGGTCGCCTCCTGGATGGACGGCCCGCCGACACGGGCGACGACCTCGGTCAGCGAGCCCACCACGACCTTCGGCGCCGCACCGCCTGCCGCCACGGTGCCCCCGGCGGCGGCCGTCGCGACGCCCCGGAGCCGCCGCGGCCCCGTGCTGCTCATGGCCGCGGTGGCCGCCCTCGCCGCCACCGCCCTGCTGGGCTGGTACCTCGCGATCGGGCGGTACGAGATCGTCCCGAACCTGGTGTCCATGGACCGTCAGGAGGCGGTCGAGGCCGCCGAGGCGGCCGGCTTCACCGTCGAGATCGGCGACCCCGCGTTCTCCGAGGTCGTCGAGAAGGGCGCCGTCGTCTCGACGGACCCCGACGCCGGCTCGCGACTGCTGCCGGACGAGCCCATCACCGTCACGCTCTCCAAGGGCAAGGAACGGTACGAGATCCCCAACATCCAGGGCCGCACCGTTGCCGAGGCCGAGACGATCCTGGGCGCCCTGCACCTGCGCGTCGGCGAGGTCACCGAGGAGTTCAGCGACAAGGTCCCCACCGACGGGATCATCAAGTCCTCGAGCCACAAGGTCGGCGATCAGGTCAAGCGCGACACCGAGGTCGACCTCGTCGTCAGCAAGGGCCCGCGCCCGATCGAGATCGAGGACCACGCCGGCGACGAGGCCGACGAGGCCAAGGCCGAGCTCGAGGGAGAGGGCTTCACCGTCCGCACCGTCGAGGAGAACAGCGACTCGGTCAAGAAGGGCCGCGTCATCAGCCAGACGCCCTCGTCCGGAACCGGCGTGCGCGGCGACACGATCACGCTGACGGTCTCGCAGGGTCCCCCGCTCGTCGCGGTGCCCGACCTCAAGGGCAAGACCGAGGACGAGGCACGCGCCGCCCTCGAGGCGCTCGGGCTCAAGCTGAACGCCGCGCGCAACCCGTTCGCCGGCGGCGACGCGAAGGTCCAGTACCAGATGACCGACGCCGGCAAGAAGATCAAGCGCGGCTCGACCGTGACGGTCTTCCTGTCCTGAGCCGCCCGGCGCAAGGGGCCGTGGGGGGTGGGGCGCGCCGAGCGCGCCCCGACCCTCAGGAGCGGCCGGAGAGCATCTCCGCGACGAGGAACGCCAGCTCGAGCGACTGGGCGCGGTTCAGGCGCGGGTCGCACAGCGTCTCGTAGCGGTGCTCGAGGTCCTGCGCCGACAACTTCATGCCACCGCCCAGGCACTCGGTGACGTCGTCGCCGGTGAGCTCGACGTGCAGGCCGCCGGGCCACGTGCCCAGCGAGCGGTGCACCTCGAAGAAGCCACGGACCTCGTCGATGACGGCGTCGAACTCACGGGTCTTGTAGCCGTTGTCGGTGGCGAAGGTGTTGCCGTGCATCGGGTCGGTGACCCACGCGACCTCGGCGCCCGCGGCGGTGACCTTCTCGACCAGGGTCGGCAGCAGGTCGCGGATCTTCTCGGCGCCGAAGCGCGTGATGAAGGTGACCTTGCCGGGGACCCGGTCGGGGTTGAGCTTCTCGTAGAGCGCGAGCGCGTCGTCGGCGCTGCTCGTGGGGCCGAGCTTGACGCCGATCGGGTTGGCGATCCGGCTCAGCAGCTCGACGTGCGCGCCGTCGAGCTGGCGCGTGCGCTCGCCGATCCACACGAAGTGGCCGGACACGTCGTACGGCAGGTTCGTGCGCGAGTCGATGCGGGTCAGGGCGTGCTCGTACTCGAGCACGAGCGCCTCGTGCGAGGAGTAGAAGTCGACCGTGTGCAGCTCGTCGGGATCGGCGCCGATGGCCTCCATGAACGCCAGCGCGCGGTCGATCTCGTCGCCGATGCGCTCGTAGCGCTCGCGGACCGGGCTGTTGCGCACGAAGTCGGTGTTCCACGTGTGCATCTGCTTCAGGTCGGCGTAGCCGCCGGTCGTGAAGGCGCGCGCGAGGTTCAGCGTGGCGCTGCTGGCGTGGTAGACGTCGACGAGCCGCTGCGGGTCAGGGTAACGCGCCTCGGGGGTGAAGTCGAAGCCGTTGACCGCGTCCCCGCGGTAGGCCGGCAGGGTCACGCCGTCGCGGGTCTCGGTGTCACTGGAGCGCGGCTTGGCGTACTGCCCGGCGAGGCGGCCGACCTTGACGACCGGGACGCTCGCGGCGTACGTCAGCACGACCGCCATCGACAGCAGGACCCGCAGCTTGTTGCGGACGTTCTCGGCGGTGACGCCCTCGAACGTCTCGGCGCAGTCGCCGCCCTGCAGCAGGAAGGCCTCGCCGCGCGAGACGGCCGCCATCTTGTCGCGCAGGGAGTCGCACTCGCCGGCAAACACCAGCGGCGGCATCTTCCTCAGCTTCTCGACGGCACGGTCCCGCGCGTCGAGGTCGGGGTACGTCGGCTGCTGGGCAGCACCGATCGCACGCAGGTCTTCCAGGCTGGGGATGCTCACCCGCCAAGGATACGCGACCAGCTACCCGGACTCCGACGACGTCCAGATCCATGACGAGCAGCGCAGCGACGAGCCGGCCGGCCCGTGCGGAGCTCTGCGGAGCGCGGGATCGAGGGCGAAGCGCAGCGAGCCCGCCCGGCCCGTCACTCGGCGATCTCCTCCCAGATCTCCTGTGCCTCGGCCCGCTCACGTTCGCGGGCGGCCTGCTTCTCCAGCTCCTTGTCGCGCTTCTTCGCGTCGGGGGCGTAGAGGTCGACGTACTCCTGGCCGGAGAGGTTCATGATCTCGTACATGATCTCGTCGGTGACGGCGCGCAGGATGTAGCGATCGTCCTGCATCCCGTCGTAGCGCGAGAAGTCCAGCGGCTTGCCGAAGCGCACGCCGGGGCGGGCGTACCGGCCGAAGATCTTGCCCGGAGGGGCGACGACGTCGGTGTTGATGACCGCCACGGGGATCACCGGGACCTTCGCCTCGAGCGCCAGCCGCGCGACGCCGGTGCGGCCCCGGTAGAGCTTGCCGTCGTGCGAGCGCGTGCCCTCGGGGTAGATGCCGCAGACCTCGCCGTCGGCCAGCAGCCGCAGCTGCGTGCGGATCGCGCCGGCGGCGGCAGTGCCGCTGCTGCGGTCGATCGGGACCTGGCCCGATCCGGAGAAGAACTGGCGCTGCAGGAAGCCCTTGAGACCGGTCCCCTCGAAGTACTCGGCCTTGGCCACGAACGTCACCCGGCGCGGGATGACCAGCGGCATGAAGAGCCAGTCGCTGTACGACAGGTGATTGCTGGCCAGGATGACGGCGCCCTCGCGCGGGACGTTCTCGGTGCCCTCGGCCCACGGCCTGAAGATCAACTTGAGCACCGGACCCAGCGCCAGGAACTTCAGGAACCAATAGAACACGGACGAGACATTACCGCGCCGCTCCGCCGCCGAGCGTGACATGGGGCACGATGGCGTCATGTCCGACTCCTCCTCGCACGGCGACGCCCCCGTCCGGGCGGGCGCCGAGCCCTTCTACGCCCCCGGCGGCCGCGTCGGGATCCTGCTGAGCCACGGCTTCACGGGATCGCCGGCGTCGATGGCCCCCTGGGGCCGGTTCCTGGCCGAGCTGGGCCACACCGTCGCGGTGCCTCGCCTCCCGGGCCACGGCACCACGTGGCAGCAGATGAACACGACGACGTGGCGCGACTGGTACGGCGAGGTGGACGACGCGCTGACCGACCTGCGCTCGCAGTGCGACTGGGTCGCGGTGTGCGGCCTCTCGATGGGCGGAGCACTGGCCCTGCGCCTGGCCGAGCAGCGGCCCGAGGACGTCGACGCCCTCGTGCTGGTCAACCCCGCGATCGCCCTGAAGCGGCGCGACCTGCTGGCGGTCCCGCTGCTCAGCCGCGTCGTGCCCTCCCTCGCCGGCGTCGGCAACGACATCAAGCTGGCCGGACAGGACGAGGTCGCCTACGACCGCACGCCCCTCAAGGCGCTGGCCTCCCAGCTGCAGCTGTGGCGTGACGTGCGCGAGAACCTCGACCGCGTCACCGCTCCCCTGCTGATGTTCCGCTCGGTCGAGGACCACGTCGTCGACGAGATCACCGCCGGACTGGTGCTCGAGGGGGTCTCATCCCCGGAGTGCGAGCTGATCGAACTGCGGGACAGCTACCACGTCGCGACGCTCGATCATGATGCGCAGTTCATCATGGAGACGTCGGCGCAGTTCATCGCCGATCACGCTCCCACCCCCTGAGGGTGGCCGTATCCACCGGGAGGCCGCCGTGAACGACGCATCCTCGTCATCGGACGACTTCGACCGGATCGTCGAGGGCCTGGACCTGGACCTGACCGGCTTGGAGGACTTCGACGCCTCCGCCGCCCGGGTGACGGCCGAGCGCGAGCGCGCCGAGGAGCAGGCGCGTGAGGAGCGGCGTCTCGCAGCCGAGGCGCAGGAGACGGCGGACGACCAGTTCTACCGCGAGGTCGGACCCGCTCAGCTGCGCTCGCGCGGACGCGTCCGCTTCGCCTGGTTCGTCTTCGTGGGCGGGCCCGCGCTGCTGCTGATCACCACGATGGCGTCCATGCCGCTGCCGACCTTCGCGGCCGCCCTCGTGGTCATCGCGGTCGTCGCCTCCGTCGTCTATCTGATCTCGCAATTGCCGGACCGCGGACCGAGTAACCCGGACTGGCCAGACGACGGCGCCGCGCTCTGAGCCGCGCCAGGTCGGCCGCGCCGACCAGGCCGGCGTCGTTGCCCAGGTGCGCCGCGACGATCCGCGCCTCGGAGCGGTAGCCCCGTCCGGTCAGGTGGTCGGAGAACGCGTGGCGCGCGGGACGCAGCAGCGTCTCGCCGTTCGCGCTGACCCCGCCGCCGATGACGAAGATCCCCGGGTCGAGCGCCGCCGCGAGGTCGGCCAGCCCGATGCCGAGCCAGCGGCCGACGTCGCCCACCCAGGCGACCGCCTCCGCGTCACCGGCCATCGCCAGGCGACCGACGGTCGATCCGTCGACCTGCTCCGGCGTCCCGGCGAGCTCGATCAGGGCTCGGCCGATCTCCGAGCCCTCGGCCACGGCAGCGGCCGCACGGCGCTCGAGCACGCGACCGCTGGCGTACTGCTCCCAGCAGCCACGGTTGCCGCACGGGCACGGCAGGCCGTCCTCGACGACGCGCTGGTGACCGAACTCCCCCGCCATGCCGGAGTGCCCGCGGTAGAGACGCCCGTCGAGCACCATCGCGCCACCGATTCCGGTGCCGAGGTTGACCATGACGACGTCGGGGTGGTTCTGGGCCGCCCCGAACCGCCACTCGGCCCACCCGGCCGCGTTGGCGTCGTTGTCGACCAGGACCGGCAGGGCGGTGCGCCGCACGACGGCGTCGCGCAGCGGCTCGTTGCGCCAGGCCAGGTGCGGCGAGAAGACCACGGTGGACCCGGTGACGTCGACGTAGCCGGCCGCGCCCACGCCCACCGCCCGGATCACGTACTGGTCGCGGAACTCCTCGACGATCTCGGTGATCGCGTCCAGGACCGCCGTCGGATCGGTCGTCGGGGTCGCGCGGCGCGCCCGGGCCAGGATCCGGCCGTCCTCGTCGACGACGCCGCCGGCGATCTTGGTGCCGCCGACATCGATCCCGACGGCGAGCCGCTCAGACACCGGGCCGGCTCTCAACGCGTCGCTTGAGGCCCTTCAGAGCGGTGTCGACGATGACCTTCTCGGCCTTGCGCCGGAGCATGCCCAGCAACGGCAGCCGCAGCTCGACCGCCAGCTGATAGGTCACCCGCGTGCGTCCGCCGGCGACGGCGTCGAGCGTGTACGAGCCGTCCATCGCCGAGAGCATCGTCTCGTCCTGCGGCACCAGGCTCCACGTCACCAGCCGCTCGTCGCGCCACTCGTAGCGCAGCGTGAAGGTGTCACGGATCGGAGCGGAGTCCACGACGAACCGGACGTCCTGCGGCCGGCCCTGCCGGTCCCGCTCCAGCACGGTGACCTCGCGCATCCCCGTGGCCCAGTCGGGGTAGGCGTCGAACGCCGATATGACCGACATCACAGCAGCGGGCGGAGCCTCGATCACGATGTCACTGACGGTGCGCGCCATGTCCACCTCCCTCGACTGCCGCACAGCCTATCGGCGCGGGACCGCCATCGGCGGGAAGGTACGGTGCTGTCTGTGAGCACGCAGAAATCCCCCGCCGTGACCGTCGAAGATTGGGGCACCCTCAGCCAGGACATCCTCGACCGGCTCGAGGCCGACCGCGACAAGGTGGCCCTGCGCCGCGTCGTCGACGGCGCCTGGGTCGACGTCACTCTCGCCCAGTTCCACGCCGAGGTGATCGCAGCCGCCAAGGGCCTGCTCGCCGACGGCATCGCCCACCGCGACCGCGTCGCGATCCTGGCCAAGACCCGGTACGAGTGGACGGTCCTGGACTACGCCAACTGGTGGATCGGCGCCGTGACCGTCCCGATCTACGAGACCTCCTCGGCCTCGCAGATCGCCTGGATCCTGGCCGACTCCGGTGCGACGCACATCTTCTACGAGAACGAGGACCACCGGCTCCGCATCGAGGAGGCGCGTCGCGAGACGCCCGAGCTGACGTCGATCCGTCCGCTCGGTGACGTCCTGACCTCCCTGGCCGCCGAGGGCGTCGACATCGACGACGAGATCGTCGAGAAGCGCCGCGCGGCCGTCGTGCCCGGCGACTTCGCGACCATGATCTACACCTCCGGCACGACCGGACGCCCCAAGGGCTGCGAGCTGACGCACGCGAACTTCCGTGCCGAGCTGGCGGGCGCCAAGATCCGCCTCGACGCGATGTTCGCGGCCGACGGCGCCTCGACGCTGCTGTTCCTGCCACTGGCGCACGTGTTCGCCCGGATCATCCAGGTCGGCGCGATCCGCTACGGCTCGGTCCTGGGCCACACCGCCGACATCGCGAACCTGGTCGACCACCTCGGCCAGTTCCGCCCGACCTTCATCCTCGCCGTCCCGCGGGTGTTCGAGAAGGTCTTCAACTCCGCCAGCACCAAGGCGTACGCCGAGGGCAAGGGCCGCATCTTCGATGCGGCCGTGCGGACCGCGATCGCCTACAGCCGCGCCACCGAGACCGGCCGCGCCTCCCTGGCGCTCAAGTCCAAGCACGCGCTGTACTCCAAGCTCGTCTACAGCAAGCTGCGCAACGCGCTGGGCGGCCGCGCCGAGTTCGCGATCTCCGGCGGCGCTCCCCTGGGCGACCGGCTGGGGCACTTCTACCGCGGCATCGGCGTGAACGTCCTCGAGGGCTACGGCCTGACCGAGTCCACCGCCGCGCTGACGGTCAACCATCCCGGCGCGCAGCGCATCGGCACGGTCGGCCCGCCGATGCCCGGTGTCGAGGTCCGCATCGCCGAGGACGGCGAGCTGCAGTTCCGCGGGCCGCAGGTGTTCGTCGGCTACTGGAACGCCGAGGCCGCCACGCGCAACGTGCTCAGCGAGGACGGCTGGTTCTCGACCGGTGACCTCGGCGAGGTCACCGAGGACGGCTTCGTCAAGATCACCGGCCGGAAGAAGGAGCTCATCGTCACCGCGGGCGGCAAGAACGTCTCGCCGGCGATCCTCGAGGACCGCGTGCGCTCGCACTCGCTGGTCAGCCAGTGCCTGGTCGTCGGCGAGGGCAAGCCCTTCGTCGCCGCGCTCGTCACGATCGACCGTGAGGCGTGGGAGGGCGACCTGGACGACCCGGCGCTGCTCGAGCAGGTCCAGAAGGCGGTCGACGACGCCAACAGCCAGGTGTCGCGCGCCGAGGCGATCCGCAAGTTCGCGATCCTCGAGGAGGACTGGACCGAGGAGAACGGGTACCTGACCCCCTCGTTCAAGGTCAAGCGCCACATGGTCGTGCGCGACCTGCACGACCGGATCGAAGCGCTCTACGTCCGCTGAGACCCAGGACGAGGAACGGCCCCCGGCGCAGTGCGCCGGGGGCCGTTCTCTGTGTGCCCGTTCTCTGTGTTCTGAGCGCGGTGCGGGTCAGGACACGCGCGCGTAGACACCGAAGCCCGAGGACAGGCTGGTGATCTCGACGCTCTTGCCCGGACGGGGCGCGTGGATGACCTTGCCGCCGCCGAGGTACATGCCGATGTGGGCCATGCTCGGGTAGGCGACGAGATCGCCGGGCTGCAGCTCGCCGGCCGAGATCTTGCGACCGGCCGCGATCTGCGGGCCGACGACGCGCGGGATCGAGACCCCGGCCGCGGCGTAGGCCTTCATCATCAGGCCGGAGCAGTCCCAGCCGTCCGGGCCGGTGCCACCGTAGACGTAGGGGTCGCCGAGCTGGCTCATGGCGAACGCGATGGCCGCCTTGGCCGCGCCGGAGCCGGAGTTGCTCACCGGCTTGACGTCGCCGCCCTCGTTCATGGCCGACTGCTGCGGCGCCGAGAGGCGGGCGAAGTCGGCCTTGGCCTTGCGGTAGGACTCGGTCAGCTGCGCCTCGGTCTTCTTCGCCTTGGCGACCTTGGCGGCGAGCTCGTCCTCGTGCTCGGCCAGCTGGGCGCGGCGCTTCTGCAGTTCGACGCGGGTGCGCGTGAACGACTCCAGCGCGTCGGCGCGCGTGGTGTTCAGCGCGTCGATGGCGCTGAGGCCCTCGATGAACAGATCCGGGTCCTTGCTGCCGAGCAGGCCGACCGTCGGGCCGAGCGGCTGCTCCATGTGCTGCTGGACGATGTCGGCGCCCAGCTCGTCGCGCTGGACGGTGTAGACCTTGCGGATCTTGGCGATCTCGGCGCTGACCTCCTCGATGCGGGCGTCGAGGTCCTCGGCGTCCACGGTGAGCTGGTTGAGCGCCTCGTTGGCGGCCTCGGCGCGGTCGAATGCCTTCTCGACATCAGCCCGAGTGACCTCGGGATCGGCGTTGGCTGGGGAGACGATGATGAAAGAACCGGCCACGACGGCCGATGCAGCCATGGCGGCTGCAGCAGTGCGAAAGCGCACGAAGACAACTCCTGTATACCTCGACGCCTACCAGGTGAGCTGACGGATTCGGGCCTCGGTATTGCCCTACGACCGGCAAGCCGGTCGATTCACCCCACGTACCTTGGTTCCCCGGCTCGTCGTCGACCACGCGGGTCTCGGACGATTCGGCGGTGTCGCCGTCGGCGACACGGACGCAACTGTACGTCGGGCAGCCCAGGGGATTCAACCGGCGTCGCGGTGCGGCTCCGGATCGCTGAGGCCCACCACGAGGCGGAGCGGGGGCACGAGCCCCGAGGCGGCGAGGGTGTCGAGTGCGGCACGCTCGTCGGCGTCGAAGGCGACGTCGCTGGGCGGTCCGAGCAGCACGGAGACGACGCAGTCCCCGCACACGGCTGGGCAGCGGACGAGGCAACTGTCACAGTCGACGACGACCGGTGCCGTGGGTTCCATCTCGTTCATGCCCGCGACGCTAGGTGTGACGTCCGACAAATTCGCTCTGCGGCACCGCCTGCCCGGATTCGTCGGACCCGCGACCTACGGTCTGATCCATGGCACCGCACCAACCCGCCTTCGACGATCCCGACATCGACTGGGGCGGTCGCCCGCTCCACGACACCACGTTCTGCGTGGTCGACCTCGAGACGACGGGCGGGTCGCCGGCCAAGGGATCGCGGATCACCGAGATCGGCGCGGTCAAGGTGCGCGGCGGCCAGATCCTCGGCGAGTTCCAGACCCTCGTGAACCCCGACCAGCTGATCCCGGCGTTCATCACGGTCCTGACCGGCATCACCGACCAGATGCTCGTCGAGGCGCCCCGCATCGCCGAGGCGCTGCCCAGCTTCCTGGAGTTCGCCCACGGCACCGTCCTGGTCGCCCACAACGCGCCCTTCGACGTCGGCTTCCTCAAGCACGCGGCCAAGGAGCTGGGCATCACGTGGCCGGGCTTCGACGTCATCGACACGGTCCCGCTGGCCCGCCGGGTGCTGCTCCGCGACGAGGTCCCCAACGTCAAGCTCGCCACGCTCGCCGCCCGCTTCTCCCCCGTCCAGCCCGATCACCGAGCCCTCACCGACGCGCGCGCCACGGTCGACGTGCTGCACGCCCTCTTCGAGCGGCTCGGCACCTGGAACGTCGCCACGGTCGAGGACGTGGCCACCTTCACCGCCAAGGTCACGCCCCAGCAGCGCCGCAAGCGTCACCTCGCCGACAACGTCCCGGACGCCCCCGGCGTCTACCTCTTCCGCGACGCGCGCGACGAGGTGCTCTATGTCGGCACGTCACGGTCGCTGCGCACCCGCGTGCGCTCCTACTTCACCAAGGCCGAGACCCGCAGCCGGATGGGCGAGATGATCTCGCTGGCCGAGCGGGTCGACACGGTCGTCTGTGCCACCGACACCGAGGCCCGCGTCCGCGAGCTGCGCCTCATCGACCGCCACCGCCCGCCGTACAACCGTCGCTCCAAGTTCCCCGACCGCCTCTCCTGGCTGCGCCTGACCGACGAGCCCTGGCCGCGCGTCTCGATCGTGCGCAAGGTCACCGAGGGCGGGGCCACCCACATCGGCCCCTTCGGCAGCCGGCGTCAGGCCGAGGCCGCGCTGGCGACCCTGCACGACGCGTTCCGGATCCGCCAGTGCACCGGGCGTCTGCCGATCCTGCCCAGCCGGGCGGCCTGCGTGCTGGCCGAGCTCGGCCAGTGCCTCTCCCCCTGCGACGGCGCGATCTCCTCAGCCGACTACCTGCACGAGGTGGGACGCGTCCGCACCGCGATGACGGCCGACCCCGTCGAGGTCGTCACGCACCTGGAGCGCCGCATGGCCCATCTGGCCGAGTCCCAGCGGTTCGAGGACGCGGCCGTCCTGCGCGACCGCGCCGCGAGCCTCATCCGCGCCGTGCGCCGCACCCAGCGGCTCGACTCCCTCGCCCGCGAGCCCGAGGTGATCGCCGCGGCCCCGCACCAGGACGGGTGGCAGGTCCACGTCATCCGGCACGGTCGCCTCGCGGCCGCGGCCATCCTGCCGCGCCACGTGGCCACCACGCGGGGCGCCACGGCCGGGTGGGTCGACACGCTGCTGTCCACGGCCGAGTCGGTCGAGCCGGCCCTGCGGCCCGTCCCGTCGGCGCTCATCGAGGAGACCGAGACCCTGCTGCGCTGGCTCGAGTCGCCCGGCGTGCGCATGGTCCGTGGCGCGTGGCAGTCACCGTGGCCCGCGGCGGCGCGCCACCTCGTGCGGTTCGACGTCGACCTGGAGGTCGCGCGGATGGCCTGAGGCCACCGTTAGGCTGGCGAGGTGATCACCGCCATCGTCTTCATCCAGGCCGAGGTCTCGTCCATCCCCGAGACCGGCGCAGCCATCGCCGACATCCCGGGGATCAGCGAGGTCTACTCCGTCACCGGCGACCACGACCTCATCGCGATGGTGCGCGTGCGCGACCACGACGAGATCGCCTCGGTCGTCGCCGACCGCCTCAACAAGGTGCCCGGCGTCCAGTCGACCCAGACCCAGATCGCCTTCCGCACCTTCAGCCGTCACGACCTCGAGGGCGCGTTCAGCATCGGTCTGGACTGAGCCCAACCCTCGCGCCCAGTCCCGCGCCTCAGCGCGCGTGACGCGACGTGGCGTCGACCCAGCGAGCCAGGGCGTCGCGGGCGGCACCGGAGTCGATCGACTCCTTCGCACGGGCCACACCGGCCCCCAGACGCTCGACCAGGCTGCCCTCGGCGCCCTCGTGGGCGGCGATCGCCGCACCGGCGTTGAGCACGACCGCGTCGCGGACCGGACCGGTCTCGCCGTCGAGCACCCGACGGAACACGTCGGCGTTGTACTCCGGCTCGCCACCGCGCAGCGCATCGGCGGGCGCGAGCTCGAAGCCCAGGTCGGTCGGATCGAACACCTGCTCCTCGATGCCGTGATCCCCGGGGCCCCAGAACCGCGTCGTCGTGGTCACGGTGATCTCGTCGAGACCGTCGTCACCACGGAACACGAAGGCACTGCTGCCCCGGCGTGCCAGGACGTCGGCCATGAGCGGCGCCATCCGCGGGTCCGCGCAGCCGATCGCCGAGGCGGCCGGCCGCGCCGGGTTGGTCAGCGGGCCCAGGAAGTTGAAGAACGTCGGGATGCCGAGCTCGCGCCGGGCGGGCCCGGCGAAGCGCATGGAGGCATGGAACACCGGCGCGAAGCAGAAGGTGATGCCGGCCTCGCGGTAGACGTCCAGCACGCGCTCGGCGGGCACGTCCAGACGCACCCCGAGCCGCTCGAAGACGTCCGCCGTGCCGGACTGGCTGGAGGCGGCGCGGTTGCCGTGCTTGACCACGCCGATGCCCGCGCCGGCCGTGGTGACGGCAGCCATCGACGAGATGTTGACCGTCTTGGCCATGTCACCGCCGGTGCCGACGATGTCGACCACCCGGTCGGCCAGGTCAAGCGTCGTCGCCTTGGCGTACATCGCGTCGACCAGGCCCTGCAGCTCGGCCGCCGTCTCGCCCTTGGCGCGCAACGCGACGGCGAAGCCCGCGATCTGCGCCCCGGTGGCGTCGCCGGAGAGGATCTCGTTCATCGCCCACTGCGTGGCCGACGTGTCGAGGTCGTGACCGGCGAGCAGCCGGGTCAGGACGGACGGCCAGGTGAACCCCGCCGGACGGGCGCCGCTCAAGGACGCGCGCCGGACACGGCGGCCCCGCGCAGCAACGCGATGACCGACTCGGCCAGCCGGAACGGGTCCAGCGGCTGGGGCACGACGGCGTCGGCGCGCGACCACGTCGCCAGCCACGCGTCCTGCGGGCGGCCGGTCAGGACCAGGCTCGGCGGCGCCTGGTAGAGCTCGTCCTTCATCTGACGGGCGATTCCCATGCCGCCGGAGGGCCGGGCCTCGCCGTCGAGGATGGCCAGCGCGATGCCACCGGCATCGAGCTGCTGCCAGACCACGGGCTCGGTCGCGCACTCGACGTACTCAAGGGGCGGAAGGTCAGGGTGGGGTCGGGCGCCCAGCGCGGCGACGACGGCAGATCTGACGTCGCGATCGTCGCTGTAGAGCAGGACTCGAAGGGGCTGGTGCTGGCTCACGATCGCATCGTACATAATGAGCGTGTGGCAACTACTTCTGCGATCCCCGCGTCCCGTCTCCACGGCGTCGAGGGCCGTCCGTCCTACGTGACCGTCGGCACCATCGTGTGGCTGGCCAGCGAGCTGATGTTCTTCGCGACCTTGTTCGCGGCCTACTTCACGGTGCGCAGCGTCGCCCCTGACCTGTGGGCGTCCGAGACCGAGTTGCTGAACATCCCGTTCGCCACCGCCAACACCACGATCCTGGTGCTCTCGTCGGTCACCTGCCAGCTCGGCGTCTACGCCGCGGCCAAGGGCAACGCGGCCGGCATGCGCAAGTGGTTCATCATCAGCTTCGTCATGGGCTCGGTGTTCATCGCCGGCCAGGTGACCGAGTACGCCGAGCTGATCCACGAGGGCCTGACCATCCAGAGCTCGGCCTACGGCAGCCTCTTCTACCTTGCCACCGGCTTCCACGGCCTCCACGTCGTCGGCGGCCTGCTGGCCTTCCTCATCGTCATCGCGCGCACCTACGCGGCCCGCAAGTTCACCCACGAGCAGGCCGTCTCCGCGATCGTCGTGTCCTACTACTGGCACTTCGTCGACGTCGTCTGGGTCGCTCTGTTCGCGGCCATCTACATCATCCGCTGAGCCCGCGCCGCACAGGCGCACCTAACTACACAGTCTGAGCCCAGCGCTCGCTACTCTGATGCGAACGCATAGGCCCCACATTTTCTGGGGACGGCAGCACGCGCCGTCCCCACCTGGTCCGATTTTTGATCCTTCAGGAACGAGGTTCTCGGTGCGGAAACTGTCGACACGCCGCCGGCATCCCATGGCGCTTCTGGCGCTGCTGGCACTGGCGCTCTTGCTCACCGGCGCGGCCTACGCGACGGTGGCTCCGGAATCGGCCACGGCCGAGTCCGCCCCTTCCGTCTCCGATGTCGAAGCCGGACGGCAGCTCTTCGTCGTCGGCTGCGCCAGCTGCCACGGCATGAACGCCCAGGGCGTCACGACCAGCGGCAAGGGTGACAACCCCGGCAACTACGGCCCCTCCCTGATCGGCGTCGGCGCTGCCGCCGTCGGCTTCCAGATGGAGACCGGCCGCATGCCCATGGCGCAGACCGCGCCCCAGGCCGTGAAGAAGCACGTCGAGTACACGCAGGACGAGATCAACCAGATCGCGGCCTACGTGGCCACGCTGGCTCCCGGCCCCTCGCGTCCGTCCGACGAGGACATCGACTGGCAGAGCGTCGACGAGGAGGGCATCTCCGAGGGTGGCGAGTTCTTCCGCACCAACTGCACGGCGTGCCACAACTCCGTCGGCGCCGGCGGCGCGCTGCCCAGCGGCCGCTTCGCCCCGTCGCTCAAGGGCGTCGAACCCATTCACATCTACGAGGCGATGCTGACCGGACCGCAGCAGATGCCCGTCTTCTCCGATGACGTGCTGACCCCCGAGGACAAGCGCAACGTCATCGCGTACGTCAAGACGATCCAGCAGCAGGGCAACGCAGGCGGCATCGGCGGCGGCGGGCTCGGCCCGGTCGTCGACGGCATGTTCGTCTGGGTGATCGGCATGGGCGGCCTGACGGCGTTCGCGGTCTGGATCGGCGTGCACGGAACGAGGTCGAAGAAGCGATGAGCACGGAAATCGAAACCACCGGCGATCCGATCGCCGACCCGGGGCTCCAGCCCCACCAGTACCGTCCGCAGGACGTCGACGTCGCTCAGGAGCGTCGCACCGAGCGCCAGATCGCCGCGATGTTCGGCCTGGCCACGCTGCTGCTGATCGGCTTCTGCTTCGCGTACTTCATGATCGACGCGGACGAGCGGGTCTTCGCCTTCGGCGACCCGGCATCCGGTAACGCCTTCGGCGGCTGGTCGGCACAGAACTTCGCGTTCGGCACCACGCTCGGTGGCGGCCTGCTGCTCATCGGCGTGGGAATCATCCAGTGGGCCAAGAAGCTCATGGGCGACCACGAGATGGTCGAGATGCGCCACCCGGCTGGCTCCAGCGACGACGATCGCTCCGCCACGATGGCCGACATCAACGCCGGCATCCAGGAGAGCGGCATCGGCCGTCGTCCCCTGATCCGCAACAGCCTGCTCGGCGCCGTCGGCGCCATGGGCCTGCCGGCCATCGTGCTGCTGCGCGACCTCGGCCCGCTCCCCCACGACCAGGACGTCACGGTCTGGAAGAAGGGCATGCGCGTCGTCAACGACGTCTCGGGCACGCCGATCAAGCCCTCCGACCTCGAGGTCGGTCAGCTGGTCAACGGCGAGCCCGCGGTCTTCTTCGAGACCGACGGCGAGGGTCACCCCGTGATCCATGGTCACGACCTGCTCGCGGCCAAGGCCAAGGCGGCGGTCATCGTCGTCCGCATGCGTCCGCAGGACATCACCCCCGCCAAGGGACGTGAGAACTGGGGCGTCGACGGCATCCTGTGCTACTCCAAGATCTGCACCCACGTCGGCTGCCCGATCAGCCTGTGGGAGCAGCAGACGCACCACCTGCTGTGCCCGTGCCACCAGTCGACCTTCGACCTGGCCGACAACGGCAGGGTCATCTTCGGTCCCGCCGCCCGTCCGCTGCCGCAGCTGCCGCTCGCGGTCGACGGCGAGGGCTACCTCATTGCAGTCAGCGACTTCCCCGAGATCGTGGCTCCGAGCTACCCCGAGCTCGCTCGCGACCAGAAGCAGCTCAACAAGAAGTTCGGCGGTGACCTATGAGCCAGAGCACGTTCACCCGGGTTGAGGACTCCCCCACCGGAAAGAAGCTGGCCGGCCCCGTCGGCTGGCTCGACGATCGGCTCGGCCTGGCCGCAGCCGGCAAGAAGAACCTGCGCAAGGTCTTCCCCGAGCACTGGTCCTTCATGCTCGGCGAGATCGCCCTGTGGAGCTTCGTCGTCCTGCTGATCACCGGCGTCTTCCTGACGCTGTGGTTCGTCCCCAGCATGGGCGAGGTCGAGTACACGGGCTCGTACGGCCCGCTCTACGGCATCGAGATGTCGCAGGCCTACGCCTCGACGCTCGACATCTCGTTCGACATCCGCGGCGGCCTGCTGATGCGCCAGATCCACCACTGGGCGGCTGCCCTGTTCGTGGCGGCGATGATGGCCCACGCGCTGCGCGTGTTCTTCACGGGCGCGTACCGCAAGCCGCGTGAGGTCAACTGGCTCATCGGCGTCGGCCTGCTGAGCCTCGGCATGGTCGAGGGCTTCGCGGGCTACTCGCTGCCCGACGACCTGCTCTCGGGCACGGGCCTTCGCTTCGTCGACGGTCTGATCCGCTCGATCCCGCTGGTCGGCTCGTACCTGGAGTTCTTCGTCTTCGGTGGCGAGTTCCCCGGCGACATCATCATCCCGCGCCTGTACATGGCCCACATCCTGCTGATCCCGGCCCTGCTGCTCGGACTCATCGGCGCCCACATGCTGCTGCTCGTCTACCACAAGCACACGCAGTGGCCCGGCGCCGGCCGCACCGAGGACAACGTCGTCGGCTACCCGATGCTCCCGGTCTACATGGCCAAGGCCGGCGGCTTCTTCTTCGTCGTCTTCGGCTTCCTGGCGCTCATGGGCGCACTGATCCAGATCAACCCGGTGTGGGCGTACGGTCCGTACAACCCGTCCGAGGTCACCGCCGGCTCGCAGCCGGACTGGTACATGGGTCTGTCCGAGGGCCTCGTGCGCCTCATGCCTCCGCTGGAGACCACGTGGTTCAACCGCACGTGGACCTGGAGCGTGTTCCTGCCGGGTGTCGGCGGCCTGGGCATCCTGTTCACCTCGCTGGCCCTGTGGCCGTTCATCGAGAAGTGGATCACCGGTGACCAGCGCGAGCACCACCTGCTCGAGCGTCCCCGCAACGCTCCGGTGCGCACCGCGCTCGGCGTCGCGGCGATGACCGCCTACGGCGTCGGCTGGATCGCCGGCGGCAACGACATCATCGCGCTCAAGTTCGGCCTGGACATCTTCGCGATCACGTGGGTGCTGCGATTCGGGCTGTTCATCTTCCCGGTCATCGCGTTCATCATCACCAAGCGGATCTGCATCTCGCTGCAGCGCAAGGACAACGAGACGCTGACCCACGGCTGGGAGACGGGCGTCATCGACCGCTCCCCCGACGGCGGCTACTCCGAACGCCATGCGCCGCTGCCCGAGACCGAGGCCTACACGCTCACGGCCTCTCGTGAGCGTCTGCCCGAGCTCGACGCCGAGGTCGCGCACAAGACCGACGCCTACGGTGTTCGCAACCCGAACTACCGCAAGGAGTCGTTCCGCGCGAAGCTGCGCCGCTTCTACTACGACGGTTCGGTCGACAAGCCGACCCGCACGGACATGGAGCACGCGGCCGAGCACTTCGAGCACAACGGCGAGCACCCGGTCGAGCTGGGAGACGACTTCCAGGGAGTCTCCGAGACGGGCGTCCCGCGCGTCCACTGATCCACATCGCACGTACGAGGGCCCCGACCATTGCGGTCGGGGCCCTCGTGCGTTGCTCGTGCGGTTCGTGCCCGCGGGGGTGGTGGCCCGCTCAGCGGCTGTGCTGCGCGATGTCGGCCGCCAGCACGCCCGGCCAGCGGCGCACCTCCGCACCGGTCCGGGCGACCTGCAGCGTGGCCCGAGGCATGAGCTCGACCAGCGCCTCTGCCGTCGACAGCGGGTGGGCCGGGTCCTCGACCCAGGCCAGCACCGTGGTGGGGACCTCGATCCCTGCGAGCGCGTCGGGCGCCGGCAGGTCGCTGCGAGCGGCGCCGCGCAGCACCGACGGCAGCAGCTCGGCGGTCACGTCGGGCACGGTGTCGGGGTGGCCGACGGTCGCCGGGGGTCGCGGGGCGTCCCTGCCCTCCTCGATCACGCGCTCGATGCCGTCCGTCTCGATGAGGTCGGCCATGCGCAGGTAGTCGCCGGCGCGGGCCGCTCGCGTGGCCCACGCCGTGGGCGGCAGCAGCAGGGTCAACCCGCTGAACCGGTCCGGCTCGCGGACCGCGGCGTGCAGCAGCGTGGCGGTTCCCATGGACGGGCCCACGCCGTGCACCCGCTCCCCCGGGAACCAGTGGTCCAGCAGACGCAGGAGATCGTCAGCCAGCGAGGGCCACCGGTAGTCCTCGGGCTCGGCGCGGCCGGACGAGTGGCCGTGGCCCCGCGCGTCGTAGCGCAGCAGTCGCGTGCCGGACAGTCCGCGGCCGAGGTCGAGGTCGAGCACCCGGTCGCGTGCCCGACTGGACGTGAGGCCGTGGAGTTGGACGACCGCGGAGCCGGACTCGTCGCTGAACGCCCAGGCGAGCTCGGCACCCGGCACCGTGAACCTGTGCACGCCGCCTCCTGCGCTCGCGTGGGATCAGGGGAATAGGTTACTGGCATGCGTCTCACGCACGTCGCGCACCTGCGCCTGCCGTTCGGCCCCCTGCTGAGCCACGACCTCACGTTCTCGGCGCCCGGCGCTCCCCTGCCCGTGTCGTTCGACCAGGCGCGTCACGTCGGCGCCGGCGACCGGGCCGGCTCCTGGATGGCCCTGGCGATGCGTCTGGGCGCTCCGGTGGCCCGCGAGGACCTCGCGGCCGCGTGGCGGGCCGTCGTGGCCTCCCACGGCACCCTGCGCTCCGTGTTCGTGCCCGGCGCCGACGCGACGCCCGGCCTGCACGAGGTGACGGTCGGCGACGGAGGCTGGACCGAGCACGAGGTGAAGCCCGGCCAGGCGATGAACGACGCGCTCCACGCGGTGCTGGACGCGGGGTGCCGGCCCTACTCGAAGCCCTCTCACCGCTTCTGCGTCATCGAGACCGCCGACGGCCCGACCCTGGTCGTCGCGGCCGACCACGCCCACGTCGACATGTGGTCGATGCTGGTCATCGCCCGTGACGTGCTGGCGGCCCTCGACCAGCGCCGCCAGGGCATCGAGCCCACGCCCCGGCAGGTGCCGGCCTTCGCCGAGCACACGGTCGCCCTGCAGCAGCGCTCCCCCGCCCCGCCCGAGATCCACCGCCGCTGGGCCGAGGTCATCGACGCAGGCGGTGGCGCGATGCCCCGCTTCCCGCTCCCCTTGGGCGACCCGACGCCGCAGCCCGAGCGGGTCGTCATCCGCGACGTGCTCGATCTCGACAGCCTGGCCGCCTTCTCGGCCCGGGCCGCCGCCGAGGACGCCACCACGCTGGCCCTGGCCGTCTCCGCGATGACCACGACCACGCGAGAGCTCGCCGGCACCGCCCTGCGCACCGTCTTTCCCGTACACAGCCGCTACGAGGAGCGCTGGCACGACTCGGTGGGCTGGTTCATCACCAACGCCGTCCTCGAGTCGGAGAACCCCGACCCGAAGGCCTGCGCCGACGCCGTCCGCGAGGCCATCCGGCTCGGCTCGTGGCCGCTGGCCGACCTGATGGCACCCTGGGGCGGGATGCCCGAGGCTCCGGGCATGTTCGCGGTCTCGTGGCTGGACATGCGCCGGCTCCCGGTCCGGATCGACACCGCCGGACTGGACGCCCAGTACGTCAGCGCCGCCATCTCGACCCAGGGCGTGATGCTCTGGTTCATCATCGACGACTCGGGTGTGCACCTGCGGTGCCGCTACCCCGACACCGCCACGGCGCGCCGCAACGTCGGCGCCTGGCTGGACGATCTCGTCGCCCGCATGCGCGCGCTCGCCACGGGCGCCCCCACGGGGCCTGGCGCAGCACCGGAGGAACGACCGGCGAGGATGGGGGCATGAGCCTCTCGATCACCGGCGACGCCACCGCCGACCAGCTGCTGACCGACGACCCGTTCGCTCTCCTGGTCGGGATGCTGCTCGATCAGCAGATCGCGATGGAGACGGCGTTCGCCGGTCCGGCGAAGATCCGCGAGCGGGTCGGCACGCTCGAGCCCGCCGAGATCGCCGCGCAGGACCCCCAGTCGTTCGAGGCCGTGTTCCGCCAGACTCCCGCCGTGCACCGCTACCCCGGGTCGATGGCCGGTCGCGTGCAGGCGCTGGCGGTCGCCGTGCGCGACGAGTGGGGTGGCGACGCCTCGGCGATCTGGACCCAGGGCTCGCCCGATGGGGCCGAGGTGCTCAAGCGGCTCAAGGCGCTGCCGGGGTTCGGCGAGCAGAAGGCCAAGATCTTCCTCGCCCTGCTGGGCAAGCAGTACGGGTACACCGGCGAGGGCTGGCGCGAGGCTGCCGGCGACTACGGACAGCCGGGGCACCGCAGCGTCGCCGACATCACGAGTCCCGAGACCTTGACGAAGGTGCGCGAGTTCAAGCGAGAGCAGAAGGCGGCGAAGAAGGCCGCACAGTCCTGATCACGGGACCGGCCGGCTGAGGCTCAGGCCGCCGGGTCCTCGCCCTGCAGCGCCGAGCCCTCGAGCCAGTCGCTCCAGGACACGTTCCAGTCCGTCCAGCCGTTGGCCGGCTCGAGACGCCGGGGACTGCCCACGTAGCGGACCACGTCGCCGCGCTTGCTCTGCGAGAACAACCAGCCGGCGTTCGCCGTGCTCATGCCCACGCAGCCGTGACTCACGTTGGCGTTGCCCTGCGACGCGGCCGACCACGGCGCGGCGTGCAGGAACTCCCCGGAGTTCGTCACCCGCAGGGCGTACTTGACGCCCTTGAGGTTGTAGTAGTTCGGGTCGTCGGAGTCCACGCCGGTCGTGGCAGCGTCCATGTCGATGGACTCGTGCTTCTCCATGACGAGCTTGGTGCCGTTGCGGCTGCGGTGCGAGGCGTCGCCGGTCGACACCGGGATCGTCCGGCGGGCCTTGCCGTCGATCTTGACCGTCATGCGGTGCCGCTTGGTGTCGACGATCGAGACGACCGACCGGCCGACCGTGAAGTCCACGCGCTGGTCCTGCTGGCCGTAGATGCCGTCGCCGGCGGGGACGCTGTTGAGGGCCAGGTCGACCGAGACCTTGGTGCCGGGCTTCCAGTAGCTCTTCGGGCGCCAGTGCGCGGTGTTGTCGCTGAGCCAGTACCAGCCGCCGACGGTCGCCGGCTGGGCCGTGACCTTCATCCGCTTCTCGAACGCGGCGCGATCCTTCACGGGCAGGTCGAAGCTGACGATGACGGGCATCCCCACGCCGACGGTCTCGCCCTGGAGCGGCGCCACGGCGGGATAGGTCTGCTCGTCGAGCGACAGCGCCTTCGTGGTGAAGCGCGTCGTGGACGTGACCTTCTTGCCGTCGTCACCCGTGCCGGCGGCCGTGAGCACGTACGACGTGCCGGGCTCGAGGAACTGCTGCGCGGTCCAGCGGACGCCGCGGATGTCACCGGGGACCTTCGTCTTGCCGTCCTGCGAGGCCAGCGACACGTCCGACAGCTGGCCGTCGAATCCGTCGACCGTCACCAGGGTGTCGACCGGGACGGACGAGGCGCCGTTGTCGACGTTCGTCTCGATCGTCAGCGGGTCCTTCGGCGCCACGGCCTTGACGGGGTTCTTCACTCCCCCGCCGTCGGTGCAGCCGGAGAGGACGAGCACGGCGAGCATCAGGCTCGTGACGAGGCGTCCGACAGTTCTCATCCTCAAAGTGTAGGCAGCGGACCCACCTTCCCCGAAAACGCAACGCACCCGGTGTCGAGGACACCGGGTGCGTTGCGTGAGAGGAGGTCGGCTCAGTGAGCGTGCTCGCCTCGGTAGAACTCGAACAGCCAGCCGATGACGCAGATCGCGCCGAACGGCAGGGCCATGATGAACAGCCACCAGCCGAAGACGACACCCAGGACGAGCAGTCCGAACGACAGGGCGGCGAACAGCGGCCACCAGCTGAAGGGCGGGAAGAAGCCCAGCTCGCCGGCTCCCTCGAGGATCTCGCCGTCCTTGCGGTCCTCAGGACGCTCGGGAATGGCCTTGGTGACGAACCACAGGTAGAAGCTGATCATGAAGAACAGCAGCATCGCCATGGTCAGCGCGGTGGTGCCGGTGACCTCGTGCGTCAGCGCCCAGTAGACGGGCGTGACGATCACGAAGAACACGCCACAGCTCAGGAAGAGCCAGAACTCCTTGCGCATCGGTCACTCACCAGCCTTGGGGTTGTTGCCGCCGAGCGCCTCGGAGCGACCCTCCACGTCGGGAGTGTCCGCCAGGGCGTCGTTGGCGTCGGGGTTCTGGGCCATCTCCAGCTCCACCACGTCCGGGTGGTGCAGGTCGAAGGCCGGGCTCTCCGAGCGGATCCGCGGCAGCGACACGAAGTTGTGACGCGGCGGCGGGCTCGACGTGGCCCACTCCAGCGAGCGGCCCCAGCCCCACGGGTCGTCCTGACGCACCAGGGGCGCGTTGCGGGACTTCCACACGTTGTAGATGAACGGCAGCGTGGAGGCACCGAGCAGGAAGGCACCGATCGTCGAGATCTCGTTGAGTCGCGTGAAGCCGTCACCGGGCAGGTAGTCGGCGTAGCGACGCGGGAAGCCCTCGACACCCAGCCAGTGCTGGACCAGGAAGGTCAGGTGGAAGCCGACGAACAGCAGCCAGAAGTGGATCTTGGCCAGCTTCTCGTCGAGCATCCGGCCCGTCATCTTGGGCCACCAGTAGTAGTAGCCCGCGAACATCGCGAACACGACCGTGCCGAACACCACGTAGTGGAAGTGCGCCACCACGAAGTACGTGTCGGACAGGTGGAAGTCCAGCGCCGGCGAGGCCAGCACGATGCCGGTCAGACCACCGAACAGGAAGGTCGTCAGGAAGCCCAGCGAGAACAGCAGCGGCGAGTCGAACGACACGGACCCGCCCCACATCGTGCCGATCCAGTTGAAGAACTTCACACCGGTTGGCACGCCGATCAACAACGTCATGAAGGAGAAGAACGCGAGGTTGACCGCCCCCGTCACGAACATGTGGTGCGCCCACACCGCGGCCGAGAGGACCGCGATCGCCAGCGTCGCGCCGACCAGGCCGACGTAGCCGAAGACCGGCTTGCGGCTGAAGACCGGCAGGACTTCGGTGATGATGCCGAAGAACGGCAGGGCGATGATGTAGACCTCTGGGTGTCCGAAGAACCAGAACAGGTGCTGGTACATGATCGGTCCACCGGTCGATGGGTCGAACACGTGAGCACCGAGCATGCGGTCCGCGCCCAGCGCGAGCAGAGCCGCGGCGAACACCGGGAACACGACGATGATCAGGATGCTGGTGACCAGCGTGTTCCACACGAAGATCGGCATCCGGAACATGGTCATGCCCGGAGCGCGCATGCAGAAGATCGTGGTGATGAAGTTGACGGCACCCAGGATCGTGCCCAGGCCCGACATGTACAGACCCATGACCCACAGGTCGCCACCGACGCCGGGGCTGTTGATCGAGTCCGACAGCGGCAGGTACGCGAACCAGCCGAAGCTGGCGGCGCCGCCGGGCACGATGAAGCCCGAGACCGCGATCAGCGAGCCGAACAGGTACAGCCAGTAGCTGAACATGTTCAGACGCGGGAACGCCACGTCGGGAGCGCCGATCTGCAGCGGCATGATCATGTTGCCGAACGCGAAGAACAGCGGCGTCGCGAACATGAGCAGCATGATCGTGCCGTGCATCGTGAACAGCTGGTTGTACGTCTCGTCACCGACGAGCTGTCCACCCGGGCGGGCGAGCTCGGCGCGGATGATGAGCGCCAGGATGCCGCCGAAGATGAAGAAGAAGAACGTCGTCACGGCGTACATCTGACCGATGACCTTGTGGTCGGTGGTCGTCAGCAGCGTGAAGGCCTTCGTTCCGAGCGAGCGCTCCTTCTTCGCGGGAGTGCTCCGTGCCTCGGGGGCATCGAAGGTTGCGGTCGCCATCAGTCCTCCGGTTCGCTCTCGCCGCTGGCCTGCAGGCCGGCGACGGTTTCAGCTGTGGTCGAGCCCCTCGGGGTGCCGATCTGGCCGGCAGCCTCGAGGTCGGCCAGGTGGGCCTGGTACTCCTCGGCGGAGACGACCTTGACCTTGAACAGCATGCGGGTGTGGTAGACGCCGCACAGCTCCGCGCAGCGACCCGTGAAGGTGCCCTCGCGGTCCGGCGTCATCGTGAACGAGTTGTTGCCTTCCTTGCCCGGGATGTTGCCCGGGACCACGTCCATCTTGAAGTAGAACTCCGGGACCCAGAACGAGTGGATGACGTCCGGCGAGATGAGCTCGAACTTCACGGACTCGTTGACGGGGAGCCACAGCTCCGGGAGCTCGGCCGGGTTGCCCTGGTCGTAGACCGGCTCACCGCCGGGAGCGCCCTCGAGGTAGTTGAAGGTCCACTGCCACTTGCTGCCGACGACCTCGATCGTGTGATCGGGGTTCTTGACCTCGCGCAGCTGCTCGTTCTGCGACTCCACGGTGTGGAAGAAGAACACGGCGACGACGATGACCGGGGCGATCGTGTAGAGCGCCTCCAGCGGCAGGTTGTAGCGAACCTGGACGGGAGCCGGATCGTCGCTGTTCTTGCGACGGTAACGGATCGGCGCGTACAGGATCATGCCGAAGACCAGCACGAACACGACGAGGACGGCGATCCAGGTGCCGAGCCACAGGTTCCACATGTAGATGGACCGGTCGGAACCGGCCACAGGGAGCGCGAGCCGGCTGACGTCCGACTTGTCCCAGGGGGAGCAGCCGCCGAGCATGACAGCGGCCAGGGCGGTCAGAGCCGCCAATTTCATCCGACCCACGGAGCGCCTTTCTCAGAAGATTTTGACCCACACAGGGTTTTGGCCAACAGTAACGCAGGCGACGGGCCGCCCAGCGAGGAGGTCAAGCTGACTCGACAGGCGCTTCGTGCGCGATCGAGAGCGCCGCGGCGATCTCCTCGCGGGCCTGATCGCCGTACGTCGAGGCGACGCGATCGAGGAACGACGCGCGTTCCAGCACGTACTCCTGGGTGCCGATCGTCTCGACCACGCTGGCCGCGATGGTGCAGCCGACCTGGGCCGCGCGCTCGAGCGGGAGGCCCGCCGCGACGCCGGCCATGAAGCCCGCGCGGAAGCTGTCGCCGACACCGGTGGGGTCGACCGCGGTGACGCCGTCGATGGCCCGGACCTGGTGGGTCGTGCCGTCGGCCTCGTGGACGATGCAGCCGTCCTTGCCGTGCGTGACGACGCGGACGCCGACCCGCTCGGCGATGTCGGCATCGCTCCAGCCGGTCTTCTGGGCGATCAGGGCCGCCTCGTAGTCGTTGCTGAACAGGTACGCGGCGCCGTCGATGAGGTCGCGGATGAGCTCACCGCCGGCCCACGCGAGCTGCTGGGACGGGTCGGCGGCGAAGGGGATCCCCAGCTCTCGGGCGGTGCGCGTGTGCCGCAGCATGCCGTCCGGGTCGTCGGGGCCGATCAGGAGCAGGTCGATGGGGTTCTCGGCGTGCAGGGCGGCGACGTCGATCTCGCGCGCCTTGGCCATCGCTCCGGGGTAGAACGTCACGATCTGGGCGTGTGCCTCGTCGGTCGTGATGGTGCACAGCGCGGTGTGCAGCGTGGGATGGACCAGGACGCTCTCACAGTCCACGCCAGCGCCTTGCAGCCACTCGCGGTACCCGAGGTCGAAGTCGCGGCCCACAGCGGCCACGAGGGTCGGCTGGAGCCCCAGGCTGCCCAGTCCGAAGGTGATGTTGGCGGCACACCCCCCTCGACGTACGTCCAGGTCCTCGACGAGGAACGACACCGACAGCTTGTCCAGCTGATCGGGGACGAGGGAGTCGGAGAACTTACCGGCGAAGGTCTGCAGATGGTCGGTGGCTACCGACCCGGCGATGGCGAGGTGCACGGCCGCCACCATATGCGATCGGGGCGCACCCCCGGAAACCCCGGTGGTGCGCCCCGATCGATGTCGGTGGCCTACGCGACTCAGTGGAAGGAGTCGCCGCAGGCGCAGGAGCCGGTCGCCATCGGGTTGTCGATGGTGAAGCCCTGCTTCTCGATCGTGTCGACGAAATCGATCGTCGCGCCGTGCAGGTACGGCAGGCTCATGCGGTCGACGACGACGTTGACGCCGTCGAACTCGCGGATCTCATCACCGTCGAGCGTGCGCTCGTCGAAGAAGAGCTGGTAGCGCAGGCCGGAGCAGCCGCCGGGCTGCACGGCGATGCGCAGCGCGAGGTCGTCGCGTCCCTCCTGCTCCAGCAGGCTCTTGACCTTGCCGGCAGCACCATCGCTCAGGGTGATGCCGTCGGCGGGGGTGGTTTCGGTGCTGGTCTGGTCCGTGGCGGTCATCGAGGCTCCTCGGTCTACGGATGGATCGTGCTGCTGACGTCGTCAACACCGCGCGATCCGTTTCGATTCCCCATCCTACGCGGGTCGCGAAGGCCGGAGCCAGCGCAGCAGGCCGAAGGGGTCAGGCCGACCACGAGCGCGCGACCCGCGCGGCGAGGTCGCTCAGGTGCCGGGCGGGCTCGGCCAGCGCGGCCTCCTCCCCCACGCGGTCGACCAGGCTGTAGGCCGACTCGACCCCGAGGGCACGCATCTCGCGGCTGCCGACGTCGATGCGACCGGCCAGCACGACGCAGGGCACCGCGTGGCGCATGGCGACCGTGGCGACGCCGTGGACGACCTTGCCCGCGCGGGAGGAGTAGTCGAAGGCCCCCTCCCCCGACAGCACCAGGTCGGCTCCCTCGAGGAGCTCGTCCAGGCCGGACGCCTCGGCGACCAGCGCGATGCCGGACGTGACCTCGGCGCCCAGGACCATGAGGGCGAAGCCGATCCCGCCCGCGGCGCCCGCGCCCTTGAGGTCGGCGACGCGTCGCTCGGCGGGGGTCGTGCCGCACACCGCCTGCACGAACTGGTCGAGCCGGTGGTCGACGGTGAGGATCTGCTCGTCGGTGAGCCCCTTCTGCGGGCCGAACGTGCGCGCGGCGCCGAACATCCCCAGCAGGGTCGTCTCGACGTCGGCCGCCACGACCAGCTCGACGCCGGCGAGCCGGTCGCGGACGGCACCTAGGTCGACGTGGCTGACGCCGTCGAGACCGGCCGGCCCGGCGTCGAGCGGAACGTCCGCCGTGGCACCGAGGGCCGCCAGCAGACCCGCGCCTCCGTCGGTCGTGGCGCTGCCGCCCAGACCGACCACGATCCGTCGCGCTCCCCCGTCGACCGCGGCCGCGATGGCTCGGCCGACCCCGACGGTGGTCGCGTCCATCGGACGCTCCCCCGTCACGAGGTGCAGTCCGCACGCCTGCGCGGACTCGAGGTACGCGGTCTCACCCTGCAGCAGCAGTCCGACGGGCGTCGGCTCGCCGAGCGGGCCGGGCACCGTGACGACCTCGATCCGCGAGGAGTCGCCGAAGGCGCTGTGGAGCGCGTCGGCGAACCCCGGGCCGCCGTCGGCCATGGGGGCCTCGACGAGGTCGTCCCCGGGCGCGCTGCGTCGCCACCCCCGGGCGATCGCCCGGGCTGCCTCGGGAGCGGTCAGCGTGCCCGCGAACTTGTCGGGCGCGACGACGATGCGCACGTCAGGCGGCGAGAGCCTTCTCGGCGGCGGCGAGCAGGACGCAGGTCGTCAGTCCCTCCATCGCCTGCGTGAGCTCGTCCAGCGGCGGGAAGGACGGGGCGATGCGGATGTTGCGGTCGCGCGGGTCCTTGCCGTACGGGAACGAGGCGCCCGCCGGCGTCAGCGAGATGCCGGCCTCCTTGGCCAGCTGCACGACGCGCGAGGCGGTGCCGTCGACGACGTCCAGACTGACGAAGTACCCGCCGCGCGGCTCGGTCCAGGTCGCGACCCCGTGCGGGCCCAGCCGCTCGGACAGCAGGCGCAGCACCGTGTCGAACTTCGGCCGCAGGATCTCGCGGTGGCGGGCCATCAGGTCGAGCACGCCCTGCGGGCTGCCGAGGAACCGGGCGTGGCGCAGCTGGTTGACCTTGTCCGGCCCGATCGTGCGGAACGCGGTGTGCGACAGGTACCAGGCGATGTTCGCCGGCGAGCCCGCGAGGAAGCTGACGCCGGAGCCGGCCAGCGTGATCTTCGACGTCGACGCGAACACCAGGGCGCGCTCGGGGTGCCCCGCGGAGGCGCACAGGCCGAGGATGTCGACGGGCTTCGCGTGCTCGTCGGTGAGGTCGTGGACCGCGTACGCGTTGTCCCACATGATGCGGAAGTCCGGAGCCGCCGTCTGCAGCGCGGCCAGCTCGGCGGCCACCTCCTGGCTGACGACCGCGCCGGTGGGGTTGGCGTAGGTCGGGACGAGCCAGATGCCCTTGACCGCCGGGTCGGTGACGTGCTCGCGCACGGCCGCCATGTCGGGACCGTCGTCGAGCATCGCGACCGGGATCATCTCGATGCCGAGGTGCACGCAGATCGCGAAGTGACGGTCGTAGCCCGGCGACGGGCACAGGAACTTGATCGGACCGTCGCGCCACGGCGTCGGGGACTCGGGCGTGCCGTGCAGCAGCGCGAACACGATCGAGTCGTGCATCATCGACAGGCTGGCGTTGTTGCCGGCCACCAGCTGCTCGACCGGCACGCCGAGGAGCTCGGCGAAGATCGAGCGCAGCTCGGTCAGGCCGGTCCCGCCGCCGTAGTTGCGGACGTCGACCCCGTCCGAGAGGTGATCGGTCAGCGGTGCCGTCAACAGGTCCTGCGAGAGGTCGAGCTGGGCCGCCGAGGGCTTGCCGCGGGTGATGTCGAGCTTCAGACCGGCCTGCTGCAGCGCGGTGTACGCCTGCTGCTGCTCGGCCAGGAACGCTTCGAGCTGGTCTCGGGAGAGGGAGTCGAGGGTCACGAGGCCCAAGGTATCGCGCGCAACCCCGGCGGCGGTGTCCGGATCTGGCCGTCAGAGGCCGGGCGCACCCCAGATGGCGAGCCATCGGCCCAGGTCGGGCTCGATGGGCACGTCCTTCTCGATCAGGGCCCGCATCCGCAGCTCAGTGGGGTTGTCGCGGCGGCGCGCGCCCGCCGGATCGGGGACGAACGGGTAGAACGTCCCGCGCTTGAACAGGTACACCAGCGCCAGGCGGTGGCCCTCGTACTCGAACACCACGGTCGAGCACAGCATCGCGGTGTCGAAGCCCTGGTCGGCCATCGTGGAGTTCACGGCGTGCAGGTCGGTGACGAGGTTGGCGACGTCGCTCGACGGCCGGGAGACCTCCAGCCAGGAGAACCCGAACTCGTCGTGGTTCAGCTCGACCGAGGCGGTGGGATCGGTGCGGATCATCTCCTGCGCCGAGGCGATCACCTCGTCGTCCGCGCGCCCCTCGCCGTCGCGGAAGCACACCGCACCCTGCCCGGTGAACGTGAAGCCCTCGGCCTGCAGGGTCAGGGCCGCCTGCGGGACCGAGAACAGGACGTCGAGGTTCGCCTTCGGGGGCTTGCTGCGGCCGAGCAGACCGTCGAGGAAGCCCACGTCAGCGTCGCTCGGACAGGTCGGCGCCGATGCGGGCGAGCTGGTCGAGGCGGGCCTGCAGCGGCGGGTGCGTCGACATGATCTCCTGCACGCTCTGCCCGTTGACGGCGGGAGCGATGAAGAAGGCGTTCATCGACTGCGCCTCGCGCAGGTCGGAGGTGGGGATCCGGGCCATGTCGCCGGAGATCTTCACCAGCGCCGAAGCGAGCTTCGACGGACGGCCGGTCAGGTAGGCGCCCGAGCGGTCGGCGCTGAGCTCGCGGTAGCGCGACAGTGCGCGCGTGAGAACGAAGCTGATCGCCGACACGACGACGCTGACCAAGATGACGACGATCATCGCCGGGCCGCTGTTGCGGTCGCGGCCGCCGCCGAACCACATGCCCCAGCGGGTCAGGAATCCCGCCAGCAGGCCGAGCGAGGACGCCACGGTCATGACCGAGACGTCGCGGTTGGCGACGTGGGCCAGCTCATGGGCCAGCACGCCCTCCAGCTCGTCGGCGTCGAGGCGCTGCATGATGCCGGTCGTGACGCACACGGCCGAGTGGTTCGGCGAGCGACCGGTCGCGAAGGCGTTCGGCATCTCGGTCACCGCCACGGCGACACGCGGCTTCGGCATGTCGGCCAGCGCGACGAGCCGGTCGATCATCGCGTGCAGCTCGGGCGCCTGCTCGGGCTCGACGACGTGGGCGCCCATCGACTTGAGCGCGAGCGAGTCGGAGAAGTACCACTGTCCCCACGACATGCCGAGGACGACGATGAGTCCGAACACCATGTTGGTGCTCGAGATCAGGAACGCGCCGAACGCCACGTAGAGCAGGACCAGTCCCAGCCCGACCCCGCCCATCCGCAGGGTCAGGCCGCGATCACTGCGAAATCTGGTGCGGGCCATGGTCGTCTCCCTCCACGCGGCGCGGCTCGGTGGGGACCGAGTCGAGCGCCTCGTCGAATCGTCGCAGCAGCGCCTCGTCCTGCGACTCCCCCGGTCGCGTCAGGATGCCTTCGTTCATCAGCTCGTCCACCGCGTCGGCGGTGGCCTCGAGCTCGCGGGTGTGCCGCTCGGCGTCGGCCATCACGCGGCCCACCTCGCCGCTGGTCGCGCCGATCCCGGCGGTGGCGCCCTGGATCTCCTGGCGCGCCTGGGCGGCGGAGTACCGGGCGGCGAGCGTGTCCTTGCGGACCCGGAAGTCCTCGATCTGGCGCTCGATCGACGCGGCCGAGCCGTTCAGCCGGTCCTCCTCGGACCGCAGCTGCGCCCGGCGCTCGTCGAGCTCGGTCGCCGCCTTCTCCAGCGTCACCTGTCGTTCGAGCGCGCGACGCGCGTCCGTGTCGTCGCCGCGGTCGACCGCAGCCTTGGCCTCGGCGCCGGCGGTCTCGATCTCGCGGCGCAGCGAGGCCAGCTGGATCTCGACGCGCTTGCGGCTGGTCGAGACGTCGGCGACACCGCGGCGCACCTGGGCCAGCAGCTGCGACTGGGTGCGGTACGCCTCGTCGAGACGCTCGCGCACCTCCTCCTGGCTGGGGCCGTCGTTGCCGTTCTTGCGCGCGCGGAACAGTCCCGTGACACGTCCCCAGATGCCGCCGTCTGCCATGGCACCACCCTAGCCGTGCGCACCAGCACGCGGCCCGGCCTTGTAGGGTCCAAGGCGTGAACGACGCAGCCGATCCGACCCCCCAGCGCAAGAGCGGCCCCACCCGCAGCCGCAAGGAGGCCGAGGCCGCCCGCAAGGCCCAGATGAAGCGCCCCCTGACCCGCAAGGAGCAGGCCGAGCGCGAGCGCCGCCGCCGTGCGGCCGCTCGCGACAAGCAGCGTCAGGCGCTCATGGGCGGCGGCTCGACCGCCGACCTGCCGGCTCGCGACCGCGGCCCGGCCAAGGCCCTCGCCCGCGACGCCGTCGACCGCCGGCGCACCGTCGCCGAGTTCATGCTGCCGATCCTGGTGATCATCCTGGTGCTCAGCTTCTTCCCGTCGCTGGCCTCGGTCGTCTTCAGCCTCTGGACCGTCACGATCTTCGCGACGATCATCGACGAGGTCTGGCTGCTGTTCACGCTCAAGCGCGAGCTGGGCAAGCGCTTCACCAAGCCCGAGCGTCGCGGCGCGGTGCTCTACGCCGTCCTGCGCAGCACCCAGATCCGCCGCATGCGTCTGCCGAAGCCCGCCATCGCGGTCGGGCAGCCGCTGCGCGACCACTACTGAGTCGCCAGGCCGGGGGCCCTACTCGGGCCGCAGCGACATCGGTCCGTAGACCTCGGTCCCGTCCTGCAACAGACGGACCTGCTCGACGCCGTCCTCGAGCAGGTCCTCGAAGCTCGTGCCGATCCACGTCTCGGCCTCGCTGCGCTGGTCGAACGCCTCGGACGTGCCGGTCGCCTCGCCGGCGCTGTTCTCGTACTGCCAGGACCAGGTCATGTCAGCTCTCCTTGGTGGATGCTCGGACGAACGGGGGCTTGGTGACGGTGAAGGACTCCCGGCGACCGCGGACGTCGACCGTGACCGTCGAGCCGTCCTCGACGGAGGGTTCCAGCAGGGCCAGGCCGATGCCCTGACGCAGGGTCGGCGAGAAGGTGCCCGACGTGACCTCACCGAGGGTGCCGCCGTCGGCGTCGTGGACCGCCATCCCCGGGCGCGGGATGCCGCGTCCCTGTGAGAGCAGGCCGCGCAGCGTGCGCACCTTCTTCTCGGCCCGCTGGCGCTCCAGCGCCTCCTTGCCCCAGAACGCGGGCTTGGACCAGCCGACCGCCCAGCCGGTGCGCGCCATCACGGGCGTGACCTCGGCCGACAGCTCGTGACCGTGCAACGGGTAGCCCATCTCGGTGCGCAACGTGTCGCGGGAGGCGAGCCCACAGGCCCGGATGCCCAGGGACTCCCCCGCCGCCATGACGGCGTCCCAGACCGGAACCGCGTCCTCGGCCGGGACGACCAGCTCGTAGCCGCGCTCGCCGGTGTAGCCCGTCCGGCAGACGGTCAGCTCCACGCCCTCGACCGTCCCGGTCGTGAACGACATGTACTCGTGGTCGGCCGGCAGGCCGAGGGCACCGAGCAGCTCGTCGCTCAACGGGCCCTGGATCGCCAGGACGGCGTGGTCGCGGTGCTGGTTCTCGACCTCGACGCCCTCGGGCGCCGCAGCCTGCAGCAGGCGCACGACCTCGGCGTTGTTCGCGGCGTTCGGGATCAGGAAGACCTCGAAGTCACTGCGCAGGTAGGCGATGAGGTCGTCGACCGTCCCGCCGTCCTCGGAGCAGCACAGCGTGTACTGGGCCTTGCCCGGCGCGATGCGACCCAGGTCGTTCGTCAGGCAGGAGTTCACGAACTCCGCCGCGCCGGTGCCGCGCACGAGGGCCTTGCCCAGGTGACTGACGTCGAACAGGCCGACCGCCTCGCGGACGGCCTTGTGCTCGGCGAGCACACCGCCCCCGGCGTACTCGAGGGGCATCGACCACCCACCGAACTCGGAGAACTTGGCGCCGAGCGCCTCGTGCCGCTCGCGCAAGGGCGACTGGAGCAGGTCCATGCGGGCCAAACTACCGCTGACTACAGTGTCAGCATGTCCACGGTCCAGTTGCGCGCCACCCTGCCCACCGTCGACGCCGTCGTCACCTTGTTGCCGACCGGCTCCGAGCTCCCGGACGCAGTCCCGTGGGCCGCCTTCGGATTCACCGGCGAGACGGGCGACGTCGCCGTCGTCCCGAGCGGCGATGCGCAGGTGACCGCCTGGGTCGCCACCGCCGCCGAGCCCACCGCCGAGCAGCAGCGCCGTGCCGTCGCGAAGGGCCTGCGCGCCGTGCCGAAGGCCACCCGGATCGGCATCGACCCCAGCCGTCTGCCCGAGGCCGACCTGGCCGCCATCGCCGAGGCCGCCGTCCTGACGACCTACACGTACCTGGACTACAAGGGCGCCGAGGCGCGCGACAAGACCACGGTCGTCGACACCGTCACGATCCTCAGCCCCGACGCCCGCAAGGCCGCGACCAAGCGCCTCGTCGAGGAGGCCGTCGTGGTCGCCGAGGCCACCTGCGTGGCCCGCGACTGGGTCAACACGCCCCCCGGCGACCTGCGCCCGCCCGCATTCGCCGACGCGATCAAGGCGGCGGCCCCGGCCGGCGTGCGCGTCACGATCTGGGACGAGAAGCGCCTCGCCAAGGAGAACTGCGGCGGCATCCTCGGCGTCGGCGCCGGCTCGGACGCCCCGCCGCGCCTGGTCCGCCTGACCTACAACCCCGAGGGCGCCACCAAGCACCTCGCGCTGGTGGGCAAGGGCATCACCTTCGACTCGGGCGGCCTCTCGCTCAAGCCGGGCGCCTCGATGATGACGATGAAGTGCGACATGGGCGGCGCCGCCGCGATCGTCGCCGCCACCAACGCCATCGCCCGCCTCGGCCTGCCGATCCGCGTGACCGCCTACGCCTGCATCGCCGAGAACCTGCCCAGCGGCACGGCCACCCGCCCCGGTGACGTCCTGCGCATGCGCTCGGGCGCCACCGTCGAGGTCCACAACACCGACGCCGAGGGCCGCTTGGTCCTGGCCGACGGCCTGGCCCTCGCGGTCGAGAGCGAGCCCGACCACGTGATCGACGTCGCGACCCTCACCGGCGCCGCGATGGTCGCTCTCGGCCTGCGCACCACCGCCGTCCTGGGCAACGACGACGACCTTCAGGAGCGCGTGCTGGCCGCCGCCGACCTCGCCGGCGAGCCGATGTGGCGCCTGCCGATCACCGAGGAGATCGGCGCCGCCGTCACGACCTCGGCCATCGCCGACCTGCGTCAGCACAACCCGAAGCCCTACGGCGGCACGCTGTTCGCCGCCGCCTTCCTGCGCGCCTTCGTCGGCGAGGCCTCGTGGGCGCACCTGGACATCGCCGGGCCCGGCTACAACGACGGCGGCGCGTACGACTACACGCCCGGCGGCGGCACCGGCGCCGGCGTGCGCACCCTCGTCCGTCTCGCTCGCGACCTCGGCTGACGGGCGTGGCAGCCTTCGACGACCTCCTGCTCGCCGAGCGGGAGGCCTCGGGCTCTGCGTCCGTGAGCGCCGCGCTCGTGCGCGACGGCGAGGTGCACTGGTCCGGTGCCGTCGGCACGGTCGACGGTCGTGACGGCGCTGCCGCGACGCCCGCGACGCAGTACCGCATCGGCTCCATCACCAAGACGTTCGTCGCCGTCGAGGTCATGCGACTGCGTGACGAAGGCCGCCTCGAGCTCGCCGATCGCATCGACCGGCACCTGCCCGACGTCCCCTTCGGGCAGGTGCCGGTCGCGCAGCTGCTGACGCACACCTCGGGGCTGCAGGCCGAGACGAACGGCGAGTGGTGGGAGCGCACGCCCGGCGGCGACTGGGACGACCTCGTCGGCTCGGGCCTGGACCTGGTCCACACGCCCGGCACCCGGTTCCACTACTCCAACGTCGGCTTCGCCGTCCTGGGTCGCCTCGTCGAGGTGCTGCGCCAGACGTCCTGGTTCGACGCCGTCCGCGCGGGGATCCTCGAGCCGCTGGGCATGCGCGGCGTCACCCTGCAGCCCGGCTCCGATGCCGCGACGGGACTGTCCCACCACCCCGCGGATGACCGGCTCATGGTCGAGCCCCACCACGACGCCGGGGCGATGGCGCCCGCCGGACAGCTGTGGGCCGGCGCCGAGGAGCTGGCCCGCTGGGCCTCCTTCGCCGCCGGCGACACCGGGGAGGTGCTCTCGACCTCGACGTGGACCGAGATGGTCGTCCCGCTCGCCGTCGACGACCGGCCCGGCGTCCCCTGGGCGACCGCGCAGGGACTGGGCTGGCGCATCTGGCCCGGCAACGGAACCGGCCGCCGGGTCGGCCACGGCGGCTCGATGCCCGGATTCCTGGCCACCGCCATCGCCGAGCCCGAGAGCGGCTGGGGCGTCGTCGTCCTGGTGAACGACACCCTGCGCCTGGGCGACCTCGCCACCCGGCTGCTCGACTCCGCCACGATGCTCGACCAGCGGCCCACGGCCACGCCCGCCGTCGAGCCCGCGCCCGACGTCGCCGAGCTCGTGGGCGACTGGTTCTGGGGTCCTGTCCCCTACCGGCTCGAGGCGACGGCCGACGGCTTCCATCTCTCCGACGCCATGGCCAACCGGCGCTCGCGCTTCGTGCGCGACGGTGACGGCTGGCGCGGGCTGGACACCTACTTCGCCGGCGAGCGCCTGGTGGTGCGGCCCGACGGGTCGCTGGACCTCGCGTCGTTCATCCTGTCCCGCGAGCCCTACGACCCGGCGGTCGCGCACCCCGGCGGACTGGACCCCCGCGGCTGGCACTGAGGCCGGCGGCGCCGCTCAGAGACCGAGGGTGCGGGCGGCCTGCTCGACCTTGTCCCAGCGGGTGCGGTCGCCGCCGGTGCGGTCCGGGTGGGCCTTGCCGCGGGCGGCGCGCAGGACCTTCTCGAGATCGGACTTCGACGGATTGCGCGGCAGCGGATCGGTGCCGGCGATCGTCTCGAGCGTCATGATCGCGCCGAACTGCGCCGGGCTGTAGTCACCGCGCTCGACCTCGACACTGGTCTTCTTGGCGCTCGCGCGGGCGTTGTAGTCGCGCATGCGCTGGGGGTAGCCCACGCGGTTCGCGTCGTAGATCGGGATCTTGAGACTGCGGGCCAGGTCCGACGCGGCCTTCACGCTCGGGATGCGGCGGCGGGTCCACTCGCCGTCGGACGCCACGAACACGACCGTCGTCTGGGTGACGGTGGTCTGGGGCTCGACATACGCCTCGACCCCCGAACGGGAGGAGGCGAACTCACGCAGGGCGGCCAGGTCGGCCCGCGTGGCGTCGCGATCGGACACGACTGCACCGGCATCGGTGCGACGGCGACGCTTGAAAAGACCCACGGCGCAATTCTGCCGGACGTCGCCCACTCGTGGCGCCCACCTCGCCGAACACGCCCATCGACGGCTCCCCGGTGGCAGCCGTTACCGAGCAGGTGACAAGATGACTGGAGACCACCTACCCGGAGGACATCGTGCCCGACGACGCACCCCATTCGTTCGACATCGTCATTCTCGGAGCCGGAAGCGGGGGCTATGCGTGTGCACTGCGCGCTGTCCAGCTCGGCAAGACCGTTGCCATGATCGAGAAGGCCAAGGTGGGTGGCACGTGCCTCCACGAAGGCTGCATCCCCACCAAGGCGCTGCTGCACGCGGCCGAGGTCGCCCAGACCGCCCGTGAGGGCGACTCGATCGGCGTCCACACCAGCTTCGACGGCGTCGACATGACCAAGGTCAACGCCTACAAGCAGGGCGTCATCGACCGCCTCTACAAGGGCCTCACCGGGCTGGTGAAGTCCGGCGGCATCACCGTCATCGAGGGCGAGGGCCGACTCGTCGACGCCAAGACCGTCGAGGTCGACGGCCAGCGCTACACCGGCACCAACGTCGTGCTCGCCACGGGCTCGGAGCCGCGCACGCTCGGCATCGAGATCGGCGGCCGGGTCATGACCAGCGACCAGGCGCTCCACCTGGACGAGGTCCCGAAGCGCGCCGTCATCATCGGCGGCAGCGTGATCGGCGTCGAGTTCGCCTCCGTGTGGAACTCCTTCGGCGCCGAGGTCACCATCATCGAGGCGCTCCCGACGCTCGTCCCGCTCGAGGACCCGATCCTCAGCAAGGGACTCGAGCGCGCCTTCCGCAAGCGCAAGATCGCCTTCAAGACCGGCGTGAAGTTCACCGGCGTCGAGCAGAGCGACGACGGTGCCGTCGTCACCCTCGAGAACGGCGACACCATCGAGACCGACGTCGTCCTGGTCGCCGTGGGCCGTGGCCCGCGCTCGGCCGGCCTGGGCTTCGAGGAGGCCGGCGTCAACGTCGAGCGCGGCTGGGTCCCCACCGACGAGCGCCTGCGCACCAACGTCGACGGCGTCTACGCGGTCGGCGATCTGGTCCCCGGCCTGCAGCTCGCGCACCGCGGCTTCGCCCACGGCATCTTCGTGGCCGAGGAGATCGCGGGCCTCAACCCGCGCCCGGTCATCGACTCGAACATCCCCCGCGTCACCTACTGCGAGCCCGAGCTGGCGTCGGTCGGCCTGACCGAGGCCCAGGCCAAGGAAAAGCACGGCGAGGTCGAGACGGTCGAGTACAACCTCGGCGGCAACGGCAAGAGCCAGATCCTGCAGACCGCGGGTGTCGTGAAGGTCGTCCGCGAGAAGGACGGCCCGATCGTGGGTGTCCACATGCTCGGCGCGCGCATGGGCGAGCAGATCGGCGAGGCGACGCTGTGGGTCGGCTGGGAGGCCTACCCCGACGATGTCGCGGAGTTCATCCACGCCCACCCCACCCAGAACGAATCCCTCGGCGAGGCGGCTCTCGCCCTGGCCGGCAAGCCGCTGCACTCGCACGCCTGAGAACCGAACAGGACAACCACATGGCAACCGAAGTCACCCTTCCCGCTCTCGGAGAGTCCGTCACCGAGGGCACCGTCACCCAGTGGCTCAAGTCGGTCGGCGACACGATCGAGGTCGACGAGCCGCTGCTGGAGATCTCGACCGACAAGGTCGACACCGAGATCCCCTCCCCCGTCGCCGGCACGATCCTCGAGATCCGTGCCGAGGAGGACGACACCGTCGAGGTGGGCGCCGTGCTGGCGATCATCGGCGACGAGGGCGAGTCCTCGTCCGACGGTGGCTCCGACGCCGCTGAGGCCGCGGGCGACACGAACCTCGACGGCGAAGAGGCCGAGGTCGAGCCCCAGTCCGAGGAGCCGGCCGCCGAGGCCGAGGAGCCGGCTGCCGAGGCTGACGAGGAGGCGCCCGCCCAAGAGCCGGAGGCCAAGCCGACCTCGTCCGGCGGCCAGGCCGTGACCCTGCCCGCGCTGGGCGAGTCCGTCACCGAGGGCACCGTCACCCAGTGGCTCAAGTCCGTCGGCGACACCGTCGAGGTCGACGAGCCGCTGCTGGAGATCTCGACCGACAAGGTCGACACCGAGATCCCCTCCCCCGTCTCCGGCACGCTGCTGGAGATCAAGGTCGCCGAGGACGAGACCGTCGAGGTCGGAGCCGAGCTGGCCATCATCGGCGAGGAGGGCGCGGCGCCCGCCGCGTCCGAGCCCGAGGCCGAGGAGCCGAAGCCGGAGCCCCAGGCTGAGGAGCCGAAGGCCGAAGAGCCCAAGGCCGAAGAGCCCAAGGCCGAAGAGCCCAAGGCCGAAGAGCCCAAGGCCGAGGAGCCCCAGCAGGAGCAGCCGAAGGCGCAGGAGTCCGACTCCTCGTCCGACGCCGGCTCCAGCGAGGGCTACGTGACGCCGATCGTGCGCAAGCTGGCCAAGCAGCACGGCGTCGACCTGGCCGCCGTCACCGGCTCCGGTGTCGGCGGACGCATCCGTAAGCAGGACATCCTCGACGCCGCCGAGAAGAACAAGGCCGCGCAGGCCCCGGCCCAGGAGTCGGCGCCCGCCGCGTCCTCGGCTCCGGCGTCCGCGCCGTCCGCCCCGTCCCCGCTGCGTGGACGCACCGACAAGCTGACGCGGCTGCGCAAGACCATCGCCACGCGCATGGTCGAGTCGCTGCAGGTCTCGGCCCAGCTCACGCAGGTGCACGAGGTCGACGTCACCGAGGTCGTGCGACTGCGCGCCCAGCACAAGGACGCGTTCCTGGAGCGCGAGGGCGTCAAGCTGACGTACCTGCCGTTCTTCGCGAAGGCCGCCATCGAGGCGCTCAAGCAGTACCCGCAGGTCAACGCGGCACTCGACCTCGAGGGCGGCACCGTCACCTACCCCGACGGTGAGCACCTGTCGATCGCGGTCGACACCGAGCGTGGACTGCTGGCGCCGACCATCAAGGACGCGGGCGACCTCAACATCGCCGGCTTGGCGCGCAAGATCGCCGACATCGCGGACCGCACCCGCAACAACAAGGTGCTGCCCGACGAGCTCTCCGGCGGCACGTTCTCGATCACGAACCTGGGCAGCAACGGCGCCCTGTTCGACACGCCGATCATCAACCAGCCGCAGGTCGCGATCCTCGGTGTCGGCTCGATCGTCAAGCGCCCCGTGGTCATCACCGACGCGAACGGCTCCGAGTCGATCGCGATCCGGTCGATGGCCTACCTGGCCCTGACGTACGACCACCGCATCATCGACGGGGCCGACGCCGGTCGCTTCCTGACGGCGATCAAGGAGCGGCTGCAGGCCGGCGCCTTCGAGGGCGAGCTGGGCTGACCATGCGGATCGTGGTGGGGGGCGCGTCGGGATTTCTCGGCGCGCCCCTCGTCCATCATCTGCGCCAGCGCGGACACGACGTCATCGCGCTGGTACGCCGCACGGCGGGCACCGGCGAGTCCTGGTGGAAGCCCTCGGAGGGCCTCGTCGACCAGGAGCTCGTCAGCTCGGCCGACGCCGTCGTCAACCTCTCCGGCTCCCCCATCCAGCAGTGGCCGCGCACTCCCGGCCGCAAGGACGAGATCCTCTCCTCGCGCCTCGGCGCCACGAACACCCTGGCGCGCGCCATCGCCGCCTCGCGCACGCCCGCGGCGTTCCTGTCCGGCTCCGGGATGTCCTGGTACGGCGTCGATCGTGGCGACGACGAGCTGGACGAGACCTCCGGCCCCGGAACGGGCTTCCTCGCCGACGTCGCCCAGCAGTGGGAGGCCGCCGCCGCACCCGCTGTCGAGGTCGGCGCCCGCGTCGCCTACCTGCGCACCTCGGTCGTCCTGGACCGTTCCGGTGGCGCGCTCAAGCTGATGCTGCCGCCGTTCCGGCTGGGCCTGGGCGCCCGGCTCGGCAGCGGCGACCAGTACTTCTCGACGATCTCGCGCCGCGACTGGGTCACCGCCGTCACCCACGTGATCGAGGGCGAGCTGAGCGGCCCGGTCAACCTGGCCATCCCCGACGACGTCACCAACCGCGACTTCACCAGCACGCTCGCCTCGACGTTGCGCCGGCCGGCCGTGCTGGCTGCGCCGTCGGTCGCCGTCCGGCTCGCGCTGGGCGGACTCGCCGACGACCTGCTGGGCTCGCTGCGCCTGCGTCCCGCCGCGCTCATGGCCGACGGCTTCTCCTTCGCCGACCCCGGCATCGACCGCGTGCTGCGCACGGCACTCGGCCGCGGCGCCTGAGTCTCACGCCACCCGCACGATCCGCCACCGGCCGCCCTCGCGGTCGAGCGTGACGGTCCGGCGGCTCCAGCCGTCGGCCGGCAGGGTCCTGCGACTCCCGTCCGGCATCACGGCCACGGTGGGACCGAGCCGCTCGACGACCTCGACGCCGCCGGGTCCGCCGTCCCGGCAGGACGCGCGGATCGTCCGCGCCCCCTCGACGGTGATGCCCCGCTCGCGCCAAGCTCGGAGCCGCTCGACGTCGGGACGGCCCGCACCGTCGACGTAGACCCCAGCCAGGAGCCGGTCGCCACCGGTGGTCCACGCGGTGGTGCGGACGACGTCGAGCGCTGCCAGGGCGTCGCAGCCGCCGGTGCCCGGAACGACCAGCGCGACGAGAGCCGCGATCCACTCCCCCATGGCCGCAGCCTCGCGCCACGTCGCCCCGGATGTCGACTCTTCCTCCACAGCCCTGCCACGATGGACCCGTGGCGACCATCCGTGAGGCGACCCCGGCCGACCTTCCCGTGATCCTCGACATCCACAACGAGGCGATCCTGAACACGACGGCGATCTGGGACGAGACGCCCGTCGATCTGGCCGACCGCGTCCGCTGGTACGAGAAGCTGGTCACGGCCGGGTACCCCGTGCTCGTCGCCGAGACCGGCGGCGCGGTCGCCGGCTACGCCTCGTACGGACCGTTCCGCCCCCGCAGCTCCTACCGGCACACCGTCGAGAACTCGGTGTACGTGCACCGCGACCACCGCCGCCGCGGCATCGCGCGCGAGCTGCTGATCGCCCTGCTGGGCCATGCCTACGACTCCCCCGACGTCCATGTCGTGCTCGCCCTCATCGAGTCGGGCAACACCGTCTCGATCGAGCTGCACGAGGATCTCGGCTTCGAGCAGACCAGCCACCTGGCCGAGGTCGGCCGCAAGTTCGACCGCTGGTTGGACCTGACGATCCTGCGTTGCCCCGTAGGCTGATCGCGTGCGCTTCCTCCAGGACTGGTACGGCGACGCCGCGCTCGAGTACACGCAGGCGTGGGACCTCCAGCGCGACGTGCACGCCGACCGGGTCGCCGACGCGATCGAGGACACGGTCCTGCTCTTGGAGCACCCGCCCGTCTACACCGCCGGCCGGCGCACGGAGCCGCACGAGCGTCCGCAGGACGGCACTCCCGTCGTGGACGTCGACCGGGGCGGCAAGATCACCTTCCACGGCCCCGGACAGCTGGTGGGCTACCCGATCGTGAAGCTGCCCTCGCACGTCCTGGTCGTCGACTACGTGCGCCGGATCGAGGAGGCGGTGATCCGCACGCTCGCCGAGCTGGACGTCGTCACCGGTCGCGTTCCCGGCCGCTCCGGAGTCTGGCTGCCGGCCGCTCCGGGCCGCCCTGAGCGCAAGATCGCCGCGATCGGCATCCGGGTCTCGCGCGGCGTGACGATGCACGGCTTCAGCCTCAACTGCGACGTCGACATGGACTGGTACGACCGCTTCGTCCCCTGCGGCATCGCCGACGCCGGCGTCACCTCGCTCGACCGCGAGCTGGGGCGCGACATCCGACCGCTCGACGTGGCGCCCCGGGTGATCGCGCATCTGGGCGACCTGCTCACGTGGGGCTCGTACGAGCCCTCTCCCGACATCGAGCGCGTCGAGCACGCCTCGGTGCCACTGCTGTGAGCTCTCCGCTCAGTCGATGACCGCGTCCGCGTCGGGCGCGTCGAGCCGCCAGCCCAGGACTCCCGCGACGACGCTGGCCAGCGCCACGCAGGCCAGGAACGGCGCGAGGATCTGCTCGGGGCTCCACGTCGTCGCCGCCCAGCCCGCCAGGATCGTGGGCACCGCCATCGCGGAGTACGCCAGGACGTAGAAGGCGCTCATGACCTCGCCCCGGTGATTCGCGGGCACGACGTCGCCGAGGTGGCGCAGCGAGCTGCCGAACGCCATGCCGAAGAAGAAGCCCAGCACGGTCGAGGTGAGCAGGATCGCCGACGCCGAGCCGGTGCGGATCGCCACGATGCTGACCAGCAGCATCACCGCCGTGCCCGCGTCGCCGGCGACCGCCGCCACCCGGGGCGTCCACCGCACGGCGACGAGCTGGCTGATCGCGGCGGCGAAGGCCGACAGCGCCACGACGGAGCCGCCGAAGACGAGGTTGTCGGTGCCCACGGCGTCGGATGCGATCTTCGGGAACAGCGACAGGAAGACGCCCAGGACGGACCACGAGGCCATGACCCCGATGGCCGCGAACCGGAAGTCCGCGCTGATCGACGCCGGCACCCGGGGCCGCGCGATGCGCAGGTGGCCCGCTCCGTGACTCGCGTGCGGCTCCCTCATCACCAGGACCGCCACCAGCAGACCGGCGATCAGGACGGCCAGCAGCACGTACGGCGTCACCAGCGGGTGTGCCCCGTACTGCGCGATCAGCGCGGTCACCATGATCGAGATCGCGATGCCGACGTTGAACGCCACACCCGTGCGCTTGCCCGACCGAGCGCCCTCCTCGGGCTGCAGGTCGAGCAGCGCCGCCGAGGCGGCCACGACGATCGCGCCGACGCCGACGCCGTGGACCGCTCGAGCAACGACGAGCCAGGCGACGGACTCGGCCAGGATGAACAGCGCGAGTCCGACCAGCAGCGCCAGCACCGCCGCGATGAGGACGGGACGCCGCCCGACTCGGTCGGACACCGGACCGGTCAGCAGGACGCTGACCAGCGCCCCGAACGCGTAGACCGCGAAGACGACGGTCGTGGTGATGGGCGCGAAGTCCCACTCGGCGGCATACACGCCGTACAGCGGCGCGGGCGCTCCGGAGATGCCCAGTCCCACGGCCAACAGCACCATGATGAGTGGATAGGCCCATCGCTGCGTCGTGTCGACCCGAGTTCTCACCGGCTCAGCCTAGGGGGCGAGAGGCACTTCACAGACCCGATCAGGACCCCCGCGTAGGGTGGGCTCCGTGACCATCGCTCCCGAAGGACGCAAGATGTTGCGACTCGAGGTTCGCAACGCCGAGACGCCGATCGAGAAGAAGCCCGCGTGGATCAAGACCCGCGCCAAGATGGGCCCCGAGTACAACGAGCTGATGAAGCTCGTGAAGAGCGAGGGTCTGCACACGGTCTGCCAGGAAGCCGGCTGCCCCAACATCTTCGAGTGCTGGGAGGACCGCGAGGCGACCTTCCTCATCGGGGGCGAGCAGTGCACGCGCCGCTGCGACTTCTGCCAGATCGACACGGGCAAGCCCGCCGACCTGGACCGTGACGAGCCGCGCCGCGTGGCCGAGAGCGTCCGCACGATGGATCTGAAGTACGCCACCATCACGGGCGTCGCCCGCGACGACCTGCCCGACGGCGGCGCCTGGCTGTACGCCGAGACGGTCCGCAAGATCCACGAGCTGAACCCCGGCACGGGCGTCGAGAACCTCATCCCCGACTTCAACGGCATCCCCGAGCTGCTCACCGAGGTCTTCGAGTCTCGTCCCGAGGTGCTCGCCCACAACGTCGAGACCGTGCCGCGCATCTTCAAGCGCATCCGCCCGGCGTTCCGCTACGAGCGCTCGCTCGACGTCATCACGCAGGCGCGGGCGTTCGGCCTCGTCACCAAGTCCAACCTGATCCTGGGCCTGGGCGAGACCCGCGAGGAGGTCTCGCAGGCGCTGCGCGACCTGCACGCGGCCGGGTGCGAGCTCATCACGATCACCCAGTACCTGCGTCCCTCGGCCCGTCATCACCCCGTCGAGCGGTGGGTCAAGCCCGAGGAGTTCGTCGAGCTGCAGCAGGAGGCGGACGAGATCGGCTTCTCCGGTGTCATGTCCGGACCGCTGGTTCGTTCGTCGTACCGCGCCGGAAGGCTCTACCAGCAGGCCATGGACGCCCGGGCCTGACGTAGAATCGGGCTTATGTCCAGCCCCGCACCCGCCGTGCCCACCGGTCGCCTCGCGCAGTTGCGCAATGCGTACCAGATGACGAAGAAGACCCAGCCGCGCATCGGCCTGCTGCTGCTGGGCGTCTTCGTCCTGTCCGCAGCCGCCGTGGCCGCCCTCGGCGTGCTCCTGCTGGGCACCGCCTGGTTCTCGATCATCATCACCGCGGTGCTGGCGCTGACGACCTCGCTGCTGGTCACGATGATCGTGTTCGGCAAGCGCGCCGAGAAGTCGATGTACCAGCAGGCCGAGGGCCAGCTGGGCGCCGGCGCAGGCGCGCTGCAGATGCTCCGCCGCGGCTGGGACGTCAAGCCCGCCGTCGGCTTCACCAAGCAGCAGGACGTCGTGCACCGTCTCGTCGGCCGCCCCGGCGTCGTGCTCGTGGGCGAGGGCCAGCACGCGCGGGTCAAGAACCTGCTCGCCTCCGAGGCCAAGAAGCACCAGCGCATCGTCGGCGACGGTGTCCCCGTGACGACGCTGATCGTCGGCCGGGGCGAGGGCGAGGTCCCCCTGCCCAACCTGGTCAAGCGAGTCAAGAAGCTGCCGAAGGCGATCAAGCCCGCCCAGCAGACCGACGTGCTCTACAAGCTCAAGGCGCTCGACGCGATGCGTCCGGCCGCCCCCATGCCGCGCGGCCCGATGCCCACGAGCATGAAGGGCGCGCGCAAGGCGATGCGCGGCTGACTCAGGCCCGGACGACCTTGCTGCCGGCCGCGAGGTCGTGCAGTCCGCGCTTGTCCTCGGTCATGATGATCGCGGGGATCACGAAGCTGAGCAGGACGGTGCGCAACACCGCGCGAGGGATGCCGATCGGCCTACCGTCGGGGTTGATCAGTCGCAGGCCCATGACGCGCTTGCCGATCGAGAAGCCGACCAGGCCGAGCAGGATCGACACCTCGAGCACGAAGACGCCGTTGATGATCAGCTGGTCGCGAATGCCCGCCGGCGGGAACTGGACACCGGCCCACCCGAACAGGGCGACGGCGGACAGGCTGGCGATCACCCAGTCGATGAGCAGCGCGACGATGCGCCGGCCCAGCGAGGGCTCGTCGTAGGTCTCGGTCACCCCTCCAGCCTAGGCAGCGCCGTCAGCCCGCCCGGGCGAGGGTCGTGTCGTGGCGGTGGGTGTGGCGGTGGCAGGCGGTGCAGAGTCCGACGAGGTTGGCCAGGTCGGTCGGGCCGCCGTCGGACCATCGCTGGCGGTGATGGACGTGGTCGATCGAATGGTGGCAGTGGTCGGTGTCGCAGCGGCCTTCTTGCTGGACCCAGACCGCGTGGCGTTGCTTCGCGGTCGCGTCACGGTGACGGCGCCCGACGTCCAGCACGGTGCGGTTCGGGCCCACGTGGTCGACCAACACCGGGATCAGGTCGGCACCACAGGTCAGGTGCGCCAGCAGGTTCGGTCCGATGTGGCCGAACCCGTGCAGCACCGCCGGCTCGACCGGCTCGAACGCGCTCTCGGTGTGGGGCGCGAGCGCCTGCTGCAGGGTGCCGGCGTCAACGATGACGTGGATCTGGGGTCGCACCGTGCCATCGGTGGGCAGGCCCTCGGCGAGCACACGGGTGAGCAGCTGGTCGAGTCCGTCGATGCGCCGCTCGGACGCCGATCGCCGGTCCCCCGCCTCACGTGGCACCGAGACCGCGTCGAGCACGGCCTTGAGCTTCGCCCCGACGTCGATCGGCAGGAAGCCGGTGACGTGCCAGCCGTCCTGCAACGCGTTCAGCGTCAGGTGCGCCTTGTCGGCGCCGGCGATCCACGCCTCGTCCAGCTCCTCGGCATGGAGGATGGCCCGCAACCGGTCGACCAGCGACTGGACCCGCGACGGCGGGTGCAGCAGCGCCACCGCGACCAGGTGTGACTCCCACCGTCGCACCTCGACCTGGTCGACATGGGCCATCGCGAACGAGAACCGCGCGACATGATCGATCGAGATCCGACCGGCCCGTGCGGCCTGGCCCACCTCGGAAAGCTCGCGCATCGTGCCCGCAGCCCGGATCAGCTGGCGGGTGCGCCGTGCGTCCTGACGCAACTCACACCGCGCCCACGTCGACACACTGGACGCGTCCTCAGCCACGTACCCCTGGGTCTGCTCGAGTTCCGCGAGGCGCTCGGCCATCGCAGCCTCGGCGGCATCGCGGGCCGCGGACAACGCGCGCAACTCCTCGGCCACCGAGCTGGTGACCGATCGCACCGTCTGAGCAGCCGTGCGCAACGCGCCGACCAACTCGTCATCCCCCGAAGACATACCCACATCTTATTGGGTCACATGTTCGAATGTCCAGTCATTTTTCCTGCTATCTCAGTCCTTGCTGAGCGCTCGCTGCTTACCACTGACCACCGACACCGGGTCAATTTAACGAACTGCGGCAGCGTAACCTGCATGTAACAATCCGGTGATGGACGGGAAACTGCCCCCACCTAGCCTCTAGGTGGACGCAGGGAGATGCCGTCCGAACCGATCTATCCGCTGCATCGCGGTCGAGGAGGCCACATGTTCGGCAATGCCGACGAGTTCTTCAAGTTTGTCCGGGACGAGGGCGTCGAGTACATCGACATCCGCTTCACCGACCTTCCGGGCATCCAGCAGCAGGTCACGATGCCGATCTCGGCATTCGATGAGGACACCGCCGCCGAGGGCGTCGCGTTCGACGGCTCGTCGATCCGCGGGTTCCAGACCATCGACCAGTCGGACATGAAGCTGCTGCCGGACTACGGCACCGCGTACGTGGATCCCTTCCGCAACCCCAAGACGATCGCGATGGACTTCTTCGTCCACGACCCGATCACGGGCGAGGCGTACTCGCGCGATCCGCGCAACATCGCCCGCAAGGCCGAGGCCTACCTGAAGACCACCGGCATCGGCGACACGGCGTTCTTCGCCCCCGAGGCCGAGTTCTACATCTTCGACCGCGTCGCCTACGGCACCAGCGCGAACAAGAGCTACTACGAGATCCAGTCGGCCGAGTCGGCTTGGTCGACCGGCGACGAGCTGGCGGACAACCGCGGCTACAAGGTCCGCTACAAGGGCGGCTACTTCCCCGTCCAGCCGACCGACCGCTTCGCCGACCTGCGCAACGACATGATGACGAACCTGGCGAACGCCGGCCTCATCCTCGAGCGCGGCCACCACGAGGTCGGCACCGCCGGCCAGGCCGAGATCAACTACCGCTTCGACACGCTGCTCAAGGCCGCGGACGACACGATGAAGTTCAAGTACCTCGTCCGCAACACGGCGTGGGCCCAGGACAAGACCGTGACGTTCATGCCGAAGCCGATCTTCGGTGACAACGGCTCGGGCATGCACGTGCACCAGTCGATCTGGAACAACGGCGAGCCGCTGTTCTACGACGAGGCCGGCTACGGCGGACTCTCCGACACGGCCCGCTGGTACATCGGCGGCATCCTGAAGCACGCGCCGTCGCTGCTGGCGTTCACCAACCCGTCGGTGAACTCCTACCGCCGCCTCGTGCCGGGCTTCGAGGCCCCGATCGCGCTGGTCTACTCGGCCCGCAACCGCTCGGCCTGTGTCCGCATCCCGATCACGGGTGCGAACGCCAAGGCCAAGCGCATCGAGTTCCGCTGCCCCGACCCGTCGAGCAACCCGTACCTGGCGTTCTCCGCGCTGCTGCTCGCCGGCATCGACGGCATCAAGAACAAGATCGAGCCGGCGGCCCCGATCGACAAGAACATCTACGAGCTGCCGCCGGAGGAGTACGCCGAGATCGACATGGTCCCGACCTCGCTCGGCGCCGTGCTCGACAGCCTCGAGGCCGACCACGAGTTCCTGACGGCCGGCGACGTGTTCACGCCCGACCTGATCGAGACGTGGATCGACTACAAGCGCACCGAGGAGATCCTGCCGATCCAGCTGCGGCCGCACCCGCACGAGTTCGAGCTGTACTACGACATCTGATTTGTCCCGCGTGGGTAACGCCCACGGGCTGAGTGCCTGAGACGGCCCCTGACCTGCGAAGACACATTTGATCGTCTTCCAGGGCCAGGGGCCGTTTTTCGTTGGTTCGCGGCGCCAGTGCGGCCCGCGGCGGCCGACGGCCAATCGGATCGGCCTATCGAAGACCGCGGACGCCCGCGAAGAGGGCCGATCGCGTGGAACGCGACGGCTCTGACGATCAACGCCGGTTGCCGCGAGTGCAACCGAGGATGGGTCAAGGATCTGGAGAAGCAGGGGACGGCGGTCACCCACCAGACCAGCTCGGAAACGCAATCGATCCACGGGGACACATCCCATTTCCACCACGAGATGGCTTGCCTGTCCTCCGGCGAGCGCGCCTGACCTATCGGACCGCTGCAGGTCGATCCTGCCGGCCGACGTCACACCGTCAGGGCATCGGTCCTGTCTCTACACGCGGCAATGCATCGACAAGCACGTGACCGATGGCTGCTCCAAGCGGGATGGGCACTGCGTTGCCAATCTGGCGCGCGATGTCGTCACGAGTGCCCACCCATCGGTAGTCCTTGCGAAAGCCTTGGACGAGCGCGGCCTCGTAGTGCGTGATGACGCGGTCTTGGTCGGGGTGGATGTAGCGACCCTTCTCCGGCTTATAGAACTCGGTGCGGATCGTCACCGACGGCTTATCCCAGTAGAGCCGGCCCATGACGTCGCCTGTGCCCTTGGCGTGCTTGCGCCAACATGGCGCCTTGAGGTCGTCCGGCAGCTCCGACCGGCTGCCGCCGTCATGAGAGATCGCTGCGAATCGGTCAAGCGACAGCTGCCTGTAGGGGCGTCCGATGTGGAGCTCACGTGTTCGGAAGCACCCCGGAAACTCGCCGCCCCTGAACTCGACGCGGCCCTCGGGGATCCCAATGCGGTCGACCGCGCGCGGCACGCCGAGAAGCGCCTCGGCCAGGTTGCGATGTGCTCCCTCATGCGTCTTCTTCGGCAGGCCAAGTGCGGGCAGGTCTTTGTGACGACCGATGACAATGACGCGCTTACGCGCTTGGAACGCCCCGTAGTCGGCGGCGTTCAATACGGCGAACTCAATCTCGTAGTTCTTGAGGATGCCGCCGTCGAGTGCTTCCCTGAAGACACCCCATTGCTCCGACTTCAGAAACGCTGGGACGTTCTCTAGGACGAAGTACTGCGGGGTCGCCCTCTCTACAGTCTCGGCGTACAGCTTCCACAACTCGTTCCGATGGGACCCCACCCCGGCGCGGTTGAGTGTGGAGAAACCTTGGCAGGGTGGCCCACCTACGACCACGTCGACCTCGGGTACGTCCTCCTTGGCCAGCCAGTCCTCGATCGCACCCACGTACACGGGACCGCCGACGACCTTGCTGTCGCGGAGCTGTCCGCCATGGTTCAACGTGTACGTGGCGGCTGCCGCGGAGTCCATCTCAACGGCACGGACCGCCTTGAACCGCCTTCCCGGAGCGGCGTTCAGTCCCTCCGTCAGTCCCCCGGCGCCCGCGAACAGGTCGAGAGTCGTGATCTTGGGTTCGCGGCTCTTCGGTTTTGCCGCGGCCGGCCCTGAGTCAGATGATGGCGTATGGGTCGACACAATAAGTGAGATTATCCCCCCTTTGGAGGACGCGCCATGACCAACCCGGTGATCCCCCCGACCTCGGTCGAAATCACAGCCTCTCGACGGATGTCCCGGCAGAGAACACGCGACACTCAGCCTGAGATCCTTGTCCGAAGAGAACTCCACCGACGCGGCCTCCGCTATCGGGTCGACGCCAAGCTTCCCGGCATGCCACGCAGGCGAGCCGATCTCCTGTTCACCGGCGCGAAGGTCGCCGTGTTCGTCGACGGATGCTTCTGGCACGCGTGCCCCAAACACAAGACAGCACCGATGAACAACGGCTCCTGGTGGGCCGCGAAGCTGGCACGCAACGTTGAGCGGGACCATGAGACCCGTGACCATCTCAGCTCCCTCGGATGGACGGTGCTCCGCGTTTGGGAGCACGAAGACATGAAACACGCAGCCTCTGACATAGAAAGGGTGGTCCGCGCAGCGGCTGGCGGCTGAGCCGATAGCTCACATCGTCCGGCGGTTGCCATCAATCACGCCCAACCTCCAGCGGCCATCGGAGACGACCGACTACCATCTGAGCAACGACCCCACTGGAGAGTGCTTCACCGTATGACGACAAGTCCCGATGCCCCGGTTCGCAAGAAGCTGATCGAGGTGTCAATCCCGCTGGAGGACATCAACAGCGCGTCCGCCCGGGAGAAGTCCATACGCCATGGGCATCCGTCGACGTTGCACCTGTGGTGGGCGCGCCGACCGCTCGCTGCGGCGAGGGCCGTGTTGTTCGCTCAACTGGTCGATGACCCGTCCTCGAACCCGGACCTGACCGAGGAGCAGCAAACGGTCGAGCGGGAGCGGTTGCACGGGATTATCCGTCGCCTCGTCAAGTGGGAGAACATCAACAACGAGACCCTGCTGCGTGAAGCGCACGAGGAGATCCTCAAGTCCACTGGCGGCAAACCACCCGCGATCCTCGACCCCTTCGCCGGCGGCGGCACGATCCCGCTCGAGGCCCAACGCCTCGGCTTGGAGGCGCACGCCTCGGACCTCAACCCTGTCGCGGTGCTGATCAATAAGGCACTCATTGAGATCCCCCCGAAGTTCGCGGGCCGGGCACCGGTCTTTCCCGGAGCGGCCGAAACCAAGCTCGGGAATTGGCCGCGCGCCACAGGCCTCGCCGAGGACGTGCGCCGCTACGGCGCCTGGATGCGCGAGCAGGCCGAGGAGCGCATCGGTGATCTCTACCCGGACGCGACGGTCGTCGATGAGAAGACCGGGAAGAAGACGAAGGCGACCACGATCGCCTGGATCTGGGCGCGCACCGTCACCTGCCCCAACCCCGCCTGCGGCATCGAGATGCCACTGGTCCGCTCCTGGTGGCTCGGGAAGAAAAAGGGCAAGGAGGCGTACGTAGTACCCACCGTCGTCGACGACCCCGACTCCCCGAGCGGCCGACGGGTCGAGTTCACCATCGGGCACGACAAGGCAAAGGGTCCGACGAAGACGACCGACGGGACAGTCTCGGGTCGCGCTGGCGGAGTCTGCGTCGCGTGCGGCTCTCCCGCGACGAGCGACTACATCAAGGGCGAGGGAGTTGCCGAACGGATGGGCGCTGCGCTGATGGCGGTCGTCGCCGAGGGCAGCCGGCGCCGCATCTATGTCTCGCCGACGGATCAGCACCGCGAGGCGGCGGTTGTCGATCGGCCGCCCGGGAGCCCGAACCAGAAGCTCGGCCACGACCCACGCAATCTCTGGACGCCGGCGTATGGCCTGACGAAGTTCTCGGACCTCTTCACTAACCGGCAGTTGGTGGCGCTGACGACGTTCAGCGACCTTGTGAGCGAGGCGCGGGAGAAAGTCCTGCAGGACGCTGTCGCGTCGGGCCTCACCGCTGGCGCGCGTCTCGCCGACGGCGGTGACGGCGCCGAGGCGTACGCCGACGCGGTCGCCACCTACCTTGCGATGGGTGTTAGCCGGACGACTGACCTGAACAATTCCCTCGTTACGTGGTCGAACTCGCGAGATCAAGCAAGGAACCTTTTTGCCCGTCAGGCGATCCCCATGGCCTGGGATTTTGTCGAGGTCTCGCCATTCGCCCGCGCAGCTGGCGATCTTTCGATCGCCACCGAGACCCAGGCAGAGGCGATCGATAAGCTTCCCGCTACGCCCGTCGGCGAAGCATCCCAATTGGATGCGGCATCGCGGGACTACTCCACCGTCGTGGTCGCCACCGACCCGCCGTATTACGACAACATCGGCTACTCGGATCTGTCCGACTTCTTCTACGTCTGGCTGCGTCGTTCTCTGCGTGATGTCCATCCGGTTTTGTTCGCATCGATGCTCGTGCCGAAGGCAGAGGAACTTGTTGCCAACCCTTATCGTCACGGTGGGCGAAAGGGGGCGGAGATGTTCTTCGAGACTGGGTTTGAGCATGTCTTCGCCCGAGCGCGAGAGGGCGCGTCGGAGGAGTACCCGCTCACTGTGTTCTACGCGTTCAAGCAGTCCGAGCTCGAGGCGGAGGGCGTTACGAGCACTGGCTGGGCCACCATCCTGGAAGGCATGATTCGTGAGGGCTGGGCAATCACGGCAACGTGGCCGGTCCGCTCGGAGCGCAGTGGGCGAATGATCTCGGTTGGCACCAACGCGCTCGCCTCGTCGATCGTACTGGTCCTCCGGCCGCGCCACGAGACAGCAGGTCAGACGACGCGGCGCGGATTCCTCGCGGCACTACGCCGAGAGCTTCCCGACGCACTGGAGAAGCTGCGTCAGGGCGCGATCGCTCCTGTGGACCTCACGCAGGCGACCATCGGTCCCGGGATGGCAGTGTTCTCCAGCTTCACGCGCGTGGTCGAGAACGACGGCACTGATATGAGTGTCAAGGCTGCCCTTCGGCTGATCAACCAGGCCCTCGACGAAGTGCTGGCCGAGGGCGAGGGCGACCTCGATGCGGACACTCGGTTCTGCCTGAAGTGGTACGAGCAGTACGGCTGGAGCAAGGGTCCGTTCGGCGATGCCGACCTGCTGGCTCGCTCCTACGACACGTCGGTGCGAGGCGTGGCGGACTCCGGGGTGCTGACACAGGGAGAGGGAATCGTGCAGCTCGTTCGACCGCCCGACCTACCGCCGACGTGGAACCCGGTCACCGATGCCCGAATCTCCGCCTGGGAGGTGATGTGCCATCTCGGCCGCGTCCTCTCCTCCGAGGACGGTGGCCTGGAGCCGGCCGCGAGGCTCATGTCGCTGGCAGCGACCCGGCCGGAGCTCGACGTCGAGGCTGTGCAGCGGCTGGCGTATCGCCTGTATGAGATGACGAAGACCTCCCGCACCGACGACGCCCGGCTGTTCAACCTGGTCGGTGGATCGTGGACGGATCTGACCGAAGCCGCGAGCCGGGTGCAGCTCCGGTCCGAGGTGCAGACCGAGCTCGACTTCGGAGATGAGGACTGATGGCGAAGAGCAACATCGAGGTAGTGCGTGCGGCGCTCGAGTCGCTGGCGGCAGTTCTCGATCCGTACATCGAGCAGGTCACCGCGAAGTTCGTACCGGAGGGCGAGGACTGGACGGTGCTCCTCGCGGCGAAGGACGCCGCGAGGGGCATCCAGGGCAAGTCCTACTCGCGTACTGACCCACAGGACCAGTTCCGGATGGTCACCGAGCCGATCTCCTCGCTCGGGTACCTCTTCAACGACCACCTCTCGCGAGGTGAGCAGGGTTTCGTCAGCGAGTTGCGTAGCGTCCGCAACGACGTTGCGCACTTCAAGCCCTTCTCCCCCGACGACGCGGTCCGTGCGCTGGACACGATCGAGCGGGTCATGCGCGCAATCGGCGCGGTGCGCGAGGCCGACGCGGTCCGCACTTCCCGGCTCGGCATCCTGCGCGGAAGCTTCGAACAGCAGACCCGCAGGGCGGTGCGCGAGGCAATCGCTCTGCCCGGGACGCCCGACGCGGAATTGCCGGCGTGGCGGGAGGTGCTCAAGCCGCACCCGGACGTGGCCTCGGGTCGGTACAACAACGCGGAGTTCGCCGCCGACCTGTACTCGGTAGCGGTACAGCAGAATGCCGCGAGCGAATACCAGGATCCGATCGAGTTCTTCCGACGAACGTATCTCACCGACGGGCTCAAGGATCTGCTGAAGCGGGCCGTTGACCGGGTCTCCGGGTCGACGTCGGCCAACCCGGTCATCAACCTGCAGACCACGTTCGGCGGCGGCAAGACCCACTCCATGCTGGCTGTGTGGCACCTGTTCTCGGGGCGTGCGCTGCACGAGTTCCCGCAGAACGTCCAGGAAGTGCTCGCGGGCCATCATGCCGAGGTGGTCGGCCAGCCCGTGCGCAAGGCCGCACTCGTGGGCAACGAGATCCCCCCGGGTAAGCCGTCGACGAAGCCCGACGGCACCGTCGTCAACACGCTCTGGGGCGAACTCGCCTGGCAGCTGGGCGGCGCGGAGGGATATGAGGTCGTCGCCGAGGCCGACAGGACCGGCACCAACCCCGGCAACTTGTTGAGAGAGCTCTTCGCCAGGTTCGGACCGGCCATCGTGCTGATCGACGAATGGGTCGCCTATGCCCGACAGCTGCCGGACGACTACGACAACAAGGACCCCCACGCTCCCCGCGTGGCAGCAGGTCTGTTCGAGACTCAATTCACTTTTGCCCAGGCGCTGACGCTTGCTGCCGAGAATGTGGCTGGCATCTTGCTGCTGGTCTCCGTGCCGGCCAGCGAGAGCATGGCCCCCGGGACCGCAGCGGGAGGTGAGCTCGATGCGACCAAGGCCAGCGACCTGGAGGTAGGTGGCCACCGAGGCCGCGACGCCCTGGAGCGCTTGGACAATGTGATCCGCCGGGTGGCCTACCAGTGGACGCCGGCGACCCAGGACGAGTCGTATGAGATCGTCCGCCGGCGACTGTTCGTCGAGCCGGATGCGAGGGCGCTCTCGTCCATCGCAGCCGCGGCGCGGCGGTTCAGAGAGTACTACCGACACCACCATAAGGAGTTCCCGACCGGGGTCGGAGAGTTCGAGTACGAGGCGAGGATCAAGGCGGCCTACCCTATCCACCCCGAGCTTCTGGACCGGCTCTACTCGGACTGGTCGACCTTGGAGAAGTTCCAACGCACACGGGGCGTTCTGCGGTTCATGAGCCACGTGATCCACCAGCTGTATCAGCGCGAGGACCCCTCTCCGTTGATCATGGCAGGGTCGGTCCCCCTTGATGCGCAGCCGGTCCGCTCGGAGATCGTGCAATACGTCGGCAACGCGTGGGACGCGATCATCCAGTCCGAGATCGACGGGGAGAACGCTGTCGCCCGGATCGTCGACGCAGAGCGCCCCGTGCTCAAGGACCGCTCCTTGGCGCTCCGCACAGCCCGGGCGATCTTCGTCGAAGCCACACCCACCCTCGAGGCTGCGCTCAAGGGCAAGGACCGTCGCAGCATCACCCTCGGTGTCGCCATGCCGGGCGACGTGCTCGGCAATATCGGGTCGGCGCTGGATGGGCTGCAGGAGAAGTCCTCGCACTACTACGCCGAGGACGGCCGGTACTGGTACGACACTCAGCCGTCGCTCAACCGACTCGCCGCCGAACGCGCCTCCCAGCTCTCGCTCAACGCCGTCCACGGCGAAGTCGCAACCCGGCTCAAGCAGGCATTCAAGGGATCCACTGACGTCATCGCCGAAGTCGTCCATCCCGAATCGTCATCCGACGTCGCCGAGGCCAACCACCTCCGGCTCGTCGTCGTGCCACCTCAGTACACCCACAACGGCAAGGACAAGGAGTCCGGCGCCTCCAAGTGGGTGCACGACCTGCTGCGGCGCCGCGGCAACGCTCCCCGCTCCAATGTCAACACCATCGTGGCGGTCGCCGCGGACGAGAAGCAGTGGGGAACGCTCGAATCAGCTGTGCGGTCGTATCTGGCTTGGAGCTCGATCTTCAATGAGACGGCACGACTCGACCTCACTCAATCCGCAGCGACACAGGCCCAGACGATGCTCGAGACGGCGAACCGCACGGTCGACGATCGCCTGGCCCACACCTGGATCTGGGGCCTCCACGCAGTACAGGACGACCCGCAGGCACCGTACGCCGTCGGGCAGGTGCGTGCGGACGGTCCGGAGAAGAACCTCGCCAAGCGCATCGGCACCAAGCTTGCCTCCGTCGACGCCGCTCACTCCTACATCGCGAACCGTGTCGTGCGCCTCGACATCGAGGAGTTCCTGCGAGCACGGTGGACCCGTGGATTCATCAGTTTTACCGAGCTGTGGACCTACTACTGCCGATACCCCTACCTGCATCGCCTACGTGACCGCTCGGTTCTGGTTCGGGCTCTCGAGGAGTCGCTCCTCGATGCCGCCTTCGCGGACACCGGGTTTGCGCTGGCGACCGGGTTCGACACGATGACCGGCGACTTCCACGGACTGGCCGTCCCGCTTGACGACACCGAATTCGGACCGTTTGACGAGCGGACGCTCGTCGTACGTCCCGACCTAGCTCTTGCGCAGCGCGAGCGCGAAAGGTTGCCACGCCCGGGGCCCGACCTGGATCCCGATCCGGATCGGAAGGTGATACCGCCGCAGCCCGGGCCGACGCCAGCTCCATCCCCTCCCCCGCGCAAGGTCGTTGCCAACGCCACCTTCTCCCTTAGGCATGTCGTGAACCCCGATGGCGACATGCCCACGGAACTGCAGACCGTCGCCCAGGAGATCCTCGACCTGCTGCGGAAGGCGGGCCCGGATGTCCTCGACATCACTCTCACCGTGAATGCCGAGAAGGCTGATGGGTTCGACGAGAACACCGTGCGGGCAGTGAAGCAGAATTCGGGCGACCTCGGGCTGACGAACAGTTCGTTCGAGGACCTGTAATGGTCTCGGTATCCGCACCACAGCCTGTCGGCTCGCGGGTCGTCCCTCCCGATCCGTCGATCACGTCGGCGATCGGCCGCCATCACACGCTGGTCACCGCCGTAGCAGATCTTGTCGACAACAGCATCGATGCCGGCGCAACGAACATCCTGATCAGGTTTCGTATGGAGGGGGCACGTCCCGTCGGTTTGCAGGTAATCGACAACGCCTCGGGCATGGACTCGAAAAGCATCGACGACGCCATGACGTATGCGAAGAAGCGCGAGTACCAAGGCCGCGACCTCGGGCACTTCGGCATCGGCCTCAAGGCGGCGTCGCTGAGCCAGGCGAACACGTTGATCGTGTGGTCGAAGCGGTACGGCTCGCCGCCGGTCGGACGACGTCTGCGTAAGGAGACTATCGACACGGGCCCCGTAGTCGAAGAGTTCTCAAGCAGCGACGCCGCCGAGCGACTCGCCGGCTCGAAGGTCGATTTCGTCATGGACACGGGGACGATCGTGGAGTGGGAGAGCGTGCAGACGTTCCTCACGTCGTCGAACGACGAGGAGCAGCGGGCCTGGACCAGCAGAACCACCCAGGAGCTGGTCACTCATCTCGGGCTCGTCCTGCATCGTATCCTCCAGCGGGGCGATCTGACGATCACGGTTCAAACGTTCGACGTGTGGCTGGACTTCGCTGGGCCCCCGCGGCAGGTCACGGCCATTGACCCCTTCGACTATCGAGGTGTCGGACGTACCGGCTACCCAAAGGACCTCCCGGTGATCGTCGGCGACGCCGACAGTACGGCGCGGCTCCACGTCTGGCCACACTGGGACAGGGGGTCAGGCTTCACGCAAGGGGGTCGATCGGCAAGCGAGTCGCAAGGGCTCTACGTTTACCGCAACGATCGGCTCCTCCAGTCGGGCGGTTGGAACAGCCTGGCGACTCCAAGCACCGACCTTGCGTTCGCGCGTGTGGCATTCGACCTGACGACCGAGATGGAGAACCACGTCACGATCAACCCGGAGAAGTCGGGAACGACGTTCGACGATGAACTGCGCAGCGCGTTCGCTCACGCTCGTGCGGCCGACGGCACTACGCTCGCCTCGTTCCGGGAGGATGCGAAACATGCGGCGAAGATTGCGAGGCAGCGCGTCGCCTCGCCCATCGGGGCCCCGCGCCCGGGTGACGGACTCCCTGACGGCGTGAAGGGTGTGTTTGGCACGTACACCGAACCCAACGATGCCGCTCCCGTCGACATCATGTGGAGAATGCTGCCGGATGATCAGGTTTACGACATCGACGTCGACGCGCACAGGCTCGTCCTGAACGCCAGATACCGAGCAGCCGTCGTCGGGCACAAGAGCCTCGACATCAACGACGCGCCTCTCTTCAAGAGTCTTCTGCTCCTCCTTCTGGAGGACCACTTCGTCGGCACTGGTAGCGGCGCTAGGAAGAAGCGCGAGGACGCGGCGTGGCAGGCCATCCTCTTGTCCGCCATCCGGTCACAGTCCGCGCGAGGAGAGTGAGAATCCACCATGGGCGCAACGTTGTCGGAACTGAACCCGGCCACTCTTGAGAAATACTTCCGCAGCGGGACGGTGACCACGCACCTGGTCAGCGAATCTCCTGAGGCACTCATCAGGATCGACGGCCCCGGCCAGACGATCACACTGCTGACGCCGCACACCGGGATGGTTCAGGACACCGCGGAGCTGAAGCGCGTCAGCACCGGCATCGAGAATCGCGACGGCGCCACGTGGGCCCGCATTGCCTTCGATGCCCGCAACATGTACGCCGAGGCTTACGGACTGATGCTGTCGATCGTCCAGGCGATGCACGGCGGCGCCACGTTCGCCGCAGCGACTTCCGCCGCGATGACGAACATGAAGTCGCTGCTCGCGGCCAAATCGCGAATCTCAGACGAGAAGCAAGTCGGTTTGATCGGTGAGCTCCTCCTCTTCCGAACGCTGCTGGACGCCCACGACGAGTACGCCGTGACCGACTGGTGGTTGGGCCCGCTCGCCGAGGAGCGGGACTACGCGTTCCCGGCTTTCGACGTCGAGGTCAAGACCACCCTCGGCGAGAGACGCACGCACGTCATCCACGGAACGGGCCAGCTCGAACCAAGCCCCGGACGGTCCTTGTGGCTCGTGTCAGTCCAACTCACCCGGGCCGGGGGCGACCCGCACGGGATCACTCTGCCGGGACTGGTTCAGACGATCCGAGAGCGCCTCACAACGACGCGGGACCGGTTCGTGACCTACCTGGCGTCGGAGGGCTGGGAGGACACCGACGCTGCGATGTACCCGACGTCGTACATCCTCCGCACGACCCCGGCGGCGTATCTCGTCGACGACGACTTTCCCGCGCTCACTCCGAGCCGGCTGCACGCCGTGGTTCCGCACAGTGATCTTGTCAGTGCCGTGACCTACCGTGTCGACGTCTCCTCGCGCACCGCGGGAGATCCCGGCGAGCCGCTCTCCGGATTCATCAGCGCGCCACCCGCGCAGGAGGCATGACGTGACCGACCCGTACACCGATGCAATCGTGGGCGTCGTCCGCGGCATGAGCAAGAGTGACCCCAAGCCCGTGCTCAAGCGTGTGCGGTTCGAGCTGGACGACGCGGGGGTGGCTGGCGACTACTCCGAGCACGACCTCATCGACGCACTCACCTCGACCGACGTGAACAGTCCAGCGCGCTACGAGTTTCACATCCAGCTTTCCAAGTGGGATGCCGTGCGCAACGCCGCATGGGCCGAAGACACTGCCGCGTACTCGCAGGAGAGGCGAGATGCGACCCTCGGGGCTCTCGGCTTCTCCGATAAGGCACAGGCTTCGATCAACCATGCATTCCAGGTGAACCTCTCGGGCGCGGTTGTCATCTCCGGCAAGCCGGCCGATTGGGATCCCTGGTACGAGGCGAAGGCCGATCGCTCGTTCTACTGGGACGGGTATCGGGGTGTGCTCGAGGCGAAGGGCTGGGACGCGGACGCGATCAGTGAACTCGGCCGCACCACCGATGAGGTCGTCAAGCGTCTGGCTGACCCCACCCGCGATGACCCGTATCAATCGAAGGGTCTCGTCGTCGGTCACGTGCAATCCGGAAAGACCGCCAACTTCACTGGGGTCATCGCCAAGGCGGTCGACGCCGGCTACAAGCTGGTGATCGTCCTCACCGGCACCATCGAGCTTCTGCGTGGGCAGACCCAGCGCCGTATCGATATGGAGCTCATCGGCGAGGAGAACATCCTCGGCGGCGTGGACCGCAACAACCCCGACCTCACCGCCTCCGTCGACTACATCGGAGACGGGGACGTCGACTGGTTCGACGGGAAGTTCGTCTCCTACGGCAAGGATCCCAAGGAGCTCGGCATGCCGGGCATCCGGCGGCTGACCGGCGCCCACGACGACTACAAGCTACTCAAGGCGGGCCTCGGTTATCTCGACTTCCGCCAAACCGACCACCTCGTCGACCCGGCACGCCCCCTCTACGATCCGCAGAACCTCTATCGGCCCGACATCCGCATCGCTGTCGTGAAGAAGAATTCGCGAGTCCTGAAGAAACTTGTCCAAGACCTCCAGTCAGTGAAGACCGACCTCAGCGAGATTCCCACGCTGATCATCGACGACGAGGCCGACCAAGCGTCGATCAACACCACCAGGCCCAAGAAGGACTCGGCCGAGGAGAAGGAACGCACCGCGATCAACCGCCTGATCGCACAGCTACTCCGCGAGATCGGACGCGCCCAATACGTGGGCTACACAGCCACGCCATTCGCGAACGTTTTCGTCGATCCCGAGGACTCCGAAGACATCTTCCCGAAGGACTTCATCGTCAGCCTCCAGCCGCCGCCGGGATACATGGGCGGCGCAGCCTTCCACGATCTCGACCGAGACGTATCAGGGGACGACGGGGGCGAGGGCGAGGAACGGACCTTGGCCAACTCGAACGAAAGGGCCTACGTCCGGTCCCTTCTCGCGGCCCCCGATGACCCCGATGCACGGGACGCTGAGATGCTCGCGGCTCTCGACGCGTACGTGCTCGCCGGGGCAGTCAAGCTGCACCGGGCCGCGACGCTCGGCAAGCCCAAGCTCTTCCGCCACCACACGATGCTCGTCCACGAGTCCGTGAGGACTGCAGAGCACGCGATCCTGGCCGACGACATCCGTCGAGTCTGGATGTCCGCGGGCTATGACCTTCCCATGGGGCTAAAGCGGCTCCAGGACCTGTGGAACAACGATTACCGACCGGTCACGGAGGCGCGCGGCGCGGACGAGCCGATCGTCGAAAAGTTCGCGGACCTAATCCACTTTGTCGGTCAGGCGGTCGACAAGATCCAGGAGGGTGTCAACCCGGTCGTCATCGTCAACGGGGTCGCGGAGAAGGACTACCAGCAGGACGACATCAACTTCCAGGCACGCGACGTCTGGAAGATCCTCGTCGGCGGGGCCAAGCTCTCCCGCGGCTTCACCGTCGAAGGCCTGACGGTCTCCTATTACACGCGTCGGACCGTTGCCGCCGACACGCTGATGCAGATGGGCCGCTGGTTCGGCTACCGCCCCCACTACCGCGACCTCGTGCGGCTTTACATCGGCCGCAACGTACCGGGGCCGAGGAAGACGGTCATCGACCTGTACAAGGCGTTCGAGGCGATCGTCCGCGACGAGGAGGACTTCCGCGAGGAGCTCCGACGGTTCCAGGGCTTCGACGATGATGGCCGACCCTTGGTGCGTCCGATGGACGTGCCTCCGCTGGTCTACCAGAGCCTGCCCTACCTCAAGCCGACCAGCAGCAACAAGATGTACAACGCCGAGCTCACCGAGCAGGGCGAGGGCGGCAAGGTCGTCGACTTCAACCAGCAGGGCTTGCACAACGACAAGTTGAACGAGCAGCACTTTGAATACGTGCAGTCGCTGCTCGACGCGGCCGACAACACCGGCCAGTTCTTCTACATCAACGAGTCCGGGTCGCCGCGACCGTGGGCTGCCCGCTACGGCATCGTGGATGCTAACGCACTGATTGATGTCGTCAGCCGATTCCAGTGGGCAAAGAACTTCAAGTTTGACCCGTACGTCGCTTTCATGCGCAAGGCAATCAGGGAAGGCACGCTCAAGGACTGGGCTGTCATCGTTCCGGAGCTCGACACCTTGCCGACCAGGACAGTCGAAGGCCGCAGCCTTAGGATCATGCGCCGCTTCCGGCGGACGGACCGGCCGGAGCAGTTCTCGGGCTCGTCGACCCGCCAGCGCGACGCGCTCCTCGCGATCTCAAGCGGCATCGACGCTCAGACCGTCGATACCGACGGCGAGATCGCCGCGGCGCTCGAACGTCCCGAGTACAAGCACCTCAAGGATCTCAAAGTCGCGACCCGCGGTGCGTTCCTGCTGACCTTCGCCGGCGACAGCTCCTCGGCCAGGTTCCACGACGCGAAGGGGGTCACCGACCCGAAGCTTCTGCCCGAGCCCACGAAGCCCAAGGACATCGCGACGCTCTTCTCCTACGCACTGCCACTTGCCTCTGCGCCTGCTGGCCGAATTGCGTTTAAGGTGCGCCGGAAGGACCGGCCCGACGATGCGATCGTCGACGTGCAGACCACGGACGGCCGCACCCCTTTGGCCCGACCGTCGACTGCCTTCGAGCGTCCGCCTTCAAACATTTATCGCGTTCCTGACGACGGAGGTTCACCTCTGGAGGACGTCTCGGCCCGCCCCTCAATCGTTGCGCCGGTCGAGTTCCGTGACTGAGCCGACCAAGGTCATCGTTCGACGCGTGTGCGCCGACGACAGTTTGCTGTCCCGGCTTGCTGATTTTCGCTGTGCAGATCAGAACGCTGACCATGAGATTGAAGTAGAGCGTTGGATTCAAGACCAGCTTGCATCGTGGGCGTTCGACCCTGGCGCCGCAAGGGACGAGCCGCAAGTTCTCGCCGCGCTTGACGATCAAACTGAGGCACTCATCGGGCTGTTCGCTCACGAACATGCAGTGATGCAAGTGGGTGACGTCATCATCCCCGCCGAGAAGATCGCGGTCGTTGCAGTGGGCTTGGACTACCAGCGCCAACGCGATGTCGACAACCGGCGTTACAGCGACATCGTGATGAGTTCGGGGCTCCAGGCCATCGAGAGGCGCACGCCGCCGCAACGGCGTGTCTTCGGTTACGCACACATCGACAATGGAGGAAGCTTCCGGCTCCTGGAGCGCCACAGCATGGCGCGTCGCATCCCAATAGACGCGATGACACAGTTAGTCACCCACGGCTAAATCTCGCGTGGCGAGGTAGAACAAGGTCGCCGATGCATCAACCCACCGACCGTTTTCATCGCGCGGCGTACCACTCGCGGGTCACGCTAGCCAAGAAGAAGGTCACGGCGGGCCGGCAGCAGGTCGTCAAGGTGCGGCAGCTGCGTCCGGGCAGCACGGCGAAGATCCGTTACCGCGGCACGCTGCTGGCGACCGTCACGGTGAACTCGAAGGGCACCGTCAAGGTCGTCAAGCGCGGCAGGGCCGGCGGCTCGAAGGTCACGATCAGCCGCGGCAAGCAGGCGGTCAACCTGCGGTTCAAGGTCGGCAAGAAGCGGGGCAAGGCCGCGGTCGTGCTCACGGCCTCGGGCTCGCCCCGGGTCGCGCAGAAGTTCACGGTGACCAAGAAGCGCTGAGCACAGCGCCCGACACCCCGGCATCGCTGTCGACGACAGATGCGAGGGCCCCCGCCGTCCGGCGGGGGCCCTCCTGTGTTCAGGTCGTCTGGGGCAGCCGAGAAACGCCCCCCGGCGCTTCTCCTCCGCCCGGTCAGACCATGGCCAGTCGATCCTCCTGACGCGGGGTCGCCGGGACGGCCGTCGGCTCGACGGGGAGGTTCGCCTCGAGCACCTCGCGGTACGAGGGCTGATCGGTGTACAGCTCGTCGCGCAGCGGGTTGAGATGCCGCGTCACGATGACGTACAGCTGGTAGGCCGCCACGGCGATGTTGGCCGCGAGCGACAGGGCCGACACGATGAACAGCGCGGTCGAGTTGTGCGACGAGTCGACGGCGAACTGCGACGAGGTCACGAACGTCGGGAACGCCATCGTGAACATCATCCACAGGGCCAGGGTGTGGGCGCGGTGCTGCAGCCAGGCGCCCTTCTTGATGAAGAAGGCCGGGATGGTGCAGGAGATCAGCAGGGCCGCACCGGCGTAGAAGGAGTGGTCACCGACGCAGTTGTAGACGTAGGCGAAGTTCCACAGGTCGTACGCGATGACCCAGAACCACATCATGTCGGGCCAGATCATGTCCTTGGCCTTGTCGCTCGACACGATGATGCCCGCCCAGCCGCAGATGGTGAGCAGGTTGAGGATGCCGGCGATGCCGTTCATGTAGTTCCACGGACCGCCGACCATGAAGACGCCGTCGTGCATACCGTCCAGGCCCGCGACCTGGAAGTCACGGATGACCGCCTCGCCGATGTTGATCGCCAGGATCGCGGCGGGGAACATCAGCATCCAGCGGTTCTTCGCGAGCCGCGGGACGTACCGGATCAACATGAAGCCCAGGCACCCGGCGAGCGCCGAGTAGACCTTGACCCAGTGGAACCAGGTGCCCGTGGACGAGCCCGCGCCGGCCGTGTGGGGCCACACGAAGATCGTGAGCACGATGGGCAGCGCCACGAAAAAGGCCAGGCCGGCCCACTTCCAGCGACGCGTCACCTCGTTGAGGGCGATGAGAGCAACCAGGACGACGCTCCACATCACCCAGGAGTACCAGGGAATGGATTCGAACAAGAACACTCGGACCTCCTCCGTTTGGGGCGGCCCGCCGGCATGCGTGCCGTCATTCCCTACGGTAGAAATCCCTGTCGTTCCAGTCATTAGACACTTCGCGAAATGTGTCCAAGGACGTCCGGTCGTACTGTGAGGCATGCCCGAGGAGACCGCCGAGGAGCACCATCGCGCCGGCGCACGCGAGGCCCTGGCGGCCGCGCTCAAGGCGCGGTTGCGCACCGAGCCGCTCGACAAGGTGACGGTCACCGAGCTGACCCGCGACTGTGGACTGACGCGGCAGGCGTTCTACTACCACTTCCCCGACGTGCGGCACCTGGCGATCTGGGTGTTTGAGACCGAGGTCGCGGGCCAGGTGCGCTCCTTCGCGTCGGAGCTGGGATGGGCCGACGGTCTGGTCCGACTGCTGATCTACCTGCGCGACAACCGGTCATCGACCGTCGCGGTGCTCGACGGGCTGGGCCGGTCCGGGCTCGAGCGCTTCCTGTTCGCGCAGATGCGGCCGATCACCGAGGCCGTGATGGAGAAGGACGGTGGCGGCCCGGTGCGCGCGCAGGACCGGGTCCTGATCGTCGACTTCTACACCTCGGCGGTGCTGGCCGTGGTGCTGCGGTGGGTCGCGGACGGCATGGTCGAGCACCCGTATCGCGTGGTCGGTGATCTCGAGATCATCCTGCACGGGGCGGTGCGCGAGTCCGTCCGCCGGCTCGACGACCGTGCCACGCCGCGGCGAGATTGAGAACAGGCACGACGTCGCACGGGAGATACGGGCCCGCCGACCCGGCCCACGGCTCCCCCGGCGGCTCCGCGAGAATCGGCGGGTGCCCAAACCCATCACACTCCTCGTCGAGGGCGAGTCCGACCGCGGCGCCCTCGTCGCCCTCGCTCCGCGTTTCGGGGTCGACCTCGAAGCGGAGCAGATCACCGTCACCGTCATCGGGGGCGCCGGCAACTTCGGCCGTGCGATCGCCGAGGCGGCTGCCCAGGGACACCGCGTGGGCGGCCTGTACGACGAGGCCGAGGAGCGCTTCGTCGCCGGTGCGCTCAACCGCCAGGAGGGCGAAGACCTCACCCGGCAGGGGTTCTTCGCCTGCCGCCCCGATCTGGAGCTGGAGCTGGCTCGCGCGATGGGGGTGGCCGCGATGACGTCGCTGCTGGAGGCGAACGGCGATCTGAAGAAGTTCCGCGACTTCCAGAACCAGCCCGCCCACCGCGACGACGAGGCGCTGGGCCAGCTGCGCCGCTTCGTGTCCGCCACGGGCTCCCGGAAGGCCACGTACGCCGCGCTGATGGCCGAGACGGTCCCGTTCGAGGTGGTCCCGGAGCCCATGGCCGGACTGCTCGGCTGGATCTGGAGCAGCTGAGCCGCCTCAGCCGTCCGGGTACGAGACCGGCCCGCCCAGCCAGCAGCCGCTGATCTCCGGGCCATCGAGCCGAGCCGCAGCCTGGTGCGGACGGGGCCCTGCTCGTGCCACTCTGAGCGGACAGACCCAGACCCGCCTGACCGGATGCTCACCGAGGAGGGGCCAGCGCGATGACCACCGAGGTGCTCCACTACGCCGCGTTCACGACGGTCGAAGGGGGCGGCAACCCCGCGGGCGTGGTGCTCGACGCCACCGGGCTCGACGATGCGGCGATGCTGACGATCGCGCAGGACGTAGGCTACTCCGAGACAGCCTTCCTGTCGGTCGGCGCGACCGACGACGGCACGACCCGGGCGGACGTCCGCTACTTCAGCCCCGTGGCGGAGGTCGCGTTCTGCGGTCACGCCACGCTCGCCACCGCCGTGGCGTTCGCCGAGCGTCACGGCCCCGGGCGTCTCGCCCTGAGCACCGCCGCCGGCGACGTGGCAGTGAGCACCCGCAGTGAGGCCGGCCGTTTCGTCGCCACCCTGTCCTCGCCACCGACGCACACCCGTCCGGTCGACCCGGACGTGCTGACCGAGGCGCTGGCCGCGCTCCGCTGGACCGACGCCGACCTCGACCCCGCCTATCCCCCGCACGTCGCCTTCGCCGGAAACGACCACCTGGTCCTCGGCGTCCGCAGCCGGGAGACGCTGACCGCGCTCGACTACGACTTCACGGCGCTCGAGGAACTCATGGCCCGGGTGGGCTGGACGACGGCGCACCTGTTCTGGGCCGAGGACGAGGTGACGTTCCACGTCCGCAACCCGTTCCCGCCCGGCGGCGTGGTCGAGGATCCCGCCACCGGCGCGGCCGCCGCCGCGTTCGGCGGCTACCTGCGCGACCTCCACCTCGTGTCGACACCGACTCGCATGACGATCCATCAGGGCCACGACATGGGACGACCGAGCGAACTGCTCGTCGACGTGACGGCCGACGACCCGAGCGTCGCGGTCACCGGCCGCGCCGCCGCGATCCCCGCCTGGGATCACCCCACTCGTCCGGCGAACTCCGCAGACTAGGCGGGCGCGCCACACGGCGCGCCGAACGATGTCGGAGCCCTCTGGCAGGCTCGTGGGCATGGACGATCCCGACCAGCGGTCGACGTATGCCGCCGAGGACATGGTGACCGCGTGGCTGGACGCCGTCTCCCCCGACACCGGTGTCGTCCAGGTGACCCTCACCCGCCGGGGCAAGCGTCGCGTCGTCGACTTCTCGCCCGAGACCGAGCCCCGCTTCTCGAAGCCCTCGGACGTGACGGTCTTCGTCGACCAGGTCCTCGACCGGCTGCGTCAGCAGGCCCGCGACTACGGCTCGCGCTATCGCGACCGCGAGCGCAAGCCCGTCGAGGTCGTGACGTACCGCGGATGGAAGAAGGCCACCTACCGCGACGGGCAGATCTGCCTGCCCGAGCGAGAGCGCGGCGGCGCCTGGGCCCTGCGCGGCTTCGTGGTCGTGCACGAGCTGGCCCATCACCTGAACACCGGTGTCGAGGGCGCGATCATCGACACGCACGGCGCCGGATTCCGGGCGACGATGCTGCAACTGCTCGAGGACATCGGCTGGACCGAGATCGCGGCGATGCTCCGTGAGGCACACCGGCAGCTGGGGCTCGACAGCCAACGACCCGAAGGCGACGGCATGCTCGCCAAGGTCGGGAAGATGCTGCGCCACGCCGAGGGCGCCAGCACCGAGGCCGAGCGCGACGCCTTCCTCACGAAGGCCCAGCAGCTCGCCACGAGCCACTCGATCGAGCTGGCGGTGGCGCGGGCCGCGCACGAGCAGACGGAGTCGTCGCCGACCCCCTCGTTCGAGCCGGTCCGGCTCGGGCACCGTGGTCAGCAGTCGAACGTGCGATACATCGAGTTGATGCTGGCCGTCGCCCGAGCCAACGACTTGCGCTGCACCATCCGCGGCGACAACACCGGGGTGACCCTGTACGGGTTCCCCGACGACATCGCCGTGGTGAAGACCCTCTACGTCTCCCTCGTCGTGCAGATGGTGGCCGACGCCGACGCCTACATCCGCTCCGGCGCCCATCGGCCGGTGCACGGGCGCACCGCGCGCGCGGCCTTCTACTCCGGCTGGACCGCACGGATCGAGCAGCGGCTCCAGCGAGCCCAGTGGGCGGCGCAGTCCAGCGCCGGGGTCTACTCGAACGGCATCAACGTGATCACCGGCACGGCCAGGGGCGCCAAGCTGCCCGCGCTGGTCGCCAAGGAGGTCGAGGTGCGCGACTACTTCGACTACATGCGCCGCCAACACGGCGTCCGGGGCACGTGGCGCGGCAGCAACGCCGTGGCCGACGATCACTCGACCGCCCGGGGACGCGCCGCGGCCGAGCGCGCTCGCCTCGGCCGCGAGGCCGAGCTCACGACCTGAGGGCTCCTCAGGAGCCGCTGGTCACTGCGGGACCAGGCGCAGGGTCGTCGACACGACGTCCTCGCTGGTCATCGGGCCGATGTACGCCGGACCGTAGTGGCCGTACTTCTGCAGGTAGGCGGCGTTGATCGCGGCCTGCTCGTGGTCGCCCACCGGCTCGACGCGCACCTCCAGCTGCCTGCCCCCGATGCCGAGCATGGCCTGTCCCGCCTCCCGGACACTCCGATACCAGCGGCCCGTCGGGCCGCGGTACGACCGGACGTAGAGATCGCCACCGCTCCTGACGATCCAGATCGGCACCTGCTCCGGTGGTTTCCCGACCCCGGAGATGGTGACCTCGTCCGACCGTCCCGCCTCGTCCACCAGCGTCGCGTTCTCGCTCGACATGACAACCCCCGTTGTTCGGCGTCCGACTCACTCATCGTCACATCGCGGGGCCGCGATGTCAGCCGACGGCCACGACCTCCTCGAGCTCTTCCTCGACGTCCTGCGTCGAAGCGGTGGCGTGGGCAGCCCGCCACACGCCGCGCTCGGCCACGCCGGCGACACCGACGAGCGCCGCTCCGGCAACCAGCCACAGGACGAGGGTGACGACCTCACGTCCGATCCCCAGCTCCGGGAAGTAGACCAGGTTGCGGCCGATCTCGTTGAGCGCGGCGCCGTCCCAGAAGGAGTGCAGGGCGCCGAAGAAGCCCGGCTGGAGCTCGGGAGCGTAGACGCCGCCGGCCGAGGTGAAGTTCAGCATCACGAAGAGCGCGACCATCGTGGGCGTGGTCAGCCGACCGAGGAACGGGTGCAGTCCGACACCGAACAGGACGATGCCGGCGGTGTAGAGCCAGGCCAGCAGCCCGATCTGGCCGACGTGACTGGGCAGGGCGCCGTAGACCGGTCCGGCCACGAGAGTCACCAACGCGGCGAGGACACCGGACGCGACGATCGCCAGACCGAACCGGGTCCGAAGCCGCAGCCCCGCCCCGGCGGCACCGATGGCGATGCCTGCCGCGTACGAGCCCACCGTCAGCCCGACCACGTAGAAGAACATGCTCTGTCCGCTCGGGTCGCCCTCGGACGCGACGGGCACGACGTTCTCGGTCTGCAGCCGGACGCCCTGCTTCTCCGAGACGGCCTGGAAGACCGTGAGCACCGAGCTCGATGTGGTGGCGGAGGCGGCGTCGCTGTGGAGCAGGGTCGCCGTGTCGCGGCCGGGCACGAGCGCCGCGGCGAGCTCACGGTGCTCGATCTGGTCGCGGGCGTCCTCGACGCTCGCCACCGTGCGGACGTCGAGAGCGTCCCCGACCTCATCCTGCAGGGTCTGGGCCATCACCTTGGCGTCGGCACTGGTCCCGACGACGTCGACCCGGACCCCCTGCGGATTCGGCTGGTGGAACCCGCCCAGGTAGGCCAGAGCCATCCCGGTACCGAGGAAGAGAGGGACGAGCAGATGAACGGCGACGTGCTTGAGGGCGTGACGCTCGGCCGGCGAGTGGGTCATCGAGACCTTTCGAAGTTGCATAGTGAAACTTGTACTGTTGTAGATTACAACCCATGGCATCAGACGCGAAGTCGAGTGACGATCGGGTGAACGAGGAGCTGCTCGACCAGCTCTCCCTGTACGGTCGCCGCGCGCGCGGCGCAGTGGAGCGGATCGCGCCCGAGCTGTCGTTCGCGGAGTACAGCCTCCTCGGCCAGGTCTCAGCCGAGGACGGTGTTCGCGCCCATGACCTCGCCCGCGTCTTCGGCCTGGACAAGTCGACGGTGAGCCGTCAGCTCGCCGGCCTGACGCGGCGTGGGCTGATCGAACGCGACGAGTCTCGATCCGTTCGCGTGACGCCGGCCGGCGCGCGACTGTTGCGCTCGACCCGTGCCGCCCTGCTGGAGCTCCTGGGAGACCGGATCGCGGACTGGTCCCCCGAGGAGCGACGCACGTTCGCCGACCTCATGCGGCGCTACAACGCCGCGGACCCGGAATCGGGCGGCGACCACGCATGACCGCGGCACTCCCGGGGCACCGTGCCCCCACCCCGGCGACGGAGTCTGCCGGCCCCGGGCGCTCTAGGATGGCGAGCACTCCCATGCCTGCTCCCGATGCTCCGCCCCGCAAGCTGCTGCTCGTGGTCGACGCACCCTCGCTGCTGCACCGCAATCACCACGCCCGGGCACACACGGGACTGGTGGACCGGTCGGGCCGGCCTGCTTGGGCCCTGCACGGGATGCTGCGGCAGATCATCGAGGCCATCGAGCGGTTCGCCCCCGATGCGGTGATCTTCGGGCTCGACGACCGCAAGGCGTCCGTGCGCGAGGAGCTCTATCCGGCCTACAAGGCGGGACGAGCAGCCAAGGACGAAGCACTCGTCGAGCAGCTCGATCGCGCGGGTACGTTCCTCGACGCCCTCGGGCTGGCCACCCTCACTCCCCCGGGGCTCGAGGCTGACGACGTCAGCGCCTCCGGCGCCCGGTGGGCGCGGGACCACGACTGGAACTGCGTCATCATCACGTCCGATCGCGACGCGTTCAGCCACATCAGCGAGCACACCCGCGTGCTACGCCTCATCAACGGAGGCATCGACGCCTCGCCGCTGCTCGACCCGACCCGGCTCGTCAGCATGTACGGCATCGCCGCCGAGCACTATCTCGACTTCGCCGCCCTGCGCGGCGATCCCAGCGACAACCTCCCGGGCGTCTCCGGGATCGGGGAGAAGACCGCGGCGGTGCTCCTCACGCAGGCCGGCTCCATGCAGACGGTCTGGGCGGACATCGAGTACAACGAGGGACGCACCCTCGCAGCGACCCTGGACTCCTGGGCCGTGGAGACGGGCACGCGGCGGATGGGTGCCACCATCGTCCGCAAGCTCGCCGCGCCCGAGGCCCGCGAGCGCTACGAGTTCAACATCCAGATGATGTCCGGCCGCGATGACCTCGACCTCGGTCTCACCCCCGACGTGCCCGGCACGCCGGGCCTACTCCCACTGGACCTGGGCCGCGTGAACACGGTCGTGGGTTATCTCGGTGTCGAGAGGACGACGACGCTCGCAGTGCGGGTGCTCAGCACCGATCCGGCGTCCGTGGCGCTCCGCTGAACCCGCCTGCCGGGCTCCCGAGTAAAATCGGGTGGTGTCCGACAAACGCCCCCGCCGTACCTTCGCCGTCATCAGCCACCCCGATGCCGGCAAGTCCACGCTGACCGAAGCGCTCGCGCTGCACGCCCGAGTCATCAACCAGGCCGGGGCGGTGCACGGCAAGGACGACCGCAAGGCGACGGTGTCCGACTGGATGGACATGGAGAAGGCGCGTGGCATCTCGATCACGTCCGCCGCTCTGCAGTTCGTCTATCGCGACCACGTGATCAACCTCGTCGACACCCCCGGCCACAGCGACTTCTCGGAGGACACGTACCGCGTGCTCTCGGCGGTCGACTCGGCCGTGATGCTGGTCGACGCCGGCAAGGGCCTCGAGCCCCAGACCCTCAAGCTCTTCCGCGTGTGTGCGCTGCGCGGCATCCCGGTCATCACCGTCATCAACAAGTGGGACCGACCGGGCCTGTCCCCGCTGGCCCTGATGGACGAGATCGAGCAGCAGATCAAGCTGCGTCCGACTCCCCTGACCTGGCCGGTCGGTGAGGCCGGCGACTTCCGCGGCGTCCTGGACCGCCGCACCGGCGAGTTCGTGAAGTACACCCGCACCGCCGGCGGAGCCGAGCGCGCGCCCGAGCGCCGCATGACGTCGGACGAGGTCGAGGACGTCGACGCCGACGTCTGGGCCAACGCGACCGACGAGAGCGAGCTGCTCTCCCTCGACGGCGCCGACCACGACCAGAAGCGCTTCCTCGCCGGCGAGACGACGCCGGTCATGTTCGCCTCGGCGCTGCAGAACTTCGGTGTCGCCCAGCTGCTGGAGCTGCTGCTCGAGCTGGCTCCCGGACCGAGTGCGACCGCCGGGGTCGACGGCACGGTGCGCCAGGTCGACGACGCCTTCAGCGCGTTCGTCTTCAAGGTCCAGTCCGGCATGAACAGCGCCCATCGTGACCGGCTGGCCTATGCGCGCGTCGTGTCCGGGACCTTCGAGCGAGGCATGGTCGTGACCCACGCCTCGACCGGGCGGCCCTTCACGACGAAGTACGCCCAGTCCGTGTTCGGCCGGACGACCTCCTCGGCCGAGCACGCCGAGCCGGGCGACATCATCGGCTTCGTCAACGCCCAGGCGCTCCGCGTCGGCGACACCGTCTACGACGGTGACCCGATCGACTATCCCCCGGTGCCGAGCTTCGCTCCCGAGCACTTCATGACCGCGACCGCCGCCGACATCGGCCGGTACAAGCAGTTCCGCCGCGGCATCGAGCAGCTCGACCAGGAAGGCGTCGTCCAGGTGCTGCGCTCGGACCTGCGCGGCGACCAGAGCCCGGTCCTGGCAGCCGTCGGCCCGCTGCAGTTCGAGGTGGTCGAGGAGCGCATGAAGAACGAGTTCTCCTCGCCGATCCGCCTCTCCCGGCTGGACTACCAGGTGGCTCGCCGGACCGATGCCGAAGGCGCGCGAGCCCTGGCCGGCACGCGCGGCCTCGAGGTCCTGCAGCGCACCGACGGCACCTACATGGCCCTCTTCACTGACAAGTGGCGTGCGAACAAGGTCGCCCGCGACAACCCGGACGTCCTGCTGGAGGAGTTGCCCGCCGGCGACGTGTGACGTCAGTCGCCGCGTGAGGTCGAGCGGAGCCAACCCAGCACGGCTCGCACGCGGCGATGATCACTCTCGTCGGCATGCAGACCGAGCTTCGCGAAGATCCGCTGGGTGTGCTTCTCGACCGCACCCTCGGTGACGTGCAGCGCTCCTGCGATCGCGTGGTTGGAGCGCCCCTCCGCCATCAGCGCGAGCACGTCCCGCTCGCGCGGGGTGAGGGCGGCGACCGGGTCGGCTCGACGCCCCATCCACTGCTGGACCACCTGGGGATCCAGGACAGTGCCACCGCTCACGATCTGGTCGAGCGCACCCAGGAAGTCGTCGACGTTGCTGACGCGGTCCTTCAGCAGGTAGCCCACGCCACCCTCTCCCCCGGCCAGGAGGTCGTCGGCGTACGAGACCTCGACGTACTGGCTCAGGACCATGATCCGCGCCCCGGGCCACTGGGCCCGCACGGCGACCGCGGACCGCAGACCCTCGTCGGTGTGGCTCGGCGGCATCCGGACGTCGACGACGCCGACGTCCGGACGATGGTCGGTCATCGCCGACACGAAGCCCGGCCCGTCACCGGCCTGGGCCACGACCTCGTGACCGGCTTCGGCCAGCAGCAGGCTCAGCCCTTCCCGGAGCAGGACCGAGTCGTCGGCGATCACGATGCGCATCGCACCAGCATCGGCCATCGACTCGCGTGCGGTCACACCGCCGGCCGTCACCCGAGCGGGATCCGAGCGGTGACCACGGTCGGGCCACCCTCTGGCGAGTCGACCTCGAGGGTGCCGCCGACGGCGGCGACGCGTTGCCCGAGGCCGGCCAGTCCCTGCCCCTTGCCCAGATGGGCACCGCCGACGCCGTGGTCACTGATCTCGACGAGCAGGTCGGTGCCGACCGGGACGACCCGCACCTGCGCGGCCGCGGCTCCCGAGTGCTTCGCGACATTGGTCAGCGCCTCGGAGACGGTGAAGTAGACGGCCGTCTCGACGTGCGGCGAGAGTCCCGCGGGCAGCTCGTGGACGAGGTCGACCGGGACCGCGCCGCGGACGACGAGCTCGTCCAGGGCAACCCCGAGCCCGCGATCGACGAGCAACGGCGGCGCGATGCCTCGCGAGAGCGACCGGAGCTCGTCGAGCGTCTCACGGGCCTGTTCGAGGGCCGACTCGATCGTCGCCGACGCCTGCTCGGGATCGGCGTCCACCTGGCGCCGCGCGCGACCGAGGTCCATCGTCAACCGGACCAGGCGCTGCTGCGGTCCGTCGTGGATGTCCCGCTCGAGTCGCCTCAGTGCGACGGCCTCGGCCTCCTGGGCCGCGTCTCGCGCGCCCTCGGCACGCTCGACCCTCGCGGACAGGGAGCTGCGGCCGTTGAGCACGACGTCGGCGAGCGAGGCGTGGAGCCACGCGACGCCACGGACGGCCCACGGCAGGGTGGCGAACGCGATCAGTCCGAAGGCGAGGTTGAGCAGGCTCTCGGCGACCCGCCCGTTGCCGAGGCCGAGCTGCGACGCGAGCGTGTCGTAGGTGTCGGGCAGTGACCGCTGCCAGAACCAGTAGGTCGTTCCGGCGAGCGCGACAGCCCACCACGTGACGGTCACGACGCAGGCGAGGATCCCGGTCACGAACGCCAGCGGACCCCACAGGGTGTCCAGCCACATCTGCGGATCGCGCAGCGGGTCGAGCAGCCGGGCGATCGGGCCCCTCTTCGCGCCCGCGACGCGGTAGGAGTCGGGACGCGGCTCGCGGCCCTGCATCGCGACCAGGCGGAGGCGTTCGAGGCGGGCCAGCCACGACGACACGACCAGCGTGGCCGAGAGGACCAGCAGGCCCACCCAGATGATCAGGGTGCCGACGCCGGCGGAGATCCCGGTCACCGTCACCACGAAGCCGACGAGGCCCAACGGGAAGGCGGTGATCGCGTACAGGGTGTCCCAGCCGACGCGGGCGGCCACCGCGGACCGCGGTTGCCGGATGGAGGAAATGCTCACGGTTGTCATGTCTCCATCGTTGTCGCGTCTTGGCCGCGATCCGATCCTGCCATCCCGACACTTGGAGTCGGGCCAGCCCGACACCCGGACCTTCACGTGCGGGGTTCCCGCCCGTCACTCGTGCGGCCCGACGTGGCGGTCCAGCGATTGACTCTCCCGGCCCAGGAGGCGCGAGTCTCGCGGCATGACGACACCCATCACCATCACACCGACGGACCTGCCCAGTTCCTCACGTCCGCCGGCAGCCAGTTCGAGTACACCAGCGAGTTGATCGGCGCCCGGCGCGTCGACGACACGCGCTGGGTCGCTGAGATCCGCCTCGAGGGCGACTTCCCGGGCGGTGTCGCGGTCCTGCGCCATCGCTTCACGCTGGTCGGCGACCGGGATCGACGAGCTGGCCATCGCGCCGTGAGATGACCTGCTCCATCCGCTGCCCCGCCAGTCGCTATCCCAGCGACGTGACGAAGTCCGCGATGAACCGCTCGTAGAACTCCTCGTGATCCAGGCCCGGGGTGGGCATCTTGATCTCCGGGAGTGGCCACATGAAGTCGAAGTGGCCCACGCCCTCGTAGGTGCGCAGTTCGAGCCAGGTCGGAGCCGGCCACAGGACCTCGGCCGTGCTCGGCGGGGTGACGTCGTCCTTCGCGCCGATGAACACCGTGATCGGGACGCTCAGGTCGTCCAGAGCATCGGGGCTCTCGAACCACCCGGTCGCCGGCGCGAGCACCACCACGCGGCCGACCCGCGGCTCTCGGGGCACGTCGATCACGGCGCCCCGGCTGTTCCGCGGGCGCGCGCCGGCCAGGCACAGTGCCGCGCAGCCGCCGAGCGAGTGACCGGCGGCCACCACGGGAAGGTCCTCGTGCCCGAGACCCTCGAGACCTGCAGCGAGGGCCGTCACGCGCTCTCGCACGACCTCGTCGGAGAAGGTCTCGTCCAGGTCGTGCTCGGGCGACGCGACGATGAACCCGGCTTCGTTCGCGGACGTCAGCAGACGTTCGTAGCGGGTCGGGTCGCCGGCGGCTCCGGGCGCGAACAGCAGGATGCCGCGAGGGTCCTCGGACGTCAGCAGGATCGAGGTCATCCTCGAACCCTACGCACCGAACGCCGCGGCGGCAGGTGGGAGCGCTTGACCTGAAGTCCGGTTGAGGTAGTCCGATGAGGTCATGCACGCGATCCGTCATCACGATTTCGGCCCCGCCGACGTCCTGCGCCTCGAGACCCTGCCCGACCTCGTCCCGGGAGAGGGGCAGGTGCGCATCCGCGTGGACGCGGTCGGGGTCCACCTGCTCGATACGTCCATCCGGGCCGGGGACGCCTTCGGCGCCGGCGACCGCCCCACGCTGCCGATGATCCCGGGGCGCGAGGTCGCGGGCGTCGTCGACGACGTGGGCGCCGGCGTGGACGGGAGCTGGCTGGGGCGCAGCGTCGTCGCCCACCTCGGCTTCGCGAGCGGCGGCTACGCCGAGCAGGCCGTGGTCGACTCGCACCGGGCCCATCTCGTGCCCGCCGGTCTCGACGCCGCCACCGCGGTCGCCACCATCGGGACGGGCCGCACGGCCACCGCCATCCTCGAGCTGGCCGAGCTGAGGCCGCAGGACGTCGTGGTCGTCACCTCCGCCGCCGGTGGGCTGGGTCCGCTGCTGCTGCAGGGCGCGGCCACCGCGGGGGCACGGACCGTCGGACTGGCGGGAGGTCCGGACAAGACGGCGCTGGTCGCTCGCTTCGGCGCGACCTTGGCGCTGGACCACCAGCGTCCCGACTGGCAGCTGCGACTGCGTGAGGTCGGCACGCCGACCGTCGTGCTCGACGGCGTCGCGGGACCGATCGGTCGCGCCCTGTATCGCAGCCTCGCGCCGGGTGGCCGGCTGGTCCGGTTCGGCTGGTCCTCCGGAGAGCCGAACGACTACGACGATCCGAGCCGGCCGGTGATCGACGTGCTCGGCCCAACGATCCTGGACCGGCTCGACGAGTTCGAGCGGGCGGCTCTCCGCGCGGCGGCCGACGGGACGCGGGTTCCCCACGTCGGGACGGTTCTCCCCCTGTCCGAGGCGGCAACGGCCCATCGCGCGCTGGAATCGAGGGCGTCGGTGGGCAAGGTCGTGCTGCTGGTGCCACGCTGATCTCCCCCGTGGCGGAGGCGCACCATCGGGCTCGTTCCCCGCCGACGACATGCCGCCCTCGGCGAACCGTGGCACCGTGGACCGGATGCACTCCGCACGAATCCGGCTCCTCGACCTCTGGGCGAGTCACCCCCGGTTCGCGCTCGCGCTGCGCGCGGCGTGTGCCGCGGCGATCGCCTGGAGCCTCGTCCGCTTCATCCCCGGCGCCCAGGACTACCCGTACTACGCCCCGTTCGGGGCGATCATCGCCACGACGTCGACCCTCGCCGGCTCGGTCCGCGAGTCGATGCAGGCCGTGGGCGCCATCGTCGTGGGCGGCACCATCGCGTGGCTGGTGGACCTCGTCACCGGTGACACCGCTCCCCTGACCGTGGGCATCGTGGTCGCGCTCTCGGTTTGCGCGGCCGGCTGGCGAGCCCTGGGCGCGATGGGTGGCTGGGCGCCCACGGCGGCCGTGTTCACGCTGATCATCGGCCACGGCGAGGCGTTCTTCATCGGCGCGTACGGCGGCCTGACCCTCTACGGCGCCGCGGTCGGCATCCTGATCAACGTGATGGCTCCCCCGCTGCCGTTGGCTCCCGCCCGGTCCGCGGTGGGACACACGCGGCGCGTCCTGGCCTCACAGCTGCGCGAGCTGGGCGACCTCATGGTGGCGTACGAGCTGCCCACCCTGGAGCAGTGGCACCGCGACCACTCCGAGCTCCGTCGCGCACGGGCGCAGATGCGTGACGCCGTGCTGCGCGCCCAGGAGTCGCTGACGGGCAACGCCCGTGCGCGCCGCCACCGCGAGGCCCTGAGGAAGCTCACCGAGGAGGCGGACGCTCTCGATCGCGTGGCGTTGCTCGTGGCTGATGTCAGCGACCTGGTGCTGCGGCCGCACGGCATGCCGGGCGACCCCAGCGGTCAAGCGGCTCTGGCCGACTCCGTCCGAGAGCCGATCGCCCGCGCGATGCACCGGGTGGCCGATGCGCTCGACGCCTACGCCGACGGGGCGGACACGGACCCCGAGCTGAAGGCCGCCGACGAGGAGCTGAACGAACTGCTCCACTTCCAGCCTCGCGAGACCCACGAGCAACTGGTGGTCAACAGTGTGGTGCTCTCCCTGCGGCGGGCTCTCGACACCTTCGCCTGAGTCAGCGGCCCCGGTTCTTGCGCCAGATCGCCGTCGTCAGGACGGTCGCGAAGGTGTTCCACGCCGTGTACGGCACCAGCGCCCAACCGGCTCGCTTCGAGGCTCCCCCGGCGGTGCGTGCCAGATCCGCCGAGCTGGCAGCCAGCGCCCCGGCGACCGCGATCGAGGGCACGAGCTGGTGGCCGCGGAAGAACGACCAGCACCACCCCGCGTTGAGGGCCATGTTGAGCGCGAGCTTGCGGCGGTACGTGCTCGCCTCGTCCGGCGTCATCCGTGCCTGCGCATCAACCGACGCCCAGGCCGTGGACGCGTAGAGCCCGGTCCAGACGACCGGGAACACGGGCCCGGGCGGTTGGATCGACGGCTTGCGCAGCGTCCGGTACCAGAGGCTCTTCATCCCGGTGGACGTCGCGACGGATCCGAGGACGGCCGCGGCGACCGGCGCGGCGATGCTGCTGGCGAGGGTGCGGCACTTCATTCGGCCACGGTAGGCACGGTCCACCGGGCTCGCGACTCGACGCGTCTGCTGGAGGAGACGCGGACGGGCCCGCCGCGGCCGAAGCCGGGGGCGGGCCCGCTCGTACCGAGACTCAGCGCTTCACCTTCACCGCCTTGGTCCGGGTGGACGTCGCGTACTTCGCGTCGCTCGGGTTGAGGACGACCGTGATGACGGCTCGACCCCTGGCACGCTTCGGCACCGCGCCGAGCCGCACCGTCGTCTTGCGACCGGCCTTCACCGTCACGGTGCGGGTGAGCTTCTTGCCGCCCACCCGGACGGTCACGCGAACCTTCCCGGTGACGCTGGGCCGCACGGCCACGGCGGCCTTCCTGCCGGCCTTGACCGTCGCCTTGCCGACGGCGACCTTCGACGCGATCTTGCGGTCGGGGGCCACGATCACGGTCGTGGGCAGCGAGTGAACCGTCCGCGTGCCCGAGGTCACGGCCACCCGATATTGCTGCCGGGCGGTGTTCGCGGTGACGTCCTCCATCACGAGGGTGGACTTGTCCTGGTTCACGATGTCCGTCCACGCGTTCTTCCCGACCGGGCTGCGCTGCCACTGGTAGGACAGGCCGCCCTCGGCGCGGGCCTCGACGGCCAGGCGCACGGCGCCGCCGACCTTCGTGCGGACCGTGGTCGGCGACTGCTTCACGATCTGCGGTGCCGGGGTGAGGTCCTCGAACTCGGGGACCGGGGCACCGGCCTCGGTGACGACCTTGCGGCCGTCGTCGTGCTTGGTGACGACGAACTCGTCCCACACGCCACCGACCGGGACATCGGTCGTGGACGACGCGGTCTTCTCGGCGATGTACGACGTGTAGTGCAGGCGGTCGTCGGTGACCTTCACGACCGCGAAGCTCGAGAAGTCCTCACCCTTGCGCACCTGGGTCGCACCGTTCTTCGTCCACACGTTCCGCTCGTCGGTCTCCAGGTCGTAGTGCTTCGCGCCGGAGTTCTGGACGATGTAGACCGGGCCGTCGGTGACACCGTCGCGCTCGGTCCGGTTCTCGTTGTTGAAGCCGCGGGCGTAGACGTGGTCGTGGCCCATCTGGACGAGATCGATGTTGTGCTTCTGGAAGACCGGCACCCACGGTCCACGCAGGTGCGGCTCGTCGCGACCGGCCGACGCCGAGTAGACCGGCTGGTGGAACGTGACGACGTTCCACTTCGCGGGCGACTCGCCCAGGATGTGGTCCATCCACGCCGCCTGGTACTCGGCCCACAACGCGGCGACCCGCTTCGACGGGCACTCCTCACCCGAGCAGGACGGCAGGTTCTGCGGGGTCAGGAACGTCGAGTCGGTCGTCGCGTTGATCGTGATGAAGCGGATGCCCTGGTAGTCGCTGTAGTAGACCGTCTCGTGCGCGAACTGCGACCAGTGGTCGAAGTAGGCCTGGTACTGGCGCGCGACATCCGTGTCGCCGACCGAGCGCTGGGCCAGGTCGCCGATCGTGGAGGAGTTCGGCTGGTTGTCCGGGTATTCGAAGTGCGCCTTCCACGACTTCAGCAGCCGATCGCCCGAGTACTCGTGGTTGCCCGGCGCGGCGAAGATGTTCGTCGTCGCGGCGGACTCCCCCATGCCGGTGAACCAGTTCTTCCACTGGGTGTCGTTGCTGGAGGTGTCGATGAGGTCGCTGGCATGCACCGAGCCGATCGAGTTCGGCGCCTTCTCCCGGGCCAGCTTGACGACGTTCGGCCAGGTCGAGTCCAGGCCGATCTGGGCGTCGCCGTAGTAGACGTACTCGGTCTCCTCCGCGTCCGGGTCGGCGGTGGTGAACGTCTTCCACTGGCTCCAGGCGTCCGGGTTGCCGACGCGGTAGGTGTACTCCGTGTCGGGCTTCAGTCCACGGACCGTCGCGGAGAAGTGCGGGTTGGCCTGGTTGACGGCCGTGCCCTGACTCGTGGCGCCGACCGTCCGGATGGGGCCGTCGCCGACCCGCAGCTGGACGCGGCCCACGCTGACGTCCGGTGCGCCCGCGAGCCAGGTGAAGCTCTGCGAGGTCTCGGGGGTCTCGCTCGGCGTCAGGATGACGCGGCTGGGTGCGCCGACGGCGGGGCCGGAGGGCGGGGGCGGCAGCTCGCCGCCCAGGTGGTCCAGCGAGAACCAGATGTCCGAGCTCGTGGCACGGTCCTGGTGCAGCCGCACGGCGATGGTGTTGCTGCCCGTCCGGAACTTCGACGTGGGGATCGTGAACGCGAGCTCCTCGCCGGTGCCGCTGTCGTACGCGACGTTGGGTGTGCCGTCCTCGACGAGGTGACGCTTGACCTCCTCGCCGTTGATGAAGATGACGGCCGCGTCGTCGATGTACCCGTCGAAGCGGATGTCCTCGCCGGTCGCGAGCTGCTCGGCGGTCACATCGAAGGTCGTCCGGAAGAAGTACGTGGGGATGTTGTCGCCACCGGTCGGTCGCATCGGCAGCACGGTGGTGGCGCGCATTCCGTCGTCGAAGTTGGCGGTCTCGACACCGCTCTCCCACTTCGCACCGAATCCGCCCTTCCCGGTGGCCCAGGCGCTGTCGTCGAAGCCGGGCTGGGCCCAGGCGTGGCGGTCGCCGGTCGGCGAGGGGTCGACGCCGGTGGCCAGGTAGCGCCACGAGGTGCCGGCGTCGATCAGCGGCGCGAAGTAGGTCGGCTCGTCCGCGACCCGGACGATGCCCGGTTCCGCGGTCGACGAGACCGTGGCGGTCGCGACCGGACTCAGGCAACCGACGCCGGCGACGGCGAGCGCCACGGCGGCCAGTGACATGCGCCGGGATCGCGCCCGGCCCATGGGGTTCTTCATCTGGATTCCTCTCGGTACGTGCGCGTGGATGCGCACCCTGAGAGGTAGTCAGCCCGAGGCGGATGAACACCGGTGGGCTGGACGGGGACGGTGCTATGGCACGTGGGAGAAGAAGTCGCGAACCCCGGGTGAACGCTCCGTCCCCTCCGTGGCCCGGCGCACCTCACCGGTCGATCTCACCGGGCGGGCCCTCCTGCGCGCCCTCCGCCGGCAGCCGGACCGTGAAGGTCGTGTCACCCGGCCGGCTGTCGAGCGTGACGCCGCCGCCGTGCGCCTCGACGATCGCCGCCACCAGCGCGAGCCCCAGCCCGACGCCGCCCTCCCGGGTGCGGGCACGGTCCCCTCGGGTGAACCGCTCGAAGGCGTGCTCGGCCAGATCGGGTGAGAACCCCGGCCCGTCGTCGTGGACGGTGAACCCCGACGGGTCGGCGGCCACGGTCACGGTGGTGCCTGCGGGCGTGTGCTTGCGCGCGTTCGTGAGCAGGTTGGTGACGACCTGGTGCAGCCGCTGCTCGTCGCCGAGGACCTCGATCGGCTCGTCCGGCAGCGTCAGCCGCCAGACATGGTCCGGTGCGATCACCCGCGCGTCGGCGACCGCCTCCAGCAGCATCCGCGTCAGGTCGACGGGCTGGCGTGCCAGCGGACGGCCGGCGTCGAGCCGCGCCAACAGCAACAGGTCCTCGACGAGCGCGGTCATCCGGTGCGACTCATCCTCGACCTTCTCCAGGGCCCGGCGCAGCGCCTCCTCGTCGTCCGGTCGGCTGCGGGCCAGCTCGGAGTAGCCCGCGATGGTCGCCAGGGGCGTCCGCAGCTCGTGTGACGCGTCGGCCACGAACTGGCGCACCTGCTCCTCGCTGCGCTGACGTGCCTCGAGGGAGGACTCGACGTGGTCCAGCAGCGTGTTCAGCGCGCTGCCCACCTGACCGACCTCGGTCGACTCGTCGGCGAGGTCTGCGGGCACCCGCTCGGCCAGTTCGATGTCCCCACGGGCCAGGGGCAGCCGCGCCACGGCGTTCGCGGTGCCGGCCACCTCGCGCAGCGGCCGCAGCTGCCGGCGCACCAGGACGAGGGCCCCGCCCAGTGCGGCGACCGCGCCGAGCACCGTCAGCACGCCCTGCCAGCCCAGCAGTGTGGCCACCGCGGCGTCCACGTCACGGGTGGGCAGGCCCGCCGCCAGCTTCCCCGCCGATGTCTCGACGACCACGACGCGGTAGCCACCGAAGTCGTCCAGCCGCACGGTGTGGGGGCCGTCGTCGGCCGAGACCTCGTCGAGGGCCTCCAGGTCGTCCTCGGACAGTGGCGACCGACTCGTCCGACCGTCCTGCCCCTCGACGATGACGTCACCGACTGCCACGTCCCGGTCCGGGATCCACACCGCGGTGAGGGTGCCGACGCCCTGGCCGCGACGGTCGTCGAGACCGTCCGGGCCGGGCCCGTCGCCGAACGACGGCGCCCGCTGGGCCCGCTGCAGCGACGCCGTGACCTGGTCGTCGAGCTGCGAGAGCAGGTACGACCGCACGGCGAGAGCGCTCAGGGCCCCCACCAGCACGGTCACACCCACCACGAGCAGCACCGTCGTGGCCACCAGTCGCGCCGTCAGCGAGCGCGGTCGAACCATGCGCACGTCACTCCGCCGGCTTGAGGACGTAGCCGGCGCCACGCATCGTGTGGATCATGGGCGCACGGCCCGCGTCGATCTTCTTGCGCAGGTAGGAGATGTACAGCTCGACGACGTTGGCCTGTCCGCCGAAGTCGTAGTTCCAGACCCGGTCGAGGATCTGCGCCTTGCTCAGCACGCGCCGGGGGTTGCGCATCAGGAACCGCAACAGCTCGAACTCGGTCGCGGTCAGGGTGATCTCCTCCCCACCGCGGAACACCTCGTGACTGTCCTCGTCGAGGGTGAGGTCACCGACGACCAGCACCGAGGACGACTCGGCCTGCTGCGCCCCGGCACGGCGCATCAGAGCCCGGACACGGGCGACGACCTCCTGCAGCGAGAAGGGCTTGGTCACGTAGTCGTCGCCACCCTCGGTGAGGCCGGCGACGCGGTCCTCGACGGCATCGCGCGCCGTGAGGAACAGCACGGGCACGCTCGGGTCGAAGGAGCGCATCCGGCGCAGCACCTCGAAGCCGTCGAAGTCGGGCAGCATGATGTCGAGCACGACGGCATCGGGACGCAGCTCTCGCGCCAGGTCGACGGCCTTGCGACCGGTGTGCGCCATGGTGACCTCCCAGCCCTCGTAGCGCAGCGCCATGGCGATCAGCTCGGCCAGATTGACCTCGTCGTCGACGACGAGCACTCGCAGGGGCGACCCGTCCGGCCGGGTCAGCCGGGAGGACTGCGCTGCCTTGGGCTCCACCTGTCCGACGGTACTCGCGGGATCGCCCGGTGGGCAGTCGGAAGAAGGGCGCCTGCTCATGTCGCCTCTCCCCGGACGGCGAGGTGCGGCGTCAGCTGCTGCGGGGTCATGGAGGAGTTCCTCTGCTTCGAAGGGGTGGGCACCCACCACCCTCCCGGCGCGCGCTGTCGCCGCACTTCCGCCTTCCTGTGCGCTGGCTGTGAGCCGTGGCCGGGGGCCGGGGCGACGGCGTCCACCGGCTCACAGCCCGCTCACAAGTCGGCACCATCATGCCGACAGGTCGGCGCAGCACGATCGAGTCAACGAAGCACCGAGCCAGTCCCGAAAGGACCCTCATGAAGACTCACAGGTTGCGCACCATCCTGGTGGCGACCGCGTCGCTCGCGGTCATCGCAGGCTGCGGCGCGTCCGAGGCCCCGTCCGACGACGCCGGCCAGGCCTCGACCACGATCACCGACGCCACCACCGTCCGCGCGGCGCTCGACGACAACGTCGACATCGAGACCGGCGACACCTCCGAGGACACCGCCGACGCCGTGGACGTGAAGCTGGCCGGCGACAGCGCCACCTCCGACAGCGACGCCGTCACCGCGAAGGACGGCACCGTCACGATCTCCGCGCCGGGCACCTACCGGCTGCACGGCACCCTGGCGGGGCAGGTGGTCGTCGACTCCGACGCCGACGGCGCGGTGCGACTGCTCCTCGACGGCGCGACGATCACGTCCGGCACCACGGCCGCGTTGCACGTGGCCGAGGCGGACTCCGTCGTGGTCGTGTTGAAGGGCGGCACCCAGAACCTGCTCCAGGACGCGTCGACCTACGAGGACACCTCCGACGACGCTCCGACCGGCGCCCTCTACTCGACCGCCGACCTGACGATCGGCGGCACCGGCTCCCTGACCGTCGAGGGCCAGAGCAACAACGGCATCGTGAGCAAGGACGGCCTGGTCCTGGCCGGTGGCGCGATCTCGGTCGACGCCGTCGACGACGGGATCATCGGCAAGGACTACCTCGTGGCCTCGGGCGCCGACGTGAACGTGACGGCTGTGGACGACGGGCTCCGGTCCGACAACACCGAGGACCCCGGCTCCGGGTTCGTCCTCGTCCAGGACGGGTCCGTCCGCGTGGACTCCCGCGATGACGCCGTCAAGGGCGTGCAGGTCCTGGTCTCCGGCGGATCCATCGACGTCGCCGGGTCGACCGAGGCGGTCGAGGGCTCCGTCATCATCGTCGATGACGGCGACCTGGACCTGCGCTCGGCCGACGACGCCATCAACGCCTCGTCGTCGGACGGCGACGAGTCGACGCGCCAGCCCGGCGGCTCCATGGCAGCCGACGACTCGCTGCGCGTCGTCATCAACGGCGGCACGGTCGACGTGTGGGCCAGCGGTGACGGCATCGACTCCAACGGCGATCTCAGCATCACCGGCGGTCGGGTGACGGTCCACGGACCCACCGGCGGCGAGGACGGCGCCCTGGACGCGAACGGCGCCTTCGAGGTCTCGGGCGGCACCCTGCTCGCGACCGGGAGCGCCGCGATGATGGGCGTCCCGTCGAGCGACTCCCCGCAGGGGTGGCTCGCCGCCGACCTGGACTCCACCGTCGCCGCCGGCGAGCGGGTCGTCATCAAGGACGCGGACGGCACGGAGGTCGCGGCCTTCACGGCCCGCAAGGACCTCGAGTCGGTCGTCCACTCGTCGGCCGAGGTCAAGGCCGGCGCCACCTACACCGTCACCGCGGGCGGGAACACCACCACCGTGACCGCCGGAGAGGCGCCTGCGGGCGCCCACGCACCGGCGGACAGCTGAACCATCACCCCAGGAAGGAAGCACCACCCACCATGAACAACGAGAACCCCACCACCCCCCAGCCCACCACCCCCGCCGAGAACACGGCTCCGGCTGACGCCCCCGCCGCCGGCAGCGGCTCGAAGTGGCGCGACCGGCTCCCCCGGGGCCGCAAGGGCACGATCGCGGCCGCCGTGGCCGGAGGCGTGATCCTGGCCGGACTCGGCTTCGGCACCGGCTACGCCGTCGGCGGCGGCGATGACGACGGACCCGAGCGCGGACGCCACGAGATCTCGCAGGAGTTCGATCGTGAGGGCGGCCCGCAGGGCGGCGACCGGATGCCCGGCGGACCCGGGCACGATGACCGCGGCGGGTTCCCCGGCGGACCCGGCCAGGACGGCGGGCAGGACCAGGACGGGAACCGCGACCAGCGTGACCGGTCCGATCAGGATGACCGCGACGGCCGGTCCCAGCAGTCCCCCGACTACAACGGTGACGGCCAGCCCGACGGCGACTCCGCCACCCCGAAGCAGGACGACACGGCCAAGTCCTGACCCCATCTCTCACGACGACGACGGGCGGTCCGCATCATGCGGGCCACCCGTCGTCGTTCACTCTGCGGGCCGCCTGCCCGCTCGCGCTCAGTCGTCGTGCGAGAAGAGCTTCTGCACCTGACGGCGCATGACCTTGCCGATCTGCGAACGCGGCAGGTCCTTGAGGATCTCCACCCGGCGCGGCAGCGCATAGCGCGCGAGCCGGGTCTCCCCGTGGGCGCGGACCTCGTCGAGCGACGGCGCGTCGGCACCCTCCTCGAGCACGAAGGCCGCCAGGACCTGGTCGTCACCGGCAATCGTGCGCACTCCCACCACGGCCACATCGGCGATGCCCGGCATGAGGCGCAGGTGGTCCTCGACAGTCGAGGGGTACACCTTGAACCCGCCGACGATGATCATCTCCTTGACGCGATCGACCAGGGTCACCCAACCGGTCTCGTCGACCTCGACGACGTCGCCGGTACGCAGCCAGCCGCCCTCGAGCAGCTGGTGGGCGGTCTCCTCGGGTCGGTTGAGGTAGCCCAGGAACACCTGCGGACCGCGCACGAGCAGCTCACCGCGACGGTGCCCGTTCTCGTCGGGCGTCACCTCGTGGGTGTGGTCGTCGATGTCGACGATCTTCATGTCGGTGTTCGGGAACGGCACACCGAGGGTGCCGGGGCGGCGCGTGGGCGCGCACGGGTTGCCCAGGGCGATCGGCGCGCACTCGGTCATGCCGTAGCCCTCGATCAGCAGGCCACCGGTCAGGCGCTCCCACCGCTCGACGGTGGACGTCGGAATCGGCATGGCGCCGGCGAAGCCGAGTCGCACCTGGCGCAGGCCGGCGGTCGGCGGGTTCTTCGCCGTCTCGGCGGCGATCGCGATCCGGTCGAACATCGGGGCGACGCCGGCCATGAAGGTCGCGGGGCGACGGTCGAAGGCGGCCAGCACGGCCGCGGGATCGAAGTTGGGGAACATGACGAGCGTCGCGCCGATGTACCCGGGCAGGTTGAGGCAGAAGGTCAGGCCGAACGCGTGGAAGAACGGCAGGACGCCGTAGACCGTCTCCTCGCCGTCACGGAAGTGCGCCCAGGCCTGGCCGTGGACCACGTTGGCCACGAGGTTGCGATGGGTCAGCATCGCGGCCTTCGGCGTTCCGGTGGTGCCACCGGTGTACTGCAGCAGCGCGAGGTCGTCGGCGTGCACCTCGGCAGCCGCGACCTCGCCGCGGGCCTTCTTCACGAGGGTGTGCCAGTCGAGGATGTCCGACGGGACGCTGCCCCGGAGCGCGTCGCGCTTCTCGCGCGCCGCCTTGACGGGAAGCTTGAGCAGCAGCTGGGCCGAGGTCGGCAGGTCACGGCTGATGTCGACGCTGACCACCTTGACGCGGGTCTCTCCGCGTGCGGCCAGGACCGTCTCGACGGCCTTGTGCCACACCAGCGCGTACTCCGCCCCGCAGTCGGCCAGCAGGTGCGTCAGCTCTGCCTGCGTGTAGGTCGGGTTCAGGTCGACGACGACCGCGCCCAGGCGCAGGACCGCGTGATAGGCGACCAGGTGGCTCGGGCTGTTCGGCAACACCAGGGCCACCTTGTCGCCGGCCTTCACACCGAGATCGCGCAGCACCACCATGGCTCGGCGGACGGCGCGCTCGGTCTCCGCGTAGGTCGCCGTGGCACCCAGGAAGTCCGTCGCGATCCGGTCCGGCCACTTCTGTGCCGCCCGCTCCAGGCCCGCGGTGATGGGTTCGTCCGGGATGTCGATCTGCGTCGGTACGCCGGGGCCGTAGTGGACGGACCAGGGGCGCTCACCGTGCTCGTACATCGTTCCTGCCTTGCCGTTCGAAGGTCGGACCCGAGCGGCCCGACGTGACCGTTCGAGTCTAGGAGCCGTCGGATTCTCACCGGGGCGAGGTCCCGCGAGCCGGCGACAGATAACAGAGCGGTCGCTCTGTTATGGTACCTCCACCATCGCCTCGAACCAGGAGCCGTCATGGCGCGACCTCGCGTGCACGACCTCGACGTGCTGCTCGATCACGCCCGGGATCTGTGGGTCCAGGGCGGCCCCGGTCGGGTGACCACGCGCGAGCTCTCCGCCGTCTCGGGCGTGTCGAACGGGGCGATCTATCACGCCTTCGGATCGCGTGACGGACTCCTCGTGCGGGTCTGGAGCCGACAGGCCGAGGAGTTCCTGCGCTTCCAGCGCGACGCGACCGAGCAGGTCCTCGCTCGCGGCGGTGACGCCCGCGACGCCGTGACCTGCGCCGCCCTGGCCCCGGCCGACTACGCCACCCGGGACGAGCAGGGGGCGCGCCTGCTGCTGGCCGTCACCCCGCACACCCTCGCGACCGACCGCTTGAGCCAGGACGATCGTCGCCGGCTCCACCACCTGCGCACCGAGGTCCGCACGCTGGTCCACGAGCTCGCCACACGCCTGACCGGCGGCGCGAGCCCGGAGGCCCTGGACCTCGTCCGGCACTGCGTCGTCGACCTGCCCGGGGTCCTGCTGCTGAAGCCGGCGCGCCCCACCGATCCCCTCGCGCGGCATGCCCTCGAGCACGCCGTGCGCGGCATCCTGACCAGCCCTCACCTGACGAAACCTCCGGCATGATCCCCACGTCCACCGTCTCCATCACCTGCGCCGACGGGCGCGAGCTGGTCGGCGAGCTGCGCCGCCCCGCCGACCCGCGGGCGGCCGTGGTTCTGCATCCCGCCACCGCCGTGCCGACGAAGATCTACGGGGCCTTCGCCCAGCAGCTGGCCGAGCGAGGTCACGCGGTGCTGACCTACGACTACCGGGGGACGGGCCGCTCGGCGGCCACTCCCCTGCGCCTCGACCGGCACGTGACGATGACCGACTGGATCGACCTCGACGCACCGGCGGCGAGCGACTGGCTGCACGCCGCCTTCCCCGGGCTGCCGATGCTCGCGATCGGTCACAGCGTCGGCGGCCACGCGATCGCGCTCGGCGCGGGCGCCGACCACCTCACCGCGGCCGTCACGATCGCCTCGCACGCCGGCATCACCGCGCTGATCCCCGAGCGGGCCGAGCGCCTGCGCGTCGCCGCGATCCTCTCGGCCATCGGGCCGCTCACCGCGCGCGCCCTCGGCTTCGTGCCGGCGCGGCGCCTGGGCATCGGCGAGGACATGCCGGCCGGGGTCATGCTCCAGTGGGGCCGCTGGTCCCGGCAGCGTGACTACTTCTTCGACGACCCGTCGCTCGACGCCGTCACCCGGGCGGCTCGGCTGCGCCTGCCGATCCTGGCCGTCGGCATCGACGACGACCCGTGGGCCGCCCCGACCGCCATCGAGCGGATCACCCGGCGACTCACCGGAGCGCCGGTCGAGCGTCTGCAGCTCGCGACGACCCCCGACGCACCCGTCGGCCACCTGGGGTTCTTCCGCCCCTCCTCGTCCGAGCGACTGTGGGGTCCGGTCCTGGAGTGGACGGATGCGCAGGTCGAGGGCGCCCGTGCCGGCCGGGGATGATCACGCTCGTTCACAGGGCCCGAAAGCCCCTCTCATGAGACCCTGAACGGGCTGCTCGAGCGCAACGCGCCGGGGACCGGGCGGCCCGCCCCGGCCGGGGCGGAGCACGGAGAAGGGGGGCACGAGCATGGCGCGACTGCACGCTGAAGAGCGTCGCAGGCAGCTCCTCGAAGCAGCACGCGAGGAGTTCCTGCGGGTGGGACCGGGCAGTGCGCGCGTCAGCGACATCGCGGACCGCGCGGGCGTCAACGTCGCCCTGCTCTATCGCTACTTCGACTCCAAGGAGCAGCTGTTCGAGGAGGCGATCGTCGAGCCACTCGCTCAGTTGATGCGCACCCCGTTGCTCACCAGCCCCGTCCCGACCATGCCCGACATGATCGAGGCGTTCTACCGTGCGCTGTTGGGCGTCCTGATCGAGTACCTCGAGGTCTTCCACGTCGTCCTGTTCAGCGACCGTGCCGCCGGCCAGGACTTCTACCAGCGGCGGATCGCGCCCTACATGGACCAGATCGCCGCTCACTCCGCCTCTGCCGACACCGTGTGGTCCCAGGCCCTGGACCCGAAGCTGACCACGCCGATGTGCGTCGGCATGTGCTGGGGCGTCGCGATGGACTCCCACTTCCGCGGCGCCGAGGTCGACATGGACACCACGGTCGCCGCCCTGACGGCGATCACGATCGGCGGGCTCAGCCGAGCCGCGGCGCTCGGCATCGAACCGCCCGCCACCGGCTGACGGACCGGCATCGGTCGGTCAGAGGACCGCGGGATCCAGGTCCAGCACGGTGCGGTCCAGCGAGGCCAGCAGGTCGAACTGGGCGTCGACCCTCGGCAGCTCGAAGGCGAAGAAGTACCGGGCCGCCGCCCGCTTGCCGTCGTAGAATGCGTCCGCGCGGTCACCGACGGCGAGCAGTTGCTCGAGCCAGATCCAGGCCACGACGACGTGCCCGGCGGCCTCCAGGTAGACCGCCGAGTTCGCCAGTGCCACCGCAGGGTCGCCACCGGCCCACAGCGCGCCGGTCACCTCGACCAGCCGGTCCACTCGCGCGTCCAGCTGCGCCGCGTAGGCCGCGACCGTCTCGTCGCCGCCGGCCGCCCGCGCCGTCGTCGCCTTGATCGTGGCGACGAGCGCGCCCAGGGCGGCGCCGCCGCCCGCGACGACCTTGCGTCCGAGCAGGTCGAGGCTCTGGATGCCGTGCGTGCCCTCGTGGATCGGGTTCAGCCGGTTGTCGCGGTAGAACTGCTCGACCGCGTAGTCACGGGTGTAGCCGTAGCCGCCGTGCACCTGGATCGCGAGGTCGTTCGCCGCGAGGCACCACTGCGAGGGCCATGACTTGGCGATCGGCGTGAGCACCTCGAGCAGCTCACGGGCGCGCTCACGTGCCGCGGCGTCCGGGCCGCTGACCTCCTCGTCGATGAGCCGCGCGCAGTACAGGAGCAGGCCGAGCCCGCCCTCGACGTACGACTTCTGGGCCAGCAGCATCCGGCGCACGTCGGCGTGCTCGGTCAGCGGCACCTGCGGCTGGGCGGGGTCCTTGGCGCCGGCCACGCGGCCCTGCGTGCGCTGCTTCGCGTACTCGAGCGAGTGGAGGTAGCCGGTGTAGCCCAGGGCCACCGCGCCCATGCCCACCGAGATCCGCGCCTCGTTCATCATGTGGAACATCTGGGCCAGTCCGTGGCCCTCCTCGCCGACGATGTCGCCGACCGCGCCGGCCACGCCGCCCGGCGTCGCGAGACCCTCGCCGAAGTTGAGCAGCGTGTTGGTCGTCCCGCGCCAGCCCATCTTGTGGTTGAGGCCGACCAGGGCGACGTCGTTGCGCTCACCGAGCGAGCCGTCCGCCTCGACCAGGTACTTGGGCACGATGAACAGCGAGATCCCCTTGACGCCCGGCGGAGCTCCCTCGACCTTCGCCAGGACCAGGTGCACGATGTTCTCGCTCAGCTCGTGGTCGCCGCCGGAGATCCACATCTTGGTGCCGAACAGCCGGTACGTGCCGTCGGGCTGGCGCACCGCCCGGGTCGTGATGTCGCCGAGGGAGGATCCGGCCTGGGGCTCCGAGAGGGCCATCGTGCCGTACCAGCGACCCTCGATCACCGGGAGCGCGTAGCGCTCGACCTGGTCCGTCGAGCCGTGGTGGACGAGCAGGTTGGCGTTGCCCGTCGACAGGAACGGGTACGACGCGGCGGCCGCACTGGCGGCCTGCAGGAACGCGAACGCGCCCTGGCCGACGGTGAACGGCAGCTGCATCCCACCGACCTCGGCGTCGAACGTCGCGGCCGGCAGGCCCGACCGCGCGTAGACGCGCAGCGTCTCGGAGAGCTCGGCCGGCAGGACGACCTTGCCGTCCTCCCCCACGAACGGCTCGTGGGTGTCCAGCAGCCGATTGATGGGCGCGAACCGCTCGGTCGCGATCGTCTCGGCGAGGTCGAGGACCGCGTCGAACGTCTCGCGGGAGTGCTCGGCGTACCGCTCACGCTCGGTCAGACCGGCCGCGTCCAGCCACTCGAACAACAGGAAGTCGACGTCTCGACGGGACAGCACCACGGACATGGAAGTCTCCTGACTAAGCGCTTGCTTAGCCCTGACTGTAACCGATGCCACATCAGGACAGCGAGCGGATCTCCTCGCGCAGGCGGCCCATCTGGGCGTCGAGATCGGCCGCGGTGCTGGCGACCCGGGCCAGCTTCCCGCCCAGGTGCTCGGGCACCTCGTTGCGGTACTTGTAGTAGATCCGGTGCTCGACGCTGGCCCAGAAGTCCATCGCGATCGTGCGGATCTGGACCTCGACCGGCACGTGCACCGTGCGGTCGGACAGGAAGACCGGCAGCGAGACGATCAGGTGCAGGCTCCGGTAGCCGTTCGGCTTCGGGTTGGCGATGTAGTCCTTCGTCTCCAGGACCGTGAGGTCCTGCTGCTGCGAGAGCATCGTGGCGAAGCGGTAGGTGTCCTCGACGAAGGCACAGGAGACCCGGATGCCGGCGATGTCGCGGATCCGCTCGCGGATCGTGGGCAGGTCGCGCGGGCAGTCGATGCGGTCGACCTTGGCGACCAGGCTCTCAACGGTCTTCAGGCGCGACTTCACGTGCTCGATCGGGCTGTACTCGTGGGCGAGCTCGAACTCCTCGCGCAGGATCGAGATCTTGGTCTCGACCTCGTCGAGGGCGAACTTGTACTCCATCAGGAACGCCGACATCTGCCGCTGCGTCTCGCGCATCCGCTGGCGCCACTCGACCGGCCCGTGGGGCGTCCCGGCCAGCTCGCGCAGGATGCCCAGGTCGACCGGGTCGGACGTGTCACTGCTCGTCATGGGTTCCATTCTGTCCAACCCTTGGTGATCCCCCGGCGGGGTCTCAGCTGCGCCAGTCCTTGAAGCCCAGCACGATGAGCCGCATCTGGCGGCGGGCGCCCTCGCGGATGCGCTCCTCGAGGTCAGGCCGACCCTCGGGCATCTCGACGACCTCCTCGGCGTTCGCCACCATGTTGCGCACGAACAGCCGCGACACCATCTGCACGTCGTCGGCGCTCCAGGTCTCGATGTGGGGCAGTCGCGCCAGCACGACGGCCAACTCCGAGACGAACAGGTCCAGCTCGTGGCTGATCGCGCGTCGCACGACCTCGGACCCGCCGACGCGCTCGCGCGCCACGAAGGCGAAGTCGGCCTTGTTCTGCTTGACCGCCTCGACCAGGATCTCGGCGGCCGCGTCGATGATCTGCAGGAACACCTGGGGGTCGCGCGAGGCGTCGCGGATCATGGTGCGCAGCGTGCCGAAGCACCGCTCGACCAGCGCCAGCCCCAGCTCGTCCATCGACGCGAAGTGCCGGTAGAACGCCGCAGGGACGACGCCCGCGCGCTTCGCCACCTGGCGCAGGCTGGTCTGGGCGAATCCCTGCTCACTGCTCAACTCCAGCGCGGCGTTGAGGAGAGCCGCACGGGTGCGCTCCTTCTGCTGCTGACGCGCACTACCGGCTTCTGACACCGCCCCAGCCTAGGCCGTGGCACCGCCGAAGGGTTCAGTGAACACGTGTTCCACGACACGGCATGTCCTGTTGACCGTTGCGGGCCGGACCTGACATCCTTGGGTGAACAGACGTTCACTGATTCCGATCAGTCAACACGGCACCATCCGACAGGAGCTCCATGGGACTGATCCGCAGGGCCCTGGCCTCCCCGGCCGTCGCCAAGGTCACGTCCCCGCACCATCCCGACGAGTACCTGACCCTCGTCCACCCCATGCTCACGGTCCAGGCCGTGCGGGGTCGCGTCGTCGACGTCATCCGTGAGACCGGTTCCGCCAGCACCGTCCTGATGCGGCCCAACGGCGCCTGGTCCGGATTCGTCCCGGGCCAGCACGTCGAGTTCGGCGTCGAGGTCGAGGGCACCCGCCGCGTGCGCGTGTTCAGCGTGTCGAGTTCCGCAGAGCGCAAGGACGGGCTGTTCAGCGTCTCGGTCAAGGCCCACCCCGACGGCTACGTCTCGCAGTTCCTGCACGCCGGCCACCTCAAGCCCGGCACGATCGTCTACCTCTCCCCCGCCTCCGGTGACTTCGTGCTCCCGAAGCAGGTCCCCGAGGACATGCTGCTGATCAGCGGCGGCTCGGGCATCACCCCGGTCATGAGCATGCTGCGCACGCTGGCCGATCGCGGCCACCGCGGCCACGTCACCTTCCTGCACTACGCCCGCTCCCGCGAGGACGAGATGTTCTCCACCGAGCTGGACGCCCTGGGCGAGCTGCCGTTCGTCGACATGGTGCGCGTCTACACCCGCGAGCCCGAGCCGGGCGCCGAGCTGGTCGGACGCATCACCCTCGACCACCTGCGCCGTCTGGACATCGACGCGACGACCACGCCGACGTGGGTCTGCGGACCCGCCGGGCTGATCGCCTCGGTCCACGAGCTCTACGAGGAGCTCGGCGCGAAGGACCAGCTGACGGCCGAGTACTTCAAGGTCCCCTCGGTCGACCTGAACGCCGCGGACGCGACCGGCAGCGTCACGTTCGAGGCCAGCGGCGTCGCCGCCCCCAACTCCGGCACCACGATCCTCGAGCAGGCCGAGGCCGCCGGGCTGTCCCCCGTCTACGGATGCCGCATGGGTGTGTGCAACACCTGCGCGGTCAAGAAGCTCCATGGCGCCGTGCGTCACGTCATCAGCGGTGAGGTCTGTGCCGACACCGACGAAACCATCAAGGTCTGCGTCAACGTCCCCGTGGGCGACGTCGCGGTCGATCTGTGAGGAGAGAACAGATGCCCCTGTTGAAGCGAAGGAAGCACGCCCCCATCGAGCGGTTGAGCGCCTCGGAGCACAACCAGGCACCCGTGCCGCTCGTCGACGCCTACGACCCGAACCGCAAGTCGACCGTCGGCCTGGACTTCATGACGTACGAGCAGCTGGAGGAGTTCGGGCGCGAGCTCGACACCGTCCGCCAGCGCGTGCTCGACGACCTGGGCCAGGAGGACGCCGACTACATCCGCCGCGTCATGCGCCTGCAGAAGTGGCTCGAGGTGTTCGGCCGCATCGGCATCTTCCTGCCGATCTTCCCGCCCGCGTTCATCGCCGGCGTCATCTGCCTCTCCCTCTCGAAGATCATCGAGAACATGGAGATCGGCCACAACGTCATGCACGGTCAGTACGACTGGATGAACGACCCGATGATCAACGGCCTGCGCTACGAGTGGGACAACGTCGCGCCGTCGCAGGACTGGAAGCACGGCCACAACTACATCCACCACACGTACACGAACGTGCACGGCATGGACCGTGACATCGGCTACGGCCTGTTGCGGATCGACAAGGACCAGCCGTGGTACCCCAACCACCGGTTCAACCTGCCCCTGGCGTTCACGCTGATGCTGTTCTTCCAGTGGGGCGTGATGTACCACGGCATCGAGCTCGACGAGTACCTCGGCGGCAAGATGAGCAAGGAGGAGTTCGTCGCCCGCAAGAAGCGCGCCTACGCGAAGGTCCGTCGCCAGGTGTTCAAGGACTACGTCGCCTACCCGCTGATCGCCTGCGCCGCCATCCCCTTCGTCGGCTGGTGGGCACCCGTCGCGGTCATCGGCGCGAACCTCGTCGCGAACCTCGCCCGCAACGTCTGGACCTTCCTGGTCATCTTCTGCGGCCACTTCCCGGCCGGCGCCGAGACCTTCCAGGAGGAGGACGCCCAGAACGAGACCCGCGGCCAGTGGTACCTGCGCCAGCTGCTCGGGTCGGCCAACATCTCCGGCTCGAAGCCGTTCCACGTGCTGACCGGCAACCTCAGCTACCAGATCGAGCACCACCTGTTCCCGGACATCCCCGCTCGCCGGTACGACGAGGTGAGCCACGACGTGCAGCGTCTGGTCGAGAAGTACGGACTGCGCTACAACACCGGCCGCCTCTCCAAGCAGTTGGGCAGTGTCGTCCGCCAGCTGGGCGCGTACTCCAAGAAGCCGTCCGACCCGTACAAGGTCGGCCGCTCGCCGGAGTCGAAGGCCCTGCGCCGGGCCAAGCGTGAGGCGATGAAGGCCCACCAGGCCGCCTGAGTCCCACGATCCGGGCCGCGCGCCCGGTTCCACACAGCACCCGCGAAACGCGTCGAGTCCCCTGCGGACTCGGCGCGTTTCGCCGTGTTCGGGACCGGGTTCGCCGCGGTTTGCGCGGGGTCCGGGGCGGCCGCGTCCGGAGTGAACACTGACTTGTAACAGACGGTTGCACTTTCGTAACCTGCACCCTAAGTTGTGTGGTGTCTGTCACAGCCAACTCTCCCGAGAGCACCTCTCGCGCCCTCAGCGGAGTCGGCCCAACTCCCATAGAAGGACACCCTGTGAAGAAGATGACAACAACCGGAAGGGTCCTGGCGACAGGGGCAGTTGCAGCCCTCAGCGCAGGAACCCTCACAGTGATCGGAGCCGCGGGCGCCAATGCCGCGGACCTCGAGGAGAACTTTGACTACACGTGTGTGGTGCGGGCCGGCGGCCTGGGCCTCGGCACGCACGTCATCAACGTCCTGGCCGAGACGTCCGTTCCCGACGCCGTCTCGCCCGGCGAGGTGATTCCCCCGACTCCGGTGACCATCACCCTGACGCTGCCTGAGTTGCTGCGCAGCTCCACGGCAGGTCTCCTCGGTGGCACGTCGGCCTCGGGTACGTCCACCGACTCCGCGGTCACCATCACCACCGCTGGTGAGACCCAGACCATCGCGATCCCGAACCTCGGCGCGCCCGACACGGCGATCCCGCAGGTCGTGAACGAGCCGTGGATCATCCCGGCGTCCGGCACCGTGCCGGCGATCACGACCCCGGACAACGCGGTCGGAACGGTCGTCGTCGGCATGCCGGCGGCGTTCTCCATCACGGCCACCATCACCACCCCCGATGGCCCGGTCGACTCGACGCTGCGGTGCACCGGTCCTGCCGACCTGACCCTCGGCTCGATCGCCGTCACGCCGACCGAGGAGCCGACCACCGAGCCGACCACGGAGCCGACCACGGAGCCGACCACCGAGCCGACCACCGAGCCGACCACCGAGCCGACCACGGAGCCGACCACGGAGCCGACCACCGAGCCGACCACCGAGCCGACCACCGAGCCGACCACCGAGCCGACCACCGAGCCGACCACCGAGCCGACCACCGAGCCGACCACCGAGCCGACCACCGAGCCGACCACCGAGCCGACCACCGAGCCGACGACGGAGCCGACCACCGAGCCGACCACCGAGCCGACCACCGAGCCGACCACGGAGCCGACCACCGAGCCGACCACCGAGCCGACCACCGAGCCGACCACGCAGCCGACCACGCAGCCGACTGCTGAGCCGGTCAAGGTCACGTTCAACCTGAAGGGCAGCACCACGATCAAGGCCGGCAACGGCACCGCCCCGCTCACGGGCAAGATCGCGGCTGACTTCGATCTGGCCAGCGGCAAGTTCGTCGCCGACCTGACGCTGAACAAGACCACGGCCAAGCTGAAGGCCCTGGGCTTCCTGCCCGTCGACGCGGATCTCACCTTCAAGTCGGTCGGCAAGACCACGGGTGCCATCAACCTGAGCAACGGTCAGCTGACGGCCAACTCGAAGGTCGACATCTTCATCCCGACGGTCAAGTCGTTCGGTCTGAAGATCGGTGGCGGCGCGCAGTGCAAGACGTCGTCGCCGTCCGACATCCCGCTGTCGTCGACCGGCCGCTTCGATCCCCTCAGGGGTGGCTCGGTGACCGGTACGTACTCGATCGCGAAGCTCCAGGGCTGCGGTCTGCTGACGCCGGTCCTGTCGGTCTTCGCGTCGGGCAGCGGCAACAAGATCAGCGCCACGCTCGCTCCTTGAGCAGTCTGATCATCACCAACTGAATACCGGGGAGGGTCCCGCCGCTGTTGCGGCGGGGCCCTTCCTCAGTTCCGAACACACCGAAAGGCACACCATGAACAGGACGACCCGGGCCACCTTGGCCCTGGCGGCACTCGGTCTGGCACTCAGTGGGTGCACGGGCAGCTCCGACGAGGACCCGAAGGCCCAGGCGACGCCCCAGGACAAGTGGGCCCAGTCGTTGTGCGAGGCGTTGGAGCCGACGACCGCCGCCATCTCGCCGCCTGACACCGAAGCGGCCACCACCGCCGCCGAGTCCAAGCAGGAGATCGTCCAATTCCTGCGCACCCTCCGCGACCGCCTTGATGCCCAGGCCAAGGTTCTCGACGAGGCCGGCGCTCCCCCCGAGGTCGACGCCGCCGCCTACGAGAAGGCCAAGAAGTCGGTCTCGGACGGCTCACGGACCCTCCAGGGCGTCATCAAGCGCCTGAAGAAGGCCGATCCGAAGAACTCCGAGCAGATGCAGACCACCCTGACCCAGGTCGGCGCGTCCCTGGCGGAGTCCTCGAGCTACCAGGGCCCGCTGGCCGAGCTCAGCGCGACCAACGCCGAGCTGAAGAAGGCGTTCGAGAGCAACAAGACCTGCGCCTCCATCATGAGCTGATCTCGTCCACGCGCGTGCGTGCCCCGGTGCCCTAGCGGTACCGGGGCACGTTGCGTTCGGAGGGCTTCGGCCATGGGTTGAACGTGCATCCGTTCCGGCCCTTCGACTGCTGCATCATCACGGGCGCCTTCTTGCCCTTGCCACCACACGACGCGTGATTCCAGCCGAGCCAGTGACCGACCTCGTGGTTCACGACCATGTGCCGGTAGCCCAGCAGCGTGGTGCTCTTGGACTTGTTCCAGGCCGGCGAGGCGTGCTTCCAGCGCTCCTGGTTGATGATGACGTGGCGGCCGACCCGGCAGCTCCACGTCGACGAGCATCCGCTGGAGTACGTGGGCACCCGCGAGGCCTGCGAGAGCACGATCGTCATCGAGCCGCCCGACGTGACCCGCTTGAACGCGATGCCGGCCGCTCGCCAGCCCCGGGGGTCGTCCAGGATCTGCTGGACCTGACGCCGGAAGGCCGGGACGCTCGTGGTCATCGTGCCGTTCGTCTTGACCGAGTACTTCACGGTCTTGCGCACGTCGCGCACGTGCTTGACCGTCCTGCGCGGCGACCGCGGCGCGATGGTGGTGTACCCGGGACGGCTCACCGTCACCCGGACCGCGATCGTGTGCCCGACGTCGCGGACGCGGGGCTTGTAGGAGGCGCGGGTGGCGCCCTTGATCGCCTTGCCATCGCGCAGCCACTGGGTGCGGAACCGCAGCCCTCCCACCGAGTAGCGCCCCACCGTCCGCTTCAGCGTGCGGCCGAAGCGGGCCGTGCCCTTCACCTGCGGCCGCTGCGTCATCACGATGCGCTGCGGCGCGGGGGCCGACGTCGGCGCGGCGCTCGGCGCGGCGAGGTTGGCCCCGGCGGACGCCGCCACGGGGACGGCCGAGAGCAGGCCCACGGTCAGGAGCAGGGGAAGCAACCGGAAGTGCATGGATTCAGGCTAGCGCCGCCGCGGCCGCTCCCCCTGGCTCCGGCCCCTCACTCGTAGAAGACCCGCTCGACGACCTGGCGCGCCCGCCGCGTGATGCGCATGTAGTCGTTGACCATCTCCTCGGTGTGGTCCTGACCGATGCCCAGCAGGTGGGCCAGGCCGGCACGGTCCATGGCGGTCTCGACCATCGACTCGGCGGGCTTGGCGCGCCACAGGACCACGCCGTTGCGGATCCGCGCGACGAGGCGCCACGACTCGATGAGCGCCTGCGCGTCCTCGGTGGACAGCAGGCCGGCCTCGGCCGCTGCCTCGAGCGCGGCCAGCGTGCGGGTCGTGCGCAGCTCCGGCACGCGATGGGCGTGCTGCATCTGCAACAGCTGGATCGTCCACTCGACGTCCGCCAGGCCGCCACGGCCCAGCTTCAGGTGGGTGTTCGGGTTGGCGCCGCGCGGCAGTCGCTCGGAGTCGACCCGGGCCTTGATGCGCCGGATCTCACGCTCCTGGGTCGTCGACAGGCCGTCCTCGGGATAGCGCAGCGGATCGATCAGGGCCGTGAACCGCTCGCACAGCTCGGGGTCGCCGATGGCGGCCTCGGCACGCAGCAGGGCCTGGGCCTCCCACGTGTCGGACCACTTCGCGTAGTAGGCCGCGTAGGCGTCGAAGGTCCGCACGAGGGGTCCGTTCTTGCCCTCGGGCCGCAGTCCGGCGTCGATCTCGAGCGCGGGGTCGGCACCGGCCGCGCCGAGCATCTTGCGAATCAGCTGCGCAACCCACAGGGCGCACGCCTTGGCCTCGTCGACATCGGCGCCCGCGATCGGGTCGTGCACGAACATGACGTCCGCGTCGGAGCCGTAGCCCGCCTCGTGGCCGCCGAGCCGCCCCATGAGGATGATCGCGTTGCGCGTCGGCACCGGCCGGTCGTGATCGATGGACCACGCCAGCTCCGCCGTGCGCAGAGTGGCGGCGATCGTGGCGGTGTTGATCGAGGTCAGTGCCTCGCCGACCTCGGTGATGTCCAGCCGGCCCAGCACGTCGGACATCGCCACGCGGCACAGCTCGCGGCGCCGGATGCGCCGGATCGCGCGCACCGCGCCGTCGGGGATCGGGTGTCGCCTGGCCGCCAGCGTCATCTCGGTGTCGAGACGTTCCAGCTCGCGCGGGACCAGTGCCTCGTCGTCACCGAGCAGCGCCACGGCGTCGGGCGCCCGGCGGATGAGGTCGGTGACATAGGTGCTGGAGGACAGCATCTGGGCGAACTGCTGGGCGCCGGTGCCCTCATCGCGCAGCTTGCGCAGGTACCAGGGCGAGTCGCCGAGCTCCTCGGAGATCTGCCGGAACGCCAGCAGCGCCGCGTCGGGCTGCGGCGACTCGGCGAACCAGCTGAGCATCGCCGGGAGCAGCGAGCGCTGGATCACCGCGCGGCGCGTGACCCCCGAGGACAGGGCGCTGATGTGTGCCATGGCGCCGCGGGGATCGCTGAAGCCGAGGGCGGCGAGCCGGTCCTCCGCGGCCTGCGTGCTCAGCCGCAGCCGGTCCTCGGGCAGCGAGGCGACCGCCTCGAGCAGCGGGCGGTAGAAGATCTTCTCGTGCAGACGGCTGACGATCCGCCGGTGCGCCTGCCACTCCTTGACCAGGTTGTCGGCCGGGTTCGTGGCGAAGCCCATGCTGCGGCCGATGCGGCGCAGGTCGTCGGGGTCCTCGGGCACGAGGTGCGTGCGCCGCAGCCGGAAGAGCTGCAACCGGTGCTCGAGCGCACGCAGGAACTCGTACGACTCCTCCAGCGCCGAGCCGTCGCGCCAGCCCACGTACCCGCGCTCGGTCAGCGCGCTGAGCGCCTCCAGCGTGTTGGGGCTGCGGATCTGCTCGTCGACGCGACCGTGGACCAGCTGCAACAGCTGGACCGCGAACTCGACGTCGCGCAGACCGCCGCTGCCGAGCTTGAGCTGACGGTCGCGATGGGCGGCCGGGATGTTCTCGATGACGCGCCGGCGCATCCGACGCACCTCGGGCACGAAGTCCGCCCGCTCGGCGGCCTTCCACACCAAGGGCTGCAGTGCCGCCAGGTACTGGTCGGCCAGCTCGCGGTCGCCCGCGGCGTACCGGGTCTTGAGCAGAGCCTGGAACTCCCAGGTGACCGCCCACCTGTCGTAGTAGGCGATGTGACTGGCCAGGGTGCGCGACAGCGGTCCCTGCTTGCCCTCGGGCCGCAGGTTCGGGTCGACCTCCCAGATGGTGCCCTCGGCCGTGTGCTCGCCGCAGATCCGGATGATCGCCGAGGCCAGGCGTGCGGCCACCGCGGAGGCGCGGTGGTCGTCGGCGCCCTCGGCCGGCTCGTGGACGAAGATGACGTCCACGTCGCTGACGTAGTTCAGCTCGTGACCGCCGGTCTTGCCCAGGGCGATGACCGCGAGCCGCACCAGGTCGGCCTCGGGCTCGTTGGCCACCGCGATCCGCAGGGCCGCCTCGAGCGTCGCGACGGCGAGGTCGGACAGCTCGGCCGACGACTGGGCGAACGTCGTGTGCGCGTTGAGGTCGCGCGCGGCGATGGCCGCGAGCTCGCGGTGGTACCGCACCCGCAGCGCGTCCGGGTCGGTCGCGTCGGTGAGCCAGTCGCGGTACTCCGGCTCGGTGGCCGGACGCTCGAGCAGGTTCTCGCCGACGAGGTCCATCACGTACTGCGGGTGCCGCCGCCAGAAGTCGCCGATGGCGCGACTCGTGCCCAGCACCACCATGGCCCGCTGGCGCAGGACCGGGTCGCCGTCCAGCGCCTCGATCACGCTGCGGCCGTCGTCCGTCTCGGCCAGCGCCACGAGGGACGTCAGCGCGGTGTCGGGGTCGGCGACGGCCGAGATCTGCTCGACGAACTCCGCGGACACCGCCCCCAGTCGGGCGAGGTTGGCGCTGGCGGTCTCGGGGTCGGCGAACCGGGATCGGGACACGGCGGCGCCTAGAGGACCGGCATGAGACGGTCGATCTCGAACTGCGTCACCTGCGAGCGGTAGTCCTGCCACTCGGCTCGCTTGTTGCGCAGGAAGAAGTCGAACACGTGCTCACCGAGCGTCTCGGCGACCAGCTCGCTGGTCTCCATCGTGCGGATCGCCTCGTCGAGGTTGCGCGGCAACGGCGAGATGCCCATCGCGCGGCGCTCGTTCTCGCTCAGCGACCACACGTCGTCCTCGGCCTCGGGCGGCAGCGGGTAGTCGTTCTCGATGCCCTTGAGGCCCGCGGCCAGGATCAGCGCGTAGGCCAGGTAGGGGTTGCAGGCCGAGTCGGGCGCGCGCAGCTCCACGCGGGCCGAGCCGGACTTGTGCGGCTTGTACATCGGCACCCGCACGAGCGCGGAGCGGTTGTTGTGGCCCCAGCACACGTAGTTCGGCGCCTCGCCGCCCCACGCCAGACGCTTGTAGGAGTTGACCCACTGGTTCGTCACGGCGGTGATCTCGGGCGTGTGGTGCAGGATGCCCGCGATGAACGCACGGCCGGTCTTGCTGAGCTGGTACTTGGCGCCGGCCTCGTAGAAGACGTTCTCGTCGCCCTCGAACAGCGAGACATGCGTGTGCATGCCCGATCCGGGGTGGTCGGTGAACGGCTTGGGCATGAACGACGCCCACTTGCCCTGGCTCAGCGCAACCTCACGCACGATCGTGCGGAACGTCATGATGTTGTCGGCCATCGACAGCGCGTCGGCGTACCGCAGGTCGATCTCCTGCTGGCCGGGGCCGCCCTCGTGGTGGCTGAACTCGACCGAGATCCCCATCGCCTCGAGCATCGAGATGACCTCGCGGCGGAAGTCCTGGCTCGCGCCCTGCGCCGTGTGGTCGAAGTAGCCGCTGTCGTCGACCGCGACCGGCCGCGTGCCGGGATCGGGCTTGTTCTTGAAGACGAAGAACTCGATCTCGGGGTGCGTGTAGAAGGTGAAGCCCGCGTCCGACGCCTTGGCCAGCGCGCGCTTGAGCACGTAGCGGGGATCGGCGTACGAGGGGCTGCCGTCGGGCATCGCGATGTCGCAGAACATCCGCGCGGTCGCCGGGGTCTCGCCGCGCCACGGCAGGATCTGGAACGACGTCGGGTCGGGCTTGGCCAGCATGTCGGCCTCGTGCACCCGGGCGAAGCCCTCGATGGCCGAGCCGTCGAAGCCGATGCCCTCCTCGAACGCGCCCTCGAGCTCGGTCGGGGCGATGGCCACCGACTTCAACGAGCCGAGCACGTCGGTGAACCACAGCCGGACGAAGCGGACGTCCCGCTCCTCGATCGCGCGTAGGACGAAGTCCTCCTGCTTACTCATGCGGTCAGTGTAGGGCCGCGCCCGGTCCGACCGACCGCAGGTTTGGCGTCCGCCCCACCATCGACTCCGTCACCCGCGCGGCGAACCGGTGCGGAAGTTCCTACGCTGGGTCCCGTGCCTCAACTTCGTCTCGCTCTCGCCCAGGTCAACCCCGTCGTCGGAGACGTCGACGGCAACCTCGAGCTCGTCCTGCAGCAGGCGCGTGAAGCGCATGCCGCCGGGGCGCACGTGCTCGTCACGCCGGAGATGGCGCTGACCGGCTATCCGATCGAGGACCTCGCCTACCGCCGGTCCTTCATCGACCGCTCGCAGGGCGCCGTCGCCTCCCTGAGCGAGCAGCTGGCCCAGGAGGGTCTGCAGGACCTCGTCGTGATCGTCGGGCACCTCGACCGCGCCCGCGACATCCCCGACCGCCTCGGCGTCCCGAAGAACGCGCCGGTCAACGCGGCCTCGATCATCCACGACGGCGCGGTCGTCGCGCGCTACGACAAGCACCACCTGCCCAACTACGGCGTGTTCGACGAGTTCCGCCACTTCGTGCCCGGCGAGCGACTGCAGATCGTGCAGGTGCACGGCGTCGACGTCGCGGTCGCGATCTGCGAGGACATCTGGCAGGAGGGCCCCTCCAAGGCAGCGAAGGCCGCCGAGGCCGGCCTGCTGGTCGTGCTGAACGGCTCGCCGTACGAGGCCGCCAAGGACGACGAGCGCCTCGAGCTGTGCGCCCGGCGTGCCATCGAGGGCGAGTGCGCCCTGGCCTACGCCAACCTGGTCGGAGGACAGGACGAGCTGGTCTTCGACGGCGACTCCCTGGTGGTCGACCCGCAGGGACAGCTGGTCGCGCGTGCCGCGCAGTTCCAGACCGAGCTGCTGGTCGTCGACCTCGACCTGCCCGGGGCCACCGCCCCCATGCCCGCGCCGGGCACCCGCTTCGAAGGGCTGCTGGTCGAGCGCACGATCATCAGCAGCGAGCCGCTGCCGGCGTACGAGCCGGTCGAGCCCTCGGTGGCCGAGCGGTGGGACGACCTCGGCGAGCGCTGGCAGGCGATCGTCCTGGGCCTGCGGGACTACGTCGAGAAGAACGGCTTCCGCTCGGTCCTGTTCGGCATGTCCGGCGGCATCGACTCCACGCTCGTCGCGGCCATCGCCTGCGACGCCCTCGGACCGGACCGTGTCTTCGGCGTCTCCAACCCGAGCAAGTGGTCCACCGATCACTCGCGCTCCGACGCCGCGGACCAGGCCGAGCGCACGGGCCTGGACCTGCGCACGATCCCGATCGCGCCGATCTTCGACGCCTACCAGGAGGCGTTGCACCTCGAGGGCATCGCCGAGGAGAACCTGCAGGCCCGCATCCGCGCCGTGATCTGGATGGGGCTGTCGAACGCCGAGAACCACCTGGTGCTGGCGTGCGGCAACAAGTCCGAGCTGGCCACCGGCTACTCGACGATCTACGGCGACGCGGTCGGCGGGTACGCGCCGATCAAGGACGTGCCCAAGACGATCGTGTGGGAGCTGGCGAAGTGGCGCAACGCGTGGGCCGAGTCCCAGGGCCAGACGCCCCCGATCCCGCCGAACACGATCTCGAAGGAGCCCTCGGCCGAGCTGCGTCCCGGCCAGCGCGACTCCGACAGCCTGCCGCCCTACCCCGTGCTGGACGGCATCCTCGACGCCTACGTCGAGCGTGATCTCAGCTCGGCCGAGGTCGTCGCCGAGGGCTTCGACGCCGAGATCGTCGAGAAGGTCGTCACCCTGGTCGACCGGGCCGAGTACAAGCGTCGTCAGTACCCGCCGGGCCCGAAGATCAGCAAGCGCAACTTCGGCCGTGACCGGCGCGTGCCGATCACGAGCCGCTGGCGCGAGCAGCTCTGAGCCGACCGGCCGGGCTCACTCGTCGCGGATGGACACCAGGACGCGGATCTCGCCGTCGCCCTCGTCCGTCAGCAGCGGGTAGGTGAACGTCTCGTCGGCCGGCTCCTGCGGATCGGCCCAGCCGGTGTCGCCCGCGCGCTCCTCGAGTCGCACCACGACCCGCCGGCCGTCGATGTCGCGCGGCCGGCGGTGGTCGTCGTCGGCGGACTTGGGCCACCAGGACTCGTAGTAGACCGAGCGTCCCTCGACGATCAGCTGGTGCGAGACCGCCGGTCCGACACTGCCCCAGGCGGTGAACCCGACACCCTCGACCTCGACGGGCAGATCGGCGTACGGCCACTTCTGCAGGATGGGCACGAGGTCGTCGAGCACGAGCCGCGCCTGCTTCGTGTTGACCTCGTTGCCCGACTCGACGAACGTGCGCACCGACGCCCAGCCCGCGGTCGCCCCCACGACCGGCAGGAGCAGCGCCGCCACCGTGGCGTAGCGGCCCAGGCTGCGCAGCCGCTCGGGGGTCTCGCCGCGCTGCTCCAGCGTCAGCCGGGCCCGGTGGAAGGCCCACAGGGCGACCGCGGCGGTGAAGAAGACCGGCCCGGCCATCGTGAAGTCGAGGTAGCCGATGCGCAGGTCGCCGCCGGTGCGCGTCCCGGCCCAGAAGCACGCGGCGAGGGCGAAGAGTCCCACGACGACCGCGCTGGTCGCGGCGTCGATGTTCGGGTCGATCCGGCGCCGGTGGCGGCGGTCGCGGGCCCGCCACGCGACGGCGAGGACGCCGAGCGCCAGCAGCACGACGGCGGGCCAGGTGACCTCGCCCACGTCACGCCACTGGCGCGTCCACGGGAACATCATCTGGGTGAGGTGGACCCAGGCCTCGCCCCTCGGGGTGTCCTCGGTCTTCTCGGCCGTGGTCAGCGCCAGGATCTCGCCGACGTTGTTGGGCGAGTAGGTGACCACCTCGATCAGCGGCCCCAGCCAGCACACCAGCGTGACGATCAAGGTCTTGCCGACCGCGCCGGGCGCGCTGCGGTAGCCGCGCCACCAGCGCCGGATGGTCAGCGCGAGCATCCAGACGCCCAGCAGCCCCACGACCGGGGTGACGCCCAGGTGCGCCTGACCGGTCCAGCTGACGCACACCATGAACAGCGGCCACAGCCCGCGGTGACCCAGCAGCATCCGCCAGGCGACCGCCAGACTCGCCAGCAGCCCGAAGACGGTCGGCCACGGGTTCCACGGCAGCACCAGCACCGAGCCGAACAGCCCGTAGAGCGTGACCGTCGCGGCGGCCATGACGAGGAGTCCGGGGCGGCCGGCGGCCCGGTACCCGGACCACAGCGAGACGCCGACGAACGCCGCCAGCACCAGCGCGCAGCCGAGCAGCAGGCCCCACACCTGCCATCCGGACAGCAGGTACGGCAGGCCGATCACGTAGAACTCGAGCGGCCCGGGGTGATAGGCGAACACCCCGTCGACCGTCTGGTCGCTGGTCGAGCGCATGCCGACCAGGGGCCAGTGACCCGTCCACGCGTCATGGGCGCGGGTGGCGATCATCGCGTCGTCGCCCTGGGGCAGCCAGCCCTCACCCAGGCGCGAGAAGAACCAGAAGACGATCGGCACCAGCAGCACGGCGAAGACCGCCCAGAACCAGGGGTGTTCGCGTACGGCGAGGCGGCGGCCGATCCGGTCGCGGATCGAGGCGGTCGAAGTCGGCACGGGTTCCTTGCGGGACGGGGTCGAGGACTTCGGCAGTCTACGGGCCGATCGCGCTACTCGCCGGGGACTACTGTGATCGCCATGACTGAAGAGCCCGCACCCTACGGTTCCCGTCCCACGACCTCGCCCGACGTGCGCAAGGTCCGCACCCACCACCTCGCGAAGTGGAAGGCCGAGGGGCACAAGTGGGTCATGCTCACCAGCTACGACCAGTACACGGCGCAGATCTTCGACGAGGCCGGCGTCCCGGTCGTGTTCATCGGTGACTCCGCCGCCAACAACGTCTACGGCTACGAGTCGTCCCTGCCGATCACGGTGGACGAGATGCTCGCCCTGACGAAGGGCGTCACGCGCTCGGTCCGGCGCGCCCTGGTCGTCGCCGACCTGCCGTTCGGCTCCTACCAGCGCTCGCCCGAGCAGGCCTACGACACCGGTGTCCGGTTCATGAAGGAGGGCCTCGCACACGCGGTCAAGCTCGAGGGCGGCGCCGAGATGGCTCCCCAGATCCGCAAGCTCACCGAGGGCGGCATCCCCGTGATGGCGCACATCGGCTTCACGCCCCAGTCCGAGCACAACCTGGGCGGCTACCGCGTCCAGGGCCGTGGCGACGCCCGGCAGAAGCTCATCGACGACGCCCTGGCCGTGCAGGATGCCGGCGCCTTCAGCGTCGTGATGGAGATGGTCCCGGCGCCCGTCGCGGCCGAGATCACCGCCACGCTGCACATCCCGACGATCGGCATCGGGGCCGGCGCGGACTGCGACGCCCAGGTGCTGGTGTGGCAGGACATGCTGGGGCTGCGGTCGGGCAAGGCGCCGCGCTTCGTCAAGCAGTACGCCGACCTGCGCGGCATCATCGCCGGTGCGGTCGACCAGTTCCAGAGCGAGGTCGCCGACGGCACCTTCCCCGGCCCGGAGCACGCCTTCGAGAGCTGAGTCGCCCTCACCTCACGGGGGTCAGCACCAGGTCGACGTACCGGTCACCGCCGAGGGCGGGCGTGTCCGGCCGCTCCGGCAGCACGACCCGCTCGACCACGGCTCCCTCCGCTGCCGGCTGGGGCCGGTCCGCGTGGCTGTCGACGATCAGCTCGCGGTGCGGCGCGTCCAGGTGACGCGGGTGGCGGAAGTCGTCCTCGCGTCGCCCGTCGACCCGGGGCTCGAAGTACACCTGGCGCCCGTCGGCCACGAGGGCCGCGTACACCGCAGGAGCGATGTCGACCCAGGCGGAGACTCCGGTCGAGCGGACCACGACCGGCCCGTCGATCCCCTGCGCCACCTCGCGGGCGCGCTCGACGACGGGCGCCGCACGGTCGGCGGCCGCGCCGAGGAACCGGTCGAAGGGCCGAGGGACCAGCAGCAGGCTGAGGGCCACGGCGGCGGCGAAGCCGTAGGCGGCGGTCCGGGCGTGGCGCGACCGGCTCCACCACCCCACCAGGGGCCACGTCAGCAGGACCAGCATGGCCGGCAGGGCGAAGGCGATGTAGGCGGCCCGTCCGCCGCCGGCGCGGCTCGCCGACAGCAGCAGCACGGCCGTGGCGATCACGAGCCAGGGGACGACGGCTGACGGCCTCCCGGACGCCACTCCCCCACCCCGCCGGTGGAGCCACCACAGCACCGCGCCGGCCGCCGCGAGCACCATGAGCGAGAGGACGGGCGCGCCATCCCCGGCGCCGGCGACCTCCAGCAGCAGCTCCAGGTTGTGCGGACTCCGCGTCGCGACGTCCGCCAGCGGCGCAGCCCAGCAGGCGACGCCCAGCAGCGCGGTCAGGACGACCGTGCCCCGGGTCATCCGCAGGCGTCCGGCGCGCCAGAGCACGATCGAGACGCCGAGCGCGACCACACCCAGCACGACCGACGCCGGCGCGACGGCCAGATGGGACTGCGCCGCCAGCGACAGTGTCACGATGAAGGCCGGCCACCACCCGCCACGGCCGACCAGGACGGCCCAGCCGCACGTGACGGCGGCCGTGAAGGCGACCATGGCGACCCACGGGTTCCACGGCGTGACGAGCTGCGAGCCCGCCACCGGGAGCACGACCGCCTGCGCGACGGCGACCGCGATCACGCCGCGCTGCCCGCCGGCAACGTCCGCGGCGGCCAGCGCCAGCGCCAGCAACCCCGCGATCAGGACGAACGACCCCACGACCAGGGCCCACGGGGCGTAGCCGGTCACGGCGTACAGCGGCGCCAGCAGCTGGAAGTGCAGCGGGCCGGGGTGGTGGGCGTGGACGCCCGCCACGGTCTGCCCACTCGTCGACGGCATGCCCAGGAGCGGGGTGTGCGATCCGAAGACGTCGTGGACCCGCACGGCGGCCACCGCGGTGTCACCGTGCGGGACCCACCCGCCCGCGACGAGCTCCACGGTCCACCACGCCAGCGGCAGCACCAGGAGGAGCCAGGCGATCAGCCAGGGCCGGGACCGAAGGTCGTCGCGCAGCGTCACTCAGGCGAGCCCGACTCGGGCACGTCGTCGTTCCACTTCGGGTCCTCGTCCCACGCCTTCGTCTTCTCGCGGGCGATCTCCAGCGCGCGCGACGCCTCGTCCTCGGTCGCGTACGGCCCCATGCGGTCGGCGGCCTTGCAACCGTGATCGCCTTCGACGGCATGGTGCTTCAAGCAGTAGTAGTAGGCCATGGGCACATCGTGCCCGATCGAGACGCGGCGCGCGCTGGTACCTCAGCCTTCGGGGACCCAGCTCATCTCGTCGGGGTCGGCGCCGATCCGGCGGCCGGCGTCCAACGCCGAGATGGCGCCCATGTCGGCGTCGGAGAGCTCGAAGTCGAACAGGTCGAAGTTCTGCTTCAGCCGCTCGACCGACGAGGCCTTCGGGAACACGATGTCGCCGCGCTGCAGGTGCCAGCGCAGGACGACCTGCGAGACGCTGCGGCCGGTGCTGCGTGCGATGGCCTCCAGCGCCGGGTCGTCGAACACCTGGCCCTGGGCCAGCGGCGACCACGCCTCGGTGGCGATGCCGAGCTCGGTGTTCACCGCGCGCAGCTCGTCCTGGGTGAAGTACGGGTGGATCTCGATCTGGTTGACCGCGGGAACGACCGTGGCCTCCTGGACGACGCGACGCAGGTGCGACGGCTGGAAGTTCGAGACGCCGATCGCCCGGGCCTTGCCGGCCGCGTAGGCCTCCTCCATGGCGCGCCACGTGTCGACGAAGTCGATGTCGAGCATGGGCAGCGGCCAGTGGATGAGGAAGAGGTCGACGCGCTCGAGGCCGAGCTTCTCGAGCGACTCGTCCAGCGCCGGGCCGACGCGCTCGGGATCGTGCCGGTTGTTGTTCAGCTTGGTCGTGACGAAGACCTCGTCACGGCCCAGCCCGGAGGCCGCGATCGCCGCGCCGACGCCTTCCTCGTTGCCGTACATCTGGGCGGTGTCGATGTGCCGGTAGCCGATGTCCAACGCCTCGGCCACGCGGTCCTGCGCCGTCTCCGGCGGCACCTGCCAGGTGCCGTAGCCGAACTGGGGGATCTGGACGCCGTTGTTCAGGGTGAGAGTGGGAACCGTCATGTGCCCCACGCTAACGGGGGGTCGCCGGGCTCGCGTCCCGGGAACTTCCGGACAGCGACGCGGCGCCATGACATGGTGCCGTCATGCCTCGCTTGATCCCGTCCGCACCACAGTTCACGACCGCCTCCGAGCAGGAGGTCTGGACGCGGCTGCGGGACGGACTCGGCCCCGATGACGTCCTGATCGCCAACCTGCGGCTCACGGACGAGACGAAGGACCACGAGGCCGACCTGGTCGTGCTGATGCCCGACGTCGGGATCGTGGTCGTCGAGGTCAAGGGCGGGAGCGTGTGGCACGACGGGGACCGCTGGCTCATCAGCCGCAACGGACGTCCCACGGTCATCCACCCCGTCGACCAGGTGCGCGGCACCAAGTACGCCATCCGGAACTACGTGGGCCACGACGAGCGGTGGAGCCGGCGCAACCACGTCGCCTGGGGCCACGCGGTCGTCACCCCGTACTCCGCCTTCGATGACGAGTTCGACCTGCCCGAGTGTCCCCGCTGGATGCTGCACGACCGGGACGACCAGCACGACCTCGTGGCGCGGCTGCGCGACAACGCGGCCCGGCAGCAGCACGGCAAGCTCCCGCCGACGGCGGACGAGGTGGACCTGATCGTCGAGATCCTGACCGGGCGCCTCACCACGAGGTACGACATCAACGCCGACTCCGACGAGCGCGCCGCCGCCGCGGACCGCCTCACGCAGGAGCAGTCCGCGATCCTCGGGGTCACCCGACTGCTGCACCGGGTCGAGGTGCGCGGCGGGGCCGGCAGCGGCAAGACGGTCCTGGCGCTGCAGCAGGCCAAGCAGCTGACCAAGGGCCGCAGCGGTCAGCGGCCCCAGCGCGTGGCGATGCTCTGCTACTCCCTGGGCCTGGCCGAGTACCTCAAGCGCGAGGTCCAGTCGTGGAACCGCAAGGAGCGGCCGGCGTTTGTCGGCACCTTCCACGAGTTCGGCAGGCAGTGGGGCGCCCCGGACGGCGACCGGACGGACAGCGACTTCTGGGAGCGCCGGCTGCCCGCGCTCATGTCGGAGCTGGCCGACGGTCTGCCCCAGAGCAAGAAGTACGACGCCGTCATCGTGGACGAGGCCCAGGACTTCGCCGACGACTGGTGGCAGCCCGTCCTGAAGTCCCTGCGCGACGAGCACGAGAGCGGCCTCTTCGTGTACTCCGACGAGAACCAGCGGATCTTCGCCCGCTTCGGCCGCCCGCCGGTGCACCTGGTCCCCCTCGTGCTGGATCACAACCTGCGCAACACGCGCCAGATCCACGAGACCTTCGGTCCCCTGGCCCCCTCGCGCATGTACGCCCGCGGTGGCGAGGGTCCGGGCGTGCGCTTCCTGCCCGCCGAGGCGGGCGACGCGCTGGCGGTCGCCGACGACGCGATCGACGCGCTCCTCGACGAGGGGTGGAAGGCGGGCAACGTCTGCCTGCTGACCACCGGAAGGCGGCACCCCATCCAGGTGGAGCGCACCGATTTCCACGACCAGAGCGGCTACTGGGAGACGTTCTTCGACGACGACGACGTCTTCTACGGGCACGTGCTGGGGTGCAAGGGCCTCGAGCGGCGTGCCGTCGTGCTGTGCGTCAACGAGTCGAGCGTCCAGGAGCGCTCCCGGGAGCGGCTGTACGTGGGGATGTCGCGCGCCACGGACGAGCTGATCGTGGTCGGCGATCCTGAGGTGATCCGCGACATGGGCGGCCCCGAGGTGGCCAGGCGCCTGGGCATCGAGTGAGGCGCGCCCGCGGCGCTGGGCCGGGGGGTGCGAATGAGTCGGCCTGTACGCCGGATTCTGTCCTTCCGGAGCAGGGGCGGCCATCCATCTGGGATGCCCATTGCTGGACACCTCGGTGCGACCCACCTGCCGCGTCGGACGAGCAGCCCTGTGGCACGGCCCCGCGAGGGGCCTACTTGGTCTTGCTCCCGGTGGGGTTTACCTAGCCACGGCGTTCGCCTGCCGCCAGCCGGTCACCGAGCCGGCGGCGCTGGCGGCCCAGCTCGAAATCAGGTGATCCCGGCGGCGACCACCGCTTGCGTGACCCGGTCGTCGGCCGAGCTCAGCGGGGCCTCCACGTTGACCCACGGGTCGCCCCCGAAGTGACGGGTGAAGATCTTCTCCGCCGTGCGGGTGGCGAGAGCCTGGGTGGTCAGCGTCGGGTTCACGCCGCCGGCGCTGTTGGGGAGCGCCGAGTTGTCGGCGACGAACAGGTTCCGCACCGCCCGGGCCTCGCCGTCGGCGTTCAGCACGGAGTCGGAGGCGCGGTGGCCCATCCGCATCGACGACTGCGTGTGCAGCATCAGCGGCGCCATGTCGATGCGGATGACCTTGCGGGCGCCGGCGGCCCGCATGAGCTCCACCGCCTTGGCCGCCAGCCACTCGCGGTTGCGCAGCGTCCGGGCCGAGCGGACCCGCTTGTACATGCGGACCTTGGGCAACGAACCGTTGCGGTCGGGCGGCAGCGGCGAGCGGAGCACCCGGTTCTTCGCCTCGACGTCGTCGTCGGTGAGGATGAGCATGTTCAACAACTTGTTGTTGTCGCGCATGGTGTCCTTCAGCTCGAGCCCGAGGGGACGGCCGGTCTTCCCGTCCCACGGCCCCGTGAGCCCACGGCCGTTGCCGTAGGCGCCGCGGACGCCGCTGTCGCTCAGCAGCATGCTGAGCACCTGGGCCGCCGGACCGAGGCCGACGTTCTCGATGGCCCCGCGGCCGGGGAAGTCGGCCCGGCACGCCGAGTCCGGGCCCTTGTCCTGGTCGGTGTCCTCGTCGAAGATCCCGGTCACCCAGTCGAGGGCGTGGTCGGTGAGGCCCCGGCCCACCCAGCCGTTCGGGTTCGGCAGGCCGCTGTTCAGCCACAGCCGGGGGTTCTCCACGACGCTGCCGGCCATGACCACGACTTTGGAGTCGGCCCGGGTGACCGCACCGGTCCTGGTGTCGCGCCAGGTGACGCCGACGGCCTGCGGGCCGCCGAGCAACGTCGTGCGCGTGTGGATCTTCGTCACGAACGCGTCGCTCACCAGCGTCACGGCGCGTCCGCCCGGCGCCCACCGGTCGGCGGTCAGGGCCATGGGCACGTAGCTGTTGTCGGTCGAGCGCTTGGCTTTGAGGTTTCGCGGTGCCTGCCTCGGCAGGTTGCAGCCCTGCAGGCAGCCCCCGCACATGGTGCAGCCCTGGGCCAAGGGGTACGTGAGCAGCGCCGGGTCGGTGGTGCGGCCGGCGGTGCCCTCGGGCTGCAGGATGGCGTTCTCCTGGGGGCGGTAGGAGTCGTGGGTGGTGTCGCGCTGACGGAGCACCGGTAGGCCGATCCGCTCGCACCCCCGGAAGAAGATCTCCTCCTTCGTACCCATCGGCGCCGTCAGGATCGGGAGGGTGTCCTCGACCCACTCCAGGTACGGCCGGAACTCCTCGTAGGTGAAGGGGAAGCGGTGCTCCGTGTCGTAGGCGCCGGCGTCGGGGCCGGCGTACCCGGCGAAGACGCCCGGTGGCGTCCGCGGGCTGTTGCCGAAGTAGTGCGCGGTCGTGCCGCCGACGCCGGCGACGTGGAAGACCTGGGAGTTCTGCGGGTGGTCACGCTGCCACCACGGCATCTCCCGGTCGTCAGCGCCGAAGCGGAGGTAGCCCCAGAGCGGGTTGTTGGCGTCGTCCTCGAGGCGTGTCCACTTGGCGTCGATGTTCTCGTTGCGGCTCCCCCCTTCGAGCAGCAGGACGTCGAGCCCGCGCTGGGCGAGCTCCTTGGCGACGACGGGCCCGCCACCGCCCGCTCCGATCACGATGACGTCAGGCATCGACGCTCGACCTCCCCTGGTAGTAGCCCCGGAACTCGTCCCATCCGTCGACCGGCCACAGACGGCCGGGCAGGTGGTTCGACAGGTCCCAGCCGATCGGCCGATCCACCAGCCGCCGGGCGGCACGGTCGTACACGAGCGTCTCGCTGTAACTGAAGAACCCGGCGAGCACCGGCGCCACGCCGGACGCGTACTCGATGATCCCGCCGAGCGTCTCGTTCAGCTCGAGGAGCCGACCCACGACCGGCGCCTCCATGGCGGGGTACCGCGGCTTGAGCAGCCGGGGGACGTCCTGCTCGAGTCGGCGCCACGTCTCGGCCTTCTCGGCCCAGCTGAGGCGGGCGAACGGCGCCGCGTGCGGGCCCGCTGCGCTCGACGGGCGGACCGAGACGGCCACGGCGTTGACCAGCGCCACGATGACCGGCGCCAGCGGGACGCCGCCCTCCTGCTCGATCGCCGAGCCGATCCGCTCGCAGGCGGCGACGTCGTCGGGCAGCTCGACCAGCTGGAAGAGGTCGGCGAGCCGGTCGAGCAGCAGCGTGATCGCCGTGGGGTCGAGCAGCACCTGGTTGAAGGCCATGGTGAGGAACTGCGGTGCGCCGGCGGCCACGGCTCCCGGGCGGGGATCGGTGACGCCCTGGGTCGCGGAGTAGGCGTCGTCACCCGGCAGCACCCAGGCGGCGAGCCCGGCCATCGTGTCGTAGGTCGGCCGGCTCATGCAGTACGTCGGCCCCGTCCCTCCCGGGGCGACGTGGTCGGCGAGCAGCGCGGCGTCGGCGGGCGCCACCCGCCAGAGCGACGACGGCGCCAGGCCCGCCACCACGGCGGCGCCGAGGCCGAGCAGCAGGCGCCTTCGTTCGAGCCCGTGCGACGAGAGCGGTTCTTCCACGGCGGTCCCCCCACTCGGATCGACGGCTCATTCCTGGTGACGCTACCGAGTGCGGGCCAACGAAATCAACGGTTTTTTCGGGAAATCAACGGTTTCGTCGGGTTCGTCGTCACCGTGCTGGTCCCGGGCGTAACAGCGTTCACTCGGCCTCCAGGTTGGCCCGCGCTCCCAGCAGGCGGGGCTCCTCGAGCGGCTCGTCGACAACGCACGGCGGGCCCAGCACGGCGCGTCCATCGCCGCGCGCAGGACGACGTGGACCTCATCGCCGAGATCCTGACCGGGCGCCTGCCCACCTCGTTCGACGTGAACGCCGCGGCCGACGAGCGCGCGGAGACAGCCGACCGGCTGACGCAGGAGCAGGCGACCATCCTCGGCGTCACGCGGTTGCTGACGCGCGTCGAGGTGCGCGGCGGTGCCGGAAGCGGCAAGACCGTCCTCGCCCTGCAGCAGGCCAAGCAACTGAGCAACGGGCGCGACGAACTCGTCGGCACCTTCCACGACTTCGGTCGCCAGTGGGGCGCGCCGGACGGCGATCGCACCGACAGTGACTTCTGGGAGCGACGGCTGCCCGCCCTGATGACCGAGCTCGCCGACGGTCTGCCGGATGGGCGGAAGCACGACGCGATCATCGTGGACGAGGCGCGGGACTTCGCTGACGACTGGTGGCAGCCGGTGCTCACGGCGCTGCGCGACGAGGACCGCGGAGGACTGTGCGTCTACTCGGACGAGTACCAGCGGATCTTCGCGCGCTTCGGTCGACCGCCGGTGCAGCTCGCTCCGCTCGCGCTGGACCACAACCTGCGCAACACGCAGCAGATCCACGAGGCGTTCGGGCCGCTCGCGCCGTCGCGCATGTACTCCCGTGGCGCCGTGGACGCCCTGCTGCCCCGGGAAACCGAAGGGTGCGAATGAGTCGGCCTGTAAGCCGGATTCTGTCCTGCCGAAGCAGGGGCGGCCATCCATCTGGGATGCCCATTGCTGGACACCTCGGTGCGACCCACCTGCCACGTCGGACGAGCAGCCCTGCGGCACGGCCCCGCGAACGGGGCTCACTTGGTCTTGCTCCCGGTGGGGTTTACCTAGCCACGACGGTCACCCGCCGTGCTGGTGAGCTCTTACCTCACCGTTTCACCCTTACCCGCACCACCCGGAGGTGGCCGCTGGCGGTCTGTTCTCTGTGGCACTGTCCCGCACGTCGCCGTGGGTGGCTGTTAACCACCACCGTGCTCTGTGGAGTCCGGACTTTCCTCGACGCCCGAAGACGCCGCGACCGCCCGGCCGACTCATTCGCGCCCCCATCCTATGCCGACGCACCGGTCCTTCCCCCGGCCCGGTACGCTGGAGGCATCGAAAGGGAGTAGTCCCCAATCGCTGTGTCGACACACTGAGGCCTCGGTCTCCGGTGCAGCGGGCCAGGCAACTGGCGGACGAGACTTTCGGCCGGATTCGTGTACGACGAGCCCGGTCGAGGCTCGTCGCGAAACATGGCTCCTCGTCCGGGTGGACGAGGAGTTTTTTGATGGAAGCCGTCTTCATCGCGGCAGCGCTGGTGTTCGTCGCCGAGCTGGGTGACAAGAGCCAGCTGATGGCGATGACCTTCGCGACCCGCTTTCGCGCGCGCACCGTGATCCTCGGCATGGGCATCGCCTGCGCGATCATCAACCTCGCCTCGGCGCTGGTCGGCGAGGCGCTGGGCTCCTTCATCCCCGAGCACGTCCTGCAGATCGTCGCCGGTGTCGTGTTCCTCGTGTTCGCCGCGATCACGGCGTGGTCGCTGCGCGGGAGCGAGGACGAGGAGGAGATCGCCGTCGTCCCGCACAGCCGGCGTGCCCTCATCACGGTCGGCCTGGCCTTCACGCTGGCCGAGCTCGGCGACAAGACGATGTTCGCCACCATGACCCTGGCCACCCAGTACTCGTGGGTCTGGGTCTGGATCGGCAGCACCGCGGGCATGCTGCTGTCGATCATCCTGGCGGTCCTGCTGGGCAAGCAGATCCTCAAGGTCCTGCCGGTCCGGGCCGTGCACGCCGTCGCGGCCGTCCTGTTCGCGGCCCTCGGCATCTGGCTCCTGCTCGGCTGACATAAAGTCGCCGACGTGCTGATCGTCCTCCCCCCGTCCGAAGGCAAGACCCGACCGCAGGCCGGTCCCCCGCTGGATCTCGCGGCGCTCTCGTCGCCCCGGCTGACGCGCACTCGCGAGCAGCTGCTGAACGCCCTCGTGCGGCTCAGCACGACCAAGCGCGCCGCCGAGGTGCTCGGCCTCGGCCCGCAGCAGGCCGACGACATCGTCCGCAACGCGCGGCTGCGCGAGGAGCCCACGGCCCCGGCGATCGAGGTCTACACCGGCGTCCTCTACGGCGAGCTGGACTGGTCCGGACTCGACGAGGACGCCCGCGAGCGAGGCCGCTCGAGCCTCGCGATCGCCTCGGCGCTGTTCGGGCTGGTGCGTCCCCACGACCTCATCCCGGCCTACCGGATGAGCGGCTCGGTCACGCTGCCGCGCCTGGGCACCGTCGCCTCGCGCTGGAAGCCGGTCCTGCCGGCCGCGCTGGTCGATCTGGCCGACGGCGAGCTGGTCCTGGACCTGCGGTCGGGGACCTACGTCGCGCTCGGTCAGGCGCCCGCCGGATCGGTGACGATGCGCGTGTTGACCGAGAAGGACGGCAAGCGCTCGATCGTGAGCCACAGCAACAAGGCCACGAAGGGGCGCATCGTGCGCCGGCTGCTCACCGAGGGCGTCGAGGCGAAGGACGCGGAGTCGCTCGCCGACGCCCTGCGCGACCTCGGCTGGACCGTCGAGGCCTCGGGCCCCGCGCGGCTGGACGTCGTCCTGCGCTGAAGCGCCCGACCCGACTCCTCGTCCGCCCCGCCCAGCCCAGCCCCCCACTTTTGGAATCGGATCCACGTCAAACGGTCCGATTGAGGTGGATCCAGTTCCAAATGTGGGGGTGGGTGGGGTGGGGTGAGCTGAGCTCTCGAGCTCAGGGAATGACGGAGAAGTTGCGCAGGCTCGGGGTGCCGTCGGGCCACCACGCGATCGTCGTGATCGAGGCCGGCGACAGCTCCATCCGGTGGATGACGTTCATGTCGGCGCCGAGCGCGAGCCGCACCATGAGCTTGATCGGCGTCACGTGGCTGACCACGACGACCGTCCGGCCGCTGTGGGTCTTCAGCAGCCGGTCGCGTGCCGCCTCGACTCGCTTGGCCACGGCGTCGAAGGACTCGCCGCCGGGCGGCGGGACGGCCGTCGACGACAGCCAGGCGTCCAGGTCGGCGGGCCAGCGCTTCATGATCTCGGCGAACGAGAAGCCGTCCCAGTCGCCGAAGCCGGCCTCGGCGAAGCCCTCTTCGATCTTGACGGGCAGGCGCAGCCGATCGGCCACGGCGCCGGCCGTCTGACGGGTGCGCAGCAACGGCGAGGCGACGATCGCGTCGGCTCCGCCGTGCGCGGCGATCCAGTCCGCCGCACGACGCGCCTGCTGGACGCCCTCGTCGACCAGGGGCGGGTCCTCTCCCCCGGTGCCGCTGAACAGCTTGCGCTGCGTGTGGGCGGTGACGCCGTGCCGCAGCAGGATGACGGTGGTGGGATCGCCGTGCAGCGAGCCGCGCCAGCCCACCAGTGGGTTCTTGCCCTGCGCCTCGACGGGCGCGTCGGCGCGCGGCTCGGTGAACAGCGACGGCGGCTCCGGCGGCTCGTCGGCCAGCTGCACCGGACCGGTCGCGTCGAACGACGAGACGAGGCCCGGGCGACCGGCCTTCTGCTCGTCGAGCGCGGCGTTGGCCAGGGCGTCGGCGCGGGCGTTCTGGGCGCGGGGCACCCACGTCCAGGTGACCCGCCCGAGATCGCGGACGATCTCGCGGGCGCGCGCGGCCAGCGGAATCATGTCCGGGTGCTTGATCTTCCAGCGGCCCGCCATCTGCTCGATGACCAGCTTGGAGTCCATGCGCATCTCGAGCGGCTCGCCGGGCGCGTGCTCGCGGGCCAGCTCCAGCGCGGCGATCAGGCCGCGGTACTCGGCGACGTTGTTCGTGGCGCGACCGATGGTCTCGCCGCGGTCGGCCACCAGCACGCCGTCGCGCAGCAGCGCGGCGCCGTACGAGGCCGGACCGGGGTTGCCGCGAGATCCTCCGTCAGCCTCGGCGGTCCAACCCATCAGACGCCGGACTCGGGCGTGCGCACCAGGATGCGGCTGCACTCCGGGCACCGCAGGACCGTGTCGGCGGGCTCGGCGGCGAGCTCGCGCAGATCGGCCCCGTTGATCTCGATGTGGCAGCCGGTGCAGCGGCGTGCGCGCAGCTCGGCCGCGCCCAGCCCGCTGTGGCTCCCGGCGACCTTCTCGTAGAGCGCCAGCAGGTCGGCGGGCACACGCGGCAGCACGAGCTTGCGCGCCGCGACGAGCTGAGCGGCCTCGGCGTCGAACGTGGCGACCTTCTCGTCGCGCGCGGCGACGAGGACCTCACGGGTGGCGTTCTCCTGTGCGAGCGCGGCCTCGGCCTCGGACAGCTCGGCCTGGGCGGTCTCGAGCTGCTCCATGATCTCGAGCTCCTCGTCCTCGAGCGTGGCGATGCGCCGCGCGAGGGCCTCGAGCTCGCTCTGGAGGCTGGACAGGTCCTTGGGGTTCGTGATGGCCCCGGACGAGAGCCGGTCCTCGTCGCGCGTGCGACGGGTCTTGACCAGCTCGACCTCGGTATCGGCCTTCGCCGCGGCGCGCGTGAGGTCCGAGACGCGGGTCTGGACCTCGATGCGGCGGGCGTCGAGCTCGCGGATCCGACCGTCGGCCGCGGCGATCTCGGCGTGCTCGGGCAGGGACTTGCGGCGGTGGGTCAACTGCGCCAGCGCCGAGTCCTTGCCCTGCAGGTCCAACAGTGCCTGCTGGGCGACCGGTTCAGCCTTCACGTGCAACTCCTCATGACAGCGTCCGGCTCCACGGATCGGTGACGATCGTGGAGACGTGGGTCTTCACCGTATCGCCCAAGGCCTCACGGACCGCCGCCGCCACGGTCGGCAGCCAGGTCCACTCGGCGGCCCAGTGCGGCACGTCGACGACGGCACAGGCGCCCGGCCGCTCGAGGTGCTCGCTGACCGGATGGTGGCGCAGGTCGGAGGTGACGTAGACGTCGGCGCCTGCCGCGCCGGCGGTGCCGAGCAGGAAGTCGCCCGATCCCCCGCACAGCGCGACTGTCTCGACGGTCCGGTCGAGGTCGCCGGCGATGCGGGTGGCGCCGGCGTGCGACGGCAGCGCCGATCGGACGTGCTCGGCGAACGCGCCCAGGGTCATGGGCTCGGCGAGACGACCGATGCGGCCCGTCCCGCGCTCGCTCGGCCGGGCGGCCAGCGGCCACAGATCGTAGGCCACCTCCTCGTAGGGGTGCGCCGCCAGCAGCGCGGCACGGACCTGCTCGCGGACAGACCCGTCGGCCACGAGCTCGAGGCGGGTCTCGTCGACCCACTCGACCTCGCCGACCGATCCGATCGCGGGAGCGGCGCCGTCCAGCGGGCGGAACGAGCCGCGCCCGTCGCTACGGAACTGGGCCTGGTCGTAGTCGCCAATCCGTCCCGCGCCGGCGTCGTGCATCGCGGCGACCACGCGGTCTGCGTCGGCGCGCGGGACGAAGACGACCCACTTGTCCAGCGGCGCCTGCGCGTCGGTCTCGAGAGGGCGCACATCCGTCAGTCCCAGAGCGAACGCCATCGACTCGCTGACGCCCAGCGGAGCGCAGTCGGCGTTGGTGTGGCACGTGTGCAGCCCGATCCCGTGGGAGATCAGGGTGTGGATGACACGCCCCTTCGGGGTCGTCGCGGCGACGGACGTCGTTCCCTTGAGGTAGAGCGGGTGGTGCGTGACCACCAGCTGGGCGCCGCGCTCGACCGCCTCGTCGACGACCGCCTGGACCGGGTCGACGGCGAACAGGATCGAGGTGACCTCCGCGTCGGGGTCTCCGGCGACGGTGCCGACGGCGTCCCAGTCATCGGCCCATCGGGGGTCGTAGAGGCCGTCGAGGACGGCGATCACGTCACGCAGCGCAGGCATGGGCCGAGTCTGTCACGTCGCTCGATCAGGCCTCGAAGACCTGGAAGTTCGCCGGCAGGCCCGGCTCGATGTCGGTCGCGGGTGGCTTCTTGTCCCAGCCGTGATCAACCGCCCCGGGCGTCTGGGTGAGCCCGTCGAACCGCATCGGCAGTCCGGCCGCCCGCAGCGGCTGCGCCCGATCCATGAGCTGGAAGTGCAGGTGCGGCTCCGACGTGTTGCCGGAGTTGCCGACCGTCCCGACCACTTCGCCGGCCGCCACCTGGTCCCCCACCCCGACGGCCGCGGTGCCGCGTCGGACGTGGGCGTAGAGCGAGTGGACGCCATCGCCGTGGTCGATCACGACGTGGTTGCCGATGACGGCGCCGGGGCCGCCCAGGTCTCGGACGCCGTCGATCACCATCATGTACGCGAACGCCAGCCACGAGGTGCGAGAGAGATGGTCGCGCCGGCCGTCGAGCACCCGCACCACCGTGCCGTCGGCGACCGCCAGGATCGGCTCGCCGAACGAGCTGAACCGCTCGGGTCGCTCGAAGCCGCCGAGCAGCGGGTACGACGGCTTCGTGCCTTCGGGTCGGGGATGGATGATGTCGACGGCGTGCGACTGCCCGTAGGCGCGGACGCCGTGGCTGGGCACGGCGCTGGCGGGGCTGTGCACGACGGTCCACCGGCCTCGCACCGGACTGGCGACGTGCACCGGGTCGCGATCGTCCTGATGGGGCGGCCGCACGAGCGCCAACGCGAAGAACAGCAGGGTGAACGGTCCCGCGACGGCGTAGGGCACCGACGGCAGCAACCCCGACACCACCGCCGCCAGGAACCCCCAGGCCCAGACCGGGAACAGACCGCTGACCGCTCGGCGCCTCCGGCCGGAGTCGCGGCTCGACATCCGCGACACGCGCTCAGCCGACACTGGCCAGCGCGAAGGGCAGGACGCCGGGCGCGCCGGCTCGGCGCAGCTCGCGGGCCGCGACGGTGATCGTCCACCGGCTGTCGACCAGGTCGTCGACCAGCAGAACCGGCCCGTTCAGACCAGCCAACGCGGCAGCCAGCTCGGGACCGACCGAGAACCGTCCCCACACCGAGGCGAGACGGAAGGCGCTGTTGCCGCCGGTCTCGGCGCGCGGGATGTGCGGGTCGAGGTCGAGCGTGCCGAGCAGCGGCATCCGGCCCAGTCGCGAGATCGTCTCGGCCGTGGAGCGCACCAGGGTCGGTCGCGTGACCGAGGGCATCGCCACGACCGCGACGGGTCGCTGGTCCCACGGCCAGTCCCGCAGCGCCCGCACGACGGCGCCGACCAACGGCTCGGGGATCTCGCGGTCGGGCGCCCCTGCGGCGAACAGCTCTCGCAACGTGCCGCCCCAGCCCAAGTCGGTCAGTCGGGCGACCACGCGCCCGGTCTCGGCGCGCTCGTCCGGCGCGATCCGGCCCTTGACGTCGACGCCGCGGCGATCGGCACCCGTGGGCCACTGGCCCCGGGGCTCGATCGGCACGCCGACCCGGTCGAGTGCCTCGGTGGCACGGCCGACGGTGGCCTCGGGGACGTCCGTCGGATAGAACGGCGCCGCGCAGACGTCGCACCGGCCGCAGGGCGCGGCCGAGGGGTCGTCGAGGTCCTGTTGCAGCAACTGCATCCGGCACGTCTCGCCCCGCTCGTACGTCAGCATCGCCTGCTGTTCGTGCTCACGGGCCGCCGCGATGCGCTCGTACCTCTCGGCGTCGTACGTCCAGGGCCGGCCGGTGGCGACCCATCCCCCGCGCACCTTGCGGACGGCGCCGTCGACGTCGAGCACCTTGAGCAGCAGCTCCAGCTGGGTGCGCTTGACGTCGACGAGCGCCTCGAGGGCCGGGGTGGAGATCGGCTCGGAGCCCAGCTGGTCGATGACGCGAGCCGCGCGCTCGGGATCGGGCATCGACGCCGTGGCGAAGTACCGCCAGATGTCGCGATCCTCCGGCCCGGGCAGCAGCAGCACGTCGGCGCGCTCGGTGGCGCGGCCGGCACGGCCCACCTGTTGGTAATAGGCCACGGGCGACGACGGCGCACCGAGGTGGATCACGAACCCCAGGTCGGGCTTGTCGAAGCCCATCCCCAGGGCGCTCGTGGCGACGAGCGCCTTGACTCGGTTCTCCTTCAGCGCCTGCTCCAGCTCCTCGCGCTCGGAAGGGTCCGTGCGGCCGGTGTACGCCCGCACCTCGAAGCCCGCCTCGCGCAGCAGCCGCGCCGTGTCCTCGGCCGCCGAGACGGTGAGCGCGTAGATGATCCCGCTGCCGTCGAGGTCACCCAGGTGAGCGACGAGCCAGCCCAGCCGCTGCTTGGCGGTGGGCAGCGTCAGGCAACCCAGCCGCAGCGAGTCACGTGCCAGCGAGCCGCGCAGGGTCAGGACGTCGCCGCCGAGCTGCTCGGCCACGTCGGCCACGACGCGGGCGTTGGCCGTGGCGGTGGTCGCCAGGACCGGCACGTGCGGCCCCAGCGACTCGATGACGTGGGCCAGCCGGCGGTAGTCGGGCCGGAAGTCGTGGCCCCAGTCGGAGATGCAGTGCGCCTCGTCGACGACGAGCAGGCCCATCTGCTCGAGCAGTCGCGGCAGCTGCCGCTCGCGGAACGTCGGGTTGTTGAGCCGCTCGGGTGAGACCAGCAGCACGTCGATCGTGTCGGCGGCCAGCCGGGCCTCGATGTCGTCCCACTCCTCGACCGTGGCCGAGTTGATGGCGGCGGCCCGCACGCCGGCGCGCTCGGCGGCGGCGACCTGGTCGCGCATCAGGGCCAGCAAGGGAGACACCAGGACCGTCGGGCCGGCACCGCGAGCACGCAGCAGCGCGGTGGCCACGAAGTACACCGCGGACTTGCCCCAGCCGGTGCGCTGGACGACGAGCGCACGGCGCTGGTCGTCGACCAGCGCCGCGATCGCCTCGAGCTGGCCCTCGTGGAACTGGGCGTCGGGTCGTCCCGTCAGCGCCCGGAGTCGTTCGAGGGCGGCATCGGCGGTGGTGGTGGCGATCGACGTCATGCACCGATCGTGTCAGGCGGCTCCGACAGCCGCGCGCACCCGCTGCGTCAGTCGGGTCGCGCGGCGACCCCGACGCCCACCCAGAAGGCCAGGTCGTCCTCGCCCGCCAGGCCGACCGGGTCGACCTGGAGCCAGCGCTCCCCCATCTCTCGGCCGTTCTTCATCACGGCCGGCTTCGCACCGGGTCGTGCCGCAAGCTCGTCCCGGCGCGTCGGGTCGATGCGCACCAGGAGGTCTCCATCACTGCCGGCCGACACGGCGAGCGCACCGTCGACCATGAAGGACAGGCCGCCGAACATCGAGACCTCGCGAGTCCGCCGGTCGGCGAGCGCGCGACGGATGCGGCGCACGAGCATCTCCTGCGGCGACATCTCCCCAGCCTACGAAGGCGGGACGAAGGACTCGAGCCCTCGACCTCCCGCCATGGCCGTGCCACAGGAGCTCTGCCGCAACCCGGGGCCAGCACTGGCCGTGCTCGCGGCCTAGCCTGAACGCATCGCGAGAAGGAGCACCATGAAGATCACCATCATCGGCGGTTCGCAGGGGACAGGTGCCGAGCTGGCCCGGCTCGCCTCGGCAGCAGGTCACGAGGTGACCGTCCTGTCACGCAGCGGTTCAGCGCCCGCCGGCGCCCGCTCGATCACCGGCAGCGCCACTGATCCGGCCAGCGCCGCTGCCGCGGTGACCGGCGCCGACGCCGTCGTCGTCACCGTCGGTGGTGCCAAGGGGGTTCGCCACCAACGAGCCGCTGTCACCGCCGAGATCGTCACCGCGATGAAGCAGGCCGGAGTACGGCGCCTGGTGGTCCAGTCGTCGCTCGGTGCCGGCGACTCCGCCCGCCAGCTGCCCGGCGTGCTGCGCTGGATCACCCCGCTCCTGCTCGCCGGCCCCCTGGCTGACCACAACGCCCAGGAGGCGGCCGTCATGAACTCAGGCCTGGACTGGACGATCGTGCGGCCGACCGGCCTCACCCGCAAGCCCTCCACCGGAGCATGGACCGCTCTCGAGGTCGGCCAGCCGGGAACCCTGCGCGGCACGATCACGCGCGCCGATCTGGCGGCCTATCTGCTCCAGGTCGTGCAGGACCCGTCGACCATCGGTGCCGCCATCGGGATCAGCAACAGCTGATCGTGGCGAAGTGGGTGGGCGAAGAGGGGCTCGAACCCCCGACCTTCCGGGTGTAAACCGGATGCTCTGACCAACTGAGCTATTCGCCCGAACGCAGGTGAACGTTAGCGCACCGGACTGCGCACAGGCCCCCGGAGACAGAAAGGCCGCGCCGCCGGGGTCTCGGGTCCCCGGCGGCGCGGTAGCACCATCAAACCAGATCCATATGGTCAATGTGAGTTATTTCCACCCGATCTGACCTGAAAATCTGCTGTGTTGTCAGCGGAGTGACTCAAGTGCCTCACGGTACGCGGCGAGATCGCGCGCCTCGCCCAGTCCGTTCTCGATCTTCCAGCGAACGATGCCCTCGCGGTCGATCACGTAGGTTCCGCGCGCCGCGGCGCCGGGACCCTCTTGGAAGATCCCGTACGCCTTGGCGACCTCTCCGTGGGGCCAGAAGTCGCTCAGCATGCTGAACTCGTAGCCGTCCTGGTCCGACCACGCGCGCAGCGCGAACATCGGATCACACGAGATCGCCAGGACCTCGGCGTCGGCGTCGTTGAAGACGGAGAGGTTGTCGCGGATCTCACACAGCTCGCCGGTGCAGATGCCGCTGAAGGCGAACGGGTAGAAGACGACGACCACGTTGCGCCCGCGCAGACCCGAGAGCGAGACGTCCTCGCCGTGCTGGTTCTTGAGGGTGAAGTCCGGCGCCGGGGCGCCGACCTCGACCAGCGATTCGCTCACGGTCACCGCTTCTGCGTGGACAGCTTGGTGGCGACCCAGTTCGGGCCCACGGCCGACGTGGTCGTGATCGAGAGACCCGCGATCGGGGCAGCCTCGCCGATGTCGGCGCCGGAGACGTGACCGTCCAGCCCGACCTTCGGGGTCAAGAGCCACACGGAGCCGCCCTCCGCGACGTCCTGCGTCGCGTCGACCAGCGCATCGGTCAGGTCACCATCGTCCTCACGCCACCACAGGATCACTCCGTCGACGACCTCGCCGACGTCACCGTCGACCATTTCGCTTCCGGTGTGTGACTCGACCGCCGAGCGAAGCTCGTCGTCGACGTCCTCGTCCCAGCCGAGCTCCTGGATGACGGAGTCAGGTTCGAAGCCCAGCTTCGCCGCGTCCACCGCACCTCCTTCTCCCCTGCTTCTCGACAGGGTGTATCGGTTGCTTGCCGGACTCACACTAGCGAACTCCGGGTGGTTTGATGGAAGGGTCCATCCCGACACCCCAGGGAGTGCACCATGGCCTCATCCGGCCCCGACCGTCCGATCATCCACGGGGGCATGCCGACCCAGCTGCCCGACGTGGATTCCGAAGAGACGCAGGACTGGCTCCGTTCGCTCGATCAAATGGTCGACGAGCGCGGCCGGGACCGCGCCCGCTACGTCATGTTGCGGATGCTCGAGCGCGCCCGTGAGCGCGCCGTCGGCATGCCCGCGCTGCGCAGCACCGACTTCATCAACACCATCCCCCCCGAGCGTGAGCCCGACTTCCCCGGCGACGAGGAGATCGAGCGACACATCCGCTCCTACATCCGTTGGAACGCCGCGGTCATGGTCTCGCGGGCCAACCGCGCCGGACTGGGCGTCGGTGGGCACATCGCCACCTACCAGTCGGCCGCCAGCCTCTACGAGGTCGGCTTCAACCACTTCTTCCGTGGCAAGGACCACCCCGGTGGCGGCGACCAGATCTTCTACCAGGGCCACGCGGCCCCCGGCATCTACGCCCGCTCGTTCCTCGAGGGACGCTTCGACGAGGACCGCCTGAACAACTTCCGCCAGGAGCACTCGCAGGGCGCCGGCAAGGGCCTGCCCTCGTACCCGCACCCGCGGCTGATGCCCGACTACTGGGAGTTCCCGACGGTCTCGATGGGACTCGCGGCGATCAACTCGATCTACCAGGCCCGGTTCAACCGCTACCTGCAGCACCGTGGCATCAAGGACACCAGCGAGCAGCACGTCTGGACGTTCCTGGGCGACGGCGAGATGGGCGAGCCCGAGTCGCTCGGCGCGATCAGCGTCGCCGGCCGCGAGCAGCTCGACAACCTCACGTTCGTCGTGAACTGCAACCTGCAGCAGCTCGACGGCCCGGTGCGCGGCAACGGCAAGATCATCCAGGAGCTGGAGTCGATCTTCCTCGGCGCGGGCTGGAACGTCATCAAGGTCGTGTGGGGCCGCGAGTGGGACGACCTGCTCGCCCGTGACACGACCGGCGCGCTGGTCAACCAGATGAACCGCGTCCCCGACGGCGAGTTCCAGAACCTGTCGATCGCCGACGGCGCGTACAACCGCGAGAACTTCTTCGGCCCCGACCCGGAGCTGCGCAAGATCGTCGAGCACCTCTCGGACGAGCAGATCGAGAAGCTGCCGCGCGGTGGTCACGACTACCGCAAGGTCTACGCGGCGTTCGACTCGGCGCTCAAGCACAAGGGCCAGCCGACCGTGATCCTGGCGCACACAGTCAAGGGCTGGCTCCTCGAGTCGCTCATGGCGCGCAACGCGACGCACCAGATGAAGAAGCTGACGACGGACGACCTGAAGAACTTCCGTGACCGGCTGCACATCCCGATCACGGACGAGCAGATCGACTCGCCCGACGGCGCGCCGTACTACCACCCCGGCAAGGACCACGAGCACATCAAGTACATGCTCGAGCGCCGTCGCCAGCTCGGCGGCCCGCTGCCGTCGCGCATCGTCAAGGCCAAGCCCCCGACGCTGCCGGCGGAGGACGCCTACGCGGACCTGCGCAAGGGCTCGGGCAAGCAGCAGATCGCCTCGACGATGGCGTTCGTGCGGTTGCTGCGCGAGCTGATGAAGGACAAGAACATCGGCTCGCGCATCGTGCCGATCGCACCGGACGAGTACCGCACGTTCGGCATGGACTCGATGTTCCCGTCGGCCAAGATCTACAGCCCGCACGGCCAGATGTACGAGTCGGTCGACCGCAAGCTGCTGCTGGCCTACAAGGAGAGCCAGCAGGGCCAGCTGCTGCACGAGGGCATCAGCGAGGCCGGCGCCATGGCGTCGGCGACCGCGGCGGGCAGCGCCTACGCCACCCACGGCGAGCACATGATCCCGGTGTACCTCTTCTACTCGATGTTCGGGTTCCAGCGCACCGGCGACTCGATCTGGGCGATGGCCGACCAGATGGCCCGCGGCTTCCTGATCGGAGCCACGGCCGGTCGCACGACCCTCACGGGCGAGGGCCTGCAGCACGCGGACGGCCACTCGCCGCTGCTGGCGCGCACGAACCCCGCGATCGTCCACTACGACCCCGCGTTCTCGTTCGAGATCGCGCACATCGTGCAGGACGGCATGCGGCGCATGTACGGCGACGAGCCCAACCCGCAGGGCGGCACGGGCGAGAACGTCATCTACTACATGACGGTCTACAACGAGCCGCTGAACCAGCCGGCCGAGCCCGAGGGCGTCGACGTCGACGGGATCCTCAAGGGCGCCTACCGGTACGCCGCCTCGCCCATCGAGGACGATGCGCCGACGCGGATCCTCGCGTCCGGTGTCTCGGTGCCGTGGGCACTGCAGGCGCAGCAGATGCTCGCCGAGGAGTACGGCGTGGCGGCCGAGGTCTGGTCCGTCACCTCGTGGAACGAGCTCGCTCGCGAGGCCGAGGAGGTCGAGCGCTGGAACTTCAACCACCTCGACCAGGAGCCGAAGACGCCGTGGATCACCACGAAGCTCCAGGACGGTGGTCCGACGGTCGCGGTGAGCGACTACATGCGGGCCGTGCCCGACCAGATCGCTCGCTGGGTCCCCGGCGCGTGGATGTCCCTGGGCGCCGACGGGTTCGGCTTCGCCGACACCCGCGCGGGCGCACGGCGCTACTTCCAGATCGACGCCGAGTCCATCGTCGTGGCGGTGCTGGCGTCGCTGGGCCGTGCGGGTCGCGTGGACCTGAAGGTCGCTCGCGAGGCGTTCGAGTCCCTGCGGATCGACGATCCGACTGCCGCCAGCGGCGGAAACCAGGACGGCGGCGGGGCCTGAGTTCGGTCGACCGGCCGCCTCACCGGCGGCCGGTCGGCCCCCCGTAGACTGACCCGCATGGTCCAACGGTGGTGGAGCGCGGCACGCTCATGGCCCTACACCTTCGGTGTCCTTCTGGCGGCCGCTGTCGGCATCACCGCGATCGTCATGTCGGCGCGTCTCGGCATCGCCCTGAAGGACCCTGAAGGCTTCCTCGGCCCGGCGTACGTCCGGCTGCCCGTCATGGGCCTGGGCTTCTTCGCCCTGGGCATCGTTCCCATGGCCCTGAAGCGCGCCGGCGTGCGCCACTTCGGCCGGGGCGTGAAGGACATCATCCGCGACGAGTGGTCGTGGAACCGCGTGTTCCACATCGCGACGGGCCTGCTGACGTTCTACATCTGCTACGTCAGCTACCGGAACATCAAGGGCTTCCTGCCCACCGTGCGCGAGGGCGTCAACTTCGACACCATGCTCTCGCGCTGGGACTACTGGATGATGTTCGGCCACCACCCGGCCGACCTGCTGCACAACCTGCTCGGCACCGGGTTCGCCGCCCAGGTCCTGGCGACGGTGTACGTCAGCTACCTGCCGTTGATCCCCATCACGCTGGCCGCCTTCCTGGTCCTCAACCGCGACTACACGCTGGGCGCCTGGTACGCGACCGCCCTGTCGCTGAACTGGGTCCTGGGCGCCGCCGCGTACTACATCTTCCCGTCGCTGGGCCCGGCCTACACGAACGCCGCTCTGTTCGACGCCCTGCCCACGACCGGCGTGACGCAACTGCAGTACTCGCTGTTCGTGAACGCCGCCCAGAACCTCGAGAATCCGCTGGACGCCCCCATCTGGGGCATCGGCGCCTTCGCCTCGCTGCACGTGTCCGTGACCCTGACCGCCGTCCTGTTCTTCGGCCGCACGGACCAGCCGCGCTACCTGCAGATCACCGCGTGGATCTACTTCGTCCTCACGGTCATCGCCACGATCTACTTCGGCTGGCACTTCATCGCCGACGACATCGCCGGCGCGTTCATCGGCTGGGTCTCGGTCGCCCTGGCCGGCTGGGCCACGGGCAACGGCTTCTGGCGACAACGGCACCACAAGATTCAGCTGACGGCCGAGGGAGACTCCTCGGCGGGCAGCGACACGCTGGCCAACCCCGCCTGATCGCCGCGGCGCAGCAGGGCGCGCCACTTGCCGCGGTGGTACTGCGCCGGCGCCTGGATCCGGCAGAAGTCGACCACCAGCTGGGCGAACTCGTCCGGATGGTCCTTGTGCGGGAAGTGCCCCGAGTCCTCGAAGACGTGGACGTGCGAGTTCTCCATCAGCGGCAGCCGCTGGGCGTGGGCGACCGGGATGACGTGGTCGTTGCGGCCCCACACCACCAGCAGGGGCATGAGCCGCGTCAGGTACGCCCGGTCGGCCATCGTGACGAACTGGCCGTTCCAGTCCAGGACCGTCCGGGTGAGCCGCCGGATCGCGAGCGACGTGGTCGGATCGGCCAGACCCTCGTAGATCCGTGCCACCTCGTCGAGGTCACGCGCCACCGGCACGTGGGACAGGGCGCGCATCGATCCGCGCACCGCTGAGCGCCAGGGCCTGGCCGTCGCCAGCCGGATTCCCAGGCCCGCCCCCGGCAGGGTCAGCGCGCGGATCAGGGGCGTCACCTCGGGCCCCAGTCCCCCGCTGGAGACCAGCACGACACGCTCGGTGCGCTCGGGGAACTGGTAGGCGAACTGCATCGCCACACCGCCGCCGAAGCTGTGCCCGGCGACCGTGACCTTGTCGATGCCCAGGATGGTCAGCAGGTCGCGCATCCCGTTGGCGAAGCCGCCGAGGGAGTAGTCGGCGTTCGGCTTGTCCGACTCGCCGTGCCCGAGCAGATCGGGCGCGATGACGGTGAAGTGCTGGGCCAGCTGGTCCATGACCGGGAACCACGTCGAGGAGTCGCAGGCCATGCCGTGGAGGAGGAGCAGCGGCGGGCCGGATCCTCGCAGGCGGTAGGCGCGTCGGTAACCGTGGACCACGACGTACTCGACGTCGTCGACTGCTCCGCGCTCCGGGGGAAGCACCATCTTCACATCGTAGGCCAGGTGAGCGGGGGTTACGTGGCGAAGCCATTAGACTCGCCACGTGACGTCTCGACCCGACCTGCGCCATCCTGCTGCGCGCGCTCTCGGCTGGCTCGCACTGATCGGCGTGGCCCTGGGGATCGGCTTCGGCCTGTTCTCCGCCGGTGCGCTGACGGCCACCGGCGTGACGTCGGCCGACCTGCCGCCCTTGGCGGCCCCCACGAAGGACCCCGAGCCCACGCCCAGCCCCGAGCCCGAGCCCACGCCGGAGGAGCCGCAGGAGGACGACACGCCCAAGCCCAAGCTGACGCGTGTGCCCGGCGACCGGGTCGCCCCCGGCGAGCGGTTCCCGATCGTCGGCGTCCTGCCATCGGTCGACGCCGGTACCGAGCTGCAGATCCAGGTCAAGGACGGCGACGGGCCGTGGGACGACTTCCCGGTCACCGTCACCGCTCGCGACGGTGGCAGCTTCGAGACGAAGATCTACACGTCGCGCACGGGCGAGCGGAAGTTCCGCGTGATCGACAAGGCGTCCGGCGACAACACGCCGGACATCCCCGTCACGATCGGCTGATGGGTCGGGCGCGCTCACTCCCGGCTCCGCAGAGCTCCGCCGGGCCGACCCGCTCGTCGCTGCGCTCCTCGTCATGGCGAGCGTCCACCCGGTGACCTGACTTCTCAGATCACCTGGTGCAACCAGCGCACCGGCGCGCCCTCGCCCGCGAGGCGGAAGGGCTCGAGCTCGGCGTCCCACTTGACGCCCAGCAGCCCGTCGAGGGCCTCGTCCATGGTGATCTCGCCCTGGGCGGCCTTGACCCGGAACGCCTTGATGCGGTCCTCGGGGATCAGGAGGTCGCCGTGCAGTCCGGTCATGGCGTGGAAGATGCCGAGCGTGGGCGTGAAGGAGTAGCGAGCGCCCTCGGTGGTCGCGGTGGGCTCCTCGGTGATCTCGAAGCGCAGCAGGTCCCAGCCACGCAGCACGGAGGTCAGCGAGGCGGCCGTGCCGGCGGCTGCCTGCCACGACAGCTCGGCGCGGTAGGTGCCCGGCTCGGCCGGTTGCGGGGTCCACGAGAGATCGACCTTGCCACCCAGCACTCCGGCGGCCGCCCACTCGATGTGAGCGCACAGCGCGGACGGTGCTGAGTGCACGAAAAGGACACCCCGGGTCAATGGGGTGCCGGTTCGGACCGTGTTCACCGTGTTCATCGGTACCTCCCTAGGTGCGCCTTCCCCAGCGATCTCGGGTGATACCTGCGCCCATTGTGTCCCAAACACCCCGTCACGACAAGGGTGGGGCGTCGCGGCGCGCCGACCGCCTCCGGCCGGAGCTCACCCGAGACGTCACAGCAGGTCGCGGCAGCAGGCCAGGATCCGGTCCTCGGCGGCCCGCCAGTCCTCCTCGGCGCCGATCGTGTGGGTCACCGGCACGGGGATGTGATCGACGTGGACCCCGGCCTCGCGCAGCCTCGCCACGTAGTCGAGCGCCGGCGCCGTCAACGGGTCGAAGTCCCCTGTCACCACGACGGCCGGCGGGAGTCCGCGCAGGTCCGGGGCCCGCAGCGGTGACAGGTACGGGATCGCCCGATTCGGCGCGTCCCCCGCGTAGTAGCGGCGGAGCGTCTCGATCCCCCGCAGGGCGTGCGGGTCCTCGAGGCCGGCCGGGTCCTCGGAGAGGTCGACCGCGGGCGCCACCAGGATCTGCAGCGCCAGCTGGGGCTCGCCCTCGTCCCTCAGCAGCAGGGTCAGCGCCGCGGCGACGTGGCCGCCCGAGCTCGTTCCCGCGACGGCGATCCGATCCGGGTCGACCCGCGGGCCGTCCCCTCGCCGCAGCCAGGCGACGACGTCGCGCGCGTCGTGCAGCTGGACCGGGAACCGGAACTCCGGCGCCAGCCGGTAGTCGACGTTGAGGACGACCGCTCCGAGCCCGTGGCACAGCATCCGGCACGTGCCGTCGCCCAACCGGTAGCCCTGGGCGCCCCCGCCCATCCACCAGCCGCCGCCGTGCAGCACGACGATCGCCGGCGGACGATCCTGCGGGTCCGGCGGCTGATAGACCCGCGCCGCGATCGTCCCGTCCTCGACGGGGATGTCCGCGTACGTGATCGACCCGACCGGGTCGTCCCCGTCGCCGAGGAAGCCGTACCGGGCGGCGATCTCGAGGGCCAGCGCGTCGTGCTGGGCGCGCGCCCGCGCCACGCGTCCCTCCCACGCCTCGCGAGTCTCGCCGGGGGCGGGCTCGGGATCGGGCAGGGGCGGCGTCGGGCTCTCGGCCTGGGCGGCCAGGGCGCGCTCGACCAGTGTTCTCAACCGCGGCGGCATCTCGACCGGCAGCATGGGCCCTCCTCGGGTCGGGTGGTCAGGTGGTGACGCCCCGCGACAGGCGAGGCTCGAGCATGATCTGCTGCGTCGTGGTGTCGCCGTCGAGCCGCGCCATGAGCAGCCGTCGCCCGACGACGCCCGACTCGCGCAGCGGCTGGACGACGGTCGTCAGCTGGAGCGCGTCGGCCAGCACTCCCCCGTCGTAGCCGATCACCGCCAGGTCCTCGGGCACGCGCAGTCCCAGTTGGCGCGCCGCGGTCACGACGCCGGCGGCCAGCTCGTCGTGGTGGGCGAAGACCGCCGTCGGCCGGGGATCGAGGGCCAGGATCTCGTGCAGCGCCTCCCGCGCGCCGGCGAAGTCGGGGCCGCAGACGACCCGGCGGATCGCGCTCTCGGGCACACCCGCCTCGCCGAAGGCCCGCTCGACGGCACGCCACCGACGCTGGCCGGGCGAGAGGTAGTCGTTCGAGGCCTGGTCCTCGGCCAGGAAGGCGATGTGCCGGTGCCCCAGCTCGGCCAGGTGCCGCCCCACCACGAGGCCTCCGTGGTCGTCGCTGACCGACACCGAGGAGAAGCCCTCGTACTCGCTGTCGACCAGGACCGTCGGCAGACCGTGCTTCGCCTGTCGCTCGGCCAGCTCTCGGTCCAGGGGCACGCCCATGATGATGAGGCCGTCCAGTCGCCCCGAGACGGGCAGCGAGGCCAGCAGCGGATGCGGGTCGGCCGCGACGGAGTCGTGGTCGAAGACGACGACCTCGGTCCGTCCGGACCGGTTCTCCAGGATTCCGGCCAGTCGCTGCAGGTAGGACGGGTACGACGTGAAGGGCGCGAGGACGCCGATCCGCCCGGTGCCCCGCCGCGCCCGCGACACCGCGACCTCCTTCGGCACGAACTGCAGGTCGTCGATCACGGCCAGGACACGCTCGCGCGTGGCGGCACCGACCCGCTCCGGGCGGTTGAGCACATGGGAGACGGTGGCGATCGAGACGCGGGCCAGGCGAGCGACGTCGTAGATCGTCGGTCGACCCTCACGGCCGGCCATCGCGACCCCCCTCGCCCACCACGGCGCTCGGGATCGCCTGCCAGAGCCTGCGGGTCACGTCGGCCGCGGGGTTCTCGTGGACCTGGCGTGCCCCCGCCACCTCGACGAGCCGCCCACCGTCGAGCACGGCGATGCGGTCGCTGAGATGCCGCACCACCGTGAGGTCGTGCGAGATGAAGACATGGGTCAGCTGACGACGACGCCCCAGGTCGGCCAGCAGGTTCAACACCTGCGCCTGGACGGAGAGGTCCAGGGAGCTGACGACCTCGTCGCAGATGAGGAACTCCGGGTCCATCGCCAGTGCACGGGCGATGGCGATCCGTTGGCGCTGGCCGCCTGAGAACGCGTCGGGGTACCGGTCGAGGGCGTCGGGCTCGATACCGACGTCCGCGAGAGCATCGACGGCACGCTCGCGTGCGCCGTCCCGGCTCAGCCCCAGCGTCAGCCGGGGCCCCTCGGTGAGGGAGTCACCGATCGTCCGCAGCGGATTCAGGGCGCTGCGGGGGTTCTGGAAGACGATCTGGCGCCGACGGGCCAGATCGCGCGATCGGCGTCCACGCCGCACGAGCAGCGGCGCGCCGTCGTAGGTGACCGTGCCGTCCGTCGGCGCCAGCAGTCCGCCCAGGACGGCGCCGAGCGTGGACTTGCCCGAGCCGGACTCCCCCACCAGGCCCAGCACCTCGCCACGGCGGACCTCGAGGTCGATCCCCTCGAGCGCCACCACACCTCGCCGGCCGGAGCCGTACCGCACCGTGACGCCGCGCGACGCCACGAGCGGCGTGTCAGTCGTGCCCTGCTCCTGTGCCGTCATGCGCGGGTCCTGTCCAGCACGTCGGCGAACCTCAGGCACCGGCTCACGCGCGGATCGGCGGCATCGGTCGGATCGGCGGGGTCCACGTCGAACAGAGGCACCGAGGTCTCCCGGCACGCCTGCGTCACGAGCAGGCAGCGGTCGGCGAACCGGCAGCCGCTCGGCCACGACCCCGGAGCCGGGACGGTCCCGTCGATCGCGGCCAACCGCTCCCCCGGCGTGCCTCGGCGCGGGTCTGCCGCCAGCAGCGCGGCCGTGTACGGATGAGCCGGATGCGTGAGGAGCTCCTGCGTGGGCGCGAGCTCGACGACCTCTCCGGCGTACATGACCGCCGCGCTGTCACAGACGGCGGCGAGGACCCCCACGTCATGCGTGATGACGACCAGCGTCATGCCGTCTGCGCGGAGCTCGTCGAACAGCGCCAGCACCTCGGCCTGGACGGTCGTGTCGAGTGCCGAGGTCGGCTCGTCGGCCACGATCAGGTGCGGATCGGTGGCCAGGGCCATCGCGATGCCCACGCGCTGCGCCATGCCGCCGGACAGCTCCCAGGGCCGGCTGCGAGCGACCCGCCGTGGTTCGGGCAGGCGCACCCGTTCGAGCAGGTCGAGCACCCGGGCCCGCACCTGGGAACGGCTGAGCTCCGGACGATGCACGCGCACGACCTCGGCCAGCTGCGCGCCGACGCGACCGCTCGGGTCCAGGCTCGACGCCGCGTCCTGCGCCACCCAGCCGACGCGGCCGCGCCGGCGGACCTCGCCCGCGGTGATCTGGCCGGTCCCCCGGATGCGCCCGACGATCGCCTCGGCCGTGATCGACTTGCCGCACCCGCTCTCGCCCAGGATCCCCAGCGCGCCTCCCGGCAGGACCGCGAGATCGACGCCGCGGACCACGTCGATCCAGTCCTGTCCTCGCGGGAAGCTCACCGTCAGGCCCCGCACGGAGACCAGCGCGTCCTCGGAGTCGGGCAGTTCGGGAGCGGGCGGCGTGGCCGCGCGTGGACGCGCTCCGGACTCGACCCGCGTGCGCATGCTGGCCGCGACCGCGTCGCGCACCCCGTCGCCGACGAGACCCAACGCCATGACGAAGGACATGATCACGAAACCGGACGGCACCATCAGCCACGGGTGAGCGCCCAGGTGCCGGGAGGCCTCCGCCACCAGCAGGCCCCAGGACGACTCCCCGCTGCCCAGCCGCAGGAAGCCCAGGGCGGTCTCCAGCCCGACGGCCGCCGCCCCGAACAGGGACAGCTGGACGATCACCGGACCGCTCAGATGAGGCAGCACGTGGCGGCGCATGATCGCGACCGGCCGCAGGCCCATCGTCTGGGCGGAGCGGACGTAGAGCTCCTCGCGCACGCCGAGGGTCACCGACCTGACGACGCGGGCCAGGCCGGGAGCACCCAGGACCCCGAGCGCGACCATGGCGATCACCTGCCGTCCGGGGAACACCGCCAGGACGACGAGCAGGATGATCGCGGCCGGGACGGCCTGCAGCACCTCGCTGGTCCGCAGCACGGCCCATTCGACCGGTCCGCGCAGGTAGCCGGCCAGCAGGCCCGCGCTCACGCCCAGCACGGCGAACACCACCACGGCGACGAGGACGCCGTACAGGGTCGTGCGGCCGCCCCACAGGATGCGACTGAAGACGTCCAGTCCGAGCTGCCCGGTGCCGAGCAGGTGCTCACGACTCGGCCCGGCCAGGTTCGCGTCGAGGTTCTGCTCGGTCGGTCCGTACGGAGCGATCGCGCCGGCGAACAGGACGAGCAACAGGACGAGGGCGAGGTAGGCGGCCGCCATCATCGGCACCTTCTGGCGCACGAAGTAGGTCACCCAGGAGCGGCGGCTCATCCGGCACGCACCCGGGGGTTGAGCAGCACGTAGACGAACTCGACCAGCAGGTTCACCACCACGACCATCACGGTGAACGTCACGGCGATCGCCTGGATCAGCGGCAGGTCGCTGGACATCGTCGCCTGGACGGCCTGGCTGCCCAGACCGGGCAGGACGAAGACCGTCTCGACCAGGACCGTCCCACTCAGCAGGCCGACGAAGACCAGCCCCATGATCGTGATGACCGGCGCGGCCGCGTTGCGCAGGACGTGTCGGCCGATGACCGAGCGTTCGCCGATGCCGCGCACCCGCAACGCGTACACGTAGTCCTTGTCCAGCTCCGAGCGGATTCCGTCCCGGGTCTGCTTCGCGATCGGAGCACTGCTCGTGAGTCCGAGCGTCAGGACAGGCAGCACCAGCGATCTCGCCCAGCCGGCGGGATCGGAGCCGAACGTGACGTATCCCGTCGCCGGGAAGAAGGACGTCTCGATCGCGAACAGGAAGACCAGCACGTACGCGAACCAGAACGACGGCACGGCCAGACCGAGCAGCGCGAGACCGTCGACCAGCCGTCCCAGGAAGCCGTGCTGGAGTGCCGCGGCAACCCCCAGGGACACTCCCACCACGGTGGCCACCAGCAGCGACGCGACGACGAGCGTCACCGTGACCGACAGCCGGGTCGTCAGCTGGCTCGCCACCGCGGCGCCGTTCGTCAGCGAGTTCCCGAAGTCGCCGTGCAGCGCCGCCCAGGCCCAGTCGCCGTAGCGCTCGAGCAGGGGCCGGTCCAGGCCCATGGCCACGCGCATCTGCAGGTACTGCTCCTGCGTCGAGTTCAGGCCCACGACCGAGCGCGCGGCGTCACCGGGCACCAGGTCGACCAGCACGAAGGTCAGGAAGGACACCGAGACGACCAGGGCGACCGCCGTGAGCACCCATCGACCTGCCAGGCGCAGCATGTCACTTCGCCACGTTGTACCAGTCCAACGGCGTGGCCACCGGCGCCTTCGGCGACACCGCCACGCCGCCGAGGTCGTCGCGGCTCGCGTAGAGCACGGGACCGAAGGACACGGGCGCGAACCAGGCCTCGTCGGTCAGGTACGTGATCATGTCCTGGTTGAGCTTGTCGCGCTCGTCGCCGCTGGCCGCGGCCGCCTTGTCGTACAGGTCCGTGAGCTCCTTGCGCTCCGTCGCGAAGCCGTTGAAGATGCCCGCGTTCGGCAGGAACAGGCCCTGGCCCAGCAGGTACATCGGCTGCGCCCCGTAACCCACGGACATCGCCGGGTAGCTCTTGTCGGTCGCACCCTGGACGTAGGACTGCTCGTCGGTGAGGTGGTCCAGCTCGGCCTTGATGCCGATCTCGGCCAGGTACGGGGCGACCGCCTCGGCCATCGTGTCGATCTCGGCGAACCGGATGGACAGGACCTTGAGGGGGAAGCCCTTCTCGTAGCCGGCGTCCTTCATGAGCGACTTGGCCTTGTCGACGTCGTAGGGGTAACGGTCGGCCGCCTCCTTGGACCAGCCCTCACCGCCCTCCATGACGACGGTGTCGGTCGGCACGCCGTACTTGCCCAGCAGCGCCTCGGTGATCTTCTTGCGGTCGATCGCGTAGTTGATCGCCTGGCGGACGCGGACGTCGCCGAGCGGCTTGCTGACCTCGCCGTCGCGGTCGATGAGGCTCAGGCCCTGCCACACGAACGGGATCCAGACGATCTGTGCGCCCGCGCTCGTGGCTTGGTCGACGGTGTCGGGGCTGGCCGTCGCGAGGTCGATCTGACCGGTCGCCAGGGCGTTGACGCGGGCCTGCTGGTCGCCGATGACGCGGATGACGACCTCGTCGTAGTGCTGGCGCTCGTCCTTCGCGTAGTAGTCCGGGTTCGCGGTGTACGTGTAGTGATCGCCCGGGACCGACTTTTTCGGGTCGAAGACGTACGCACCGGCGCCCTGCGACGGGTTGTCGGCCGTGAGCTGACCCGGCGCCTTGACCCCGGCGGGGCTGATGATCTGCCCGACCCCGTAGCTCTGCGTCAGGAACTCCGGCAGCATCGGGTTCGGCGAGCTCAGTCGCAGCGTCAGACTGTCGTCGTCCTCCGCCTCGATGCTCTTCACGTTCGCCAGCAGGTGGGCGTTGGGCCCCTGACCGTCCCGGACGTACTCCAGCGAGGCCTTCACTGCGGCGGCGTTCACCGGGCTCCCATCGGTGAATGTCACCCCGTCCCTCAGCTCGAGCTCCATCGAGGTGTTGCCGTCGCCCATCTCCCACTCCTGCGCCAAGGCGGGCTTCAGAGTGCCGTCCGAGCTGCGGTAGATCAGCGGCTCGTACGCCAGCAGCGTGTAGTTGACGAAGGCGATGTTGACGGTCGCCGGGTTGATCGACGTGGCCTCGGTCTCCATGGCGAACGTCAGCCGCTTGCCCCGTTCGGGGGTGCCGGTGACGCCCTTGAGGTTGTCCTTCTCCTGATCGGACGAGTCACCCCCGTCGTCACCGCTGCAGGCGGTGAGGGCCAGGGACGCGGCCAGGGCGGCGACGGCGACGCGAATGGATCGAAGCGAGCGGTTCGAAGGGCTCATCGGATTCCCCTGCCGTATGTGTGATGTATCTCACACTGATCCCGGGTCCGACAGGAGTCAAGAGTTTTCTGTCAAGCACTTCACACACCGGCAGCACGGGCCGGATTCACCGCAGGACGGGCTCACACGAGGTGGACCGCGCCGACACCGGACTCGCGCAGAAGGTCGGCGACCGGCTCGTCGTCCTCCCAGGCCTCGACGATGCGCAGATCGTCGTCGTCGATGTCCTTCAGCAGGGCCGCCTTGACGGTCACGGCGGGGCGATAGTCGGCCGCCCAGCGCATGTAGAGCCCATCGTGGGCGATCCCGTGGCCGGCGAGCCAGTCCAGCGTCAGATCGCGCCACACGAACTCTCGTCCGGTCCACAGCACGATCGCCAACCCGCGACGCCGTGCGTCCTCGAGGGCCTCGAGGACGTCCGCGCGCGGCGGGCAGCCGGCGGAGGCCGCGTGGAAGGCGGCGTAGTCGCGGTCGGCTCCCTGCGTGAGGTGCTCGATCGAGGACGTGTCGCACAGCGTGCCGTCCAGGTCGAAGAGTGCCGCCTCGCGCATCCTGACTCCGTCTCGCGTCGGTGGGGAGGGTGGGGCTCGAACCCACGACCCAAGGATTATGAGTCCTCTGCTCTGACCGGCTGAGCTACCTCCCCGTCGCGGTCCGAGCGTACAAGTCCGGCCGGCTCCCCCGTGAACAAGGCGCGATCAACGTCGCCGAAACCGCCGGCCGGGGCGATCCGCCCGCCTACTGTTCCCTCATGAGGACACTGACCGCTCGTCTGTCGAGACTCCGCCGGCGCGTCATGCTCCGACTGCGCGGCTACCGGCACGGGGTGCCCGGCGCGAAGGTCGGCAGCGGCGTGCAGCTCGGCGGCCCCGGCACGTACGCCCTCGGTGCCGGCGCCGTCGTTCGCCAGGACGCGCGGGCCTGGGTCGGACCCGGCGCGACGCTCACCGTGGGCCCGAACGCGAACCTCGGCATCCGCAACATCATCAATGTCGCCGCCGGGCTCACCATCGGAGCGCACACCGAGCTCTCGTGGGACGTGCAGATCAGCGACACCGACTTCCACGACATCGCCCACAGCGACGGCGTCCAGCGGCCCCGCACCGCGCCCGTCGTCATCGGCGAGCACGTCCTGGTCGGCGCTCGGGCGATGATCCTCAAGGGAGTCACGATCGGCGACGGCGCGATCGTCGGCGCCGGCGCGGTGGTCGCCTCGGATGTCCCCCCCCCCATGCGATCGTGGCCGGCAACCCGGCTCGTGTCGTCGGTCGTGCCGACGACTGGAAGTGAGCGGGTGGACCACGCCCGTCGCGGTCCGTACGCGGGAGTCCCAGCCCGAGCATGAAGAAGGCCCGGTTCTCGCTCGCGTGCGAACGAAAACCGGGCCTGTCCCGCTCCCCCGATTGGACTCGAACCAATAACCCTTCGATTAACAGTCGAATGCTCTGCCAATTGAGCTACGGGGGATCGGCTCCTCAAGAGGAGCACGATGAGAAACTCTAGCAAGTCCCTCACGCAGACGCGAAAGGCCCCTCCCCTCTCGATCGCGGACCTGCCATCGCGTGAGCCGGAGCCGGTCGGCCACCTCCTGGATCGTCAGTCCGACCCCGTCCTCGCACAGCAGGCCGAACCGCAGGCCGACCACCGCGGCGAGCTCGACGGGCAGCTCCGAGAGCAGGTCACCGTCCGCCCGGACACGCAGCACGGGCTCGCTGACGACCACGGTCGGCGCGGGGGTCATGGCGCGCGCGATCCACGCCCAGGCGTAGGTGGCGAGCCGGGTCCCCCGGTCCGGATCGAAGCGGTCGACGGCCCGGATCAAGCCCTCGACGCCTGCCGCCACCGCCTCGTCGAGGTCGTCGCCGCGGTGCCCCAGCCTCAGCGCGTGCAGGGCGACGTTGCGCAGGCCCGCGCAGATCAGCTCCTCGCGCGCGTCACGGTCGCCGCCGGCTGCGGCGCGGGCCAGCAGTCGTTCGGCGTCGGGCGGGAGCGGGGCCTGAGCCAGGGCGTGGGAGACGAAGGGCGACACGTGTCCCACCCTCGGGCGTGCGGACGCGCCGGGACAGGGCCCCGGGCGGACTGTGGACGACCGCGAGGTCTCCCACAGCAAGGGGTCAGGAGCCGACGGCGCCCAGCGCGCGATCGCGGATGCCACGGCGGCGCTGCTCCAGTGCGACCAGCTGGCCGAAGACCTCCTGGTACTCCGGAGCGGTCGGATCGGTGCGCTGGAGCCGGGACTTCACGTCGCCGATCTGGCGCGAGATGGCGAGCTCCTGCACGTGGGCCAGGACGGCCGGCACGACGGTGACGGCGGTCTGCTCGGAGGCGTGCAGCGGCTCGACCGCAGCCACCCCGAGCACCCGGCGCAGGTCGTCTCCGGGCAGCGAGTCGGCCACTGCCGGCAGCCATCCGGCGTCGGCGTGGTCGGGCAGGCCGCGGGCCACCATGTGGCGCCAGATCTCGCGCGCCACGGGGTGCACGAAGTCGTCATCCGTCAGGTCGGCCGCGACCGTCCGGGCGACCTGGGGGTACTGCGCCAGCGCCTTGAGCGCCTCGCGCTCGGCGGCGAACTGGGGCGCCCCGAAGCTGGCGAACACGGATGCCTCGGGACGGGCCGGCTCCGGCTCGGGGGCTCCGGCCCCGGCGCGGGTCAGCTTGGGCGCGCTCGGCTTCTGGTCCTTCGCCTTGCGGTGCTCGGCGTGGACGAGATCGATGTCGACGCCGGCGCGCGTGGCGATCTCGCGCAGGAACTCGTCCACCTTGGAGGTGTCGCGGACCGCCGAGGCGAGCCGGACGGCCTCGCGCACGGCGTCGATGCGCTGGTCGCCCCGGTCGAGGTCGTAGCGCTCGAGTGTGTTGTCCAGGACGAACCGGTACAGCGGAATGCGCGAGCCGATCAGCTCGCGGACTGCCTCGTCGCCCTCGGCCAGGCGCAGGTCGCAGGGATCCTTGCCGGTGCCCTCGACCGCGACGTAGGTCTGGCCCGTGAACTCCTCGTCACCCTCGAACGCCTTGACCGCGGCCTTCTGGCCTGCCTCGTCGCCGTCGAACGTGAAGATGACCTCGCCGTGGAAGGCATCGTGGTCGAGCATGAGCCGGCGCAGCACGCGCGCGTGCCCCTCGCCGAAGGCCGTGCCACACGTGGCGACGGCCGTCAGGACGCCGGCCTGGTGGCAGGCCATCACGTCGGTGTAGCCCTCGACCACCACGGCCTGGCTCTGCTTGCGGATCGGGTCGCGCGCCAGGTCGATGCCGTAGAGGACCTGGGCCTTCTTGTAGATCGGCGTCTCGGAGGTGTTGACGTACTTGCCGCTCATGAAGTCGTCATCGAACATCCGGCGGGCGCCGAAGCCGATGACCTCGCCCGAGATCTCCTTGATCGGCCACATCAGGCGACCCTGGAACGCGTCGAACAGGCCGCGCGCGGACTTGCGGGCGAGCCCGCCGATGACCAGCTCGTCCTCGGCGAAGCCCTTGCCTCGCAGGTGGTTCACGAGCGCCTGACCGGACTTCGGCGCCCACCCCATGCCGAAGAGCTCGGCCGCCGCCTGGTCGAAGCCACGGTCGGTCACGAGGCGTCGTCCCGGAGCGGCCTCGGGCGAGGACATGAGCTGCTCGGCGTAGAAGCGCTCCGCCGCCTTGTGGGCCAGCAGCAGGCGCTGGCGCTGGCCGGGGTCGCGGCGCGGGCCGGTGGGGGCGCCGGTCTCCTCGTAGCGCAACTGGACGCCGTACTTGTCGGCCAGGCGCTCGACCGACTCGGCGAAGGTGAGGCCCTCGATCTCCATCAGGAACTTGATGGCGTCGCCGCCGACGCCGCAGCCGAAGCAGTGGTAGAAGCCCTGGGCCGGTCGCACGTTGAACGACGGGGACTTCTCGTCGTGGAAGGGACACAGGCCCTTGCGGGCGCCGCCGCCGGCGTTGCGGAGGGTGACGTACTGCTCGACGACCTCGTCGATCCGGACCCGCTCACGGACGAGTTGGATGTCCTCGTCCTTGATGCGTGCCATGGCGTGATCCTACGCGGCGGCGCCAGAGGCCGTGGCGGGTCGTGGCCTTATCCGAGCACGCGGCGTCCCCACGCCACTGCCGAGGCATCGGTCAGGCTGGCGACCTGGTCGACGATCACCCGCAGCCGGTGCGCGTCGTCCGGCGCGGCACGGAAGTCGGCGGCGAACTCGGGCTCCAGCTCGGCCTCCCCCACCTGCCGCAGGTGCGCCACGAGGGCGTGCAGCAGATCGCGCTGGTTCTCCAGATCCCGCACGCGCAGGTCGGCGCGCATGATGTGGTGCGCCGCGAGCGACTTCAGCACGTTGATCTCGTCGAGCGTCTCGGGCGGGACCTCCAGCTGACCGGCGTAGCGGACCAGCGGACCGTTGCCCCACCGCTTGATGGTCGCCTCGTACGCGGCGCCCGCGAACCGGCCGATGAGGGCACTCGTGAGGCTCTTGAGGACGGCCTGGGACGCCCGGTCGCCCGTGAACGGGCCCACGGGCCATTCGCCCATCGCGCGGAGCCTGGCGAGCGCCGCGTCGAGCCGGTCGTCGGTGGCCGTCGGGTCGTACCAGTCGCGCGCGACGTGCCACGAGCCCGGCGTGTCCAGGTCGCCCACGAGACTGAGCCACCCGCCGACGACGCCGTCCTCGACGTCGTGCACGGAGTACGCGATGTCGTCGGACAGGTCCATGACCTGCGCCTCGATGGTCAGCCGGCCCTGCGTGCCGAGCCACTCGAAGACCGGGACCTCGTCGTCGTAGACGCCGAACTTCACGGTGTCACGCTCACCGCGGCGCCACGGGTACTTCACGCACGCCGCCAGCGTCGCCCGGGTCAGGTTGAGTCCGACGCTCTGCCCCTGCGGGCTGAACGTCTTGGCCTCGAGCCGGGTCAGGATGCGCAGGGTCTGCGCGTTGCCCTCGAAGCCGCCGATCGATGCGGCGACCTGGTCCAGCGCGATCTCGCCGTTGTGGCCGAACGGCGGATGCCCGAGGTCGTGCGCCAGCGCGGCGGAGTCGACGATCTCGGGGTCGCAGCCCAGGCTCTTGCCCAGCTCGCGGGCCACCTGGGCGACCTCCAGCGAGTGGGTCAGGCGGTTGCGGACGAAGTCGTCGGTGCCGGCGCCCATGACCTGGGTCTTGCCGGCGAGGCGACGCAGGGCTGACGAGTGCACGATCCGTGCCCGGTCACGCTCGAAGGAGCTGCGCCCGGACCGCTTCGGCGGCTCGACCACGTAACGCTCGCACGCCTCGTCGCCGTAGACACCGATGGACTCCGTCACGCGGTCACCCTAGCGAGCAGACGGGCATGCGAAGGTCACCAGCGGCCGTTGCGCGGACGCGGCTGGCACGTCGGGCAGCGGTAAGACGAGCGGTTCATGAACGGCTCGCGCACGATCATGGCGCCACAGCGCTCGCACGGCCGGCCCTCCTGGCCGTAGGCGTGCAGCGAGCGGTCGAAGTAGCCGCTCTGGCCGTTGACGTTGACATAGAGCGCGTCGAACGAGGTGCCGCCCTGCGCCAGCGCCTCCGTCATGACGTCGCGCACGTGCCCGATCAGCGCGGTCGCCTCGGCGATGCGCAGGCCCTTGGTGTTGCGGGCGTAGTGCAGCGGCGTGCGCCACAGCGCCTCGTCGGCGTAGATGTTGCCCACGCCGGACACCAGCCCCTGGTCGAGCAGGGCACGCTTCACGCCGGTCTGGCGGCGGCGCAGGCGTGCCACGAAGTCGGCATCGTCGAACGCGGGATCGAGGGGGTCCAGGGCGATGTGCGCGATCTCGGTGGGCGGGTCGGTCTCGCTGATCGACATGCCGCCGAAGATCCGCTGGTCGGCGAAGCGCAGCTGGCGGCCGTCGTCGAGGTCCAGGACGATCCGCAGGTGTCGGGTCGCGGGAGCGTCCGCGTCGCTGATGAGCGCCTGTCCGCTCATGCCCAGGTGCATCAGCACGCTGGAGCCGTCGTCCAGGCTCAGCCAGAGGTACTTGCCGCGACGGTGGGCCGCGTCGACGCGGCGCGAGACGAGCCGAGCGACGAAGTCGGTGGGGCCGGCGCCGTGACGGCGGACCGACCGGGAGTCGAGCACCTCGACCGAGGTGATCGTGCGGCCGACGACATGGTCGTCCAACCCGCGTCGGACGACCTCGACCTCAGGAAGTTCGGGCACCGTTGCTCTCGGCGCCACCGGCGGCCCGAGCGTCGGCGTCGGCGTCGCTGTTGATCGCCCGCCAGGCGATCTCGGCGACCATCTGCTCGGCGTCCTTCTTGGACCGGCCGGTGCCGCCGTCGAACCGCAGGTCGTTCAGCAGGACCGAGGCGGTGAAGGTCTTGTCGTGATCGGGGCCGGTGCCCTCGAGCACGTACACGGGGACCCCGAGCCCGTTCAGGGCCGAGATCTCCTGCAACGACGTCTTCCAGTCCAGCCCCGCCCCCATCGTGGCGGCGTCGGCGATGACCGGATCGAAGATCGTGTGAATGACCTCGGCGGCTCGCTCGATGCCGAACTCGATGAAGATCGCGCCCAGCACGGCCTCCATCGCATCGGAGAGGATGGACGGCTTGTCCCGCCCGCCCGAGGCCTCTTCGCCCCGGCCGAGGCGCAGGTGGTCACCCAGCCCCAAGGTGCGCGCGACCTCGGCCAGCGCCTTGGCGCTGACCACGGCCGCGCGCAGCTTGGCGAGTTGGCCCTCGGGCAGATCGGGATGGCCCCGGAACAGCGTCTCGGTCACGACCAGCCCGAGCACCGAGTCGCCCAGGAACTCCAGGCGCTCGTTGTTCGGGATCTGGCCGTTCTCGTACGAGTACGACCGGTGCGTCAGGGCATGGGTCATCAGCTCGGGATCCAGATCAGGAACCCCGAGGGTCTCGCTCAGTGCCTCGATGTCGGGCACAGCGTGGGTCAGAGAACCTGGCGCTGCTCGCCACGGGCGCCGTACTGGCCGCACTCGGCGCAGGCGCGGTGAGAGATCACCTTGCCGTTGCATGCCGGGTTCGCGCAGTCGACGGTGGCAACAGCCGTCGTCTTCCACGCGGACCGGCGGTGACGGGTGTTGCTGCGCGACATCTTCCGCTTCGGGACGGCCACGATTACTCCTCAGGTCGTTCGGTCAGTTGGGTCAGCGTCGACCATCGCGGGTCGATCGCGTCGCCGTGTGTGTGATCTGGATCGTCCGCGAGCCGCGCCCCACAGTCGGGGCACAGTCCCGGGCACTCCGGGTCACACAACGGGTTGTGCGGCAGTGCGAGCACCACCGCGTCCCGCAGGACGGGCTCGAGGTCGAGCAGGTCGTCCTCGAGGGCCAGTTCGTCCTCGCCCGCGTCCTCGTAGAGGTAGAGCTCCTGGAAGTCGCAGTCGAAATCCTCTTCGACGTCCCTCAAGCAGCGCACACACTCGCCGACGGCGTGGACCGAGGCGGTTCCGGTGGCGAGAACACCTTCCATCAAGGCCTCGAGCCGCAGCTCGAGATCGATGGGCGATCCCTCGGGAACACCGAAGACCGGAAGACCGAGGTCCGCCGGTGCCTCGAGAACGAGCTCGAACGACTTCTCGGTCCCGACTTGCCGCCTCAACACCTGGGTGTCGAACACGAACGGTCCCGAAATCACGTAGAGCCCCTCATCGAATGCACCGAAAGAACCACGGCCCACAAACGGGCCAGCGTCAATCGTACCCCGGCCCCCCGCAGCCATGCCAATCGCGGTCCCCTCGTCGCGCGTGGGAGTGTCGGACCCGGCTGGGAGAATCAGGGAGTGGACCAGCAGGCGGGTGACGACCGGATCGGATCGATCCTGCACGCCGACCTGGACGCGTTCTACGCCTCGGTCGAGCAGCGCGACGATCCCAGCCTGCGGGGCCGCCCCGTCATCGTCGGCGGCGGGGTCGTCCTGGCCGGATCGTACGAGGCGCGGGCCCGCGGGGTCCGCACCGCGATGGGCGGACGACAGGCGCTGCGGCTGTGCCCCGAGGCCGTCGTCGTGCCACCGCGGTTCGAGGCGTACGTCGAGGCCAGCCGCGCCGTGTTCGAGATCTTCCACGACACCACTCCCCTGGTCCAGGCGCTCTCGATCGACGAGGCGTTCCTCGACGTCTCGGGCCTGCGGCGCCTGCGCGGCCCGGCGCTGCCGATCGCCCGCGAGCTGCGCCGACGCGTCCAGGCCGAGGTCGGTCTGCCGATCTCGGTCGGCATCGCTCGCACGCCCTACCTGGCCAAGGTCGCCAGCGCCCTGGCCAAGCCCGACGGGCTGCTCGTGGTCCCCACCGACGGCGAGCTGCAGTTCCTGCACGCCCTGCCGGTCGAGCGGCTGTGGGGCGTCGGCGACGTCACCGCCGCCAAGCTGCACGCGGCCCGCCTGCGATCCGTCGCCGACGTCGCCCGGCTCAGCCCGGCCGAGCTGTCGGGCATCGTGGGACGGGCCGCCGGGCACCACCTGCACGCGCTGGCCACGGGCCACGACCCGCGCCGCGTCGAGACCGGCACGCGACGCCGGTCGATCGGCGCCCAGCACGCGCTCGGCGGCCGCGGCACGTACGCCGAGGCCGACCTCGCGCTGCTGGCGCTGTGCGACAAGGTCGGGCGCCGGCTGCGGCGGGCGGGACGCACCGCGGCCACCGTCACGGTCCGGCTCAGGTTCGGCGACTACCGCCGCTCGACCTCGTCACGCACGCTGCCGCGGCCCACCGAGAGCACCACGACCGTCTCCGACGTCGCACGCGGCCTGCTGCGGGCCCGCCGGGACGAGATCGAGCGCGACCGCATCACGCTCGTCGGGGTCGCGCTGTCGGGCCTGGACGACGAGGGCGTCCAGTTGGCCCTGCCGCTGGACGGCGAGGCCGATCCGGCGCTGGACCGCACGCTCGACCGGGTGGCCGAGCGATTCGGCACCGCGGCCGTGCGCCGCGGCAGTCACCTCGACCGCAACTGGGAGCCGCGCTCCCCCGTCCAGTGACCCAGGTCAGTGACCGAAGACCTCGTCGAGGGCGTTCATGACCTGCTTGGGCACCAGGCCGGTCACGTCGCCGCCGTGCTTGGCGACCTCCTTGACCAGGCTCGAGGCGATGAACGTGTAGTCGGGCGAGGTCGGGATGAAGACGGTGTCGATGCCGGTGAGGTTGCCGTTCATCTGCGCCATCTGCAGCTCGTAGTCGAAGTCCGACACCGCCCGCAGGCCCTTGACGATCGCCTGGACGTCGTTCTGGGCGCAATAGTCGACCAGCAGGCCCGAGTAGGAGTCGATCGTGACGTTCTCGAGCTCGGTGGTCGCATCGGCGATCAGCTCGATCCGGCGCTCGATCGGGAACAGGCCCGACTTGCTCTGGTTGACCAGGACCACGACGACGACCTCGTCGAACAGGAACGAGGCCCGCTCGATGATGTCGAGGTGGCCGTTGGTCACGGGGTCGAAGGATCCGGGGCACACCACGCGCGTCATGTCAGTGACCGTACCAAAGGCGGGTGTCGCCGTACGCCTTGTCCCGGAGCCCCTCGAAACCCTCCGGCCAGTCGAACGGGTCGCGCTTGGCGCGCTCGACCACGACCACCGCGTCGGGGTCCAGGTACGGGCGCAGGGCCGTGAGGATCGCCTCGATCTCGGCATTGGGCACGGCGTACGGCGGGTCGAGGAACACCACGTCCCAGGGACCGGACTCCTCGTCGACGAAGCGCTGCGCCGTGACGGCGTGGACCTCGGCCGGGGCACCGAGCTCCTTGACGTTGCGCTGGATCGTGCGAGCCGCCTTCGCGTAGGACTCGACCAGATCTGCGTGGACAGCACCGCGCGACAGCGCCTCCAGGCCCAGCGCGCCCGATCCCGCGTACAGGTCGAGCACGCGCAGGCCGTCGAAGCCGCCGAGCAGCGAGTTGAGGGAGGCGAACATCGACTCGCGCACCCGGTCGGACGTCGGACGGGTGCCGTCGCCCGTGGGCACGGTCAGTCTGCGGCCGCCCCAGCGGCCGGCGATGATCCTCGTCATGCTCTCTCCAGGTAGTCGGCGCGCTCGGACTCCTCGAGCCGCCTGATCGATGCCTCCAGGTCGGGCGGTACGTCGCCCGAGGCCAGTGTCGCCACGGCGGCGTCGCGGGCCGACGCGATGACCTGCTCGTCGCGCACCACCGACAGCAGCTTCAGGCTGGACCGCACACCGGACTGGCGCGCGCCCAGCACGTCGCCCTCACGTCGCAGCTCGGCGTCCAGCCGCGAGAGCTCGAAGCCGTCCGTGCTGGCCGCGACCGCAGACAGCCGCTCGCGCGCCGGGGTGCCGGCGGGCGAGCCCGTGACCAGCAGGCACAGGCCGGGCTCGGTGCCTCGACCCACGCGGCCGCGCAGCTGGTGCAGCTGCGAGACGCCGAACCGGTCGGCGTCCATCACGATCATCATCGTGGCGTTCGGGACGTCGACACCGACCTCGACGACGGTGGTGGCGACGAGCACGTCGAGGTCGCCGGCTGCGAACGCCGACATCACGAGGTCCTTCTCGTCGGGCGGCATCCGTCCGTGCAGCCGGCCCAGGCGCAGACCGGCGAGAGGTCCCTGCTCGAGTGCCTCCGCGAGCTCGACCAGCCCGACGGTGGGGCGCTTCTCGTCCTCGTCGTCGTCGGGCGGAGGCGCGTCCTCGTCCGAGACGGCCTCGCCGATGCGGGACACGACGACGTAGGCCTGGCGGCCGCGGCCGATCTCCTCGTGGACGCGCTGCCACGCGCGATCGAGCCAGGCCGGCTGCTCGGCGACGGGCACGACGTTGGTCTGGATCGGCTGACGGCCCGCCGGCAGCTCGCGCAGGGTCGACACCTCGAGGTCGCCGAAGACGGTCATCGCGATGGTGCGCGGGATCGGCGTCGCCGTCATGACCAGCACGTGGGGGCTGACGCCGCCGGCGGCGGCCGCGCGGTCCGACAGCACCGACCGCTGCTCGACACCGAACCGGTGCTGCTCGTCGATGACGACGAGGCCCAGGTCGGCGAACTGCACGGTCTCCTCCAGCAGGGCGTGGGTGCCGATGACGATCCCGGCCTCGCCCGAGACGATGTCCAGCAGGGCCTGCTGGCGCGCCTTCGCGCCCATCGACCCGGTCAGCAGTCGCACCCGCGTGGCCTCGTCGGCGCCGCCGAGCATGCCTGCCTTGGCGAGGTCGCCGAGCATCCGCTCGATGCTGCGGTGGTGCTGGGTGGCGAGGACCTCGGTGGGCGCCAGGAGGGCGGCCTGGCCGCCGGAGTCGACCACCTGAAGCATCGCCAGCAGCGCCACGATCGTCTTGCCCGAGCCGACCTCGCCCTGCAGGAGCCGGTGCATGGGATGGGCGGCCGCGAGGTCCTGGTCGATCTCGGCCGCGACCTTGGCCTGACCCTCCGTGAGCGTGAACGGGAGCCGCTGCTCGAAGGCCACGCGGATGCCGTCGCCGCGACCGGGACGCGGCAGGGCCCGCCGCTGCTGGGTGTCGAGGCGCCGCCGGGCGAACACCGCCTGCACCTCGAACGCCTCCTCGAAGCGCAGCCGGGTCTGGGCGAAGACCCAGTCCGTGCGCTTGCGCGGGCGGTGGATGTACTCGTAGGCCGTCGGCGCGTCGAGCAGGCCGCGCTCGCTGCGGACCTGCGCGGGGATCGGCTCGGGGAACGTGTCGACGACGTCGAGGGCCAGGTGGACCGATCGCTCGACGTCCCACGAGGTCAGTCCCGAGCCGGCCGGATAGATCGGCAGCGCCGTGCCGCCGCGGCCCAGGTCGGCCAGCGTCTTGCCCGGGGGCAGCTCGCGCATCTGCGGCGAGGCCAGCTGCAGCCGGCCCTGGTAGACCGAGACCTCGCCCGAGAGCAGCTGCTGGCTGCCGACCGGCGTCTTGGCGATGGCGAACTGGTTGAAGAAGACCGCCTCCATCGTGGAGCTGCCGTCCGAGAGTGTCACCACGACCCGGAACTTGCGCGGGTTGTTCCGGAAGGACAGCTTCTTGACGTCCAGGACGGTGGCGACGAAGGCCACGATCTGGCCGGGCTCGAGGTCGTCGAAGGAGTCGGCGTGCTCGAGGTCGATGTAGCGGCGCGGGAAGTGGCGCAGCAGGTCACCGACGGTGCGGTGCCCGAACGCCTTCTCCAGCTTCTTGGCCGAGTCGCCCACGACCTTGGACAGGCGGGTGTCGAAGTCGATCACGACGTCACTCCACCGCCAGGAACAGCGAGTAGGTGTCCTGGTCGCCCTCGATGACCTCGACGTCGACGTGCGGCGCGTCGCGGCGGACCCGGGCGGCGAGCTCGTCGCTGACCTGCGGCTCGCAGTCACGGCCCAGGACCAGCGTGACCATCTCGGCGGTGGCGAGGTCGAGGCGCTGGAGGATCTCGTACGCCACGTCGGCCTGCGAGGCGCCGATGATCGCGAAGTCTCCGTTGACGACGCCGAGCACGTCGCCGGCCTTGCAGGGACCGGCCATGGTGATGCCGTCCTCGGCCGCGATCGTGATCGCGCCGTGGCGGGTCGCGCCCGCCGCGTTCGACATGGCGACCACGACGACGTCGAAGGGGCGCCCGGGATCGTGGACCGCCAGCGCGGTGAGCGCCTGGACCTGCACGGTCGTCGGCAGCACCGCCACCCGCGCGCCCTCGTCGCGAGCGGCGGCCGCGGCCGCCTCGAACATCGCGATGTGGCCGCTGCGGTTGGGCAGGCAGATGACCTCGTCGGCCTTGCTGTCGCGGATCGCCTCGGTCACCATCGCGACGCTCAACGGCTCGTCGGGACCGAACATCAGCGGCGTGCCGCCGGCGCGGCTCGTGAGGTCGGCCAGGCCCGGTCCGGTGACGGCGCTGATGATGACGCGGCCGCCCGTGACCGACGCGGCCCGGGCGATCTGGTCGGCGAAGTGGGTGACCGAGATCTGGAACGGGGACCCGGCGCCGATGCCCGCCTCGATGGCGGCTCCCACGTCGTCGACGTGGACGTGGACGTTCCACAGCCCCTCTCCCCCGACCACCACGAGCGAGTCGCCCAGCGGCTCGAGGGCCTCGCGCAGCGCCGGGATCCGCTCGTCGGGCGTGCGCAGCAGGAACATGACCTCGTAGGACGGCCCGTCCTCGGCCAGGTCCGAGCCCGGCTCGACGAGGGGCACCGGCACCGTGGCGGGGCGCGGCGACGGGACGCGCCCGGTCAGGGCGAAGGCGACGGAGTCCAGCACCACGACGAGCGCCCGACCGCCCGCGTCGACGACACCGGCGCGGGCGAGCTTCTCGAACTGGGTGGGGGTCAGCGCGAGCGCCTCGCGGGCCGCGCCCGCCGCCACGTCGAACACGCGCTTCGGGTCGTCGTCGGCCGCGGCCGCCTCGCGACCGGCCTTCGCGGCCGCGGCGGCCACGGTGAGGATCGTGCCCTCCTGTGGTCGGCCGACCGCGGCGTAGGCGGCGGCCGAGGCCGCGCCGAGCGCCTCGGCCACGTCGTCCGCCGTCAGTCCGTCGACGCAGCCGCGCAGCACGCGCAGGCTGCCGCGGACCAGCTCGGCCAGGATCGTGCCGCAGTTCCCGCGGGCGCCGATCAGCAGGCCCTCGGCGAAGGCGCGCATGGTGTCGAGCGGGGTGGCGCCGGCCGGAAGGGCGTCGATCGCCTCGACGCCGGAGACGAACGTGAAGTACGCGTTCGTGCCGGTGTCGCTGTCGGGCACGGGGAAGACGTTGAGCGCGTCGATCTCGTCGCGGGCGACGGCGAGCGACTCGGTGCACAGGCGGACCCACGCGCCGAAGCGCTCACTCTCGATCCGCAGGGCCATGGGGGTGAGCCTATCGAGGAGTCGTCGGGACTCGATTCGCGCTGGCCGTGTCGCGTCAGGTACGATGGTGAGGTTGTATTCCCCCGATCTAGTTCAGGAGTGGTCGCCGTGGCAGCCGTCTGCGATGTGTGCGGCAAGGGACCGGGCTTCGGCCACAACGTGTCCCACTCGCACCGACGTACCAAGCGTCGTTTCGATCCGAACATCCAGCGCGTCCGCGCCACCGTCGAGGGCACTCCGAAGCGGCTCAACGTCTGCACCGGTTGCCTCAAGGCTGGCAAGGTCTCGCGCTGAGACGTTCGGCACTTTTCATGACAACGGCGGCCTTCGGGCCGCCGTTGTCTATTCTCACGGGGTGACCCGAACCCACGCCTTCACCGACGACGTCCTCGCCGATCACGACGCCGTCGCGGTGGCCCAGCTCATCGCCTCCGGAGCCATCAGCGCCTCCGAGGCCCTCCAGGCATCCCTCGCCCGCATCGATCGGGTCGATCCGACCCTGAACGCGATCGCACACGACGACCGTGCCCGCGCCGCCGTCCGGGCCGAGGAGCCGCTCGCCGAGGGCGCGCCGCTCGCGGGTGTGCCGAGCCTGATCAAGAACAACACCGACTTCAAGGGCCTGCCCACGCAGCAGGGCTCCGCCGCCGTGCCCGCGACCCCCGCCGACTCCCACGAGGAGTTCACCGAGCAGTTCCTCGCGACCGGCCTCAACGTCGTCGGCGCCACCACCCTGCCGGCCTTCGGCCTGACCGCCTCGACCGAGTTCGTCGACCGCGAGCCCACCCGCAACCCGTGGGACCCCCGGTTCTCCAGCGGCGCCTCCTCGGGCGGCTCGGCGGCGCTCGTCGCGGCCGGCGCGGTGCCGATCGCCCACGGCAACGACGGCGGCGGCTCCATCCGGATCCCCGCCGCGGCGTGCGGACTGGTCGGCCTGAAGACGACCCGCAACCGCCTGGCGCCGGCCAAGGAGATGAAGGACGCGCCGCTGGACATCGTCGCCAACGGCGTGATGACCCGCAGCGTGCGCGACACCGCCGTGTTCCTGGCCGCCGCCGAGCGGTACCGGCCGGTCCCCCGCCTTCCGCGCGTCGGTCTGGTCGAGGGACCGTCGAAGCGCCGGCTGCGCGTCGGCCTCGTCACCGAGACCCTGCACGGCGCCGATCTCGACGCGGACAGCACCCGCGAGCTGCTCCGCACCGCCGAGCTCGTCTCCTCGCTGGGCCACGAGGTCGTCGAGATGCCGATCCCCGTGGACCCGACGTTCGAGCGTCACTTCGTCCAGTACTGGCGCACGCTGGCCTTCTCGCTGGACTACACCGGCCGGTTCGTGGTGTCGCGTGACTTCGACCGCAGCAAGGTCGACCCGTTCACGCGCGGACTCGCCCAGGCGTTCCTGCGCAGCTTCTGGCGCACGCCCGGCGCGATCGTCGCGCTGAAGCGCTCGGCGCGTCAGTACAGCGAGGTCTTCGCCGACTGGGACGTCATCCTCAGCCCGACGCTGGGCCACACGACGCCCGAGATCGGCTGGCTCGACCCCGGCGTGGAGTTCGAGGAGGCGTTCGACCGGCTGCGCACCTACGTCGCCTACACGCCGCTCAACAACGCCTCGGGCGGTCCCGCGATCAGCCTGCCGCTGGGACGCACCTCGCAGAACCTGCCGCTGGGCCTGCACTTCTCGGCCGACCACGGCGACGAGCGCACGCTGCTGGAGCTGGCCTTCGAGCTCGAGGCCGCCTCACCGTTCGCGCGGATCCAGGACTGACGCTCAGGTCCAGTGCCGGTGGCCGGGGCCGCCCTCCCAGGGGGCTCCGGCGACCGTGACGCCCTCGCCCGACCGGACGACGCCGATGCGCGTCCATCCCTCGGGCAGCGTCGCGTCGGCCGGGAACGTGGCGGCCAGGGCGTAGTCGTCGCCGCCGGTCAGGACGAAGCCCAGCGGATCCACTCCCCCGAGCGCCCCGGCGACCGTCTGCACGGCGTCGAGGATCTCGAACGAGGTCGGGTGGACGTCGATCGCGACCTTGCTGGCGCGGGCGACGTGGCCGAGGTCGGCCAGCAGCCCGTCGCTGATGTCGATCATGGCGGTGGCCCCGGCGACGGCGGCGGCCGGACCGGCGGCGTAGGGCGGGTGCGGGGCGCGGTGTTCGTCGACCGCGGCCTTCGGCGAGCGGAAGCCACGGCTGAGGGCGCCGTAGCCGGCCGACGCCAGCCCCAGCGTGCCGGCGAACGCGACCTGGTCGCCGGGCTGGGCGCCCGAGCGGGTCACGGGGCGCTCGGCGTCGCCGAGGGCGGTGATCGAGATGACCACCTGGTCGGCGGCCGACATGTCCCCGCCGACGATCCGGGCGCCGACCTTGGCGCACTCCTCGACCATCCCGGCGACGAGGTCGGTGACCCACGCGACCGGAGTGTCACCCGGCGCGGCGAACGCCACGAGCAGCGCGGTGGCCACGCCGCCCATCGCGTTGATGTCGGACAGGTTGGCCGCGACGGCCTTGCGGCCGATGTCGGTCGCCGTGGACCAGTCACGGCGGAAGTGGCGTCCCTCGATGAGGATGTCGGTCGCCGTGACGTAGGTGCCGTCCGCCGTCGCGATGTGCGCGGCGTCGTCGCCCGGCCCCACGAGCACGTAGTCGCTGGTGCCGAGTTGTCCCCGCACCAGGTCGATCAGCGCGAACTCGCCGACGTCGGCAATGGTCTGGTCGTTCTGTCGCTGGGTCACCGGGTCATTGTCTCAGCCCGGCGCACCGCTCCGGCGTGACTGCGATAGCGTGTCATGGCCCGAACGAAAGGACGTCCCCATGGCCGTTCACGCCTACATCCTCGTCCAGACCGAAGTCGGCCAGGCCGCCGAAGTCGCCGCCGCCATCGCCCAGATCCCCGGGGTCGAGCAGTCCGAGGACGTCACCGGTCCCTACGACGTGATCGTCCGCGCCGAGGGCCCCTCCGTCGACGAGCTCGGCACCCTGGTGGTCTCGCAGATCCAGCGCGTCCCCGGCATCACGCGCACCCTGACCTGCCCCGTCGTCCGCATCTGACCTCTCCCCCCGGTCCCCAGATTTGCTCTGATTCTGACCTTTCAGGAGCCCTGAAAGGTCAGAATCAGAGCAAATCCGGGTGTGCGGGAGTGCGCCTGTGGACGGCCGCCCCGCGCGCCCGCCGCGATCGGCACGCTGGCCGGCATGGCTCGCCTTGCCGCACTGCCCGCTGAGTTCACGGACTCGGTGTTCTCGCGCCGTCAGGCGCTCGCCGCCGGACTCACCGAACGCGTCCTGCGTGGCCCGCGATGCGCTGCGGTGGCGCCGGGTTGGTACCGATACGCCACCACCGACCTGACGCCCGAGCTGGCAGCGCGGGCCGGCCTCGGCTGGCTCGGCGCCGAGGCCGGCCTGAGCCACACCAGCAACCTGGCGTGGCGCGGCCTCTCGATGCGTGCCTCCACGCCGGTGCATCTGGCGACGCGCCGCCGGGTCGATCGTTCAGCCGAGGGGTTCGCGGTCCACCGATTCCAGGGCCCGTTGTTCCTCGAAGATGTCCGCGGGCTGCCCTTGGTCGGCGCCGCCCGCACCTTCGTCGACTGCGGCACGCTTCTGTCCTGGCGGGAGCTGGTCCTCGTGGGTGACTGGATGATCTCGACCGGCCTCATCGCGCGGCTCGACCTGCTGGCGTTCGTCCACGACGTCCACTTCGACGGCGTCAAGCGCGCGCGACGCGCCATGGAGTGGGTCCGCGATGGCTCTGCTTCCGTCCAGGAGTCGCGAGTCCGACTCGAGCTCGTCCGCGCCGGTCTCCCTGAACCCGAGTCGAACGCGCTGATCACGGACCGCCACGGTGGCTTCCTGGCCTACGGGGACCTCGTCTATCGCGCCGAGCGGATCGTCGTGGAGTACGACGGATGGCAACACGAGCGCGATGCCCGACAACGCCAGCACGATCTGCGCCGCCGTGAGCTGCTCGAGGGCGAGGGCTGGCGCCTCATCGTGGTGACCGTCGCCGACCTCGAGAACCCGACGATGGTCGTGAACCGGGTGGTCGCCGCCCTCCACCGCGCGAGATTTGCTCCCATCTCGACGTTTCAGCGCCGCTGAAAGGGAAGAAACGGAGCAAATCTCGGGACGGGGCGGGGCGCGGGACCGCCGTCAGCGCAGGCCGAGAGGGCGCTGCAGGGCGAGCTGGATCAGCCGGTCGACCAGCTCGGTGTACTCGATGCCCGAGGCCTGCCAGAGCTTGGGGAACATCGAGAAGGGCGTGAAGCCCGGCATCGTGTTGATCTCGTTGATCACCAGACCGCCGCCGACGCTGTCGGTGAGGAAGAAGTCGACGCGCGCCAAGCCCTCGCAGCCGATCGCGTCGAAGGCCTGCAGGGCGTACTCGCGGATCCTCTGACGCACGGTCTCGGGCAGATCGGCGGGCACGACGTTCGTGCTGGTGCCGTCGAGGTACTTGGCCTCGAAGTCGTAGTACTCGTGATCGGCCTCGGCGGCCACGACGATCTCGCCGACCTCGCTCGCGATCGGCATGCCGCGCTCGTCCTGGATCACGGCGCACTCGACCTCGCGCTTGCCGTGGGCCGCCGACTCGACGATGACCTTGGGATCGAACTGCCTGGCCGTCTCGACCGCGACGTCGAAGTCGTCCCAGCTGTGCACTGGCGTGACGCCCGAGCTGGACCCGGCGCGCGCCGGCTTGACGAACACCGGCAGGCCGAGCGCGTGGACCCGCGCCTGGACCCGGTCGCGCTTGGCGTCCCACTCCCACGGCTGGATCGTCACGTAGGGCAGCTGCGGCAGCCCGGCGGCCGAGAAGACGGTCTTGGTGAACGGCTTGTCCATGCCCACGGCGCTGGCCAGCACGCCGGCGCCGACGTAGCGGACGCCCGACAGCTCGAGCAGGCCCTGGATCGTGCCGTCCTCGCCCCACGGGCCGTGCAGCAGCGGGAAGACGACGTCGAGATCGCGCAGGCGGTCCCACGAGAACGGCGGCAGGTCTGCGCGGACGGACGGCAGCGCTCCGGGCTCGAGGTCGTCCCAGACGGCGGTCTCCTCGACCCACCGGCCGTCGGTTGTGATGCCGACGGGGACGACGTCGTACCGGTCGCGATCGATGACGGCGAGCACCTCCCGCGCGGTCAGGCACGAGACACCGTGCTCACTGGACTGGCCTCCGAAGACAACGGCGATCGTGGTGCGCATCGGCTCGACTCTACTCGCCTGTGACACTGGAACCATGCAGCCCGACACCGTGACCGTCATCGCAGGTCGCCCGGCCAAGCAGCCCGGCGCGCCGCTGAACGCCCCGATCACCCTCGCGAGCTCGTTCCACGCCGGCGGCGACTTCGAGTACGGCCGCCACGGCAACCCGGCCTACGAGTCGTTCGAGCAGGTCGTCGGCGAGCTCGAGGGCGGTCGCGCCCTGGCCTTCGCCTCGGGCATCGCGACGGCCGCGGCGACCCTGGGCCTGGTCGAGCCGGGCGCGGTCGTGGTGCTCCCCCGTCACGGCTACAACGGCACGACGAGCCTCGTGCAGAGCGGGCCGTACGAGGTGCGCCTGATCGATCCGTCGGACACCGAGGGCAGCATCGCGGCGTTCGCCGGCGCCGACCTGGTCTGGCTCGAGTCGCCCACCAACCCGGCGATGGAGGTCGGCGACCTGCCGACGCTCGTCTCCGCCGCGAAGGACGCCGGCGCCCTCGTCGCCGTCGACAACACCTTCCGCACTCCCCTGCGCGATCGGCCGCTGTCGTACGGCGCCGACATCGTGGCCCACTCGGCCTCGAAGCTGCTCGGCGGGCACAGCGACCTGGTGCTCGGCGTCATGGCGACCGCCGACGACGCACTGTTCGAGCGCCTCCTGCAACACCGGTCGCTGCACGGCGCGATCCCCGGCGCGCTGGAGAGCTTCCTTGCGGCTCGCGGCGTCCGCACCCTGGCCGTCCGGCTTGACCGCGCCGAGTCCAGCGCGGCGGTCCTGGCCGACCGGCTCAAGGCCCACCCCGCCGTCTCCGAGGTCCGCTACCCGGGCTTCGGGACCATGGTCTGCTTCGTCATCGACGACCCCGAGCACGCGCAGCGCACGACGGAGTCCAGCCGCGTCATCACCCACGCCACGAGCCTGGGCGGCGTCGAGTCGACCTGGGAGCGCCGCCGCCGCTTCCCCGCCGAGCCCGAGACCATCCCGGCCGGCCTGATCCGGCTCAGCGTCGGCATCGAGGCCGTCGAGGACCTCTGGGCCGACATCGAGGCCGCCCTGGGCTGAGTCCCCGCGCCCCGAGATTTGCTCCGCAGCTGACCTTTCAGAGGGTCTGAAAGGTCAGATTGGGAGCAAATCTCGGGACGGGGGTCAGCGGGTCTCGGCCTTGGCCGAGCGGCTGATGAGGGTCTCGACCAGCTCGGCCGGGGTCATCGTGCCGTCGACGAGGGCACGGACGTGCTCGACGATCGGCATGTCGACGCCGTGGAGGCGGGCCAGCTCGGCGACCGAGACGCAGGACTTCACGCCCTCGGCCACCTGGCGGGTCTGCGAGGTGATCTCCTCGACGGTCATGCCGCGGCCGAGCTTCTCGCCGAAGGTGCGGTTGCGCGACAGCGGCGACGAGCAGGTGGCCACGAGGTCGCCCAGGCCGGCCAGACCCATGAACGTCATCGGGTCGGCGCCCATCGCGAGCCCCAAGCGCGCCGTCTCGGCCAGTCCGCGGGTGATGACCGACGCCTTGGTGTTGTCGCCGAAATCGAGACCGTCGCACACGCCGACCGCCAGGCCGATGATGTTCTTGACCGTGCCGGCCAGCTCGCAGCCGACGACGTCCTGGTTCGTGTAGGGGCGGAAGGCCGGCGTGTGGCAGTACTTCTGCAGCTGCAGCGCCACGGACGCGTCCGCGCACGCGACGACGCTGGCGGCCGGCTCACGCTTGGCGATCTCCTTGGCCAGGTTGGGGCCGGTAATGACCGCGATCCGCTCGGGACCGGCGCCGGTGAGCTCGGCGATGACCTCGCTCATGCGCAGGTGCGACCCCAGCTCGACGCCCTTCATCAGGCTGACCATCACGGCCGACGGATCGATGAGGTGACCCCACGACTCGAGGTTGGCGCGCAGGGTCTGCGACGGCACGGCGAGCACCACGATGGAGGCGCCGGCCAGGGCCGTCGCGGGATCGGTCGTGGCGCGGACGGTCTCGGGCAGCTCGAGACCGGGGAGGTACTCGGTGTTCTCGTGACGCTCGTTGATGTTGGCGCAGGTCTCCTCGCGACGCCCCCACAGGTGGACGTCGTGGCCGGCATCGGCCAGCACGATCGAGAAGGCGGTGCCCCAGGACCCGGCTCCCATGACTGCAGCAGTGACCATCAGCTCTCCTCGTATCGGGTCTTGGGCTTGCTCAACGTACGCACGTCGATGCGCGGCGAGGTCGGGACCTCGCCGCGGATCTGCGACTGCAGCGCCGTGATGGCGTCCATCAGCCGATCGGTCGCGGCGTGGAACTGGGCCTGCGTGGGGTGCTCCCCCAGGTCGGACAGGTCGATCGGCGCACCGGCGCGCACGTGGATCGTCTTGCGGGGGAACAGCCGGAACTCGCGGCGGTAGGGCCACATGATCGCCTGCGGGCCCCACTGGGCCACGGGCACGAGGGGAACGCCTGCGGCGTGCGCCGTGCGGACGGCGCCGTCGCGGCCCGACATCGGCCATCCCTGCGGATCGCGCGTCATCGTGCCCTCGGGGTAGATCGTGACGATCGAGCCGGCCTCGGCGGCGTGGATCGCGGCGCGCAGCGACTCCGCGGCCAGGCCGGTGCCCCGGTACACCGGGATCTGCTCGGCCATCCGCAGCAGCCGGCCGATGACCGGCACGGCGAAGAGCGGGTCCTTGACCAGGAAGCGCGGCGGGATGTCGTGGTCGACGAGCCAGTGCCCGAGCAGGAACGGATCGGTGTACGACAGGTGATTGGCCGCGATGACGTAGCCGCCGGACGTCGGCAGATGCTCGTCCCCGCGCCAGTCGCGACGGGTGACGACCATGAAGATCGGCCGCAGGATCCACACGACCACCCGCAGCACGGGTGGCAGGGGACGCGTGCGTGACATGGGACGACCCTAGTACGGCCGTCCCATGTCAGGCGCGAGCGTCAGAGCGTCGCGGGCTTGAAGCTCGGGCGCTTCGCCTCGTACGCGGCGATGTCGTCCGCGTGACCCAGCGTGATGCCGATGTCGTCCAGGCCCTCCAGCAGGCGCCAGCGCGTGTAGTCGTCGATCGTGAACGAGTCCTCGATCCGGTCGACGCCCTCGCCGGCCGAGATCGTGCGCGACTCCAGGTCGACGCCGATCTGCGCGCCCGGGTTGGCCTCGAGGTACGCCCACAGCGCGGCGACGACCTTCTCGTCGACCTGCGCCGCAAGCAGCCCGGCCTTGCCCGAGTTGCCGCGGAAGATGTCACCGAAGCGCGGGCTGATGATGACCTTGAAGCCGTAGTTCTGCAGCGCCCACACGGCGTGCTCACGCGAGGAGCCCGTGCCGAAGTCCGGACCGGCGACCAGCACGGTGGCGTTCTGGTAGGCGGGTTGGTTCAGCACGAACTCGGGATCGTTGCGCCACGCGGCGAACAGGCCGTCCTCGAAGCCCGTGCGGGTGACGCGCTTGAGGTAGACCGCGGGGATGATCTGGTCCGTGTCGACGTTGCTGCGACGCAGCGGGGCGCCGACACCGGTGTGCGAGATGAACTTGTCCATGGTGTGAGTCCTCAGAGCTCGGCCGGCGAGGCCAGGTGGCCCGTGACGGCGGTGGCGACGGCGACGTCGGGCGAGACCAGGTGCGTGCGGCCACCCTTGCCCTGACGGCCCTCGAAGTTGCGGTTGGAGGTCGAGGCACTGCGCTCGCCCGGCGTCAGCTGGTCGGGGTTCATGCCCAGGCACATCGAGCAGCCCGCGCCACGCCATTCGGCGCCGGCCTCCTTGAAGACGACGTCGAGGCCCTCCTCCTCGGCCTGCAGGCGCACCCGGACCGAGCCCGGGACGACCAGCATGCGCGTGCCGTCGGCGACCTTCTTGCCCTTGATGAGCTCGGCGGCGCGACGCAGGTCGCTGATGCGGCCGTTGGTGCACGAGCCGACGAAGACGGTGTCGACCGTGATGTCGCGCATCGGCGTGCCGGCCTCGAGGCCCATGTAGCGCAGCGCGTTGGCCGCGGCCTCGCGCTCGTCGGGATCGGCGAAGTCGTCCGGGTTCGGGACCAGGCCCGACAGCGCGACGCCCTGGCCGGGGTTGGTGCCCCACGTGACCCACGGCGTGACCTGCGAGGCGTCGATCGTGACGACCTTGTCGAAGTGGGCGTCCTCGTCGGTGACGAGGCCCTTCCAGTACTCGACGGCCGCGTCCCAGTCGGCGCCCTGCGGCGCGTGCGGACGGCCCTGGATGTAGTCGAACGTGGTCTCGTCGGGCGCGATCAGACCGGCCTTGGCGCCCCACTCGATGCTCATGTTGCAGATCGTCATGCGCTCTTCCATCGAGAGCTTGCGGATCGCCTCGCCGCGGTACTCGACGATGTAGCCCTGGCCGCCGCCGGTGGTCTCCTGGGTGATGAGCGCCAGGATCAGGTCCTTCGCGGTGGTGCCCGCGGGCAGGTCGCCGAGGACCTCGACGGCCATCATCTTGGGCTTGGCCTGCGACAGCGACTGCGTGGCCAGGACGTGCTCGACCTCGCTGGTGCCGATGCCGAAGGCGATCGAGCCGAACGCGCCGTGCGTCGAGGTGTGCGAGTCGCCGCACACGATCGTCATGCCGGGCTGGGTCAGGCCCAGCTGCGGTCCGACGACGTGGACGATGCCCTGCTCGATGTCGCCCATCGGGTGCAGGCGGACGCCGAACTCGGCGCAGTTGCGGCGCAGCGTCTCGACCTGCGTGCGCGACACGGGGTCGGCGATCGGCTTGTCGAGGTCGGTCGTCGGGATGTTGTGGTCCTCGGTCGCCAGGGTGAGGTCGGGACGACGCACGCTGCGCCCGGAGAGACGCAGTCCGTCGAACGCCTGAGGGCTCGTGACCTCATGAAGCAGGTGGAGGTCGATGAACAGCAGGTCCGGCTCTCCCGGGGCGGAACGGACGACGTGGTCGTCCCAGATCTTCTCAGCGAGCGTCTTGCCCATGGTTCTCTCTCAGTTCGGGGGTTGCGTCTCACAATGCGATACGGCAGTATCAAGACATGGACAACTCTAGCGGAGTCGGCGTTCTTGACAAAGCCGCCCTCGTACTGGCGGCGCTCGAGCCGGGACCGGCGACACTGGCCGGCCTCGTGACCGCCACGGGCCTGGCCCGGCCGACCGCACACCGCCTCGCGGTGGCCCTGGAACACCACCGACTGGTGGCGCGCGACATGCAGGGACGCTTCATTCTAGGCCCGCGATTGTCCGAGTTGGCCGCTGCTGCGGGCGAGGACCGACTGCTCGCCGCGGCCGGTCCCGTGCTGGCCCGGCTGCGCGACATCACGGGCGAGTCGGCCCAGCTGTTCCGTCGTCAGGGCGACCACCGCGTGTGCGTCGCGGCGGCCGACCGGCCGACGGGTCTGCGCGACTCGATCCCCGTCGGCAGCCAGCTGACGATGGCGGGCGGCTCCGCCGCTCAGGTCCTGCTGGCGTGGGAGGACCCCGAGCGCATGAACAAGGGCCTCATGAAGGCCACCTTCTCGGCCGCCGAGCTGTCCGCCGTGCGCAAGCGCGGCTGGGCCCAGAGCGTCGGTGAGCGCGAGCCGGGCGTCGGCTCGGTCTCGGCACCCGTCCGCTCCCCCAGCGGCAAGGTGGTCGCCGCGGTGTCGGTCTCGGGTCCGCTCGAGCGGCTCACGCGCCAGCCCGGCCGCATGCACGCGCCGGCCGTCGTGGCGGCCGCCGAGAAGCTCTCGCAGAACCTGCGGCGCTGACCGTCGGTCAGAACAGGCCGGGGCGCTCGAGGTCGAGCAGGATCTGCTTGCGCTCGAGCCCTCCGGCGTACCCGGTCAGCCTGCCATTCGATCCGATGACGCGGTGGCACGGCACGATGATCGGGATCGGGTTGGCGCCGTTGGCGGCGCCGACCGCGCGCGAGATGCCCGGCTCGTAGCCCAGGTCGGTGGCGATCTGGCCGTACGTCACGGTCTCGCCGTACGGGACCTTCCGCAGGTACGCCCACACCTTCTTCTGGAACTCCGTGCCGTCCGCCGCGAGCGGGAGGTCGAACTCGCGGCGCTCCCCGGCGAAGTACTCCCCCAGCTGGCGCTCGACCTCGTCGAGCAGGTCGTCGGCCACGGGGGCGCCGTCCGGTTCGGCATCGAACGTGATCGCCGTCAGCAGTCCGGCGTCGACGTGCAGTCGCAGGCCGCCGATCGGCGAGTCCATCCAACGTGTCTTCATGCCGTCCTCCACAGGTGCAGTGAGGCGTACGACCGCCACGGTCGCCACCGGTCGGTGCGTGCCCGGTCGAGCCCCTCACGCGCGAGGACACGGCGCAGCACGAGGTCGGTGTCGAGCAGGACGTCGGGATCGCCGAGTGCCCGCATCCTGACGTAGTCGGCGGTCCACGGGCCCACGCCGCGGACGGCGAGGAGCTGCTCGCGTGCGCGCTCCCGGTCGGCGCCCGGATCGAGGTCCAGCTCTCCCGAGGCCATCGCGTGGGCGACCGCGATGATCGCCCCGGCGCGGCCTCGGGGCATGGCGAACTCCTCGGGCACCGCCTCGGCGACGGACTCGGCGGTGGCGAAGGCGTGCGTGAGCCCGTGCCGACGCGCCAGCTCAAGCTCCACCTCGGTGCCGCGCGAGCGGGTGATCCGGCCCAGGATCGTGCGGGCCCCGGCCACCGAGACCTGCTGGCCGACGATGGCGCGCAGCACCATCTCGAACCCGTCGACCTGGCCGGGCAGTCGGATCCCGGGCACCTCCCGCACGAGGTCGGCCAGGAGCGGATCGGCCGACAGCGCCTCGTCGATCGCCACGGGATCGGCATCGAGGTCGAGCAGCCGGCGACAGCGGTGCACGGCGGTCGCCAGGTCTCGCAGGTCGGTCAGCTCCAGGTCGGCGGTGACGTGGTCGTCGTGCATCTCCAGCTCGACCGCGCCGACGCCGTGCGGCAGGTTGAGGACGCGGGCGTAGGTGCGCTCGCCGACCGCCTCGACCCCCTCGATCGCGCGCGGCGCGAACCACTCCAGCAGGCCCGCGGAGTGGAACGGCGGCCGGACGGCCAGCTCGAGCCGGATCCGGCCTGCGCCCTCGTGGACCGCACGCCGCGACCGGGCGCGCAGCTCACGCGGGGTGAGCCCGAACGACTCACGAACGGAGTCGTTGAACTGCCGCACGGACCCGTAGCCCGCGGCGAACGCCACGTCCGCAACCCGCATCGCCGTGGTCTCGAGCAGGACCCGGGCCGTGCGTGCCCGATTGCTGCGGGCGATCGCCTGCGGCCCCGCGCCCAGCTCGGAGGTGACGAGGCGGTTGATCTGGCGCTCGCTGTAGCCGAGCCGGCCGGCGAGTCCGCTGACGCCCTCGCGCTCGACGACCCCGTCGCCGATCAGCCGGACCGCTCGCGCGACGACGTCCGCACGGGCGTTCCACTCGGGCGATCCCGGCGTGCTGTCGGGCCGGCAGCGGCGGCAGGCGCGGAAGCCGGCCACCTCGGCGGCGGCCGCGGACGGGTAGAAGGCGACGTTCGACTCCCGCGGCGTCATGGCCGGGCACGAGGGCCGGCAGTAGATGCCCGTCGTGCGGACGGCCGTGTAGAAGACACCGTCGAACCGCGCGTCCCGAGCACTCACGGCGCGGTAGCAGTCGACGGGGTCCATGACTCCCATCCTGTCCCACGCACGACAACACTTCTCGCGGGAATCGGACATGACCGTGGGGCGATCAGCCGGCCCTGGCCAGCACCGTGTCGTGGCGGTGGGTGTGGCGGTGGCAGGCGGTGCAGAGTCCGACGAGGTTGGCCAGGTCGGTCGGGCCGCCGTCGGACCATCGCTTCCGGTGGTGGACGTCGTCGATCGGATGGTGGCAGTGGTCGGTGTCGCAGCGGCCTTCTTGCTGGACCCAGACCGCGTGGCGTTGCTTCGCGGTCGCGTCACGATGGCGGCGGCCGACGTCCAGCACGGTACGGTTCGGGCCGACTCGGTCGACCAGGACCGGGATGAGGTCGGCGCCACAGGTCAGGTGCGCCAGCAGGTTCGGTCCGATGTGGCCGAAGCCGTGGAGCACCGCCGGCTCGACCGGCTCGAACGCGCTCTCGATGTGGGGCGCGAGCGCCTGCTGCAGGGTGCCCGCATCGACCAGGACGTGAATCTGCGGACGCACCGTGCCATCGGTGGGCAGGCCCTCGGCGAGCACACGGGTGAGCAGCTGATCCAGGCCGTCGATGCGGCGCTCGGACGCCGATCGCCGGTCCCCCGCCTCACGTGGCACGGAGACCGCGTCGAGGACGACATTGAGCTTCGCGCCGACGTCGATGGGCAGGAAGCCGGTGACGTGCCAGCCGTCCTGCAGGGCGTTCAGCGTCAGGTGCGCCTTGTCGGCGCCGGCGATCCACGCCTCGTCCAGCTCCTCGGCATGGAGGATGGCCCGCAACCGGTCGACCAGCGACTGGACCCGCGACGGCGGGTGCAGCAGCGCCACCGTGACCAGGTGTGACTCCCACCGTCGCACCTCGACCTGGTCGACATGGGCCAACGCGAACGAGAACCGCGCGACATGATCGATCGAGATCCGACCGGCCCGTGCGGCCTGGCCCACCTCGGAAAGCTCGCGCATCGTGCCCGCAGCCCGGATCAGCTGGCGGGTGCGCCGTGCGTCCTGACGCAACTCACGCCGGGCCCACGTCGACACACTCGAAGCATCCTCAGCCACATACCCCCGCGACTCGTCCAACTCGGACAGCCGCTCGGCCATTGCAGCCTCGACCGCATCACGCACCTGCGCCAGAGCCCGCAACTCGTCGGCGGTCGACGTGGTCACCGAGCGCACGGCGTGCGCCGCCGTGCGCAGTGCACCGACCAGCTCGTCGACCCCCGAATCCATACCCACACCTTATTGGGTCATGTGTTCGAATGTCGAGCGTTTTACCCTGCGATCTCAGCATCCAATATCCCCTCCGGCCTGAAGGCGAGAGCGGGCCCCACTACCACTCGCAGACGGTCGTCTGGCACGCTCGAACGACCACCCCCCGCAACGAAGGAGTCACCCGTGCAGCAGGTCAAGGGCGTCATCGCGCGAGCGAAGGACGCACCGGTCGAACTGGTCACCATCAACGTCCCCGATCCGGGTCCGGGCGAGGCCGTCGTGAAGATCCAGGCGTGCGGCGTCTGCCACACCGACCTGCACTACCGCCAGGGCGGCATCAACGACGAGTTCCCGTTCCTGCTCGGCCACGAGGCCTCCGGCATCGTCGAGGCCGTCGGCGACGGCGTCACCGAGGTCGCCCCGGGTGACTTCGTCGTCCTCAACTGGCGCGCCGTCTGCGGTGAGTGCCGCGCGTGCAAGCGCGGCGACCTGCAGTACTGCTTCGCCACGCACAACGCCAAGCAGAAGATGACGCTGGAGGACGGGACCGAGCTCTCCCCCGCCCTGGGTATCGGCGCGTTCATCGAGAAGACGCTCGTCGCCGCCGGCCAGTGCACGAAGGTCGACCCGGAGGCGCGTCCCGCCGCCGTCGGCCTGCTGGGCTGTGGGGTCATGGCCGGCATCGGTGCCGCCATCAACACCGGCGCGCTGACCCGCGGGCGCTCCGCGGCCGTCATCGGCTGCGGCGGCGTGGGGGTCGCCGCCGTCGCGGGTGCGGCTCTCGCGGGCGCCAGCCCGATCATCGCGGTCGACATCGACCCGGCGAAGCTCGAGGCCGCACGGAAGATGGGCGCGACCCACACCGTCGACTCCTCGCAGGTCGATCCGGTCGAGGAGATCAAGCGGATCTGCGCGCAGACCTACGAGGGCGCCGAGGGCGCCGACGTGGTCATCGAGGCCGTCGGCCGACCCGAGACCTGGAAGCAGGCGTTCTACGCCCGCGACCTCGCCGGCACGGTCGTCCTCGTCGGCGTGCCGACCCCGGACATGACGGTGCCCGAGCTGCCCCTGATCGACGTCTTCGGACGCGGTGGAGCGCTCAAGTCCAGCTGGTACGGCGACTGCCTGCCCAGCCGCGACTTCCCGATGCTCGTCGACCTGTACCAGCAGGGCCGGCTCGACCTGGACGCCTTCGTCACCGAGGAGATCGGCATCGAGGACGTCGAGGCGGCCTTCGAGAAGATGCACCACGGCGACGTGCTGCGCTCGGTGGTGGTGCTCTGATGACCGCGCGCATCGACCACGGCGTCGTCTCGGGCACCTTCAGCCTCGACGGCGAGACGTTCGACGTCGACAACAACGTCTGGGTCGTCGGTGACGACAGCGAGTGCATCGTCATCGACGCGCCGCACGACGTGGACGCGATCATGCAGATCGTCGGCGACCGCAAGGTCACCGCGATCGTGCTGACCCACGCCCACGACGACCACTGCCGGGTCGCGCCCGAGCTGCGCGAGCGGACCGGTGCGCCGATCTGGCTCAACCCCGACGAGCGCCCGCTGTGGGAGCTGACCCACACGAACGTGTCCTGGGACCGCGACCTCACGGACGGCACCGAGCTCACGGTCGGCGGCACGACCCTGCGTGCGATCCACACCCCGGGCCACGCGCCCGGCGCGACGTGCCTGCTGGCCGAGGACCTGGGCTGCGTCTTCACCGGCGACACGCTCTTCCAGGGTGGCCCCGGCGCCACGGGTCGCTCCTACAGCGACGCCGACGTCATCCGTGAGTCGATCGCCGCGCGTCTCTTCACCCTCCCGGGCGAGACCGTCGTGCACACCGGCCACGGTGACGACACCACGATCGCCGCGGAGCGCGACCGCGCCTGAAACGCTCGAGGGCCCCGCACTGCTCCGGCAGTGCGGGGCCCTTCGCATCCCACCGTCACTCGGCAGCCGCCAACTGGCCGAACACGCTGCGGTGGAACAGCAGCGGTCCCCCGTCCGACCGGTGTTCGACGGCGTGGAGCTCCAGCAGCACCAGGATGTGATCGCCGGCCGGCACCTCGCGATGGATCGTCGTGTCGAACGTGGCCATCCCGTCGTCGATGAAGATCGACCCCTCGGGGCTGACGCTGTAGTCGACGCCCGTGAACCGCTGCCCGACCGCCCCGGCCAGCTGCCGGCACAGTGGGCCGTGGTGGCTGGCGAGCACCGTCACCCCGAGCTTGACCGCGCGCCGCAGGTCGGGCCAGGTCTTGGACGTCGCGGCGAGGTTGATCGACACCAGCGGCGGGTCGAGGCTCACGCTCGTGAAGCTGCTGGCGGCCAGGCCGACGGGCACCCCGTCGACCTCGGCCGCCACCGCCACGACCCCCGTCGGGAAGTTGCCGAAGGCCGAGCGGAGCCTTTGGGGGTCGAGGTCCTGGTTGGTCGGGAACGCGGCCGTCATGCGACCGCCTGCAGCAGGGCCTGCGCCATCGGCCGGACCTCCTCGAGCCACGGGGCGTAGGCCGCCGGCTCCTCGTACTGGGTGTCGAGGACGAACAGGCCCCTCCCCAGGACGGTCGCGCCCAGCTCGGTGAGGACCGGTCGCAACGTCAGTTCCGACGCCAGGGCGTGCTGCGAGCCCGCGCCGAGCAGCAACGGCACTGCCAGCCCTCGAAGGCCGGTGCCGCCCGCGAACCTGTCGAGGAACACCTTGAGCAGGCCGGTGTAGGTGCCCTTGTAGGTCGGCGACGCCACGACGACGAGGTCGGCCCGTCCGACCAGCCCGACCAGCTCGGCGACCCGAGCCGAGCCGTGGTCGAGCACCTCCGCCCCGAGGGTCGCCAGGTCGATGACCAGGTCCGGCTCGGATCCGGTCAGCTCACGGGCGACGTACGTGGCGGCGGACAGCGTGCGTGACTCGGGCTTCGGGTTGCCGACGACGACCGCGGTGCGGACCGGGCGATGTGTGCGGGAGTGACTCATGCGAGGTGCCTCCTCTCGAGGGCGGGTGCTGACGACGCTAGGGATTCCGGCGTCGCGGTCGCGGCCGTCTCACGACGCGGGAGATCACCTGAACGGCCCCGCCGATCACGTAGCGTCACCGGAGATCGGAAGGAAGCCATGCGCCTGGAGCAGCTGGAGTACGTCCGCGCCGTCGGTGAGCACGGCTCGCTGCGACGGGCCGGCGAGCACCTCCACGTGTCCCTGCCCGCGTTGAGCGAGGCGGTCACCAAGCTCGAGCGCGAGCTGGGCGTGACCCTGCTGGACCGGCACCGCTCCGGCACGCGCATCAACGGCACCGGGCGCGAGCTGCTGCCGCGGATCCTCGAGGTGCTGGACGCAGCCGACCGGCTGCGGGCCGCTGCTCGTGGCGAGTCCGAGTTCCACCGTCCGGTGCGCGTCGGCAGCGTGTACTTCGGCATGACGGCGATCGTGCTGCCGGCGATGCTCAGTCACGAGATCGACCACGAGCACACCACCGTCGATCTGCGCCAGCTGCGGCACGTGGAGGTGCGCGATGGCCTGCGGGACGGCTCCCTCGACTTCGGACTCGTCAGCCTGCTGCCCGGTGACGACGTCCCTCCCGATCTCGAGGCGACCGAGCTGATCCACGGGCGTCCCGTCGCCGTCCTGCCGGGGAACGCCGCCCTGGCCCGACAGGCGCGGGTGTCGGTCGACGACCTGCGCCAGGAGGTGTTCATCGGCGCCCGCCCGGGATATCTCATGGACCGCGTGGCCCGGCGGGTGTTCGGCGACTCGCCACCGCTGAAGTGGCACACCGCCGACAGCGCCGACGTCAGCAAGCAGATGGTGTCGTCCGGGATCGGGGTGTCCCTGATGCCTGACTTCGGCCTGCAGGGCGACCCGTTGGAGGCCAACGGCGCGCTCGCGTTCCGGCCGATCGACGACGAGGAGACCGTGATCCGGCTGGTCATGCTGCGCCGTCGCGGCGGGCGGCCGGCGCCGGCGGCTCGCGCCCTCTTCGACCACGTCGCCCGCCACGCCGCGCTGCACGTGAACGCCCCGGCCTGACCGCGTTCCGCCCCGTCTCCACGCACCGTGGCGCCCGTCACGGCGGCGAGGCCACCACCGAATATCTGTAAGTCGTGCGGTTTACTTGACAACATGAACACCCCGTCCGCCCGTCCCACCGTGGTCGTCGTCGGTGGCGGCGCCGCCGGCTCGCTGGCGGCCTTGCACCTCGCGCGCGAGGCGACGGACGGCGTGGACCTGGTCGTGATCGACCCGGCCGAGGACCTCGGCACCGGCACGGCGTTCGGCACGACCGACCCGACCCACCTGCTCAACGTCCCGGCATCGGGCATGAGCGCCCTCCCCGACGACCCCGGCCACTTCGCCCGGTGGCGCGCGGCGACGACGGGCGACGAGGTCGACCCGCACGAGTTCGCACCTCGCGCCGCCTGGGGTCGCTATCTCGCCGACACGCTCTCGAGCGCCCTGGCGGACGCCGGCTCGCGGGTGACCCTGCGTCACGTGCGCCGACGCGCGGTCGGGGTGGAGCACGACACGCACGGCGTCACGGTGACCCTCGACGACGACAGCACCGTCACGGGGCAGGCTCTCGTCATCGGCACGGGACTGCCCGTCCCCTCGGTCGCGTGGGCGCCCCCGGCCCTGCGTGACAGCGAGCGCTTCCTGCCCGACCCGTGGGCCCCGGGGATGCTGGAGCGGGTGCGCCATGACGTCGCGTCCCTGCCCGACGTCCTCGTCGTGGGCACGGGCCTGACGATGGTCGACATCGTCTCGACCGTCACGACGAACGCCCGCAGCGATCGCTTCGTCCATGCCGTGAGCCGCAGTGGTGAGCTCCCCCGCCGCCATGCCGACGGCCCGCAGGCGCCCGCCGTCCCGGACATCAGCGAGTGGGGCCACGCGCTCGACGCCATCGTGTCCCACGTGCGGGCACACCTGACCTCCGCCGAGCGACTCACCGGCGACTGGCGCCCGGGCGTCGACGGCCTGCGCCACCTCGTGCAGGACCTCTGGGGACGGCTCGACGAGGCCGACCGAGTGACGTTCCTGCGCGACCACGCCGGCGAGTGGAACCGGGTCCGCCACCGCATCCCCTCACCCAGCGCACGCCGCATCGACGACCTGCACGTCGGCGGCCGGCTGGCGACCTACGCGGCCCAGGTGACGGACGCCGAGGTCCTGGACAACGGCCTGCGCGTGCACCTCTCGGACGGAAGCGTGCGCGACGTCGGATGGGTCGTGAACGCCACGGGCCCGGACACCGACGTCCGCAATCTCCACGACCCGCTGCTCGACGACCTGCTGCGGCCGCGGCCCGACGGCAGTCTCGCGGTCACCGCCACGGCGGGCATGGGCTTTCGCACGCGGGGCGGCCGCCTCGTCGGCTCGTCCGGTCACCCGCAGGCGCCGATCTGGGTCCTGGGCGCGCTGCGTCGCGGCGAGCTGTGGGAGTCGACGGCCGTCCCCGACATCCGCAACCAGGCGCTCGCGACCGCCGAGGCGGTACTGTCGGCCAGCACGTCCGGAGCCGTGACCGAGGACGTCACGCCCTAGCAAGAGGGTGCCCGCCCGCGTGCACCTCCTACCCGCCGGAACGGTCAGCCCCGCGTGACAGGGTGACTCCCGTGAGAATCCGAGCTGCGATCCTCGCCCTGCTGTTCGTGCCGCTCTCCGGCTGCGAGCTGCTCGAGCAGGCGAGTGACCCCTTCGACGATGCCGCCGCGGTGGCGCCGGCCCCGTCGTACTCGCCCACGACCGCGCGCGAGCAGCTGCCGACGCTGCGGGTCGCGGAGCGGCGTCCCGCCGACGTTCCGGACTACTCTCGGCGCGAGTTCGGCACCGCGTGGAAGGACGTCGACGGCAACGGCTGCAACCAGCGCGACGACGTGCTGCTGCGCGACGCCGTACCCGGCACGACCGTGGTCCAGGTCCAGCGCTCCTGCCCGCACGACGTGCTGGCGGGCACGTGGGTCGACCCCTACAGCGGCAAGCACCTCACCTTCACCGACCTCAAGGACCAGCGGCAGGCCCAGGCGATCCAGATCGATCACGTGGTCCCCCTCGCCGAGGCCTGGGTCTCCGGTGCTCACGCGTGGTCGGCCGAGCGCCGCGTGCGGTTCGCCAACGACCTCGAGGTCCTGCTCGCGTCCGATGGCCCGACCAACGCCTCGAAGGGGTCCAGCGACCCCGCGGCGTGGCGGCCCAAGGCGCCGTTCCAGTGCTCCTACGCGACCCACTGGATCGACGTGAAGCACCGCTGGGAGCTGGCGGTCGACCGCAGCGAGGCGCGCGCCCTCAGCGAGATGCTGGAGACGTGCGACCCGAGCTAGCCCGCGCCTTGCGGACCTCCTCGCGGACGGCCGGAGCCACCTCGTGGGCGAACAGCTCGGTGGTGGCCGTGTCGTCCGAGGCCAGGATGAACCCGGTCGTCCCGTAGGTCAGCGTGGTGTCGACGAGCTCCTCGACCCACTGGTCGGGCGGTCCCTCGAGGAACCCGCTGCTGGTCGTGCTGAAGCGTCCCACGATGTTGAGCATCCGCCGCACGTCGCGTGGGCTCCGGCCCGCGCCCTCGGCCGCGCCGTCGATGCGCTCGTTCATCTCGGCGAGGTCGGCGACGCCGCCGGGGAGGTACGCCAGCGACGGCAGCCACCCGTCGGCGAGCCGGCCGGTCAGCCGCAGGATGCGCGGCTTGTAGGCGCCGAGCCAGATGCCGGGCTGGTGCGCCGGCGCAGGGCCGCGCTTGGCGCCCGTGAGGACGTAGTGCTTCCCCTCGTAGCTCAGGCCCCCGCGCGTCTCGGTGTCCCAGATCCCGCGGATGATCTCGATGGCCTCCCCCAACGCGACGATCGACTCGCCGGGGGTGCGCCGCGGGCCGCCCATGGCCTCGACCGGGTCCCAGAAGCCGCCGGCGCCGAGACCCAGCTCGATCCGCCCACCGGACAACAGGTCCGCCGTCGCGACGCTGCGGGCCAGGACCGCCGGCGGACGCAACGGCAGGTTGGTGACGTTGGCCGTCAGGTGGATGCGCTCGGTGCGGGCGGCGGCGTAGGCGATCAGCGTCCACGTGTCGTGGAACCGCGCGACGTACGGATGGTCCTGGAAGGTCACCAGATCGAGTCCCGCGCGATCGGCCACCACCGCCTGCTCGACGGCCTGGTGCGGTGGGTGATTGGTCGGTGTGACGAACGTGCCGAACAGCAGCTCGTGTCCGTAGTCGGTCATGTGGCGCTCCCGGCGGTGAGGGGTGCCGCGACGTTGAAGTTGTCGCGGAACAGGGTGGTGGGGTCGAGTTCGCGGTTCAAGGATCGCAGCCGGTCGAGGGTCGCCGCAGGGAACGCCTCGGCGACCTGTTCGGGTCCGGTGCGGGTGTCGAAGCTGAGATAGGTCCCGTTCAGGTACGGGCTCAGGTGGTTCCAGGCGCGATCGAGCGACGCGTCGTCGGCGCCCATGGCCGTGATCTGGAACCGTGCCCGGCGGTGGGCGAAGGCCGTCGCGTCGGGGGCGACGTCGGACACCGCACCGCCGATGCTGCGGATCTGGAAGAAGTGGACGGCGCCGGTGTTCATCAGCCGCGCGCTCGCGGCCGCGACCTCGGGCGTGAGGTCGTCGACGAGTCCCGACCGCGCGATCGGCTCGCCCGCGGCCTGGTGCGGCGCGTCGGGGTACATGTCCATCACGTCGGCGTACGGGGCGATCACGACCTGCTGCTGGACCATCGGCGCGATCTGCGCGAACGGCTGCAGCTGCGACCAGATGACGTCGGGATCGTCGGAGTCCACCATCGCCATCACGTGCGCCATCCCGGACCTGCCGAAGACCAGGAACGGCGTCGTCTCGCGTGGCGCCGCGGTCGTCACGCGACCGAAGTCGGCCAGGAACGCCGCCGGGTCGGCGACGTCGAATCCCAGCTGGGCCCAGCCGACCGCGGGGACCTCGTCGACGACGAACTCGAACGCCGTGGCGATGCCGAAGTTGGCCCCGGCGCCGCGGGCGGCCCAGAACAGCTCGGCGTTCTCCTGCTCGGTGGCGCGCACGACGGAGCCGTCCGCGAGCACCATCTCGACCGCACGCAGGTGATCGATCGTCAGACCGTGCTTGCGCCCGAGGAAGCCGATGCCCCCGGCCGTGGCCAGGCCGCCCACACCGACGCCCCCGTAGTCGCCCGAGCTCAGCGCCCAGCCGTGCGGCTGTAGCGCCCGCGCGACCTGCTTCCACCGCGCGCCCGGCCCGATCCGGACGAGACGCCTGGCCTCGTCGATGACCTCGATCCGGTTCAGGGCGCCGACGTCGATCACCAGACCCCCGTCGTTGGTCGACCGCCCGCTGATCCCGTGTCCGCCGCTGCGGACGCCCAGGGGCACGTCGCGGTGGCGCCGGGCGAAGGCCACGGCGTCGACGACCTCGGCCACGGTCTGCGGACGCAGCACGAGGCCCGGCCGACCACCACGCAGGTACGTCGAGCGCACGCCCGAGTAGCCGAGGTCGCCGGGCTCCACGGCCGTTCCGACCAGGGAGTCGGGCAGCCCGTCGTAGTCGATGCCGGGACGGCGCTGGGCACGAACGACGGACCGACGGAGGGGACGATCGGCCACGAGCCCCGCCTCGACCGCTCGGCGAGCCGACTCCTCCAGGGCGGGCGCGACCTCGTCCGCGAACCACTCGAGTCGCTCGACCGGCGCCCACTCGCCCACGCGCAGCACGAAGGTCGTGACCCCGTGCTCGGCGAGCGGCCGCAGGCACTCGACCCACTGCTGAGCGGTGAACGACTCCCGGTCGAACGCCCTGACGACGCGACGGAGCTCGCGGACGTCCCGGCCGGCCTCGTCGGCGTGCCGACGCAGGGCGTCGAGCCGTTCGAGCAGCGGCTCGGTGCCCTCCTCCGGGCCGAGGCGTCCGACCCACCCGTCGCCCACACCACCGGCGACCTCGACCAGGCCGGGGTCATCCCCGCTCACCCACACCGGGACCTCGTGCGCCGGCGCGGGACCGGGCTCGGCCCCGCGCACGCGATGGTGGCCCTCGCGATGGACCGCCGGCGCGAGCGGGTCCCACATGCGACGCACGACGGCGACCGCGTCGGCCACCGCCGCCGGGTCGTCGCCCGACAACCCGAGGGTCACTCGCCCGCCCGACAGCAGGTCGAGACCCGCGGTCGACCTGGCCAGCACCGTCGACGGCCGCGTGGCGTCGTCGGTCAGGGCGGCCAGGGCGATGCGCTCGGTCCGGCCCGCGACCCAACTCAACGTCGTCCACGCATCACCGAACCCCTCGCCTGCGTCGGCGGCGACGACGAGGTCGTAGCCCACGCGCTCGGCGGTGGCGGCCAGTTCGACGGCCTCGGCGGGATCGCCCCGCCCGTCGAGCTCGACGCCGAGGCGGATCAGGCGTTCGTGCACCATGTCGGATCTCCGTTCGGTCAGGCCGCGCGGCGGGCGGCGAGAGCGGCGCCGGCCTCGACCGCCGCCTCCTCGGCGCTCTTGCGCATCTGGGTCGCCATCTCGGTGAACTCGTCCAGCGCCGGGTTGACGCCCACGAGCGTGAACTCGCGCTCGACCACGGTCAGGTCCGCGCCCCAGATGTCCACGAGGATCTGCCGGAGGAAGTCGGTGTTGTGGTCCCACCCCTCGCGCGGGGTCCCCGGGCCGTAGGCGCCGCCGCGCGTGGTCACCAGGACCGTGGGCTTGCCCTCGAGCAGTCGCGTGCCTTGAGGGCCGCCCGCGAGGGCGACGTCGATCCACGTCTTGGCGTGCTGGGAGATGCCGAAGTTGTACAGCGGCAGCGCGAGGACGACGGCCGTGGCCTGGCGCAGCTCCCCCGCGACCTCCTCGGCGATCGCCAGGGCCTCGCGCTGGTGCTCGCTGCGCTCGTCCTCGGGCGTGAACCCGGCGGCGTGAGCCGTGGCCCAGACGTCGGCGGGCAGCGGGTGTTGTCCCAGGTGGCGCCGCACGATCGGCACGCCCGGATGGCTGGCGACGAATTCGTCGACGACGAGATCGGCCAGCGCGCCGCTGGCGGACATCTCGCCCTGGATGCTGGCGTCGACACGGAGCAGGGTCATGCGGATCTCCCGATGTTGTTTGAATGTTCAAGTGGAGCCTACGACGTTTGGGTTGAACATTCAAGTGCGGGTAGTATCGAGATCGTGACCACTGAGATTCCGGACAATCCGACGGCCGACGAGGTCGTTCCCTGGCTGTCGGAGGAACAGCAGGACCACTGGCGCGCCCTGGTCGACCTGCTGGCGGTCCTCCCCCCGGCGATGGACGCCCAGCTCAAGCGCGACGCCGGAGTGAACCAGTACGAGTACCAGGTGCTGGCCGCGCTGTCCGCGGGGCCCGACCGCACGCTCGGGCTCTCCGACCTGGCCACCCACGCCCGCTGCTCGCTCTCGCGGCTCTCCCACGCGCTCACGCGGCTCGAGAGGGACGGCTGGGTCGAGCGATTCAGTGCGAGCGAATCGGGCGCGCGACGGATGCGCGCGCGACTCACCGACGTCGGCATGGCCGAACTCGAGGCGATCGCCCCCGGCCACGTCCGCGAGGCTCGTCGGCTCGTCGTCGACGTGCTCACTCCCGAGCAGTTCGCCGCCCTCGCCGAGGCCGCGCGAGCGATCACCGCCGCCGCGCTGGACCCCGAAAGCGCGACCTGCCGGGAGATCACCGACTGCTGAGGTCGGTGCTCCCCGGTCGCTGGACCGTCAGGGGTGCGCAGGCCACAGAGAGGTCGCGAAGAGACGCTCGACGTCGAGCCCAGAACCGCACGAGCGAAGCAGACGCGCGCCCAGCCGAATCCCTCAGGAGACCTCTCATCGGCGAACACGACGCAAGAGTGGCACGCGAAGACTTCTCATCGCATTCAGATCCGTTGCGCTGAACTGACCAGCCGTTCACGTCGAGCGATCCCCTGGGACGTCACCGTCCGGAGCTTGCGATCCACGCCTTCAGCGCTCACACCACTCCTGCGCACGGGCGATCTTCATCAGCTCGGTGATCTTCGGTTCGCTGAGATCGGTCTTGAGGCCTCCGGTCAGGTACGTAGCGGCCATCCGCTCGACGTTCGGCACGTCATCGAGCATGGCAACACACGTCGAGCGCATCGCCTCCGCCACGCGATCCGGCTCCACCTCGATGCGGGGAACGACGGCTTGGACCTCGTCAGCCAGGACCGCCTGCTGAGCGTCGGTCGGGTAGGCGACCGTTCGAGCGGCCGATTGAGTCGCCCGCTCTTGCGCTGGTTCAGACTCGGCCGAACACCCGTACGTCGAGCCGAGCAGGATTGCTGCGAACACGACCTTGCGCTTCCCCACGACACCCCCTTTGACGACCATCAAGATACCCGTCAAGCGCCGCTTGGGCGGGCGGACAGCCGATCAACTCAGGCTGGCGGGAACGCTGCCGCGAGTGAGCGATGAAGGCTCTCGATCGCGTCAGAGTTTCTCTCGACAATCGGGTCGGCGACCGGCTCCGTGGCGAAGACTCGTGGCGTGGAGCTGCCGTCGCCACAGTCGCGGGTTGGTACGCCATCGGGCAACTGTGGTGACTCCAGCGTTCGATCACCGAGGTGAAGCACGATCCCCCGAGAACGGCATCGCTGCGCGGCGTGAATCCCTCCAGCCTGAACTGCCGGCATCCCCAGACATGAGAAAGGCCCCGATCCGTGAGGATCGGGGGCCTTTTCGCTGGTAGCCCCGACGGGATTCGAACCCGCGCTACCGCCTTGAGAGTTCGTTCAAGGAGTGTAAGAACAACGTTGGAAAGTGACCTTTGCGCAGGTCAGAGGCACTTTGGATGGTCGGGCATCGTTGACGGAATCGAGCGATTTCGTGGCCCCGCGTGGCCCCAGTGTGGCCCCAGCGATCTTCGCCGTCCTGTTTCGGATCGGTCGCTCAGAAGTCCTCCGGGCGAATGCCAATCCGCTCTCTCTCAGAGGAGACGAGCTCCGAGGCTACCCAATCGATGCCATACCGATCGCCGTGGAGCTCGATGAAGCCATCCAGCATCTCCGCCACATATGTCCACGGCGGATAGTCCTCGATTCGCGTCTCCTTCTCCCCAGATCGCCAGACAATCACGAACCACACCCATGGTTGCTTGGTCCTCGGCGCAAATGGCGTGACGAAGGACCAGACCTCGCTCGCAATGTGGCCGACGAACTCCCCGTCGCGCGTAAGGACGGCGAGCCCGCCCTCGAACACGGCAAGGTCGGGTGGCACAACGAATTCCCGTGGCTGTCGCCTTCGGCCGAACCCAAAAACATCATGACTCTCCTAGATCACTTCACACTCGCTTGGGATGCCTCACGCACGTGGGACCGCCGCGCCACAACTCGAGAAACGCCATCGCCGCGACATCCTCGGCATCGTGACGCGAGGCACCCCTGCGCAGCACGTGGGCGAAGACGCGGTCTCGATGCCGGTCCCAGATCAGCACGAACGACGAAGCGTCTCCCTCGAGAACGCGCCCCCATACAGCTTCGTCCGTTTCGTCCATCACAGCTGAGTATGTCCGGACACGACCCAAAGGTGGCATTTACGAGCGAGACACGTCTCGACTCAAAAGGGCCAGGAGACGTGTGCGACCCAGACGCAATCTCCGATGTGGCCCCAGCGCCTTCGACGGGAAATGAGAAACGGCCCGTGGTTCCAGGTAAACCTTGGAACCACGGGCCGTTCATGCTGGTAGCCCCGACGGGATTCGAACCCGCGCTACCGCCTTGAGAGGGCGACGTGCTAGGCCGCTACACAACGGGGCCAGCAGTGAGTAACGCTATCAGATTGCTCTGCGAGCGTTCTCGCTGGGGTACTAGGACTCGAACCTAGAATGGCGGTACCAGAAACCGCTGTGTTGCCAATTACACCATACCCCATGGGGGTATCAGATCAGTGCCTCTCGGTACCTCTCCGAACCAAGAGATCACTTTACCGGACACCCTTGCGCGGGCCCAAACCGGGCCCGCGCATCGGTCACAGGACCGCGTCGAGACGGGCCAGAGAAGCCTCGCGTCCCAGCAATTCCATGGACTCGAACAGCGGCGGCGAGATGCGCTTGCCCGTCACGGCGACGCGCACCGGACCGAACGCGAGACGCGGCTTGAGGCCGCGCTCCTCGACCAGCGCCTGACGCAGCGCCGCCTCGATCGACTCGGTGTTCCACTCACCCACGCCCGCGAGCGCCTCACGGGCCGCCTTGGCGACCTCGAGGCCGTCCTCGTTGAGCTGCTTGGCCGCATCGTCGGGGTCGACGGTGAAGTCGTCGCCGGCGAACAGGAAGGCCAGCATGTCGGCGGCCTCGGTCAGCAGGTTGCTGCGCTCCTGGACCAGCGGCGCGGCGGCGGTCACGAGATCGACATCCACGCCCTCGGGCAGGTACGGCAGCAGCCGCTTCACGAACTCCTCGGGCGACAGCATGCGCACGTGGTCGCCGTTGATCGCCTCGCACTTCTTGAGGTCGAAGCGCGCCGGGTTCGGGTTGACCCGCTCGATCTCGAAGGCGGCCACCATCTCGTCGAGCGAGAAGATGTCGCGGTCCTCGGCGATCGACCAGCCCAGCAGCGCCAGGTAGTTCAGCAGGCCCTCGGGCAGGAAGCCCTGGTCGCGGTAGCCCAGCAGGTTCGACTCGGGGTCGCGCTTGGACAGCTTCTTGTTGCCCGAGCCCATGACGTACGGCAGGTGGCCGAACCGCGGCGTGAAGCCACTGCCCACACCGATCTCGGCGAACGCCTCGTACAACGCCATCTGACGCGGCGTGGACGAGAGGATGTCCTCGCCGCGCAGCACGTGCGTGATGCCCATCAGGGCGTCGTCGACCGGGTTCGTCAGCGTGTACAGCGGCTGACCGTTGGCGCGGACGATGACGAAGTCCTGGACGTTCTCGGCGCCGAACGTGATCTCGCCACGGACGAGGTCGTCGAAGGTCCAGTCGCGCTCGGGCATCTTGAACCGGATGACCGGCTGGCGGCCCTCGGCCTCGTACGCCGCCTGCTGCTCGGGCGTGAGGTCGCGGTGCAGTCCGTCGTAGCCGCTGGGCTTGCCGGCGGCGCGAGCCGCGTTGCGGCGCTCCTCCAGCTCCTCGGCGGTGTCGTAGGCCTTGTAGGCGAACCCGGCGTCCAGCAGGCGCTGCGCGACGTCGGCGTAGACGTCCATGCGCTGGCTCTGGCGGTACGGACCGTTCGGGCCGCCCACCTCGACGCCCTCGTCCCAGTCCAGGCCCAGCCACCGCATGACGTCGAGCAGCAGGTCGTAGGACTCCTGCGAGTCACGGCTGGCGTCGGTGTCCTCGATGCGGAACACGAAGCGGCCGCCGTTGTGCCGAGCGAACGCCCAGCTGAACAGCGCCGTGCGCGCCATGCCCACGTGCGGGTTGCCGGTCGGGGACGGGCAGAAGCGTGCGACCACGTCGCTGCCCGTCGCGGTTGTCCATCGGGTCTCAGTCATCGGCCACCACCGGGTTGGTCAGGGTGCCCAAGCCGTCGATCGTCACGGCCACGTGGTCGCCGGCCTGCATGGGGCCAACTCCCTCGGGGGTGCCGGTGAGGACGACGTCGCCGGGCAACAGGGTCATGAAGCTGGTCACGTACTGCAGGATCGAGGGGACGTCGAAGACCATGTCCGACGTGTTCCCGTCCTGCTTGATCTCGCCGTTGAGCGTCGTGCGCACGCGCACGTTCGACGGATCGAAGTCGGTCTCGATCCACGGGCCCAACGGGCAGAAGGTGTCGAAGCCCTTGGCGCGGGCCCACTGCCCGTCCTTGGACTGCAGGTCGCGGGCCGTGACGTCGTTGGCGACCGTGTAGCCGTAGATCACCTTGGGGGCGTCCTCGAGCGTGAGGTTGCGGCAGATCCGGCCGATCACGATGGCCAGCTCGCCCTCGAAGTGCAGGTCCTGCGTCTGCTTCGGGTAGAAGATCGGCTCGCCGGGGCCGATGACGGAGGTGTTGGGCTTCAGGAAGATCAACGGCTCCTGTGGCACCTCACCACCCATCTCGGCGGCGTGCGCCACGTAGTTCTTGCCGACGCAGACGACCTTGCTGCGCGGGATGACGGGCGCCAGCAGGCGCACGTCCTCCAACGGCAGCTTCTCGCCGGTCAGCTCCAGTGGAGCGTAGAGGGGGTCTCCCTTGAGAGGAGCGATGATCGGTGTGTCGCCATCGGTTCCGACGACCCCGTAACGGGGGTCGTCGTCGCCGGCGAATCGGGCCACGCGCATGGGCTCCAGACTACCGAGCGTCGCTCCCCTCGGCCGACTCGACCGCCTGCGCCGCCAGGAACCGCACGACACTGGACGCAGCAACCTGCCCGGCGGCCGCGGCCAGCAGCACCGAGGCCATCGGCATGGGCAACTCGGGCACGTGCGCCAGGTCACCGCCGGCGAACACGCGCGGGTGACTGGTCTGGCCGAGGACGTCGATCCGGATGCAGCCCGAGGCCAGCATCTCCAGCCCCACCTGCTCGGCGAAGGGCGAGGACTGCGTGAAGCCCGGATGCAGGAAGAGGCCCGCCACCGCCACCGGCGCGGCGGCCTCGCGGTGCACGAGGACGCCGTCGGCGGTCCGCTCGATCTTGGTCACCTCACCGTCACCGAAGCGCACGACCTCCGAGCCGATCGGGTCGAGCATCGCCACCATCATCGGGATGTGGGGTCCATCGCCGACGAGACCGATCACCCGGCCCGCGAGCTCGTGACCGTGGCAGAACGGGCACGTGGCGACCTCGAGGCCCCACGCCTCCTCGAGCCCCGCGATGGCCTGCAGGTCGTCCCGCAGGCCGGTCGCCAGGACGAGGGTGCGGGCCTCGATCGCTTCCTCATCGGTCTCGGCGACGAAGCCGTCCTCGACCTCACGGACGCGCTGGACCGTCGTCTCGCGCACCTCCACCGTCTCGTAGGCGACGAGGTCCTCGCGAGCCAGGCGCCGGATCTCCGCGGGCGCCCGTCCGTCGTGGGTCAGGAAGTTGTGGGCGTGCTCCACGGCGTCGTTGCGGTAGTGACCGGAGTCGGCCAGCACCACCGTCCGGTGCATGCGGCCGAGCGTGAGTGCGGCCTGCAATCCGGCCGGTCCGCCGCCGATCACGAGTGCGTCGTACATGGTGTTCCCCTCTCGATATGGAATATCGAGACGAGCGTGCGACTTCAGGTTGACATGAAGTCAAGTCAGTCGATCGGCGACGTCGCCGCGCGGTTCGGGATCGAGACCCATGTGCTGCGGCATTGGGAGGACGTCGGCCTGTTGCGGCCCGCGAGGGACGGAGCCGACCGGCGCCGGTACGGCGACGACGACCTGGTGCGCATCGCGGTGATCCTTCGCAGCAAGGCGGCGGGAATGTCGCTCGACCAGATCGCGGTGCTGCTCGACGAGGAGGCGCCGTCACGACACGAGGTGCTCGAGTCCCACATCGCCGACCTCGACCGTCGGATGAGCGAGATGGAACGGTCCCGCGCGATGACCGAACACGCCCTGCGCTGCCGATCCCACGACATCACGCAGTGCCCACGGTTCCGCGGGTTCGTGGCCGACGTCCTGGCGGGTACGGCGCACTGGTCGGTCGACGGGCCCGTCACGGCCTGATCCTGCGTGGTCAGTCCGCGTCGGTGAACGGGTTGCCCTCGTTCTCGGACTTTGGGTTCGCGAGGAACCGCACCGCGCTGGCGCCCGCCGCCTGACCCGCCGCGAGTGCCGCGAGGATCGACGGCATCGGCACAGGCAACTCCTCGACGTGCGCGAGGTCTCCCGCCGCGAAGACCCGTGGATGACTCGTGCGGCAGAGTGCGTCGACACGGACGCAGCCCGACGACAGGATGTCCAGCCCCAGGTCCTCGGCGAACGGCGCGGCCTGGGAGGTGCTCGGGTGCAGGAACAGCCCGGCCAGCTCGACCGGGTCGCCGTCCGGTCGATGGGCGAGCAGGCCGTCGTCGGTGCGCTCCACCTTCGTGAGGTCGTCGCGACCGAAGGTGATGACCTCGGACCCGATGGGAGCCAGCATGGACTCGAGCTCCCCGATGCTGGGCCCGTCGCCGAGCAGGCCGATGGGGCGGTCAGCGAACTCATGGCCGTGACAGAAAGGGCAGTTGGCCACCTCGGCGCCCCACGCGTCGGCCAGGCCCGGCACGTCCGGCAGCTCGTCGCGCATCCCGGTGGCCAGCACGAGCGTGCGCGCCTCGACCGGCTCGCCGTCCGTCTCGGCCACGAACCCGTCCCCCGTCTCGCGGACGCGCTCGACCGTGCCCTCGCGCATCTCGACCGTCGCGTAGTGCTCGAGGTCCTCGCGCGCCAGTCGCCGCAGCTCGGCGGGGGCGCGGCCGTCGTGCGTAACGAAGTTGTGCGCGTGCGCGACCGGGTCGTTGCGGTACTGGCCCGAGTCGATCAGCAGCACCGTGCGGTGCATGCGGCCGAGCGTGAGCGCCGCCTGCAGGCCCGCGGGTCCACCGCCGATCACGAGTGCGTCGTACATCTGGTCTCCCTCTCGTTCGTGTGACCAGAGGTACCCGCGACGGCGAATCCGACACCACCTCGGCGACACGGGACGTGTGGCACTGCTCACCGAAGGCCGCGGCCTGGGCGGTGCGCGCCTCACGGCACGCGAGATGTGTAGCGGTGTCCACCGGAAATGGGCCGAAACGGCCAAGAACGGGTGGCTAACGCTACACATCTCGCGGGGCGGAGCCCTGACGACGGCGGCGTGAGGTTAGGCGGAGCCGTAGCGACGCTGCCGGGTCGCGTACTCCTCGACGGCCGCCCAGAGGGCGCGGCGGTCGACGTCGGGCCAGGCGATGTCGCTGAACACCAGCTCGGCGTAGGCCGACTGCCACGGCAGGAAGTTGCTGGTGCGCTGCTCACCCGAGGTGCGCCAGAACAGGTCGACGTCGGGCATCCACGGCTCGTCGAGGTACCGGGCGAACGTGGCCTCGGTGATCTTGTCCGGGTTGACCCGGCCAGCCTTCACGTCGCGGGCCAGGGCGGCCGCCGCGTCCGCGATCTCGGCGCGGCCGCCGTAGTTGACGCACATCGTCAGGGTGCAGACGGTGTTGTCCTTCGTGAGCTCCTCGGCCGTCTCGAGCTCGCGGATGACGCTGCGCCACAGCCGCGGACGACGGCCGGCCCAGCGGACCCGGACGCCCAGCTCGTGCATCTCGTCGCGGCGGCGGCGGATGACGTCGCGGTTGAAGCCCATGAGGAACTTCACCTCTTCGGGCGAGCGCTTCCAGTTCTCGGTGCTGAAGGCGTAGGCGCTGACGGCCTTGACGCCCACCTCGATCGCGCCCTCGACGACGTCGAAGAGCGCGGCCTCGCCGGCCTTGTGGCCCTCGGTGCGCGGCAGCCCGCGCTCCTTCGCCCAGCGGCCGTTGCCGTCCATGACGATCGCGACGTGCTGGGGCACCTGCTCGGGGGCAAGGCGCGGGGCGGTCGCACCCGAGGGGTGCGGGGTGGGCTTTCGGGGCATCAGCGATCCACGTGTGCGAGAGAGCGCAGTCCGCGCTCGAGGTGCCAGGACAGGTAGTTGGCGACGATGCCGCCGGCCTCGCGCCGGGTGCGGTCGTCGGCCAGGGCGACGGAGTTCCAGTCGCCCACGAGCAGGGCCGCCAGCAGGGCCACCGTGGTGGCCGCCGGGACGGAGGAGCCGGGGACGCGGCAGGTGTCGCACAGCATCCCGCCCGAGCCGGCGTGGAAGTGGCGGTGCGGACCCTCCAGCCCGCATCGCGCGCACCCGTCGAACGAGGGGGCGTAGCCGGCGATCGCCAGCGATCGCAGCTGGAAGGAGTCCAGCAGGACACCCGGCGGCTGGCGGTGCTCGGTCAGGGCGCGCAGGGCGCCGACGAGCAGCTGGTACTGGGGCACCGACGGCTCGGCCGTGTCGGACACGAGCCGCTCGGCCGTCTCGAGCATCGCCGTGCCGGCCGTGTAGGCGCCGTAGTCCTCACCGAGGTGCGAGGCGAAGGGATCGATCGTGACGACCTGGGCGACGATGTCGAGGGTGCGCCCCTCGGCGAACTGGACGTCGACGTGCATGAAGGGCTCGAGCCGGCCGCCGAAGCGGCTGGACGTCTTGCGGACACCGCGGCCGACGGCCCGCACGACTCCGCGACCGCGCGTGAGCATCGTGACGATGCGGTCGGCCTCGCCCAGCTTCTGGGTGCGCAGGACGACACCGGTGTCGCGATAGGTGCCCACCGCCCCATTCTGCCCCAGCCACGGTCGCTCTTCGGTGTGGCACGCTCGGAGCCATGGACCTGAGCGATCGGCCGCGCGCCCACCTGGGTCTGTGGCCCACTCCCCTGCAGGACGTCGACGGGCTCTGGATGAAGCGCGAGGACCTGAGCGGCTTCGGCTTCGGCGGCAACAAGGTGCGCAAGCTCGAGTTCCTGCTGGGCGCGGCGCTCGCCCGGGGCCAGAGCCGCGTCGTCACGTTCGGGGCGCTGCAGTCGAACCATGTGCGCGCGACCGCCGCCGCCTGCGCCCGGCTGGGCCTGCGCCTGGACGCCATCGCGGTCGAGGCCGTCCGGCGCACCGACGTGGACTACACCGCCTCGGGGAACGCCTTCCTCACCGAGCTCTTCGGCGCGACCCGGCACGTCGTGCCCGACGACGACGCCGCGGGAGCGCTGGCGCTCCAGCTGATGGCCGAGCACGGCGACGACCTCGCGGTGATCCTGCCCGGCGGGTCGGACCGGATCGGCGCGCTCGGCCACGTGGACACCGCGCTCGAGCTCTACAGCCAGTTGGAGTTCGACCCGCACGAGGTCGTGGTCGCCGCCTCCACGTGCGGCACGATGGCGGGCCTGGTGATCGGACTGGCCGCCGCCGAGGTCGACACGGTGGTGCGCGGAGTGTGCGTCTACCACTCGCGGGAGCAGACCGAGGCCGCGCTGCGCGACCTGCTGATGCAGACCAGTGACGAGCTGGGCGTGCCGGTGCCCGACGACGACCGATGGATCCTCGACGACACGCAGTTCGGTGACGGGTACGGGATCCCGACCGAGGCGGGCCTGAACGAGATCCACCGGGTCGCCACGACCGCCGGGATCACGCTGGACCCGGTCTACACGGCCAAGGCCTACGCGGCGCTGCCCGGCGATCCGGAGCTGCGCCGCCGCACGGTGTTCCTGCACACCGGCGGCGGCCCCTCCCTGTTCGCCTACCGCTCCGCGCTGGGCTGACGGGATCCGTCAGCCGAAGTCGACGCCCTGGGCCAGCGGCAGCTCGGTCGAGTAGTTGATCGTGTTGGTCGCCCGGCGCATGTAGTTGCGCCACGCGTCCGAGCCGGACTCGCGCCCGCCTCCGGTCTCCTTCTCGCCGCCGAACGCGCCGCCGATCTCGGCGCCCGAGGTGCCGATGTTGACGTTCGCGATGCCGCAGTCCGAGCCGGTCGCGGAGACGAACAGCTCGGCCTCGCGGACGTCCATCGTGAAGATCGCGCTGGACAGGCCCTGGGCCACGCCGTTGTGCAGGGCGATGGCCTCGTCGAGGTCGCGGTACGTCAGCACGTAGAGCAGGGGCGCGAAGGTCTCGGCCTTCACGATCTCGGTCTGCGCGGGCATGTCGACGATCGCCGGGTGCACGTAGTGGCCGCCCTCGATCCCCTCGGCCGTGGTTCCGCCGGTCAGGACGGTGCCGCCGTCGGAGCGGGCCTGGTCGATGGCCTTCTCGAAGCCCTGGGCCGCCGAGGCGTCGATCAGCGGGCCGACGAGCGTGCCGCCGTCCAGCGGCGAGCCGATCGGCAGCGTCTCGTAGGCCGCCACGAGCCGCGAGACGAGCTCGTCCTTGATCGACTCGTGGACGATGACGCGGCGCAGCGAGGTGCAGCGCTGGCCGGCGGTGCCGACGGCCGAGAACACGATGCCGCGGACCGCAAGGTCCAGGTCGGCGCTCGGCGCGATGATCGCCGCGTTGTTCCCGCCGAGCTCGAGGAGGGTCCGGCCGAGCCGGGCGGCGACCCGCGGGGCCACCTCCTTGCCCATGCGCGTCGAGCCGGTCGCCGAGACCAGCGGCACGCGCGGGTCGTCGACCAGGGCCTCGCCGACCTCGCGGGCGCCCACGACGACCTGCAGCAGGCCCTCGGGCGCACCCGTGCGGCGGGCCGCCTCGGCGGCGATCGCCCGGCACGCCAGCGCGGTCAGCACCGTCTTCTCCGACGGCTTCCACACGACGCTGTCGCCGCAGACGAACGCCAGCGCCGCGTTCCAGGACCACACGGCGACCGGGAAGTTGAACGCGCTGATGACGCCCACGACGCCCAGCGGGTGCCACTGCTCCATCATCCGGTGGCCGGGACGCTCGCTGGCGATCGTCAGGCCGTGCAGCTGGCGCGACAGACCGACCGCGAGGTCGCAGATGTCGATCATCTCCTGCACCTCGCCCTGGCCCTCGGAGACGATCTTGCCCGCCTCGATCGTGACGAGGGCGCCGAGATCGTCCTTGTGCTCGCGCAGCAGCTCGCCGAGCTCACGGACGAACGCGCCGCGTGCCGGCGCGGGCACCGTGCGCCACTGCTCGAAGGCGGCGTGCGCCTCGCCCACCTTGTCGGCGACGGAGGCGGCGGTGTCGGCGGTCAGGCGGCCCAGCTCGGAGCCGTCGATCGGGGTGCGGCAGACGATCTCGCCGTCGGCGCTGAACGCGACCGGCGCGCCGATCCGCTCGAAGATCTCGGTGACGTGCTCAGTGATGCTCATGCATCGACCTTTCCATGGGTCTCGAAGAGTCGGCCGGAGTGCGTGCCCAGCAGGTCGTCCAGGGAGATGTCCTCCTGGCGGACGAAGCCGCTCGCGGGGAGCCGGCCGCCCGCCACGAGCTCGACGACGGCCACGGCGCTGGCCGCGGTCGTCCAGCTGATCGCGCGCCAGGTCTGGCCGTCGATGTCGATGGGGTGGTACGCCCGGACATGGTTGCGGCGGTACGGCTGGCCCTCGAAGATGCCCTCGACCGAGGCGTGCAGGTAGACGACGTCGTCGTTGACCGGCGGCTTCGCCTCGACCAGGATCCGGCCGACCAGCTCGCGCTCGTCGCGCAGGTTCAGCTCCTCGAACAGGAAGTGCATCTGGCGGAAGTGGCCCGGGTACCGCATCGTCTTGTAGTCGAGCCGCTGGACGCGGCCCTCGTAGGTCTGGCACATCGTGCCCAGGCCGCCGGACGTCAGCGCCGCCTCGAGCTCGACGCCGCCGATGAGGACGCGCTCGGTCTCGGTCATGGCCGGCACCATGCGTCGCTCACCGGCGCGCACGACCTCGCAGTCGTTGAGGTACTCGTTGACGACGCCCTCGGCGGACCAGTTGAAGGCGTAGCCCAGCAGGCCGGTCGGGTTCTGCGGCAGCGCGCCCACCTTGAGCTCGATGCTGCGGATCGAGTCGAACGAGGCAGCCAGGCTCGCCCCGACGATGCCGACGAGACCGGGCGCCAGCCCGCACTGCGGCACGAAGGCGCTCTTGGCGTCGGCCTTGGCCAGCTCGATGACCCGGTTCGTGGTCGGGACGTCCTCGGTGAGGTCGAAGTAGTGCGCGCCCGTGTCGTGCGCGGCCTCGGCCACGGCGATGTTCAGGTGATACGGCAGGCACGAGACGACGGCGTCGACCCCGGCGAGGGACGCGCGCAGGGCGTCCGCGTCGCTCACGTCCAGCACCCTGGTCTTCAACGACGGGATCTCCCGTTCGCGGGAGTCGAATCCCACGACCTCGAAACCCGCGCGGGCGAGCAGGTGCGCGACCAGCTCTCCCACCTTGCCCAGGCCGAACACGGCGACGCTCTCGATCATCACGTTCCCATCGTCCTGCCTGATGGGGCACACTGTCCACCATAAGTTGTGCTTATGCCTCAGGAGGCCTCGCCCGTGAAGGACCTGCCCGATCCGACTCGCCTGCGATTGCTGGTCGACGTGGCCCACCACGGGTCCATCGCCGGCGCCGCGAGGTCGAACGCGATCACCGCCTCGGCCGTCTCGCAGCAGCTCACGACGCTGGAGCGCGAGTGCGGCGTGCCGCTGCTCGAGCGACTCCCCCGCGGCGTCGCCCTGACCGCCGCCGGCGAGGTCCTGGCCGAGCGCGGCCGTGCCCTGGTCCGCCTGCTGGAGGCCGCGCGCGGCGACATCGACGGCTTCGACGACCTGCTCGTCGGCCGGGTGCGCATCGGGACGATCGCCTCGGCGGCGCAGGCACTGATCCTGCCCGCACTCGCCCGGCTCGGCAGGGAGCATCCGGGCATCGACGCGACCGTGACGGTCGCCGAGCCCCAGTCCAGCCTGGCCGCCCTGCACGAGGGCCGCATCGACCTGGCTCTCGTCGACGTCTACGAGCACGCGCCGATGGCGATCCCGCCGCGCGTCACCGCGACCACCGTCCACCGCGAGCCGCTGGTGCTGATCGGGCGTGAGCCGTTCGCGCCGGGGACCACGCTGGCCGACCTCGCCGACGAGCGCTGGGTCATGCCGCCCGCGGACGCGGCGTGCGGCCAGGCCACGCGCTATGCGTGCCGCCAGGCGGGGTTCGAGCCGCAGGTGCGCTGGGAGACCGACGACATGCAGTTGCTCTCGCAGGCGGTCGCCGCCGGTCAGGGCGTCGCGCTGCTGCCCCGCCTGGCCATCGACGTGGACCGTCCGGGCCTGCACACCGCGGTGCCCACGTGTGCCGAGCTGGGTCGTGAGATCCGTGCGGTCGTGCGCTCAGGCGAGCGGGAGCGACCGCTCCTGCACGCCGTCACCGACGCGCTGCCGCGGGGCTGAGCCGCGGGCGGTACCCCCCGATTCCGGGGGATCACACGGTGCGCGATTCGTGGAAAAGTCGGTGCGGGTCACCTGACCCACGCTGCCACGACCACCATCTGAGGGAATCATCTTGCGCACTGCTCGACCGATCAAGGCCGCCGTCACCGCCGTCGCCACCACCGCACTGCTCACGCTGAGCGCGTGCGGCTCGGACGGGGACTCCGACAAGGACGAGACCAGCGAGGTCCAGTCCGAGGCCTCCGAGGCGCCCGAGTCCGAGCCCGCCGCCGACGAGGCCGCTGCCGCCTCCGGCGACCAGCCCGCCTGGGCGGGCCCGGTGACCACGAAGGGCGACAAGATCACGAGCTTCAAGGTCGGCGACGTCAACGTCGACGTCTACCAGGTGGGCACCGCGCCCGCGCCCAAGCAGGGCAACTGGGTCGACCCCAAGACGAACAAGCCGCTGATCGCCAAGGGCGACCCGCTGGTGTTCGTCAACTACGTCGTCACCAACAACGGCGACTCGATCGACCTCGGCTCCTCGCTGGTCAACATCTCGCCGCGGTACGACGACTGGCAGTACGCGCAGGGCATGGGCGGGATCACCGACAACGCCCTCTTCGAGGCCCAGGGCGTCAACACCTCGGCCGTCAAGCCGGGCGGCTACCAGGAGTCGAACGTCTACACACTCGGCGCCGGCCAGCAGTACTCCTACGGCGAGAACTTCCACCAGCAGGCGGGCTCCAAGATCACCTTCGAGGCGACCATCGTTCCGGTCGACGCCGAGGGCGAGCTGCTGCACGACCAGCGCATCGAGGGCCAGGGCACCGGCACCATCAAGTGACCCAGCCCCGACACGGTGACGTCCCGCCAACGGGGGGTGGCGGGGCGTCGTCGTGTCGGGTCAGACGTCCGTGAGGACGTCGCGGCGCTAGGGACGGTCCGCCGTCTCGGGGCGGACGGTCCAACGACTCGGGGCGTTGACACACCACAGGTGTGTCAACGCCCCGAGTCGTCATGTCCCACGGACGCTCAATGCGTCGGGATCGTGGTGGCCTCGGCCCGGTTCGCGGCGCAGACGACGGCGTGCAGCGAGGCGGTGACGATGTTCTCGTGGATGCCCACGCCCCACACGACCTCGCCGGCGATCTCGCACTCGACGTAGGCCGCGGCCTTGGCGTCGCCACCGGAGCTGAGGGCGTGCTCGCTGTAGTCCAGCACCCGGATGTCGGCGCCGGCCTGGCGCATGCCGTCGACGAACGCCGCCACGGGACCGTTGCCCTCACCCTTGAAGGAGCGCTCCTCGCCGCGGACGACCAGGTCGACGACCTGCTCGTCGTTGCCGTCCTCGCTCGTGACCGAGCTGTATCGCGTGAGCGCGTACGGCTCGTCGCGCTCCAGGTACTCACGGGTGAACGCGCCCCAGATCTCCTCGGGCTGGATCTCGCCGGCCTCGCCCTCGCTCATCGACTGGATGGCGCGGCTGAACTCGATCTGCAGGCGACGCGGCAGGTCCAGCTGGTGCTCGGACTTCATGATGTACGCGACGCCACCCTTGCCGGACTGGCTGTTGACGCGGATGACGGCCTCGTACGTGCGGCCCACGTCATGCGGGTCGATCGGCAGGTACGGCGCCTCCCACGTCATCTCCGAGACCGGAACGCCCTGCTCGGCGGCGCGGCGGTCGAGGTCCTCCAGACCCTTCTTGATCGCGTCCTGGTGCGAGCCGCTGAAGGCGGTGTAGACCAGGTCGCCCGCGTACGGGTGGCGCGGGTGCACCGGCAGGTTGGTGCAGTACTCGACCGTGCGACGGACCTCGTCGATGTCGGAGAAGTCGATCTGCGGGTCGATCCCCTGGCTGAACAGGTTCATGCCCAGCGTGACCAGGTCGACGTTGCCCGTGCGCTCGCCGTGACCGAACAGGCAGCCCTCGACGCGGTCGGCGCCGGCCATCATCGCCAGCTCGGTGGCGGCGACGGCCGTGCCCCGGTCGTTGTGCGGGTGCAGCGAGATCGCGACCGCGTCGCGGCGGCTGATGTTGCGGCTGAACCACTCGATCTGGTCGGCGTACGTGTTCGGCGTGGCCATCTCGACGGTGGCGGGCAGGTTGAGGATGATCTCGCGGTCGCCCTCGGGCTGCCAGACGTCCATGACGGCCTCGCAGACCTCGATGCTGAAGTCCAGCTCGGCGGAGGTGAAGATCTCGGGGCTGTACTGGTAGCCGAACGCGGTGTCGCCCAGCAGCTGCTCGGCGTACTTCATCACCAGCTCGGTGCCCCGCGTCGCGATGGCGCGGCACTCGTCGCGGTTGACGTCGAACACCACGCGGCGGAACAGCGGCGCGACGGCGTTGTACAGGTGGACGTTGGCGCGCGGCGCCCCGACCAGCGACTCGACGGTGCGCTCGATCAGGTCCTCACGAGCCTGGGTCAGGACCGAGATCGTGACGTCCTCGGGCACCGCGTCGCCCTCGATCAGCGAACGGACGAAGTCGAAGTCGGTCTGGCTGGCCGACGGGAAGCCGACCTCGATCTCCTTGTAGCCCATGCGCACGAGCAGGTCGAACATGCGGCGCTTGCGCGCGGGCGTCATCGGATCGATCAGGGCCTGGTTGCCGTCACGCAGGTCGGTGGAGAGCCACCGGGGAGCCTGGGTGATCTGCTGGCTGGGCCACGTGCGGTCCGGCAGGTCGATGGGGGCGAACGGCTGGTAGCGCCCGAACGGCATCGGCGAGGGCTGCTGGGGCGAGACGGGGTTGTTCTTCACGGAAGGATCTTTCCTCGGGGGCTCGACGTCGAGCGGTGGTCAGCGGTCGGATGTGCCGAACTCCGCGCCGAGGGGTCCGACCTTCAGTGGACCTCGGCGCGGCGACGAAGGAGCCCGCGGAGCAGGCTCGACTCGAGAAGATTCGCGATCCGCATGATGCGGTCAGCGTATCACCGGCGTTCGGGGCACGTTCCGGACTCGGTGGCTAGGGTCGAAGCATGGCCGACGACTCCCCCCTCACCACGTCCGGTTCGTACGTCAAGGCCGGCGCGGCCTTCGATCGCGACATGAACTACATCCCCGACCGGATCACCCGCACCGGCGGAGCGCCGGTCGACGACCGCGCCGGAACCGGCAAGCCGCCCGTGGCGGACGCACCCACCTGGCCCGTCGAGCCCGGCCGCTACCGGCTCATCGCCGCCAAGGCGTGCCCGTGGGCGACCCGCGCGCTCATCGTGCGCGACCTGCTGGGCCTGCAGTACGTCATCGGCGTCGGCCTGCCGGGCCCCACGCACGATGCCCGCAGCTGGACGTTCGACCTCGACCCCGGCGGTGTCGATCCCGTGCTGGGCATCGAGCGGCTGCAGGACGCGTACTTCGCGCGGTACCCCGACTACCCGCGTGGCATCACGGTCCCGGCGATCGTCGAGGTCGCCACCGGCGCCGTCGTCACCAACGACTTCCCGTGGATCACCCACGACCTGTTCTTCGAATGGAGCGACTTCCACTCCCCCGACGCGCCTGACCTGTGGCCCGCCGAGGTCCGCGACGAGATGGAGGACGTGATGCTGCGCGTCTTCACCGAGGTCAACAACGGCGTCTATCGCTGTGGCTTCGCCGGCTCGCAGGAGGCCTACGACTCCGCCTACGAGCGGCTGTGGACCGCGATGGACTGGCTCGAGGAGCGGCTGGCCGATCGCCGCTACCTGATGGGCGAGCAGATCACCGAGGCCGACGTCCGCCTCTTCACGACCCTCGCGCGCTTCGACGCGGTCTACCACGGTCACTTCAAGTGCAACCGCAACCAGCTGATCGACATGCCGAACCTGTGGCGTTACGCGCGGGACCTCTACCACCAGCCGGCGTTCGGCCAGAACACCGACTTCGAGCAGATCAAGCAGCACTACTACGTCGTGCAGACCGACATCAACCCCACGCAGATCGTGCCGCGCGGCCCCGATCTGTCCGTCTGGGACTGACTCAGCGCAGCAGCGATCGCGGGGCGATGCGGGCCAGCCACCTGGCCCGCCGCCCGCGGGACGCCTGCAGCGACTCGACGACCTGCTGCGCCTCACCCACGTGCGACCGCGTCGCGACGCTGCCGGCGTAGCGGTCCTGCTCGACCGCACCGACGACCCGGTCCATCGCGGCCGCGTCCACTCCGTACGTGCTCAGCCGGCGGGCGAATCCGCGCGGTGTCTCGCTGGGGTCCGGCTCGATGCCGAGGTCGCGCGCCGTGTCGGCGATCTCGGTCCACAGCGGCTCGCTGGCCGACTGCCCGGCGGTCCAGCGCCGGCGGCGGCGCAATTGCCGGACCACGGCAGGCACGGCGCCCAGGACGGCCAGCACCACGACCGCCACGAGCGCCGGACGCCACGTCGCGGTCGGCGCCTCCTCGGCCTGCTCGCCGGCCTGGTCGTCGCCGGGGTCGAGGCCCCGTTCCGAGCCACCGCCGGCCTCGGGCACCTCGGCATCCGTCCCCGGCAGGTCCTGGGGCTGGGCCTCCTCGGCGAACTCGGTGGCCTCGCCGACGCCCGGCGTCGCGTCGAAGCCGATCCAGCCGATGCCCGGGAAGTACGCCTCGGTCCAGGCGTGCAGGTCGTCGGAGTCGACGCCGTAGGTGGTCCCCTCGGTCGTGCGGCTCAGCAGGTTGTCGCCGGGGGCGTAGCCGACCGCGACCCGCGTCGGCACGCCGACGATCCGCCCCATGACGGCGAGGGTGGAGGCGAAGTGGACGCAGTATCCCGACTTCTTGCGCAGGAACTCCTCCATGACGTCCAGACCGTTGCCGTCGTACCCGTCCTCGACGGGCGCCTCCACGGAGTACGAGAAGTCGTCGCGGAGCCAGTCCTGCAGGGCGACCATGCGGTCGTAGTCGGTGCGCGCGCCCGCGGACTTCGTCCGGGCCAGACGGTTGACCAGGTCCGGGACCGCGCGGGGAAGGGTCCGATAGACGTCCAGCCCGGGCCCGGCCGCAGCCGCCGCGCGGATCTGCTCGGCCGTGGGCTGCCGGTCGACGCTGGTGACCGTGTACCGCTGGTCCTCGGTGGTCGTGCGGTCTTCGCCGCGGACGGTGCTGCCGTCGCGGAGCCAGCGCCACTGCCCCTCCAGTCCGCGCACCCGGGTCGCCGGGTACGGCACGGGCAGAAGGTTCGAGCGCAGGCTGTCGATGCGGACCCGTGTCGAGATGTCTCGCGTCTCGATGCCGTCGTCGAGGTCGTCGATCCCCTCGATGTCGGCATCGCCCAGCACAGGGCTGGGCCCCCACGTGCGTCCGGTGAACTGGCGCAGGGTCGCGACCTTGAGGTACTGGCCCTCGCCGGCGTCGGAGGTGTAGGTGAGCACCCGGCGCGGCGTGGACTGGCGCAGGTTCTGGCCCAGCTCGATCATCGGGTTGATGCCCGCGCCGAAGACCTCGCTCTCGCTCACCCCGAAGTCGCTCGAGGTGGGGTCGATGTCGGGACCGAGCACGGGCAGGGCCAGCGCGACGACGAGGGCGCCGGCGCCCGTCAGGCCGGCGGCTCGCGTGGGCAGGTGACCCACGTGCGGCGACTCGGACCACCACAGCCACAGCCACGCCGCCGCGGCGCCCAGGAACACTGGCCAGCTCGGCATCTGCATCGAGATGACGCTCGGGACGACCAGCATCGTGGCCCACAGCAGGCCCAGCAGCGGCACCCGCCAGGTCTGACGCGCGACGGCGTCGGCCAGGACGAACGTGACGAGGAAGGTCACGGCGATCAGCAGCACGATCGAGTCCGGCGGCGTGATGGGCGCGACCTCCTCGAGGATCACCGAGCGTGACCGGCCGAGCAGATCACCCAACGCGGTGAGCGACCGCGGCGTCGGCAGCCCGAGGACGGTGGCGCCCGGGACGAACACCCAGACGAGCATCAGCACACCGGTCAGGGCCGCCACCGGTGTCCCCCACGCGGGGGCGCGGAGCCGGACGACCGCCGTGACGGCCGCGACCGGAACCAGCACCGCGAGCACCGTGAGCGCCCAGCGGTAGCCGTCCAGCAGCGGCGCGAATCCGGCCAGGAGGACGGCCGAGGCGACGAGGACGACGAGGGTGTCGCCGAACTCGTCCACCCGTGACCGGCTCATCGCGCGATCACCGCCATCGTGTCCTCCCAGATCGTGGCGAGGTCGTCGTTCGGGTCCCGGACGACGACGTGCCAGCCGGCGCCCACCAGCACCGACCGGGCCGCCTCGGTGGTGGAGCGGGCGACGAAGGCGATCGTGTCGCGCGACGGGACCTCGGCGACGAGGCGGTCGGCGGCGGCGCTGTCGAGCGCGCCGGTCAGGACGATGGTGGTGCGCTCGCGGCTCGGGACCACCGGGGGCGACGCGTCGGGCTCGGCCAGGGCCAGCGTCACGAGGGCGTCCTGCACCCCGTGACCGGACTCCAGCGAGACCAGGGACGGCCCGCTGGCCAGGTCGACGTCGAAGCCGCGCTCTCCGTAGTGCGCCACGATCGAGGCTGCCGCCGAGACGCTCCACTCGAAGCCCGCGTGGTCGTGCACCCGCGGATCGGCGTCGAGGACGACCAGCATGGTGGGCCGCACCTGCGACTCCTCCTGGCGGACCATCGGCTCGCCGTGGTGCGCCGTGGCCTTCCAGTGCCAGCGCTTGAGCGCGTCGCCCGGCAGGTAGGGCCGCGCGATGACGTCGTCCTGGCCCAGGCCGGAGGCGGCGCGGAGGCGCGTCGTCCCCTCCATGGCGCCGGCCGGCCCGACCCGGACACCCAGCGCCTGACGCCTCGGCAGGACGACGAAGCGGTCTCGCCCACCGGCGCTCAGGGAGCGCTCGACCAGACCGAAGGCGTCACCGACCACGACCGAGAACGGGCCGATCTCGTGGCTGCCCCGGCGCCGGCCGCGCACCTCGTACGCGAACCGGACCCGGGACGACTCCGCGACCGGGACGGTCCCGGTGGCCGTGCCCAGGACGGCACTCGGCACGCGGTCGCGCCACCGGCCGGTCACGACGGGGACCCCCGACCGAACCGCCAGGTCCAGCACGACCTCGACCGGCTCGTCGGGCTCGACGATCGCGGGCTCGATCGTGCGCCGCAACTCGAGCCGGGGGCGGGCCAGCACCGCCAGCAGCAGTGCCACCGCCACCAGCCCGGCACTCAGGCCGGTCACGTAGAGCAACGCGGGGATCCCGGCCAGGAGCGCGAGCGACAGACTCAGCGCCGCGGTGGCGATGAGGGCGACGGACCGGCCGGTGAGCCACATCGTCAGACCGGTACCCGGCGCAGGACGTCGGCGACGACCTCGTCGGCGGAGCCACCTCCGCGCAGGGGAACGAGACGGTGCGTCAGCACGAGCGGGGCCAGCTCGGCGACGTCGTCGGGCAGCACGAACTCACGGTCGCGCAGGGCGGCGAGCGCCTTGGCCGCGCGGACCAGCTGCAGCGTCGCGCGCGGGCTGGCGCCCAGCCGCAGGTCGCCGGACTCGCGGGTGGCCCGGGCGAGGGCGACGACGTAGCGCTCGACCGACTCGGCCACGTGGATCGAGCGCACGTGGGTGATCATCTGCTGCAGGTCGTCCGCCATGACGACGGGCTCGAGCAGGGTGGCCGGATCGCGCAGGTCCCGGTCCCGCAGCATCGCCAGCTCGGCGTCGGCGTCGGGGTAGCCCAGCGAGATGCGAGCCATGAACCGGTCGCGCTGGGCCTCGGGCAGCAGGTACGTGCCCTCCATCTCGAACGGGTTCTGGGTGGCCACGACCATGAACGGCCCCGGCAGCGGATACGTCGTGCCGTCGACCGACACCTGACGCTCCTCCATCGCCTCGAGCAGCGCGGACTGGGTCTTGGGGGACGCGCGGTTGATCTCGTCACCGATGACGATGTTCGCGAAGACGGCGCCGGGCTTGAACTCGAACTCCGACAGCGCCTGGTTGAAGACCGAGACGCCGGTGACGTCCGAGGGCAGCAGGTCGGGAGTGAACTGGATCCGCCGCACGGAGCAGTCGACCGAGCGGGCCAGGGCGCGCGCGAGAGCCGTCTTGCCCACCCCGGGGACGTCCTCGATCAGCAGGTGTCCCTCGGCCAGCATCACGACGAGGGCTGTCTCGATGGCGTGCTGCTTGCCATCGATGACCGTGGCGACGTTGTCGAGAACGGACTGTGCTGCTGCGGCGAAGTCCATGCGCTGATCGTAGGCACACCGAGCAATGTCGGGCACGTCGTCGAGAAAGTCCGGCGATACGGTGGCGCCATGGCCCGCCTCCTCGTCGTCCAGCACTGCCCGACCCCGCGCCTGACGCAGATCGGCGACGCGGTCCTCGCCGGCGCCCGAGACAGCTCCATCGCGGGAGTCGAGGTCGTCGTGCGGCCCGCGCTCGAGGCGACGGTCGAGGACGTGCTCGCCGCCGACGGCTATCTGCTGGGCACGAGCGCGAACCTGGGCTATCTCTCCGGTGCGCTCAAGCACTTCTTCGACACCGTCTACAACGACGTGCGCGAGCCCACCGCCAAGCGGCCGTTCTCGTACTGGATCCGGGGCGGCTACGACACCACCGGCGCCGAGCGCGCGATGGAGTCGATCACCACGGGACTGCAGTGGTCGCTGGCGGCCACTCCCCTGGTCTTCACCGGGGACGTGGAGGCGCACCTGGACGCGGCGACCGAGCTGGGCGGCACGCTGGCCGCCCTGCTCATGGACTGACGCTCACCGCGAGCGGACGAGCCAGGTCCGCAGCCGGTCGAGCGGCCACGTCGTCACGATGCGGTCGGGGTCGATGCCGCGCTCGGCGGCCCGGGCGGCGCCGAGGTCGAGGAAGTCCAGCTGGCCCGGCGCGTGCGCGTCCGTGTCGATCGAGAACAGGCAGCCCAGCTCGTTCGCGAGGTCGATGAGCTCGTCCGGCGGGTCCTGGCGCTCGGGTCGCGAGTTGATCTCGACCGCGACGCCGTGATCGGCACAGGCGCGAAAGACCTCCTCGGCGTCGAACTGCGACTGACGGCGCTGGCCCCGGCCACCCTCGACGAGGCGACCGGTGCAGTGCCCGAGCACGTCCGTGTGCGGGTTCGAGACGGCGGCCACCATGCGCCGCGTCATCGACGGCGCGTCCATCGCGAGCTTGGAGTGGACGCTGGCCACCACGACGTCGAGCCGGTCCAACAGGTCGTCGTCCTGGTCGAGGGAGCCGTCGAGGTGGATGTCGACCTCGATCCCCGTCAGCAGGGTGAGGCCGTCGAGGCGGGTGTCGAGGTCGGCGATGACCTCGAGCTGCACCTCCAACCGCTCGCGGCTGAGGCCGTTGGCGATGGTCAGCCGCGGCGAGTGATCGGTGATCGCCTGGTACTCGCGGCCGCGCCAGGCCGCCGCGGCGGCCATCTCCTCGATCGGGCTGCCGCCGTCGGACCAGTCGGAGTGGCTGTGCAGGTCGCCGCGCAGCAGCGCGCGCAGCTCGGCGCCGCCGCTGGCCAGCGGCTCGATGTTCCGCTCACGCAGGTCGACCAGGTAGGCCGGCACCTTACCGTCGAGCGCCTGCTCGACGACCGTCGTGGTGCGGGGGCCGAGGCCCTTCATCCGGCCCAGCGCACCGGTGTGGGCCCGCTCGGCGATCTCGTCGGCCGGCAGGTCGGCCAACGCGGCCGCGGCCTTGCGGAAGGCCTCGACCCGATAGGTGGAGGCGCGCTCTCGCTCGAGCCAGAACGCGGTCTCACGCAGTGCTTCGACGGGATCCACGAACCCATCGTGCAAGAACCGGGCCGGTCTCACCAGATCAGGGTCGCGGCGATCACGAACATCACGATGCCGATGAGCAGGTCGAGCACCTGCCATGCGCGCGGACGGGCCAGCAGCGGGGCCAGTCTCGTGGCGCCCAGTCCCAGGCTCGAGAACCACAGCACGCTGCCCAGGCACGCACCCGCCGCGAACCACCAACGGTCCACGGACCCGTGGGTCTGGGCGATCGAGCCGAGCAGGACGACGGTGTCGAGGTAGACGTGCGGGTTGAGCCACGTCAGCGCCAGGGCCTGCAGCGCGACGGCCCGGCGCAGGCCGACCGTCCGCCCGGCGGTCTCCAGCCGCTCCGGGTGGCGGGCCCGGCGGATCGACGCGATGCCGTACCCGACCAGGAAGGCGACGCCGAGCCACGTGACGACGTCGATGACCCACCCCGCGCGGTCGACGATCGCCCCGATGCCGACGACCCCGGCCAGGATCAGGGCGACGTCCGAGGCCGCGCAGATCGCGACGACGAGGACGACGTGGACTCGCCGGATCCCCTGCCGCAGGACGAAGGCGTTCTGGGCGCCGATGACGACGATGAGGGACAGGCCGGTCAGCATTCCGGTCACGAGGGCGTGCAGCACATCCCCGAAACTAGGCCCCGGCGCAGGTGAAGTCCAACGAATCATTCTGTACTTGGTGAAGGACTGCTTAACTGGCCGGGTGGACCTCTCCCCCGCCCAGCTGGCCACCCTCGTCGCGATCGCCGACCACGGCTCCTTCGAGGCCGCGGCGCAGCGCCTGCACATCACGCCGAGCGCCGTGAGCCAGCGCATCCGAGCACTCGAGAACGCCGTCGGTCGAGTGCTCGTGGGGCGCGGCTCGCCCTGCACCCCCACCGAGGCCGGCACCGCACTGGTGCGGCTCGGTCGCCAGCTCGAGCTGGTCTACGCCGAGGCGCTGGCCGACGACGGTCCGACCGATCTGGCCCTGGCGGTCAACGCCGACTCGCTCGCGACGTGGTTCCGCCCCGTCCTCGCCGAGGTCGCCGCGTGGGACGAGGTCGCGCTCAGGCTGCGGGTCGAGGACGAGGGGCACAGCCACGACCTGCTGCGCCGTGGCGAGGTCGTGGGTGCGATCACGAGCGACCCGGCACCCGTCCAGGGCTGCTCGGTGACGCCGCTGGGCACGATGCACTACCTGCCCGTCGCCCACCCGGGCCTGCTGGACCGGTTCGGCGGGCGCCCCGACTGGGCGGCTATGCCGATGGTGGTGTTCAACGCCAAGGACCGCCTGCAGCACGAGGAGCTGCACCACCACACCGATGCCGAGCCCCGCGTCGTGCACGAGGTGCCGTCGTCGGACGACTTCCGGGCAGCGATCGAGGCCGGGCTGGGCTGGGGTCTGCTGCCCCGGGACCAGGCGGCCGCCGGGATCGAGGCCGGAGCCCTGGCCCGGCTGGGACGATCGGCCACGCGGGTCGCGCTGTACTGGCAGCGCTGGAAGCTGGACTCCCCGCTGCTCGACCGGCTCAGCGAGCGCCTGCTGGCGCACGCGCCGCGCTGAGTCCGGCTCGCGTCAGAAGCCGAGCTTGCGCAGCTGCTTGGGATCGCGCTGCCAGTCCTTCGCCACCTTGACGTGCAGGTCCAGGTGCACCGGAGTGCCGAGCAGGCGCTCGATCTGGCCGCGGGAGTCGATCCCGATCTGCTTGAGCCGGGCGCCCTTCTTGCCGATGATGATGCCCTTCTGGCTGTCACGCTCGACGTAGACGTTGGCGCGCACGTCGAGCAGCGGGCGATCGGCGGGGCGGTCCTCACGCGGGACGACCTCCTCGACGACGACGGCCAGCGAGTGCGGCAGCTCCTCGCGGACGTCCTCGAGGGCGGCCTCGCGGATGATCTCGGCGATCAGCGTGGCCTCGGGCTCGTCGGTCAGCTGGCCCTCGGGGTACAGCGGCGGGCCCTGCGGCAGGGTGTCGATCAGCAGCGAGGCGAGCAGGTCGACCTGCTCGCCGGAGACGGCGGACACCGGCACGACCTCGCGCCACGTCAGTCCGGCCTCCTCGCCGGCCGCGGCGATGTCGGACAGGTGCTGGATCAGCCGCTCCGGCGACACCAGGTCGGTCTTGGTCGCGATCGCGAACACCGGCTTGCGGCGCAGCGCGGCGATCTCCTTGATCAGGTAGCGGTCGCCCGGGCCGATCTTCTCGTTGGCGGGCAGGCACATGCCGACGGTGTCGACCTCGGCCCACGTGGTGCGGACCAGGTCGTTGAGCCGCTGGCCCAGCAGGGTGCGCGGCTTGTGCAGGCCGGGGGTGTCCACGAGGACGAGCTGCGCGTTCTCGCGGTTGACCAGCCCGCGGATGGCGTGGCGTGTGGTCTGCGGGCGCGACGACGTGATGGCGATCTTGCCGCCGACCAGGGCGTTCGTCAGGGTCGACTTGCCCGCGTTCGGCCGCCCGACGAAGCAGGCGAAGCCGGAGCGGAATCCCTCGGGCGTGCTCATGTGGTCAGCACCGTGTCGACCGTGCCCTTCGGATCGGCGACCACGACGGTCACGCCGACGCCGCCGAACTCGATCACCGCGTCCAGTCCGACGGGCACGTCGCCCTCGGTCACCAGGGCGACGGCCTCGAGGCCCTTGGCGCCCGAGGAGACGGCCATGGCGACCGCGAGGTCGACGGCCGAGATCGTCAGGGTGTCGAGGTTGACGGTCGCGGCGGCGTAGGTGCGGCCGTCGAGGTCACGGACGGCGGCCCCCTGCGCGACGTCGAGGCGGGCTCGCGAGGTCCGGGCGAGCGTCACGAGCTTCGCGTCCTCTGGGGGAAGATCCATGCCTCGAATGTACCGCCCGGGACTCACCCTCAGGCGTCGGCGGTCACGTCGAGCGGCTCGACGCGGGACACGACGACGCGCCCGATCCGGTTGCGTCGGCCGACCGGGGCCTGCGCCTCGAGACGCAGCCCGTCGACCTCGACGACCGCTCCGGGGATGGGCACCGTGCCCAGGTGCTTGGCCATCAGGCCGCCCACCGAGTCGACGTCCTCGTCGCGCACGGGGATGCCGAAGAGCTCCTCGAGGTCGTCCACGTCGAAGCGCGCGCTGACCCGCCAAGCGCCGTCGGCCAGCTGCTCGCGCTCGTCCGGCTCGTCGTCGTACTCGTCGGTGATCTCGCCGACGATCTCCTCGAGGATGTCCTCGATCGTGACGAGTCCCGCGGTGCCGCCGAACTCGTCGATGACGATGGCCACGTGGGTGCGCTGGGCCTGCATCTCGCGCAGCAGGTCGTCGGCGTGCTTGGTGTCGGGCACGAAGACCACCGGCCGGCAGATCGAGTCGACCTTCTCGGTCGTCTCGGCGGCGTGGTTGTCGAAGACGCGCTTGGTGATGTCCTTGAGGTAGGCCATGCCGATGACGTCGTCGAGGTTCTCGCCCGTGACCGGGATGCGCGAGAAGCCGCTGCGCAGCCCCAGCGACATCGCCTGGCGCAGGGTCTTGTGGCTCTCGATGTAGACCAGGTCGGTGCGCGGGACCATCACCTCGCGCACGATCGTGTCGCCCAGCTCGAAGACCGACTGGATCATCTTGGACTCGCCCGACTCGATGACCGACGAGGCCGCGGCCAGGTCGACCAGCTCACGGACCTCGACCTCGGAGGCGAACGGTCCCTCGGCGAAGCCACGGCCGGGGGTCAGCGCGTTGCCGATGAGGATCAGCAGCCGCGGCACCGGACCCAGCAGAGCCGTCAGCCAGATGACCGGCCCGGCCGATGCGACGGCGATCTTCTCGGAGTGCTGGCGGCCCAGGGTGCGCGGCCCGACACCGATCGCGACGAACGAGACCACGGACATGGTGCCGCCGGCGATCAGGACGTTGGGCCAGTAGCCCGCGACCCGGTCGGCCACGACCGCGGCCACCAGGACGATGCCGGCCGTCTCGGAGACGATGCGCAGCAGCAGCACCGAGTTCAGGAAGGGGGCCGGGTCCTCGAGGATGCGGCCGAGGCGCTTGGCGCCGGAGACGCCCTCCTCGGTGAGCTCGTCGGCGCGGGCGCGAGAGAAGGTCGAGATCGCCGCCTCGACCGCCACGAGCAGACCGGCGAGCAGGACGAGGACGACGGCCAGCAGCAGGGCGCCGGTGCCGGTCATCGACTCACGGCTCCCGCAGGGCCGGGTCGGCCCACTCCAGCAGCAGCCGGCCCTGGATGCCGAACATCTCGGCGTGCTCCTCCGGCTCGGCGTGGTCGTACCCGAGCAGGTGCAGCATGCCGTGGACGGTCAGCAGCGCCATCTCGTCGTCGCGCTCGTGACCCGCGGCCGGGGCCTGCTGCTCGGCGATCTGCGGGCACAGGGCGATGTCGCCGAGGTAGCCCGCCTCGCCGCGGTCCTCGTCGTCGTCACCGGGGGTCAGCTCGTCCATCGGGAACGACAGGACGTCGGTGGGACCCTTCTTGCCCATCCACTGCTCGTTGAGGACGGCGATGGTGTCGGTGTCGACGAGGCGCAACGTCATCTCGGTCTGCGGGTGCAGGCGCATGCGGCGCATGACGAACCGGCACAACGACGTCAGACCTGCGACGTCGACCTCGACGCCGGACTCATTGAGAACGTCGACGGTCATGTGCTCCCCCGGCGGACTCGGCGGCAGGCCGACCCTTCGCCTCGTAGTCGTCATAGGCGGCGACGATGCGGCCGACCAGCTTGTGGCGGACGACGTCGTTGCTCGTCAGCCGGCTGAAGTGCACGTCCCGGACGTCACCGAGGATCTGCTGCACGATGCGCAGCCCGCTCGTGGCGCCGCCGGGCAGGTCGACCTGCGTGACGTCGCCGGTGACGACCATCTTGGAGCCGAAGCCCAGTCGGGTCAGGAACATCTTCATCTGCTCGGCGGTCGTGTTCTGCGCCTCGTCGAGGATGATGAACGCGTCGTTGAGCGTGCGCCCGCGCATGTACGCCAGCGGCGCGACCTCGATGACACCCGACGTCAGCAGCTTCGGGATCGTCTCGGGGTCGAGCATGTCGTGCAGCGCGTCGTAGAGCGGACGCAGGTACGGATCGATCTTCTCGCTGAGCGTGCCCGGCAGGTAGCCCAGTCGCTCGCCGGCCTCGACCGCGGGACGGGTCAGGATGATGCGAGTGACCTCCTTGGCCTGCAGCGCCTGCACGGCCTTGGCCATCGCGAGGTAGGTCTTGCCGGTGCCGGCGGGACCGATGCCGAACACGATCGTGTGCTCGTCGATCGCGTCGACGTACTTCTTCTGGTTGAGCGTCTTGGGGCGGATCGTGCGGCCCCGGCTCGACAGGATGTTGTGGCTCAGCACGTCGGCCGGGCGCTCCTGCGTCTCGGTGCGCAGCATGGTGATGCTGCGCTCGACGGTCTCGGCGTTGAGCGCCTGACCGGTGCGCAGAATCGTCACGAGCTCGTCGAGGAGACGCTCGACGAGCGCCATCTCGGCGGGCTCGCCGACGAGGGTGACCTGGTTGCCACGCGCATGGATCTGCGCATCGAAGGCGGACTCCATCAGACGCAGGAACTCGTCGGCGGGGCCGAACAGGGAGACCAGGGGGACGGAGGCGGGGATCGTGACCGTGTGCCGGGCCTCGGAGATGTCTTGTGTCATACCCCTCCAGTCTACGGCTCGGTCACAGTCCACGCAGCCACGTCGGCTCAGGCCAGGAACAGCTTCGAGACGTCGACCCCGGCCAGCACGTGGGCATGGGCGTGGAAGACGGTCTGGCCCGCGTTCGCCCCGGTGTTGAAGACCAGGTTGTAGTCCTCGTACCCCTCCTGCGCCGCGATGACGCGCGTCTGGGCCAGCAGCTCGGCGGCGATCGCCGGCTCGGCCTGTGCGAGCTCGGCGGCGTCGCGGGCGTGGACCTTCGGCACCACGAGCACGTGCACGGGCGCCTTGGGGTTGATGTCCCGGAACGCCAGCGTGTGCTCGCTCTCGGCGACGACGTCGGCCGGGATCTCGCCCGCGACGATCTTGCAGAAGATGCAGTCAGCAGCCATGCGCCGACTCTAGCGACCTCCCGAGATTTGCTCCTCAATGAACCTTTGAGACCGACTCAAAGGTCAGATGGGGAGCAGATCTCGGGAGGCGGGAGATCACTTGAAGGCGTCGCGCAGGCGGCCGAAGACGCCCCGCGAGCTGTGGCTGACGACCGGGTCGACGTGCTCCTCGTCGCGAGCGGCCGCGAGCTGCTCGAGCAGCTCGCGCTGCGCGGCGTCGAGATCGCGCGGCGTCTCGACGACGACCTGCACCGTGAGGTCGCCGCGACCCGAGCCGCGCAGGCGCGGGACGCCGAAGCCGCGAGCGACGATCGTCTCGCCGGACTGGGTGCCCGACGGCACGTCGATCGCGACGGACTTCTCGAGGTCCGGGAGGTCCTCGCGCTCGGCGTCGAGCGTCGGCAGGTCGATCCGGGTGCCCAGCGCGGCCGCGGTCATCGGGACGGTGACCTGGCAGACCAGCGCGTCGCCCTGACGGGTGAAGACGGGGTGACGCGCGACCTTGATCTCGATGTAGAGGTCGCCGGCCGGTCCGCCGCCCGCGCCGACCTCGCCCTCGCCGGCGAGCTGGATCCGGTTGCCGTCGTCGACGCCGGCGGGCACGTTGACCTGCAGGCTGCGACGCGAGCGGACGCGGCCCTCGCCGGCGCACTCGCGGCACGGGTCGGGGATGACCGTGCCGTAGCCGTGGCACGTGGGGCACGGACGCGACGTGCGGATGTCACCGAGCAGCGAGCGCTGCACGTGATGGACGCTGCCGTGCCCGTGGCACGTGCCGCAGGCGACGGGCTCGGAGCCCTCGTTCGCGCCGGAGCCGTCGCAGACCTCGCACGTGACGGCCGTGTCGACCTTGATGTCGCGGGTGACGCCGAACGCCGCCTCCGCGAGGCTGACCGACAGGCGCAGCAGGGCGTCCTGACCGCGCTGGACCCGGGACCGGGGACCGCGCGACGACGTCTGGCCGAAGAACGCGTCCATGATGTCGTCGAAGCTGAAGCCCTGGCCGAAGCCGCCGCCCATGCCGCCACCGGACAGCGGGTCACCGCCACGGTCGTAGACCGACCGCTTCTGCGGGTCCGACAGCACCTCGTAGGCCGTCGTGACCTCCTTGAATCGCTCGGAGGCGTCCGGAGCGTCGTTGACGTCGGGGTGCAGCTGGCGGGCCAGCCGGCGGTACGCCTTCTTCAACTCCTCGGGAGTGGCCTCGCGGGAGACGCCGAGCAGTTCGTAGTAGTCCAAGATCTCTTCTCTTTCGCAGTCAGTCGCGAGGTGGGGCGCTCAGCCGTCGGCGAGGATGCGGCCGACGTAGCGGGCGACGGCGCCGACGGCGGCCATCGTGGCGGGATAGTCCATGCGGGTCGGTCCCATCGTGCCCAACTGGGCGTAGGACTCGCCATCGGGGCCGTACGTGCTGGCGACGACGGCGGTTCCGGAGAGGTCGTCGCGGCCGGTCTCGCGACCGATGCGCACGTGGGGTCCGGCGGTGGCCTCGCCGAGCAGGCGCAGCAGGACGACCTGCTCCTCCATGGCCTCGAGCACGGGCCGGATGGCGGTGTCGAAGTCGGCGCCGAAGCGGGCGAGGTTGGCGGTGCCGCCGACGGCGACGCGCTCGTCGGACCGCTCGTTGGAGAAGGTGTTGGCCAGCGTCGTGACGATCGAGGAGACGACCGGGCGGTCCTCGATGTCGAACGTGTCGATGAGGTCGGCCAGCTGCAGCGAGGCCTGCGGGAGTCGCTCGCCCAAGGTGGCGCGCACGATGCGCGACTTCAGGTCGGCGAGCAGCTGGTCGCCGGGGGTCTGGGCCAGCTCGACGATGCGCTGTTCGACGCGGCCGCTGCTGGTGATGACGACGATGAGCACGCGCGAGCCCTCGAGGGCCACGAGCTCGACGTGGCGCACGGTCGAGCGGGTCAGCGACGGGTACTGCACGATCGCGACCTGGTTGGTCAGCTGGGCGAGGATCTTGACGCTGCGCATGACGATGTCGTCGACGTCGATGGCGCCCGACAGGAAGGTCTCGATCGCGCGCCGCTCGGCGACGGAGAGCGCCTTCACCTCGGCCAGCCGGTCGACGAACATCCGGTAGCCCTTGTCGGTCGGGATGCGGCCGGCGCTGGTGTGCGGGGCGGTCAGGTAGCCCTCGTCCTCCAGGGCGGCCATGTCGTTGCGGATCGTGGCCGACGAGACGCCCAGCCGGTGGCGCTCGACCAGGGCCTTCGACCCGACCGGCTCCTGCGTCGCGACGTAGTCCTCGACGATCGCGCGCAGGACGTTGAGACGGCGGTCCTCGATCACGCTGTCACCTCCACGCTGCTGGCACTCGACCCGGTCCAGTGCCAGTCTACCGGCGAGTCACACGGCGGTGCGCCTGCACGAACCCCTCGCCAGCATGGCAATCTGTCGGGGTGAGTGACGTGTCCGTGCGCGACGACGGTTCGATCCAGGTCGTCGACGGCGATGAGGTCCTGGTCTACACGCCCTATGCCGTCACGGCGCCCGACGGAACGACCGTCCAGCACGAGTCCCGCGGCGGCCAGATGGCCGCGGTGTGGGCCACCGCCGTGGGCGAGACGTTCGTCGAGATCTCCCACCTGGGCCACGGCCCCGAGGGCGGCGAGCTCGTGATGGTGGTGACGCGACCGGGGCACTCCCCCGACGTCGCGCTCGGCGCCCTGGTCACCGATGACGTCCCCGACACCGTCCCCGACTCGTGGCCGGCCGCGGTCGACCTGGCGATCGGCCTGATCGTGGACGACACCCTCGACAGCGGCTCGAAGGACGACATCGAGGCGTTCCACCAGCGGTTGCTCGGCGTGTGGTTCGGGCATGGCTGACCGGTACGGCCAGGACGTCCTGTCCGGTGACTGGCGCAAGCCCAAGCGCGGCCGCTCGACCGAGCTGGCCGCCGACCTCGGCCTCGTCGTCGAGGAGGCCTCCAGCGGCTTCGTCGGCGAGATCATGCGCGTCGAGCGCGATCTCGGCACCGTCGAGCTGGAGGACCGCCGGCTGCGCCGCAAGGTCTTCCCGCTGGGACCGGGCTTCCTGATGGAGGGCAAGCCGGTCGTCCTGGTCGCACCGACCCCGAAGACCGCGGCCGCGCCCACCCGCACCGCCTCGGGATCACGCCTGGCGGCCGACACGCGCGCCAGGGTGGCGCTGCCCAGCCGGATCTACGTCGAGGGTCGCCACGACGCCGAGCTGGTCGAGAAGGTGTGGGGCGACGACCTGCGCGCCGAGGGCGTGGCGGTCGAGTACCTCGGCGGCATCGACGACCTGGCCGCGATCGTGCGGGACTTCAAGCCCACCGCGAAGCGTCGCCTCGGCGTCCTGGTCGACCATCTCGTGAAGGGCTCGAAGGAGCAGCGGCTGGCCGACGAGGTCAAGCACGTCCCCCACCTGCTGGTCGTCGGCCACCCCTACGTCGACGTGTGGCAGTCGATCAAGCCGCAGCGCCTCGGCATGGACGCGTGGCCCACGATCCCGCGCAACGTGGAGTGGAAGAAGGGCATCTGCGCCCATCTGGGCTGGCCGCACGAGAACCAGGCCGACATCGCGCGCGCCTGGAAGGCCATGCTCGGACGGGTCGACTCCTGGACCGACCTCGAGCCCGCCTTCCTCGGCCGGGTCGAGGAGCTCATCGACTTCGTCACCCAGCCGGCGTAGGACTCAGTCCACCGCGTCGCGGATCAGCGGGCCCGTCATGCAGTGGCCACCACCGCGGCCGCGCCCCAGCTCGGCGCCGACGATCTCGATGACCTCGAGCCCGGCCTGGCGCAGCAGCGAGTTGGTGTGGGTGTTGCGGTCGTAGGCCACCACGACGCCCGGCTCGAGCGCGACGAGGTTGTTCCCGCTGTCCCACTGCTGGCGCTGGATGTCGTACTCGCTGCCGCCGGTCTCGACGACCTGGAACTTCCCCACACCCATGGCCTTCGCCACCACCTCGAGGAACGGGGTGTCGTCGTGATCGATCACCTCGATGCCGGGTGCGACGTCCGAGGGCACGATCGTGAAGGCATGGATCGTGTTCACGATCTCGGGATAGACGGTCACGACGTCACGGTCGGCGAACGTGAAGACCGTGTCCAGGTGCATCGCCGCGCGCAGCTTCGGCATCCCCGCGACGATGACCCGCTCCGCCGCGCCCTGCTCGAACAAGGCCTTGGCCAGCTGGGTGATGCCCTGCCGCGAGGAGCGCTCGCTCATCCCGATCAGCACGACGCCCCCGCCGGGCACCATCACGTCGCCGCCCTCCACGGTGGCGGTGCCCCAGTTGACCTCCGGGTCGCCCCACCACACGGTCGACCCCACGAACTCCGGGTGGAACTCGTAGATCGCCTTCATCAGGAGCGTCTCGTCCTTGCGGGCCGCCCAGTAGAGCGGGTTCAGCGTCACCCCGCCGTGCACCCAGCAGGTCGTGTCGCGGGTGTAGAGGGTGTTGGGCAGCGGCGGCATCAGGTACTCGTGGCCGCCGTGCGCCTGGCGGACGAGGGCGCGGTACCCCGCGGAGAGCTCGCTGGGCAGCTCGCGGGTCGACAGGCCGCCGATGAGGTAGCGGGCGAGGTCGGCCGCCGCGAGGCCGTCGAGGTACGCCCGGGTCTCCTCCACGAGCCCGATGCCGACCTCGTTCGGGACGATCTTGCGGTCCAGCAGCCAGGTGCGCGCGGCGGGGTCGGCCATCGTCTGGGCGAGCACGTCGTGCAGCTCGACCACCTCGATGTCGCGCGCTCGCATCATCGCCACGAAGTCCGCGTGGTCGCGCTGGGCGTGCTCGACCCACAGCACGTCGTCGAACAGCAGGTCCTTGCAGTTGGACGGCGTGAGCCGCTCGTGGGCCAGCCCCGGCTCGCAGACCAGGACCTTGCGGAGGCGGCCCACCTCGGAGTGGACGCCGTAGGCGTCGGACGGCTGGGTCATCGGAGGTCCTTCCGGTGGTGGCGGGTCACACGTCGATCCCGCCGGTCGAGAGCGTGTAGACGCCGGCGATCGCGCCGACGCAGATGATCAGGAAGAGCACGAGCTCGGCCCGGGTGAAGATCCGTCGGCCACGCTCGGTGCGCGCCCGTACGTACAGCAGCGCTGCCGGCGCGTAGACCAAGCACGACAGGAGCAGGAAGGGCGGTCCGGCCGCCACGAAGAGGAAGATCGCGTAGGCCACGGCCAGCACGGCGATGACGGCGTGCCGTCGCCGGTGGCGTGCGTCGTGCTCGTAGGTCTCGCCCGTGACGGCGAGCTTGAGCGCGTAGGCGGCGGCCAGCAGGTACGGCACCAGCACCATGCACGTGCTCAGCGCCAGCATGAAGTTCAGCGAGTCGCTGATCAGCAGCGTGAGGCCCAGCAGCACCTGGGCGCCCACGGTGGTCGCCAGCAGCGCGCCGATCGGCGTGCCGTGGTCGTTCTCGCGCCCCAGCGCGGCCGGCATGTCCTCCGCGCGGGCGGGAGCGTGCATGACCTCGGCCGCCATCAGCGTCCACGCCAGGTAGGCGCCGAGCACGGACACCACGACGCCGGCGCTGACGAACCACTCGCCCCACGGCCCGACGACGCCCTCGAACAGGCCGACCATCGACGGCTCTCGCGTCTGGGCGATCCGGGACCGGTCGAACGCCCCGTAGGAGACCATCGTCACCAGGGCGAACAGCGCCAGGACGCTCAGGAAGCCCAGCACGGTGGCTGTGCCCACGTCCTCACGGCGCTGGGCGTGGCGCGAGTAGACGCTGGCGCCCTCGACCCCGATGAACACGAACGTCGTGATGATCATCGTGTTCCTGACCTGGTCGGTCAGCGAGCCGAGTTCGTCCCGGGCGAGGAAGTTGGCGCGGAACACCTCCGGGTCGAACTGCGTGGCCAGCACAACCACGAACACCAGGATCGGCACCAGCTTGCAGATCGTGACGATCCGGTTGACGACCGCCGCGTCCCGCACGCCGCGGGCGATGAGGAAGTGGAACACCCACACCCCGACCGTCGAGACGGCGACCGCCAGCAGCGTGCCGCCGCTGCCGAACCCCGGCAGGAACGCACCGATCGTCGCGGTGATGAACACCCAGTAGAAGGCGTTGCCGGCCACGCCGCTGGCCCAGTAGCCGATCGCGGAGTTGAAGCCGACGTAGTCGCCGAAGCCGGCCTTGGCGTAGATGAAGACGCCGGCGTCGAGCTCGGGTCGGCGCAGGGCCAGGTTCTGGAAGCACAGCGCGAGCATGAGCATGCCCGTGCCGGCCAGCGTCCACGCGATGAGCGCGCCGGCCACGCCGGTGGTCGTCGCGAAGCCGCCCGGCAGCGAGAAGACCCCGCCGCCGACCATCGAGCCGATCACCATCGCGGTCAGGACCGGGCGGCCGACCTTGGTGACCGTGGAGTGATGCGTCGTCATGCCCGCCTCGCCCATGGGGTGAACGTAGCCGAACCGGGGCGGGTCCGCGCTCAATCGAGCGCCTCGACCGCCTCGAGCACGACCCGGTCCGCCATGAGGCGCCCGGTGCGGGTGAGCACCATGCGGTCCCCGACGGGCGTCAGCCAGCCGGCGTCGACGAGGCGATCGGCGTCGCCCAGCAACGCGGTCTCGATGCCCTCGGCGAGACGGATCCGCAGCATGACGTCCTCGAGGTGCCGCGCGTCCGCATCGGGTCGCTCGCCGTCGGCGCGCGGCGACTCGCCCGCGGTCAGCCGCTGGGCGTAGGCCGCCGGGTGCTTGACGTTCCACCAGCGCTCACCGCCGACGAAGGAGTGCGCGCCGGGCCCGACGCCCCACCACTGGCCGCCGTTCCAGTAGCCGATGTTGTGACGGCACTGCGCGGCCTCGTCCCGGGCCCAGTTGGACAGCTCGTACCAGTGCAGTCCGGCGGCCGCCATCAGGTCGTCGGCGAGCAGGTACTTGTCCGCGGTCTCGTCGTCGTCGGGCATGACGACCTCGCCGCGGCGGACCTTGCGCGCGAACGCCGTGCCTTGCTCGACGATCAGGGCGTAGGCGCTGATGTGGTTCGGTTCCATGGCCAGCGCGGACTCCACGGAGTGCCGCCAGTCGTCCATCGACTCGGTCGGCGTGCCGTAGATGAGGTCGAGGCTGACCTGCTCGAATCCGGCCTCGCGCGCCCAGGCGACGGCCTGCGGGACGCGCTCGGGATCGTGGGTGCGCTCGAGCACCGACAGGACGTGGGGCACCGCCGACTGCATGCCGAACGAGATCCGGGTGAACCCGCCCTCGCGCAGCTCGGCCAGCGACTGCGGCGAGACGCTGTCGGGGTTGGCCTCGGTCGTGACCTCGGCGCCGGGTGCGAGGCCCAACCGGTGGTCGACCGCGCGCAGGAACCGCACGAGGTCGCCCGCCGGCACCTGCGACGGCGTGCCGCCCCCGACGAACACGGTGTCGACCGTGCGCTCGGGGACGAGCGACAGCTCGGCCAGGGCCGCCTCGATGTAGGTGGCCCTGGACGCGCCGATCACGTCGGGTCCGCCGAGCTCGTCGGCGGTGTACGTGTTGAAGTCGCAGTAGCCGCACCGCACGGAGCAGAACGGCACGTGCAGATAGATGCCGAACGCCACGCTCCCAGAGTACGCGGCCCCGAATCAGGCCTCGACGTAGAAGCTGTTGAGCAGGTCGGCGTTGCGCTCCTCGACGACGCGGCGCTTGACCTTCATGCTCGGGGTGATCTCACCGGACTCGATGGACAGGTCGTGGTCGAGCAGGGCCCACTTCTTGATCGTCTCCCAGCGGTTGAGCCGCGAGTTGAGCTCGTCGATGTACCCGGCCATCTCGGCCAGCATCTGGTCCGACGCGGCGATCTCGGCGTAGGTCGCACCGGCCATGCCGTGGCTCTCGGCCCAGGCCTCGGCCGCGTCCGGGTCGAGCGTGATCAGGGCCGAGCAGAAGTTGCGGTCGTTGCCGTGGACGACCATCTGGCTGGCCAGCGGGCAGACGGCCTTGAACGTGCCCTCGACGTGCGAGGGGGCCACGTACTTGCCGCCGGAGGTCTTGAACAGGTCCTTCTTGCGGTCGGTGATGCGCAGGAAGCCGTCGGCGTCGAACTCGCCGATGTCACCGGTGGCGAGCCAGCCGTCCTCGGTCAGCGCGGAGGCCGACTCACCCTCGAGGTTGTGGTAGCCGCGCATGACGTTGGGGCCCTTGATCATGACCTCGCCGTCGGCGGCGATCTTGGCCTCGGTGCCCGGGAACGCCCGGCCGACCGTGCCGATCTTGAAGTCGTCGGGGTCGTTCACGAACGCGCCGGCCGACGTCTCGGTCAGGCCGTAGCCCTCCATGACGAGCACGCCGGCGGCGTGGAACCACTCGGCGATCTCGGTCGACAGCGCCGCGGCGCCGGAGATGAAGAAGCGCACGCGCCCGCCGAAGCGATCGCGGATCTTGCTGAAGACCAGCTTGTCGGCGATGCGGTGCTGAATCTTGAGCCCGACCGGGATCGGCTTGCCGGCGCGCTGGAGGCGCGAGACCTGCAGACCGACCTTCTCGGCCCAGCGGAACAGCTTGAGCTTCGCGCCGCCCTCCTCGACCATCATGCCGACGACGCGGCCGTAGGCCTTCTCGAAGATGCGCGGGGCCGCGCCCATGAACGTGGGGCGGACGACGGCGAGGTTGTCGACGATCTTGGGCACGCGGCCGTCGACGGCGCACGGGTAGCCGATCGTCAGCTGGGCGGTCAGCAGCACCTTGCCGAAGGAGTGCGCCATCGGGAGCCAGCGGTACTCGAGGTCGCTCTCGGACAGCGAGCCCGGGGCGGCGACGGCGGCGCCCTCGAACGTCCAGCAGTCGTGGACCAGGCGCACGCCCTTGGGGCGGCCGGTGGTGCCCGACGTGTAGATCAAGGTGGCGAGCGACTCCGGCTCGGTGCCCGCGACGCGCTCGCGCAGGATGTCGGGGTGGTCGAGCAGGTACTTCTCGCCGAGCGCGATCAGGTCGTCGAGCGAGATCACCCAGTCGCCGTCGGCCTCGCCCTCGTAGATGACGACACGCGAGACGCTGGGCAGCTCGGAGCGCTTCTCGCGCAGCTTCGCGACCTGCTCGTCGTCCTCGGCGAACACGATGCGGCTGTCGGAGTCGGACAGGATGTAGGCGACGTCGTCGGTGCTCGACGTCGGGTAGACGGTGGTCGTCGCCGCGCCGGCCACGTTCACCGCGAGGTCCGAGAGGATCCACTCGATGCGGGTGCCCGCGGCGATCGCGACGCGCTGTTCGGGCTCGACGCCCAGGGCCACGAGCCCGGCGGCGATCTTGGAGACCTTCTCCCCCGTCTCGTTCCACGTCATCGAGATCCAGTTCTCGTTCGCGTCGGGGTACCGGAACGCCTCACGCGGCCCGGACGCCTCGACCCGCCCGTAGAAGAGCTCCCCCACATTGCGGGCGCGGTTCTCGACGATCGCGAGCTGGTCGGCGGTGGACACTGCCATGAAGTTCTCCCGGGGACGGTGGGACGAGGGGGTGTGATCTCCATCACCCTAGCGTCCCCGAGGCCTCCAGACGAGGACTTGAGCCTTTCGATGTAGCAATCAGCGCCCGACGGCCGCGGCCCCCGCCCCCGGGTTGTCGGTGAAGAACCCGTCCATCCCCACCGCGAGGAAGGCCCGGATCTCCCCCGCCAGATCACCGATCCCGGCCGGATCGGCACCACGGCGGAACTCCACGGGCAGGAACTGGTTCTCCCGGCGGAACGTCCATCCGTGCACCGTCAGCCCCGCCGCGTGCGCATCGGCGATTGCCCGCGTCGGTCGGCCCAGCCGCCCGTCGGCGGTGCGCGGGATCATCCGGTCCTTGCACAGCCCGACGCCGTCGGCGTACCGGCTGATCGCCCGCAGGCCCTTCTGGCTGACGAGGTCGGCATAGGTGCGCGGGTCCCCGGTGGCCACGAGGTCGTACGGCGCGCCCGTGCAGTCGACGAGCTGGACGATGCGGGCCCCGCTCCGCCGGTCGAGCTCGCGCAGGTTCTGCGTCTCGAAGCTCTGCAGCACGACCCGCGCGCCGGGCCGGTCCAGCCCGGCGCGGCGCAGCCCCTCGACCAGCGGCTCCTCGAGCGAGAGGTCGATCGAGTCGAAGTACGTCGGGTGCTTCGTCTCGGGGTAGACCCCCACCGGCCGGCCGTCGCAGGTACGCGAGCGACGGGCCAGGTCGAGCACCTCGTCGAGCGTCGGCACCGGGTACAGCCCGTCGAAGGCCGTGTTGGCGGGGCGCAGGGCCGGGATGCGCTCCTTCGCGCGCAGCGTCCGCAGCTCGGCCAGGGTGAAGTCCTCGGTGAACCAGCCGGTGACCGCGCGGCCGTCGATCGTCCGGGTCGTGCGCCGGCCGGCGAACTCGGGCCGCCCGGCGACGTCCGTGGTGCCGCCGATCTCGTTCTCGTGCCGCGCCACGAGGACGCCGTCCTTCGTCGAGACCAGGTCGGGCTCGATGTAGTCCGCGCACTGGCGGATCGCCTCGGCGTAGGAGGCCAGCGTGTGCTCAGGCCGGTGTCCGGACGCCCCGCGGTGCCCGACCACGAGCGCGTCGTTCCCGCGCACGTGCTGGCGCCGCAGCTCGACGACGGCGATCTCGGTGTCGTCCGGCGTGCCCGGGACCCGGGCGTCGTTGCCGGGGAAGTTGTTGTCGTTGGCGATCAGCAGCCGCCCGTCGCGCAGCTGCACGATCGTCTCGAAGGACTGCACCGGCAGCGAGAACGGATCGCCCGTGCCGTATCCGTCACCGGCGCCGATCCGCGCGGGGTTGGCGATCTTGAGCGCGTCGAGCACGACCTCCTTCTGGACGAAGCCGTCGCGGTCGCGGCGGTCCAGGTCGACCCGGTACACCCGCTTGACGACCGCCTGCTCCCCCTCGAAGTCGTCACGCTCCGCGACCAGCAGCTCGTGACGGCCGACCGTGAAGGCGTCCGCGACCAGGGAGGCGTCCGTGTCGGACTCGTAGGCCCACCGACGCGGGGTGTAACGCTTCGCGCGGGTGTCGAACTCGTGGATCCAGCGCCGCCTGGGCTGCGCGTCGTCGGTCCGGGCCCCCTCGAGGATCGGGTACAGGTAGCGGCCGTCGGCGCTGGCGGCCATCGCCTCGAATCCCTTGCTGTTCGGCAGGTTCGCGGTGCCGGCGGGAGTCGGGTGGGACGGGGACTGCACGCCCGGCAGCGGCACCGGAGCCTCGAGCAGCACGCCGCTCGCGTCGACGTGCAGCAGGAACGGACCGAACTCCTCCCCGATCCAGAAACTGCCGTCCTTCGCCCGGACGATCGACTCGACGTCGAAGTCCGCACCCGTCAGCAGGCGCTCCCTCGTGTCCTCGTTGACGATCGGGAAGCCCGCCCGGCGGTGCGGGTCACGCAGGGACACGAACCGGTCGAGCCGGATCCGTCCCGGCCCACCGCGGGCGGTCTCCCACTGCGGCGTGATCCGGTAGATCCGCAGCAGGAAGTCCGCCGAGTTCGCCTTCGACCCGAAGCCGTTGTCCGGCAACGCCCAGAACGTGCCGTCGCGGTTCTCGATCATCGCCGAGAAACCCGGGACGACCTGGCCACCGAACGGTCCGGTGCGGCCGTTGGCCGCCGTGGCCTTGGCTCCCGACGGCGGGCCGGGAGCCAGGTGGTCGGCCGACAGCGTCGCGCGGGCGACCAGCGTGGGAACGGTGGTCGTGCGCTGCGTCGGCCGCGGCTCCGGTGTGGCGTGGGCCGCGGCGGCGGTACCGGCCAGGAGCGCACCGGTCGTGGTCAGTGCGAGCAGGCTGCGGGCTGCTCGTCCCCCGATGTGAGTCATGGTCCGAGGCAATCGGACCCGGCGAACCGTGGAACAAGATCCAGGTGAAGCGTGCGTGAACGCTCGCCCACCGCCCGCGCCTGCGCCCGCGCTCCGCAGCCCCCTGCCCACTTTTGGAAGCCGATCCACGTTTTCCGTCCGGGAAAAGGTGAAACGAGGTCCAAAAGTGGGAATGCTGGCGGCTCTTCCCCGCCCGCGGCGGGGGCGGGCTGGCTGTCCACAGCCTCAGGGCGCGGGCTGGTTCGCCCGTCGTCGGAGGTCGAGGCTCGGTTCGTGCGGCCGATCCCCGAGTCCTTGCGTGGGCGGCCGTTCACGACCGGCGAGGCCGCCGCGCTCGGTGTGACCCGACGGATGCTCGACGGACGCCGCTTCGAGGCGATCCACCCGGGTCGCGGCGTGTGGGCGGTGGCGCAGGAATCCCGCGACTTGCGCTTCCTGCTCCGGGCCGACCTCCTGGTCCTGCCCCGCGATGCCGCGGTGAGTCACGTGACGGGGCTGCAGCTCCACGGGCTCGACGTCGACACGAGCCTGCGGCACTGGTCGACGAACACGCCGAACCGCCGCGGCCTGGGCTCGGTCACGCTGCACCGCCGTCAGGCGCCGTTGCGTCCCGTGGACATCGACGGCGTCCCCGTCCTGCCGGCACATCGCTGCCTCGTGGACGCGGCCATCATGCTCAGCCACCGCGACATCGTGCGGTACGCAGATGCCCTGATCGCCGCCGAACAGATGACTGCCGAGAGCTTCGCGCACTACGCGTGGACCCGACACCTCCACGGCGTCCGGCGATCTCGTGCCAACCTCGCACTACTGCGCGACCGCGTGCGCTCGTTCCGCGAGACCGACCTGCGCCTGCTTCTCGTGATCGCAGGCCTGCCGGAGTTCGAGGTCAACCTCGACATCTTCGATGCACGCGGAGCACACCTCGGGTGCGGCGACCTCGTGCTTCCGCGGCACCGCATCGTGCTCGAGTACGACGGCTGGTACCACGAGCGGACGGCCGCGCAGCGGCGCAAGGACATCGCGCGCCGGGAGGGGCTGGAGGCCGACGGATGGCTCGTGATCGTGGTCGTCTCCGGCGACCTGGACCACCCGGCCGGCCTGATCGGTCGAGTCTGGCGCGCTTTGGTCTCACGCGGCCACAGCGGTCCACCGCCACGCTTCGTCCCGTGGGCGCTCGAGGAGCTCAGCCGCAACCCGAAGGGCTAGCGGGCGCCCACGGGACCACTTTTGGAACCGGATCCACCTTTTCCGACCGAACTTGCGTGGATCCCCTTCCAAAAGTGGGAGGGAGGTGGCGGGCCCGGGCCGAGGCGCGCGGGCCTCAGGACTGCTTGGTCTCGCCGGTGGAGAGGGCGGCGATGAACGCCTCCTGGGGGACCTCGACGCGGCCGACCATCTTCATGCGCTTCTTGCCCTCCTTCTGCTTCTCCAGCAGCTTGCGCTTGCGGCTGATGTCGCCGCCGTAGCACTTGGCGAGCACGTCCTTGCGGATCGCGCGGATGTTCTCGCGGGCGATGACGCGCGCGCCGATCGCGGCCTGGATCGGGACCTCGAACTGCTGGCGCGGGATGAGCTCCTTGAGCTTGCCGGCCAGCGAGACGCCGTAGGAGTAGGCGTTGTCGCGGTGCACGATCGCGCTGAACGCGTCGACGACCTCGCCCTGCAGCAGCACGTCGACCTTGACCAGGTCGGCGGCCTGCTCGCCGGACAGCTCGTAGTTCAGCGAGGCGTAGCCCTTCGTGCGCGACTTCAGCGCGTCGAAGAAGTCGAACATGATCTCGCCCATGGGCAGCGTGTACCGGATCTCGACGCGATCCTCGGAGAGGTAGTCCATGCCGCCGAGCTTGCCGCGACGCGACTGGCACAGCTCCATGATCGTGCCGATGTAGTCGGTCGGCGCCAGGATCGTCGCCGACACGACGGGCTCGTAGACCTTGGCGATCTTGCCGTCGTTCGGGTACTCGCTCGGGTTGGTGACGACGCGCTCGCTGCCGTCCTCCATCTCGATGCGGTACACGACGTTCGGCGCGGTCGAGATGAGGTCGAGGTTGAACTCGCGCTCGAGCCGCTCGCGGACGATCTCCAGGTGCAGCAGGCCCAGGAAGCCGATGCGGAAGCCGAAGCCCAGCGCACCGGAGGACTCCGGCTCGTAGACCAGGGCGGCGTCGTTGAGCTGCAGCTTCTCCAGCGCGTCACGCAGCGTCGAGAAGTCGTCGCCGTCGATCGGGTACAGGCCGGAGAAGACCATCGGGTTCGGGTGCTGGTAGCCGCTGAGGGCCTGCTCGGCGGGCTTGCTGGCCGAGGTCACCGTGTCACCGACGCGGCTCTGGCGTACTTCCTTCACGCCGGTGATCAGGTAGCCGACCTCGCCGACGCCGAGGTGGTCGGCCTTGACCGGCTCGGGGCTGATGACGCCGACCTCGAGCATCTCGTGCACGGCACCGGTGGACATCATCTTGATCTTGTCGCGGTGGCTGAGCTTGCCGTCGAAGACGCGGACGTACGTGACGACACCGCGGTAGGTGTCGTACACGGAGTCGAAGATCAGCGCGCGCGGCGGCCCGTCGGGATCGCCCTGCGGCGGGGGCACCTCATCGACGATGAGGTTGAGCAGCTCGCGCACGCCCTGGCCCGTCTTGGCCGAGACCCGCAGCACGTCGTCGGGCTCGCCGCCGATGATGCCGGCGATCTCCGCGGCGTACTTCTCGGGCTGGGCACCGGGCAGGTCGATCTTGTTCAGGACCGGAATGATGTGCAGGTCCGCGTCCATCGCCAGGTAGAGGTTCGCCAGCGTCTGGGCCTCGATGCCCTGCGCGGCGTCGACCAGCAGGATCGCGCCCTCGCACGCCTCGAGCGAGCGGCTGACCTCGTACGTGAAGTCGACGTGCCCGGGGGTGTCGATCATGTTCAGCACATAGGTCGTGCCGTCGTCGTCGCCGTCGGACTTCGTGAACGGCATCCGGACGGCCTGGCTCTTGATCGTGATGCCGCGCTCGCGCTCGATGTCCATGCGGTCGAGGTACTGCGCACGGGCGGCGCGCTCGTCGACGACGCCGGTCAGTTGCAGCATCCGGTCGGCGAGCGTCGACTTGCCGTGGTCGATGTGCGCGATGATGCAGAAGTTCCGCAGCAGCTCGGGCGGCGTGGCACCGGGGCTCGGGGCGGGAGTGGGGCGCGTCATGATGCGTCCATTCTCGCACCCGTGAGACCGGGTGCGGTCATCGCCAACGGGTCACCAGAGGATGGCGAGCAGGATGTTCAGGCCCACGAGCCCGAACAGGATGCCGGCGGCCTTGTTCGGCGTCGGCTTGTTGGTCTGCACGAACGCGTAGACCGTCGCCACGGCCGCGACCAGCAGCTTGATGCCGATCTTCATGTGGTTGTAGTCCTTGTCGAGCGAGGCGACGGACTCCCCGAGGCCGACCAGGATGATGCCGGTGACCAGCGCCGTGGCGATGGCGTGGGCGGCTCCCTTGCGGATCACGCCGCCGCGCGGATCGATGAGCGCGAGCGCTCCGAGCCACGAGAGGATGTGCAGGCCGACGATGACGGTGTACAAGGTTTCCACGAGCAGAACCTTATCCGGGGACTGCGATTTGAGGCGCACGGCCATGCGCTGGTAGAGTTGTTCCTTGCGTGTCCAGCCCAACGTACGACGGGCTCGGATACGACCAAGACTTCTCATCACCGGAACGACGAAAGAACAGGTTTGCCGTGGCGAACATCAAGTCGCAGATCAAGCGCAACCGGCAGAGCGAGGCCGCTCGTGAGCGCAACAAGTCCGTGCGCTCGGCACTGAAGACCTCGGTTCGCCGCTTCCAGGAGGCCGTCGAGGCCGGCAAGAGCGACGAGGCCAAGACCCTCGCCGCCGACACCGCAAAGAAGCTCGACAAGGCCGCGTCCAAGGGCGTCATCCACAAGAACCAGGCCGCGAACCGCAAGTCCGCGATCGCCAAGAAGGCCGCCGCTCTCTGAGCCGCTGACAAAGGCCCCGCACCCGATGGGCGCGGGGCCTTTTCGCGTGCCCTGACGCAGGACGCTCAGCTGCGCGAGCGGGCCACCGCGACGTCGATGATCATCTGCTCGACGGCGTGAGCCGGCTCGGCCGAGCCGCCCTTGACCCGCAGGTCGGCCTTGGCGACCGCGTCCAACGCGTGACGCAGGGACGTCTCGTTCCAGCCGCGCGCACTCTGGCGCAGGGCCCGGATCTTGAACGGCGGCGCGCCGATCTCGCGCGCGAGGTCGGCGTCGCGCAGGCCCGGAGGGGCCGTGACGACGCGCGCCAGCTGTCGGAGGCCCGACGCGAGCGCGGCGGTGATCAGCAGCGGGGCCACGCGGGCCGCCTCGGCCCACCGAGCCCGCTCGAGAGCCAGGTCGAGACGGCCGTCGAGGGCGGCGTCGGCGATCTCGTACCCGCGGACCTCGGCGCGGCCGCCGAAGTAGCGCCGGACGACCGTGGCGTCGAGGCTCTCGCCCTCGGCCAGCGTCGTGACGAGCTGGTCGACCGCGGCGGCCAGCGACCGCAGGTCCGAGCCCACCGCCGAGACGAGCACGGCGGCGCCCTCCTCGTCGATGGACCGGCCGAGCGTCCGGGACTCCTGGCGGACCCACGCAACGAGATCGCGCTCGTACTTCGGCGCCTGCTGCGAGACCTCGGTGACGGACGGCAGCTTGCGCAGCTTGTCGAGCACGCCCTTGCCCTTGGCCCCGCCGCCGTGGATCAGGACGACGGCCGCGTCGTCGGACGGGGCGGCCGCGTACTGCAGCAGCTCGGAGGCCACCTGTTCGCCGAGGTCCTGCAGGTCGGTGAGCACCACGGCCGCGGCCGTGCTGAACAGCGAGGCGCTGGTGAGGGCGGTGAACTCGCCCGGCGCGAGGGACGACGCCGTGGCCTGGGCGACCTCGGCCTCGGGCGCCGCGGCCTTGATCTGGTCGACGGCCTGGCGCCGGGCCCGGTCGGACAGGAACTCGGAGTTGCCGGTGATCAGCCAGACCTTGCCGAACGGATTCGCCACGTCCCGAGAATAGGTCACCGCACCGACACGGCGAGGGCCCCGTCGCGTTCGACCACCGCGACGGTGCCCGATCGGTCCGTCCGCCAGACGGCGACACCCGCGTCCGAGAGGGTCGACAGCGCCGGCGGGGCCGGGTGGCCGTGCGGGTTGTCGGCTCCCACGCCGATCAGGGCGACGGACGGCCCGACCCGCTCGACCAGCCCGGGCCAGTGGTCGGCGCTGCCGTGGTGGGCCACCTTGAGGACATCGGCCGACAGGTCGGGGTGCAGCCGGGCGAGTCCGCGCTGGGCCTCCTCCCCCAGGTCTGCCGTGAACAGCACGCGGTGTCCCCGCACCGTGGCCCGGACGACGACGCTGGCGTCGTTGCGGGCCGCGGCCGGCACCCGGTCGACTTCGCTGCGCGGCCAGAGCACCTCGAGCCCGACCGCGCCGACGGTGACCCGGTCCCCCGACACCAGCCGCACGCGACGGCCGGCCGGCACGTCGGGCCCGCCCGAGGGCCCGTCGGCCAGCACGTCCACCCGGCGGCCCCGCACGGCGCCGCGCCAGCCGTCGACGTGGTCCGCGTCGCCGTGGGTGAACAGCAACAGGGCGATCCGGTCGATGCCCAACTCGGTCAGGCACCGGTCGATCGGGGCCGGCTCCTCACCGACGTCGATCACGATCGCCTCACCCGGCGCCGTGGGCACGACGAAGCCGTCGCCCTGACCCACGTCGCACGCGACGACCACGACCTCCTCCGGCGGCCACCCCGGCGTGGGCGGGCGCAGCACGGCGACCAGCAGACCGAGGGTCACTCCGACAGCGAGGGCGGGCCGTCGCGCCAGCCGCCACAGCCCGGTTCCGACCAGGAGGGCGACCGGCACGAGCGTCCACGGCGGCCACGGCCACGCGATCGCGGCGCCGGGAGCGGCGGCCCCGATCCGGGCGACCTCCACGATGACCCACGCCGACGCCCAGGCGACGGTTCCGGGCACCACGGCGACGACGGGGACGACGAGGTCCACCAGACCGGCGGCCAGCCCGGCGACGGTCGCCGGGGCCACGACCGGTGCCGCGGCCACGTTCGCGAACACCGCCACCAGCGACACCTCGCCACTGAGAGAGGCCACGACGGGCAGGCAGGCCAGGTGCGCCGCGATCGGCACGGCGACGGCCTGCGCGACGGGCTCGGGCAGCCAGGCCAGTCGGCGGGCCAACGGGGCGGCCAGGACGATGATCCCCGCCGTCGCGCAGACCGACAGGACGAACCCGGGACGAGTCGCCAGCCACGGGTCCAGCACGAGCAGGACGATCACCGCCCAGGCCAGGGCCCGCAGGCCCGCGCCGGTCCGGCCGACCAGCAGGCCCGCCAACGCCACCGAGCCCATCACCGCGGCACGCTGCACGCTCGGCTCGGGACGCGCCACGAGGACGAACGCCACGACCGTGAGCGCCCCAGCCAGCAGCAGCATCCGGCGTGAGGCGCCGGCCGAGCGCAGGCCCAGGAGCACGACGCCCAGCACGATGGTCAGATTGGCGCCCGACACCGCCAGCAGGTGGGTCAGCCCGGTCCGGGTGAACTCCTGCCGGGTCTGCTCCGAGAGGCGCGCGTCGTCCCCGGCCACCAGCGCGGGCACGAGCGCGGCGGGCTGGTCGTCGCGGTGGTCGACCCCGCCGCGGATGCCCTCACGAACCACCTCGGACCAGCGCCACCACCACGGTCCGTTCCCCAGGACGCGCCAGTCCAGGAGGCGCAGGACGGCAGCCTCGTCCGTTCCGTCCGCCGGCTCCAGGTCGGCCCGGACGGCCAGTCGCGTGCCCGTGACGAAGGCATCGGCCGAGCCGTCGGCGAAGGCCGTCACCCGCACCCGGACCCGCCACGTCCGCTCCCCCGACTCGACGACCCGCACGGTCAGGGGCACGACGACGCCCGGACCCGCGCGACCGTCGTAGGCCCGACCGTCCTCGCGCACGACGACCTCGGCGCGGACGATCGTGCTGCGCTCGGCCAGCTGCGCGACGGGAGAGGCCTCGACCGCCGTCGCGCGCCAGCCGCAGCACGCCGCCACCAGTGCGAGACACACGGCGGGGAACGCCACGGCGGGCCGTCGCCAGCCCACAGCCCCGACCAGTGCGGCGGCGACCACCACGCCGAACGCCCACCCGGGACGGACGTGGGACAGGGCCGCGGCGAACGCCCACACCGCGACCGCGGCCGGGACGACCCGCAGGTCAGACCGTGACGCGGTCACGCAACTCGGCCAGCGTGGCCTCGCCGATCCCCTTGACGTCCAGCAGGTCATCGACCGAGCGGAAGGGGCCGTTCTCGTCGCGCCACGCGACGATGGCCTCCGCCGTCACCGGCCCCACTCCGGGCAGGGTGTCGAGGGCCACCAGATCGGCGGTGTTGAGATTGACCTGCCCCGCCGGGCCACCGGGCGCGGGCGAGGATCCCGAGCCAGTTCCCGGCGCGCCTGCGGCCGGAGCCGGCGCCGCTCCGACCACGACCTGCTCGCCGTCGTTGAGGACCCGCGCCAGGTTGAGGGCGGTGGTGTCCACGCGGCCCCGCAACCCCCCGGCCGCCGCGATCGCCTCGTGCACCCGCGAGCCGGGCGGCAGCGTGACGATGCCGGGCCGACGGACCTTGCCCGCCACGTCGACGACCAGTTCGTCCGAGACGGTCGCCGACGCCGCGGCGCCCGCGACGTCGACGGTCGACGCGGGCGGCACCGCCACCTCCTGCGGACGACCGGCCAGCAGCCACCACACGATGAGGACGGCCGCGAGCCCGGCGGTGACGCCCGCGAAGCGCACGTGCACCGGACGCAGGCGGCGACGGACGGGCTCGGGCTTGCGGCGCCGCCCTGCCCCCGGCTCGTCCGGTTCTTCGGGCAGGGAGGCGTCGAACGTCGCTGCGAGCTCGGCGAGCCGCTGCCGGGCGACCTGGGCGCGGGTCTCGGGCGGGACGGGGACCATGCCGCGACCCTAGGAAGACCGCGTCCCCGACGGAACCGCCCGCGGCTCGGCTGTGGACAGCCTGCGCCTCGGACGCGGGATGTGGACCGTCAGCGGGCGCTGACGGTGACCGCGATCATCCCCGGACCGACGTGGGCGCCGATGTCGGCACCGACCTCGTCGATCGCGATCGCGGGACGGTCGAGCTCCTGCGCCAGCGACTCCGCGACGGAGACGGCCACCGGCTCACTGGCCAGGTGCAGGATGCCGATGTCGTAGCCGTCCGGATGGGAGCGGGCGGTCTCGACCCCCAGGGCGACGAGCCGCGCGAGCGCCTTCGACGAGGTGCGCACCTTCTCCAGCGGCGTGACGACCCCGTCCTCGATCGTGAGGATCGGCTTGACCGCCAGCGCCGAGCCGATGAGGGCCGCGGCCCTCCCGATCCGGCCACCGCGGCGCAGGTACTCGAGGGTGTCGACGTAGAGCAGCACGCGGGAGGTCCGCGCCGACTCCAGCGCGGCCGCGGCCACCTCCTCGGCCGTGGCCCCGGCGGCGCTCGCGCGGGCGGCCTCGCCGGCGGCGAACCCGGTGGCGAGGCCGACCTGCAGCGTGTCGACGACGTGGACCGGGATGTCGACCCGGTCGGCCGCCAGCCTCGCCGCGTCGACGGTGCCGGAGACCTTGGAGCTGATGTGGACCGAGACGATCGCGTCGACCCCGGTGGAGGCCAGCGCGCGGTACACCGCCTGGAACGTCTCGGGCGACGGGCGCGACGTGCTGACCGGCACGTTCTGCGCCAGTGCGTCCGCGATCATCTGCGAGGTCACGTCGACGCCCTCGGTGTACACCCGGGCGCCGATGATGACGGTCGTCGGGACGACGCTGATGCCCTCGCGGGCGGCGTCGTCGGGGTCGAGCGACGCGGTCGAGTCGGTCACCACGGCCACGGTCATGGCCGAAACCCTACTGGGTGGCGGGTCTCGTGAGGCGCGCGACGGAGCCGCGTCCGAGCGATCAGACGACGACGCTGACGAGCTTCGGCGCGCGCACGATCACCTTGCGGATCTCGCGGCCGTCGATCGTGCGGACGACGTTCGGCTCGGCCAGCGCCAGGGCGGTGAGCTCCTCGTCGCTGATGTCGGCGGGGACCTCCAGCTTGCCGCGGACCTTGCCCTGGATCTGCACGACGCACGTGACCAGGTCCTCGACGAGGTACTGCTCGTCGGCGGCGGGCCAGGACTCGTACGTCAGCGTCTGGTCGTGGCCCAGTCGCGACCACGCCTCCTCAGCCACGTGCGGGGCGAACGGCGCCAGCATGAGCACGAGCGACTCGATCACCGTGCGCGAGCGCACGGACTCCTTCGTCAGGTGGTTCGTCAGCTCGATCAGCTTGGCGATCGCGGTGTTGAACCGCAGCTCGGCCATGTCCTCGGTGACGCCGGCGATCGTCTGGTGCAGGGCACGCAGCGTGGCGGTGTCGGGCTCGCTGTCGTCGACGACGACCTCACCGGTCTCCTCGTCGACGATCAGGCGCCAGACCCGCTGCAGGAAGCGCTGCGAGCCGACGACGGCCCGGGTCTCCCAGGGGCGCGATTGCTCCAGCGGACCCATCGACATCTCGTAGACGCGCAGGGTGTCGGCGCCGTACGCCTCGTACATCTCGTCGGGCGTGACGGAGTTCTTGAGGCTCTTGCCCATCTTCCCGTACTCGCGGTTGACGGGCTTGCCCTCGAAGAAGAACTCGCCGTCGCGCTCCTCGACCTGCTCGGCGGGCACGTAGACGCCACGCTCGTCGGTGTACGCGTAGGCCTGGATGTAGCCCTGGTTCACCAGTCGCTGGAAGGGCTCCTCGCCGCTGACGTGGCCGAGATCGAACAGCACCTTGTGCCAGAAGCGCGCGTACAGCAGGTGCAGCACCGCGTGCTCGACACCGCCGACGTACAAGTCGACGCCGCCGGCCTCGCCGGGCGCCTTCGGGCCGAGCCAGTAGCTCTCGTTCCTCGGGTCGGCCAGGACGTCGGAGTTGGTCGGATCGGTGTAGCGCAGCTCGTACCAGCTGGAGCCGGCCCAGTTGGGCATCGTGTTGGTCTCGCGCCGGTAGCGCTTCGGGCCGTCACCCAGGTCGAGCTCGACCTCGACCCACTCGGGCACCCGCGCCAGCGGGGGCTCGGGCATGCTCGTGACATCGTCGGGCTCGAACGTCTTGGGCGAGTAGTCCGGCACCTCGGGCAGGTCGACCGGCAGCATCGACTCGGGCAGCGCGATGGCGCGGCCGTCCTCGTCGTAGACGATCGGGAAGGGCTCGCCCCAGTAGCGCTGGCGGCTGAACAGCCAGTCGCGCAGCCGGTAGGTGGTGGTGCCCTCGCCGACCCCGCGCTCCTCCAGCCACGCGATGATCGCGCGCTTCGCCTCGTCGACGGCCATGCCGTCCAGGCTGACGCCCTCGTCACCGAAGATGTCGTGGTTGTCGGAGTTGATCGCGACGCCGTCGCCGGTCCACGGCAGCACCGCGTCCTCAGGCGACTGGACCACGGGGGTGATGCGCAGGCTCAGCTCGGTGGCGAACTCGAAGTCGCGCTCGTCGTGGCCGGGGACGGCCATGATCGCGCCCGTGCCGTAGCCCATCAGGACGTAGTCGGCGATGAACACCGGCACGGCCTCGCCGTTGACCGGGTTCGTGGCGAAGGAGCCGATGAAGACACCGGTCTTCTCCTTGTTCTCCTGGCGCTCGACGTCGGACTTCGCGGCGGCCGTGCGGCGGTACTGCTCGATCGCCGTGATCGGGTCGTCGGCTCCGCCGGTCCAGCGCTCGTCGACGGCCTCGGGCCAGGTCTCGGCGGCCAGCTGGTCGACCATCGGGTGCTCGGGCGCCAGCACCATGTAGGTGGCGCCGAACAGCGTGTCGGGACGGGTCGTGAAGACCTCGATCGGACCGGCGGCGGACTCGAAGCGCACCTTCGCGCCGTGCGAGCGGCCGATCCAGTTGCGCTGCATGAGCTTGACCGGCTCGGGCCAGTCGACGCGCTCGAGGTCGTCGATCAGCCGGTCGGCATACGCCGTGATCCGCATCTTCCACTGGCGCAGGTTGCGCTTGAAGACCGGGAAGTTGCCCCGCTCACTGCGTCCGTCGGCCGTGACCTCCTCGTTCGCGAGCACCGTGCCCAGGCCCGGGCACCAGTTGACCGGCGACTCGTCGATGTAGGCCAGCCGGTACTGGTCGATGACCGCGGGGTCGTCGGTGCCCAACTCCTCGATCAGCTCGGCGATGGGCCGGGCGCGGCGCTGCTCGGCGTCGTACCAGGAGTTGAAGATCTGCAGGAAGATCCACTGCGTCCACCGGACGAACTCCGGCTCGATCGTGGCGAACGAGCGGCGGTTGTCGTGCGCCAGGCCCAGCCGGCGCAGCTGCCGGCGCATGTTGGCGATGTTCTCCAGCGTCGTCTCGCGCGGGTGGCGGCCGGTCTGGACGGCGTAGATCTCGGCGGGCAGGCCGAAGGCGTCGTAGCCCAGCGCGTGCAGGACGTTGTCGCCCTTCATCCGGCGGAAGCGCCCGATGACGTCGGTGGCGATGTAGCCCAGCGGGTGGCCGACGTGCAGGCCCGCGCCCGACGGGTACGGGAACATGTCCATCACGAAGAACTTGGGCCCGTGCGCGTTGTGAGCGGAGTCGGGCAGCGCGAGATCGCCGACCGGGTTGGGCGCCTCGAAGGTGCCCTCGGTCTCCCAGCGGTCCTGCCACGCCGTCTCGATCCGGCCGGCGAAGTCACTGGTGTACCGGTGCGCTGCACCGTCGGGTGCCGCACTCTCCTGGGGGTCCTGGTTGCTCACCGGTCAAGGTTATCCGCAGGCCGTCACCGCCCCGCGCGCGCTACGTGTAGCTCAGGGCGCAGAAGCTCTCGACCTTCTTCGTGGGTCCGGAGACGATCAGCTCGTCCGAGGTCTCGATCGAGGTCTCGGGCCGGGCGTACGTGAAGTCCTCGCCGCGGCGCTTCACCCCGACCACCGTGACGCCGAAGCGGGCGCGCAGCTGCGACTCGAGCAGGGTGCGCCCGGCGGCGAGCTTGGGCGCGCGGGTGCGTGCGATCGAGAAGCCGTCGTCGAACTCGATGTAGTCGATCATGGCGCCGGTGACCATGTGGGCCACCCGCTCGCCCATGGCCGACTCCGGTCGCACGACGTGCGTGGCTCCGACGCGCTCGAGGATGCGGGCGTGCTTGGTGTTGATCGCCTTCGCCCACACCTCGGAGACCCCGAGCTCGACGAGGCTCAGCACGGTCAGGACACTGGCCTCGATGTCGGTGCCGATGCCCACGACGGCGCGGTCGAACTGATCGGCGCCGATCTGCTTGAGCGCCTCGCTGTCGGTGGTGTCGGCCGCAACGACGTGGGTGAACTCGCTCGCGAAGCGCTGCACCAGGTTGGGGTCCTCGTCCACGCCGAGCACGTCGTGACCCAGCCGGACCAGCGAACGCGCGACGGCGGAACCGAACCGGCCCAGTCCCACGACGAGGACGGGTGCGCTGAGGGGGTCGTTGTTAGCCAATGATCGGTTGCTCCTCGGGAAGGTGATACCTGGATTGGCGGCGGCGGAGCACGAAGGCAGATGCTGCCGTAATCGTGCCCACTCGGCCGATGAACATCAAGAAGATCAAGGTCAGCTGGCCCGGCACGTTGAGCAACGGCGTGAGTCCGGTCGAGAGTCCCACGGTGCCGAACGCCGAGGTCGCCTCGAACAGTCCCTCGGCGAACGAGACGCCCGAGAAGATCATCAACAGCATCGATCCCACGGCCACGAGGCCCACGGCGATCAGGGCGATGCTCAGTGCCGTGCGGATGGTGCGCGGGCTGATCGCACGCGAGCCGATGCGCACCTGCTCCTCGCCGCGGACCTCGGCCAGGATCACGTAGCCCAGCAGCAGGAACGTCGTCACCTTGATGCCGCCGGCCGTCGAGGCGCTGCCGCCGCCGATGAACATCATGATGATCGCGGTGTTGAGCGTGACGGGCTCGACGCTGCCCCAGTCGAAGCTGTTGAAGCCGCCGGAGCGGGGCATGATGCCGCCCTCGATGCCGGTGATGAGCTTGTCCAGCGGGCTCAGGGTGCCGATCGTCGCCGCGTTGTCCCACTCGGCCGCGATGAACAGCGTCGAGGCGACGACCAGCAGGAACAGCGAGCCCCACACGGTCAGGCGAGTGTGGATCGTCCACGTCGAGGGCGAGCGCCACTCCTTGTAGAGCTCGGCCAGGACGGGGAAGCCCACGCCGCCGGCGAACACCGCGACCGAGATCGGCAGGATCACGGCGTAGTCGCCGGCGTAGCCGGTGAGGCTGTCGGCGTGCAGCGAGAAGCCCGCGTTGTTGAAGGCCATGACGGCGTCGAACACGCCGTGCCACAGCGAGTAGCCGAACGAGTCGAAGTAGTGCAGGTAGTAGCGCAGGGTCAGCACGACGGCGGTGAGTCCCTGGAACAGCAACATCGTGACGGCCACGCGGCGGAACAGCGGGCCGACGTCGCCCAGGCTCACGACGTGCATGTCGGTCTGCGCGGCCAGCCGCGTGCGCAGCCCCAGCCGCCCGCCGACGAACAGGCCCAGGATGGTCGTCATCGCGATGATGCCGATACCGCCGATCTCGACCAGCACGACGATGATCGCCTGCCCGATCGGCGACCAGTAGCTGCCCGTGTCGACCGTGGCCAGGCCCGTGACCGTGACGGCTGAGGCGGACGTGAAGAGCGCGTCCATGAACGAGGGATCGTGCTCGCCCGCGCGTGCGAACGGCATCAAGAGCAGCAACGTGCCGACCACGATGAGGGTCAGGAAGGCCAGCGGCAGCAACCGCACGGGATGAGCGATCGACGCCGGCAGGCGGTAACGGCGGCGCCAGGGCACGAACCGACGGTACACCGGTCCCGCCTCGGCGACCCGGTAGATTGCCGCCATGGCTTCCCCGGCGAGTTTCCTGCGTGCGCTCGTGGCCAGACTGGGCCGGAGCTCGGAGCTTCCGGGCCTGCTGCTGGTCAACGGCACGATCATCCTGGCGCTGCTGCTCGTGGTCCTCGACCAGGACCTCGCGGCCGTCATCACGCTGCTGGTCTCGATCGTCTCGGAGTGGTGGCTCGAGCGGCGCTCGCCGACGACCTCGATGCTGCTGCGCCAGGCCTCGGCCGGTCCCCCGCTGCGATTCGCCCTGCGCGCCCTCGTGGCCGTCGCGGCGTCCTCGCGCTTCGACGACCGGGCGGCCCTGTACTCGTTCGTGGCCGTCGCGCTCGTCATCGTCACCGGCCTGTGCGCCCGCGCCCTGCACGCCGAGTACCGCCGCATCGGCCCGCTGAAGCCCATGCGCACCCGGCACATCCCCGGCGCCACGCGCATCGACGAGGAGCCGACGAGCCGTCCCGTGCTGGTGGCCACGGTCGAGCTCGCCGCCGTCATGCCGGCCGTCTTCGGCGCCGCCTGGTACGACGTCCTGCTGGTCGGCGCGGTCGCGTTCGGCGCCCTGATGGCCGGGACCGTTCCGGAGTTCCGCACCAGCTGGCAGATGCGCGCGGCCAAGCGCGCGACGGGCTTCACGCCGCAGCTGTCGGCCGTGCAGGAGTTCATCGACGAGTACCAGCCCGAGGTGATCGTCCATCTCTCCGGTCCCGACACCGCGGCCTACCAGATCAACACCTGGATCGAGGCGCTCGAGAGCCTCGACCAGCGCGTCTTCGTCATCTTGCGCGACCACCCCCTCTTCGAGAAGATGGCGCCCTCGTCGCTGCCGACCCTGTCGCTGCCGGCGCCGAGCGAGCTGCTCATGCTCGACTTCTCGTCAGCCCGGGTCGCCCTGTACCCGAGCAACACCGGAAACAACATCCACCTGCTGCGGCTGCCGACCATGATGAGCGCCTTCATCGGACACGGCGACAGCGACAAGAGCGCCTCGAACAACCCGTTCTCACGCGTCTACGACGAGCTCTGGGTCGCGGGTGAGGCCGGCGCCGACCGGTACCGCCGCTCGGGCATGCACATCCCCGAGGACCAGTTCCGCTTCGTCGGCCGGCCCCAGGTCCACGCCATTCTCCCCACGCCGCGCGTCGGCGACGCCGAGATCCCCACGGTGCTCTACGCGCCGACGTGGGAGGGCGTGAACCAGCTGCAGGAGTACTCGTCCCTGCGCGCGATCGGCGTCCAGCTGATCGACGCGCTGCTGGCCGACGGCTCGGTGCGCGTCGTCTACAAGCCGCACCCGTTCACGGGCCAGCGCGACGCCAAGTACCGCACGGCCCACGTGGCGATCGTCCGCCGGCTCAACGAGGCGAAGCTGAGCACCGGCATCGACCACCGCGTCGTGTCGCGCGGATCCCTGACCGACTGGATGAACCAGTCGACCGCCCTGATCAGCGACATCTCCAGCGTCCTCTCGGACTGGCTCGCGGGCGAGAAGCCCTACGCGGTCTTCAACCACACGGGCATGTCGACCAAGCAGTTCCGCGAGCAGTTCCCGTCCAGCGCCGCCGCGACGCTCCTCGACCGCGAGGCCCACGGCGTCGACGAGCTCATCGACGTGGTCACCGGCCGCGCTCCCGACCAGCTGGCCGAGTACCGCTCGAAGCTGGCGAGCTACCTGCTCGGCCCGCCCGAGCAGCGCACGCTCGAGGCCTTCCGCGAGGCGGTCACGGCGTTCGTGGCCCGCTCGGAGGCCGAGCGGGCGATGTACCGCTGATCCCCGGTTCAGCACGCCGATACGACAGCCGGATTCACTCATCCGACATCGCGGCAGATAGCCTGTCGTGGTGAGTTCGACGACCGGCCCCCTGGCGATCGCCATCGTCACGTTCAACCGATCTGCCCTGCTCGACGAGCTGTTGCAGAGCGCTTCGACGATGACGACGGCGCCTGATCGCATCGTCGTCATCGACAACGCCAGCACCGACGACACGCAGCAGGTCGTGTCCGCCTGGGAGTCGAAGTTCCCTCCCGGCGTCCTGGTCAACCACCGCATGGCGACCAACACCGGCGGCGCCGGCGGCTTCAGCGAGGGCACCAAGGTGGCGCTCGAGCTGGGCGCCGAGTGGGTCTGGCTGATGGACGACGACGTCGAGATCCTCCCGGACGCGCTCGAGCGCTTCGCCCCGTGGATGGAGCGGTTCAAGGTCATCCACGGCCGCCGCTACGACGTCGACGGCACGCCCTTCTACTGGCAGGCCAAGTTCAACCAGTTCCTCGGCGTCCCGCTCCCCTACTCGATCAAGACCTTCAACACCGACGGCTACGCGCTGACCAACTCCGGCACCTTCGAGGGCATGCTCGTGCACGCCGACGTGGTGCGCCGGATCGGCCTGCCCGACCCGCGGTTCTTCATCTCCTGGGACGACGCGATCTACGCCTGGCTGGCCTCGCTCGAGACCGAGGTCGTCTACGTCGACGAGTTCGTCCTGCAGAAGAAGCGCGAGCAGAAGCAGGTCAGCCTCGGCATCCGCCACCTCAACGACTCCAGCCCGCTGGCGAAGTACCACGTGATGCGCAACCGGGCCTACGTCGGCCGCTACTTCGAGGAGCACGGCCGGCTCAACCGGGTCGGCTTCGCGATCGGCACGTTCCTGACCTTCGCCAAGGAGATCGTCCGCCTCGTCGTGGTCGAGCGCTCGGCCAAGGGCTTCACGTCCCTCGTGAACGGCTGGCGCGACGGCCGCAAGATCTGGGCCGACCGCACGTGGCGCCCCATGCCCGCGCTGACGGGCGGCTCCGATGACTGACGTCCTGGTGGTGGGGTCGGGCTTCTTCGGCCTGACCGTGGCCGAGCAGCTGGCGAACGACCCCGGCCTGAAGGTGCACGTCATCGACCGCCGCCCGCACGTGGGCGGCAACGCCTACAGCGAGGCCGAGCCCACGACGGGCATCGAGGTTCACCGCTACGGCGCTCACCTGTTCCACACCTCCAACGAGCGGGTGTGGGACTACGTCAACCGCTTCACGACCTTCACCGACTACCGCCACCACGTCTACTCGACCTACCGGGGTGAGGTCTTCCCGCTGCCGATCAACCTCGGCACGATCAACCAGTTCACCCGCTCGGCGATGTCGCCGGCCGAGGCCCGCGCCTGGGTCACCGAGCAGGCCGGCACGGCGTTCTCCGGTGGTGCGGCCGCCGCGGCGAACCTCGAGGAGAAGGCGATCAGCCTGATCGGGCGTCCCCTCTACGAGGCGTTCATCCGCGGATACACGTCCAAGCAGTGGCAGACCGATCCGACCGAGCTCTCGGCCGACATCATCACGCGGCTGCCGGTCCGGTACACGTACGACAACCGCTACTTCAACGACCGGTACGAGGGCCTGCCCACCGACGGCTACACGGCGTGGCTCGAGCGCATGGCCGACCACCCGAACATCACCGTCAGCCTCGACACCGACTTCTTCGACGAGGGCCAGCCGCTCAACAAGGCCGCGACGGTCGGGCAGCTGCCGATCGTCTACACCGGCCCGGTGGACCGCTACTTCGACCACGCCCACGGCCCGCTGGGCTGGCGCACGCTGGACTTCGAGTCCGAGGTGCTGCCGATCGGCGACTTCCAGGGCACGCCGGTGATGAACTACGCGGACGAGGAGATCCCCTACACGCGGATCCACGAGTTCCGCCACTTCCACCCCGAGCGGGACTACCCGTCGGATGCCACGGTGATCATGCGCGAGTTCAGCCGCTTCGCGCGCGCCGGGACCGACGACGAGCCGTACTACCCGGTCAACACCGCCGACGACCGCACGGCGCTGAAGGCCTACCGCGACCTGGTCGACGGCGAGAGCGGCGTGCACTTCGGTGGCCGGCTCGGCACCTACCAGTACCTCGACATGCACATGGCCATCGCGTCGGCGTTGTCGATGGTCGACAACGTCCTGAGGCCGGGACTCGTCCGTGGCTGACTCGCGGGTGGGTCTGGTCCCCCGCCTGCGCCAGTGGGCGATCGGCCGGATCCGCCGCTCGCGCTTCCTGCCCGTGGGCATGCCCGACAAGCGCACCGACGAGGACCGGCTCGGCCGCCCCTTCAACCAGACCGTCCTGGTCTACTTCCCCAACGGCGCCGACGCGCTCTACCAGCTGCGACCGTGGTTCGCGGCCCTGCAGGCGCTCGACGCGACGCACGGCGTGGTGGCGGTCTTCAAGGACTCGCGCACGGCGGCGATCGTCCGCGCCGAGTCGGGCCTGGACTGCGTGACGCTGGCCCGGTACGGCCAGCTCGACGAGATCCTGGCCCTCAGCGACGTGAAGCTGGCGCTGTACGTCAACCACGACCCGATCAACTTCGAGTGCCTGAGGTTCACCTCGCTCATGCACGTCTACCTGGGCCACGGCGACAGCGACAAGGGCGTGTCGATCTCGAACCAGGTCAAGGCCTACGACTTCTGCTTCCTCGCCGGTCAGGCCGCGCTCGACCGGACGCGCGCCGGCGTCATGCTCTACGACGCTCCCGCCCGCTCGGTGCTGATCGGTCAGCCGCAGCTGGACGCGCCCGCTCCGGTCGCCGCGCCGGATCCGAACCGCCGCACCGTGCTCTACGCCCCGACCTGGGAGGCCTCGCAGCCGTCCGTCTCGTACGGATCCCTGTTGACGCACGGCGCCGCGATCATGGACGCGCTGGCCGGCACGTACCGCGTGATCTACCGCCCCCATCCGCTCAACGGCGTCATCGACCCGGCCTACGGCGAGGCCGACGCGGCGGTCCGCGCCCGGGCCGACCGCGTCGACACGGACGTGCCGCTGGAGCGGTCGTTCGCCGATGCCGATCTGCTGATCACCGACGTCTCCGCGGTGACCCTGAACTGGCTGCCCGGCGGCAAGCCGGTGCTGGTGACCCGCCCTCGCGTGCCGGTGCCCCCGTCGCGCCTGATGGACACGCTGCCACTGCTGGACGAGGGCGCCGACGTGGCCGCCGTCGTGGCCGAGCACCTGACCGCCGACCCCACGGCCGCCGCCCGTCGCGAGCTGCTCGAGTACTACCTGGGCGACACCACGCCCGGCGTCGCCACGCAGCGCTTCCTGCAGGCCTGCACCGACGCGATCGAGTTGCGCGACCGGACCTGGGCCGAGCACCGAGCCCTGGGCGCGACCGGCCCCTGAGTCAGGCCGACAGCGGTCGTCCATTGCCAGCCTCCCACCGGCTGGGACATCCTGTTCCGATGACTCGACCGGGCCCCGAGGACGGACCGTTCTTCCACGGCACGAAGGCCGTGCTCTTCCCCGGCGATCTGCTCGAGCCGGGTCGCCGCTCGAACTTCGGCGAGAACCGGACCGCCGGGCACATCTACTTCGCAGCGACACTGGACGCGGCGGTGTGGGGCGCCGAGCTCTCGGTCGGCGAGGGGCGGGGCCACATCTACCGCGTCGAGCCGACCGGAGCGTTCGAGGACGACCCGAACCTGACGGACAAGAAGTTCCCGGGCAACCCGACGCGCTCCTATCGCAGCACGCAGCCGATCCGCGTCGTCGAGGAGGTCCGGGACTGGGAGGGGCACCCGCCCGAGGTCCTGCAGCACATGCTCGACAGCCTCGCCGCGATGAAGGAGCGGGGCGAGGTCGTCATCGATGACTGACCCCGCCCCGCCCGGCGATGCGACCTGCGATCAGGCCCTGCTGCGGCCCTGACGCGGCACCAGCAGCGCCACGAGCGCACCTGCGAAGGCCGCGCCGGCGCCGATGATGAAGCACAGCTGGAAGGCGCCCTTGTCGGGGATCGCGACCCCGGCGAAGTCCACCGTCTTGCTGGTCAGCACGGCGGCCATGACGGCGCCGGCGATGGTGGTGCCGACCGAGCGCATGAGCGCGTTGAGGCCGACGCCCGAGCCGGACTCCGACTCCGGGACGTTGTCCAGGATCAGCGTGGGCATCGCGGCGTAGCCGATGCCGACACCGGCGCAGGCGACCAGCGAGCCGAGCATCAGCTGCCACGGGGCGTCCATCAGGAACAAGGTCACGAGGTAGCCGACCGCCAGGACCGTCGCGCCGATCGACAGCGTGCGACGGGCGCCGATCGAGGTGATCAGCCGGCTCGACACCGGGGCGAAGAACATCATCATCAGACCGCCGGGGGCCATCCACAGGCCCGCCTGCAGGATCGTCTGGCCCAGGCCGAAACCGGTCTCCTCGGGCATCTGCAACAGCTGCGGCAGCACGATGGACTGCGCCATCATGCCGAACCCGATCAGGACGGCGGCGAGGTTGGTGAACAGCACCGGCGGGTGGGCGCTGGTGCGCAGGTCCACCAGCGGGTCGTGGTGGCGCAGCTCGAACCAGCTCCACAGCAGCAGCACGACGACGCCGAGGACGATCGCGCCGATCGTGCGGCCGTCGCTCCAGCCCCACTCGCTGCCCTTGCTGACGCCGATCAGCGCCGACACCAGTCCGACGGCCAGACCGATGACGCCGACGACGTCGATCCTGCCGGGGTGCTCGTCATGGATGTTCGGGACGACGATGAGCGTGGCGAAGAGGATGACCGCTGCGAGCACGGACGAGAACCAGAACAGCGCGTGCCAGGAGTAGTCCTGCGCGATCCACGCGGCCAGCGGCAGGCCGAGGGCGCCACCCACGCCGAGGGTCGCACTGACGGCGGCCACGGCCGTGGCGCGCTTCTCGACCGGGGCGATCTCGCGAACCATGCTGATCGCGACCGGGATGTAGCCCATGGCCATGCCCTGCAGGGCGCGGCCGACGAGGAACGGCGCGAGCGAGCTCGACATGGCGGCGATGATCGAGCCGACGACGAGGATGCCGGCCGAGGCCACCATGACCTTCTTCTTGCCGTACAGGTCGGCGAGGCGGCCCGTGACCGGCATCGTCACGGCGGCGGCGAGCAGCGTGGCGGTCACGGCCCAGGACGCGTTGCCCGGCGCCGTGTTCAGCAGCTGGGGCAGCTCACTTTGGATCGGGATCACGAGCGACTGCATGAGCGCGCCGGCGAGGCTGCCGAAGCAGAGCACGAGGATCACCGCGATCGGTGGGAAACGGGTCTCGACGGGCGCGTCGGCGACGGAGGGAGAGTGCATGGAGGGGTAGTCCTGTCCGAACAGCGATGTGTAACCTACACATCAAGCGGATATGTACACTACACATGTCGACGCCCCCGCCCCATCGGAGCACGCATGACGTCCATCACGCAGGCCGCCCGCGCCAACCCGGCCTGGGGCGCCCTCGCGGCGATCGCGAGGATCGAGCGGGGCCGCCGAGCCGCCGACAGCCTGCGCTTCACCCACGCCGATCAGCGGTTGCTGTGGATGTTCTCCGACGGCAAGCCCCGCACGCTGCGCGAGATCGCGGACGAGCTCGGCCTCGAGCAGTCCACCGTGAACCGTCAGGTCAACAGCGCCCTCAAAGCCGGTCGCCTGCGACGGTCCCGCGAGCCCGGCCAGACGGCGTGGCAGTTCCTGGCCACCGACGAGGCCCTGGCCGAGTTCGTGCGGGACCTGCAGGATCATCTGGCCCTGTTGGAACAGGGTCTCCAGGCCGTGCCGGAGGACGAGCGTTCGCGCTTCCTCGAGCACCTCGGGGCCTTCGCCACGGCCTACAACGAGGCTGCCACGCAGCGCTGATCGCGCCTAGACTCACCGGATGCACCGGATCTTCACCACCCGCTTCGCCGACGTGTACCCGCACTACGTGGCCAAGGCCGAGCGCAAGGGGCGCACCCGCGCCGAGGTCGGCGAGATCGTCGAGTGGCTGACCGGCTTCGACGAGACCGCGTTGCACCACCATCTCGACGCCGGCACGACCTTCGAGGACTTCTTCGCGCAGGCTGATCTCAACCCGAGCGCCTCGCTCATCACCGGTGTCGTGTGCCATGTCCGCGTCGAGGACGTCGAGGATCCGCTGATGCAGAAGATCCGCTATCTCGACAAGCTCGTCGACGAGCTGGCGAAGGGCAAGGCGATGGAGAAGATCCTGCGCTCCTGAGTCGTCAGCTCGGGGCCCAGCGCGGATCGCGTCCGGCGCGGGCCACGAGGCGGTCGAGCACGGGCGCGTCCTCGGCCACCGGCACGGCCGGTCCGAAGAGCCCCGGCGTCCCGGCCGGGTCGAAGGTCTCGATGAACTCCAGGCAGGCCGCGGCCGTCGCGTCCTCGAGCGTGTACTCGCGGCCCATGGCGCGGGCGAGGTCCCAACCGTGGAGCACCACCTCGTCGAGGGCCACCAAGCCCGCCACCGCTCCGGGCAGGTCCACTCCCCCGGCCCGGGTCATCCCCTCCCAGGCGGAGTCCGCGCACCAGGCCGTCACCAGCCGGGGCACCTGCTCGTGCAGCGCGTCCCGCCAGCCCGGCTCGAGATCAGGCCAGCCGCCCGCGTCGGGCGGTGTGTCGGTCAGTGGCCCGAGCTCCTTGTCGGCGGCGGCGCGGAAGGCGAGGGTCAACCCGACGATGTGCTGGAGCAGCTGCCCGACGGAGACGCCCTCGCAGGGCGTGGGCCGGTCGAGGTGCCCGTCCTCGCTGTCCTCGACGATCCCCATCAAGGTCCGGCAGGCCGGATCGAGCTCACACGTGTCCATACCCCGAAGTGTCGTCTTCTGTCGGCCGTCGCGGAACCCCTGGCCTTGGCGCGGCGGGGATCATGGGGAGACGATGCCGGTCGATGAACGGAGGTCCGCCATGACGGTCGAGGATCGTGAGCGGCTGGAGGCCGAGCGGCTGCGGACGGTGCAGCAGCTGACGAGCCTGAGCCGGGACTTCGACGCCGTCGTCGAGGCGTCCCAGGACTCCAACGCCGACGACGAGCACGACCCCGACGGGGCGACCGTGGCCTTCGAGCGGTCCCAGGTGGACTCGCTCCTGCAGCAGACCCGCCGGCACCTCGACGAGATCGACGACGCGCAATCGCGCCTCGATGAGGGATCGTACGGAGTGTGCGAGAGCTGCGGCCGACCGATCGCGACAGCGCGGCTCGAGGCCCGGCCCGTGGCCCGCACCTGCATCGAGTGCGCGTCGGCAGGGCGTTGACGGCAGTCAGGAGACGACGATGAGCTGGCCACGAGTGGGAGCGCTGCGCGGACTGGAGCTGGGAACGCCCGGCCGGATGCGCGAGCGGCTGAACGGGCTGGTCCTGAGCGGCCGGAAGCAGGCCACGGCCGGGCTGCTCTCGGAGTACGAGGTCGAGGGCGAGGAGCTCGAGCACGTCGGAGAGCGGCTTGCCCTGCTGGACGACCTGGGCGATCAGATCTCGACGGTCGAGATCACGGACGTGCAGATCGTGCCCTTCATCGACGTCCCGTGGGAGTTCGCCGCGGCCGAGGGCGAGGGCGACGCCGACCTGGAGGAATGGCGCGACGGCCACCGCGCCTTCTGGACCGCCGAGGGGACGCCGGTCGAGGACGACACCGCGGTCGTGTGCCTGTGGTTCGTCCTGGTCTGACTCAGACGGAGGTCGGGTCCGCGAGTCCCCCGGGGGAAGCCACTCGACGGAGCGCCGGCCTCGCGATGACGAAGTACAAGATCGCGCCGACGATTCCCGCGAGGACGATCACGAGCACCCAGAGCAGCTGGTTCTGGTTCGCGCGCGCCCACTGCGAGCCGGGTTGCCGCACCGCGTCCACGAACGCAGCACCCACGGCATCACCATCGGTGTGAGCACAGGCATGGCACGACGGATTCTCATGCTCCGCTGTGCTCCGCGCCGAGATGTCGCGCCAGCACTCGGCGGCTGAGACAACGGCGCGGATCAGGACGCCCCGACGGGTCCGTCCTGCGATGACAAGGAGACGGAGCGAAGCCCGTCCTCCTCACCCTTGACCTCGGGCCGAAGTCTGGGGGCTGTCGGCGTCCAGGCCTTGAGGTTTTGCATGACGTCGCCATAGAACTGATCCACCGATTTGACGACGGAATCGATGAAACTGCCCTGCCCGCTACCGCGCTTGGCACCTGCCTTGGAGTCCATGGCGATGCGGAAGGAGCGTAGATCCTTCGAAGCATCCGGAGCGAGCAGCTTCGGGTCCTCTCGCACCGCCGCGAGAAGATCCGCGTTGCCTGTGCGCGATCGAACGGCGAAGGACTCGAGCCTGATGCTGTCCGGCGCGTCGCGAAGCTGGCGCAGCAACCAATTGACGCGCGTGGTCTGCCGCCCCTCCCTCGGGGCGTCAATCTCGACGTGGCTCGTGATGATGTTGGCTCGTAGATCCGCCGTCACCACGAGGTGCCCCACCGCGTTCGGAATGCGCAGGGCGCCTCTCAGCACCCCGGAGGTCGCAAGTTCGTTCATTCGATCGGCAAGGTGGCCGGTGGGATTCGTTGTGCTCTTGCGGTCGACGACCTGCGACACGTCGATGCCGAGCCGGCGCCCGAGACGAAGGGCGAGGTACTGAAGGAGTGCATCGAACCGAGCGATCACCTCGGGCGCGATCTTGTCGTTGGCGCGCAGGGTGCCCGCTGCAACCGAGTCTCGGACGGAGACCCAGTTCGGTCCCATGTCATCGAACTCCAACGCTCCAGACCGGTCGTGCTCGAGGTACCGGATCAACTCACCGAGGATCCATGCCTGATCGGGATCTGCGATTCCGCGATGCTCCTTCTGAACGATCGCGGTCGACAGCACGTAGGACCAGGACCAGTGGTGGATCTGCACCTTGCGGAGTTTGCGCTTGTCCACCGCGGTGGGATGCACACCCGGCAGTGAGGGGACCTCGTTGCTGATCGTCACCAAGGCGTCGAAATTCTCGGTCCGCGCAACGTCCAAATAGTTGTCCAGCTGATCTGCTTGGAGTTCGCTCTTCCCCGTCTTCACTTCGACCAAGGCAGTCCAGACCTTGTTGCCGCGACTCACCCGGATCAGGCCGTCGGGGATCACCCGCTTGCCGGACAGATCGAACGGAACTTCGATGTATGTCTCCGGCACCCGGCCAGGCGCGCCGAGAGGTCCGAGAAGCGCCTTGGCGAACTCCGGGACCGCCCCCATGACGGCGAGAAGAGCCGACGTGGCTCGCTTCTCCTGCTCTTGCGCCCCGTTGATCCCACTGGTTGGGATGAGTCGAGCCTCATGCCACGCTTCTTCGCTCACCGACAACCTCTCCGCCTCGGATCACAGACGCGCCAACATTATCTATTCCGAAGGGTCGGCTCAGGCAATTCGGTGAGACCTACGAGACATCAGTCGGTGGCCGTCCGATGCAGACACAGGTTGCAGTCGTGCGTTGTGGCGATCCGAGGACTTCAGCCCCCCTAAGAAGACGCCCAGCCACTCACTCCCGCCGGCACTCAGGACGCCTGCTCCTCGCCGAGTGACTCCATCACGTCGAGCAGCTCCATCTGGAGCTTCTCGCCCAGCTCGCCCCAGCCGGACTCGTACCCGTAGAGCTCGCGCAGGGACTCCCCCGACCGCTGGCCGTCCATGATGTCGATGTCGTCCGCCGTGATGAGTCCGGGGTGGACGACGCCGACTGCCTCGGAGACCTTGAGCAGGTCGCGCCGCAGCGCCAACACGTAGCCCGCCAGCCGGTGCTTCTTGAGCGTCGGGTCGAGCCCTCGGGTGTAGCGCGGGTTCTGGGTGGCCACCCCGACCGGACAGTGGTCGGTGTGGCACTTCTGTGCCTGGATGCAGCCGATCGACAGCATCGCCTCACGGCCCACGTTGACCATGTCGGCGCCGAGGGCGAACGCCACCAGGGCGTTCTCGGGCAGGCCCAGCTTCCCCGCTCCGATGAACGTCAGGTCGTCGGTCAGCCCCGCGGCCGCGAACCGCTTGTAGACCTCGGTGAAGGCGATCCGGAACGGGTACGCGACGGAGTCGGCGAAGATCATCGGCGCGGCGCCCGTGCCACCCTCGCCGCCGTCGATGTTGACGAAGTCGACACCGCGCGTCCGCGGGATCATCTGCTCGACGAGCTCGTCCCAGAACTCGAGGTTGCCGACGGCCGACTTGATCCCCACCGGCAGTCCGGTCGCGTCGGCGATCGTCTCGACGAAGTCGAGCATCGAGTCCACGTCGTCGAAGGCGGTGTGCCGGCTCGGCGAGACGCAGTCGACGCCCTCGGCGATACCGCGGATCTGCGCGATCGTCGCGTCGACCTTCGCCCCCGGGAGCATCCCGCCCAGTCCGGGCTTGGCACCCTGCGAGAGCTTGATCTCGATGGCCCGCACGGGCGCCGACTGCACCAGGTCGACCAGTCGCCCCAGGTCGAAGCGCCCCTGGTCGTCACGGCAGCCGAAGTACGCCGTCCCGATCTGGAAGACGAGGTCACCGCCGTGTCGGTGGGCCGGCGCGATCGACCCCTCCCCCGTGTTCTGCATGCAGCCCGCCAGCGCGGAGCCCTCGTTCAGCGCCTGGATCGCCGGGGCCGACAGCGCCCCGAAGCTCATCCCCGAGACGTTCACGATCGAAGCCGGCCGGAACGCGTGACGCCGGCCGCGCGGACCGCCCAGCACCTTCGCGGACGGCAGGGGGACGCCCTCGCTGCCGTGCCGCGACGTGCTGGCACCCGGACCGGCGAACGTGCGGTGCTTGATGATCGGGTAGCCCGAGCTGCGCTCCACGTCGTTGTCGGTGCCGAACCCGAAGTAGTTGTTCTCGCCCTTGCAGCTGGCATAGATCCAGCGGCGCTGGTCCCGCGAGAACGGGCGCTCCTCGTCGTTGCTGGTCACGATGTACTGGCGCAGCTCGGGCCCGACCGTCTCGACCCAGTAGCGGAAGTGACCGACCACCGGGAAGTTCCGCAGGAGCGCATGCTTGCGTTGCGTCAGGTCGTGCACCACCACCCCGCCCAGCGCCGCTGCTGCCAGTCCCGTGACCGCGGCGCCCGTTCCTCGGCGCCTGCGTGTGCCTTCGTCCATCCCTCAGGTCTAACACCGCGAAGAGGGTCGGGCGACCGCTCGGGGGTCCACACTGGGGGTAGCGGCCCGAGCCGGGCCGGCGGGGGACGATCGGAAGGACCTGAGCATGTCCAAGTTCCTGATCTCGTTCGCCGAGGGCGCGATGAAGATCCCGGAGGAGGAGATCCCCGGGGTCGTCGAGGCCGCCCACGCCGTGGTCGAGAAGGCCCGGGCGGCCGACGCCTGGCTTCTCGGCGGAGGGCTGATGCACCACGAGCTCGCCACCGTCGTCCACCCGGACGGCACCATCGCCGAGGGGCCCGACCCCGAGCGCCACAGCCACCTCGCCGGCTTCGGCGTGGTCGACGTCGAGTCGCTCGAGGACGCGCTGGAGTGGGCCGCCACCTTCGCCGCCGCGTGCCGCTGCGTCCTCGAGGTCCGTGAGTTCGTCCCCGAGCCCAACCTCTGACGTCCCGAGATTTGCTCCGCATCCCACCTTTCGAGGGCGCTGAAAGGTGAGTTTCAGAGCAAATCTGGGGGGCGGTGGTCGATGTCGTCACCACCGCCGAGTGCGCTGCAGTCGACCGTCGTGGCGCCCAGCGCGGCCAGCACGTCGCCTGGCCGACGGCCGTCGGTGAGGGCCGGCCAGTGCCGTCGGCCGACGACCACCGGGTGGCCGGGCCGCCCTCCGTAGGTCGCCCGGGCGACGGTCGAGTCGTCCGCGCCCGCCAGCAGGCGCACCACGGACCGAGGCGTCAGATCGGGAAGGTCCACCAACGTCACGAGCGCGACCTCGGCGCTCGTGGCCGCGAGGCCTGCGCGCAACGACGCGGACGGTCCGTCCGCCCAGTCCCGCGCCAGCACCACCTCGGCGTGCGACGGCACGAGATGCAGCGCGGTCTCGGCCATCGCGCCGAGCACGACGACCACCTCGTCGCAGCCGCCCGCCACCAGGGTGTCGACCGCCCGCGTGCACCACGGCCTCCCGTCGGACGCTCGGGCGAGCGCCTTGGGCATGCCGTACCGGCGCCCCTCCCCCGCGGCCAGCACGATGCCGACCGACCGGTCAGGCACGGCCCGCATCCTTGCCGTACCGAGCGAGCACGAACGTCTCCAGCACCTGGGCCAGCGTGTAGAGCAGCAGCGACACGAGGGTCACCACGATGACCAGCGCCCAGACCTCGTTGTTCTTCGACTGCCCCGCAGCCGAGACCACGGCGTAGCCGATGCCCTTTCCCGTGGCGAGCCACTCGGCGATCAGGGCACCGGTGATGGCGCCCGGCACCGAGATCCGGATCGCCGCGAACAGTGAGGGCAACGCCGACGGGAACGAGACCTTGAACAGGACGTCCCGCTCGCTGCCGCCGTAGACCTGCACGACGTCGTGCATCTGGCGACTGGACGAGCGCAGGCCGAAGACGAGTCCGACGACCGCCGGGAACAGCACGACGATGCCGCTGATCACCGCAACGGCCGAGACGCCTCGCCCGAAGATCATCCGGATCACCGGTGCGAGAGCGATCAACGGGACGGCACGCAGGACCATCGCGACCGGCATGACCGTCGCCTCCACGCCGCGCGACAGGACGATCGCGCCCGCCAGCACGACCGCCGCGACCATCCCCGCCGTGAAGCCGATGGCCGCGTCGCGCAGCGTGATGCCCAGCTGGCCCATCACCCGCGTGCGGTTCTCGGTCGCATCGTCACCGGTGAACAGGAACTCGGCGACGTCGCCCGGGCCCTTCGCCACGAACGGGTTGTCGACCAGCGCGACCACCAGGACCCACAGCACGTAGACGATCGCCGCGACGAGCAGGGCGTTGCCGAGCGCCTTGCCCACCCCTCTGGCCACGGCGGACGCGACGCCGCCCGGCGCGGACACCGTCAGCGCGCTCACGCGGTCCTCCCGGTGGACCAGGGCGTGACGAAACGGCCCAGCAGACCGAGCAGCACGTACGCCGCCCCCGCGACCAGCGCACACCCGAACATCAGGCCCCAGGCCCGCTCGACGTCGAGGTTCTGCTGCGCGTTGATCAGCGCCGGACCGACACCCCGGTCCACGCCGCCGATGTACTCGCCCAGGATCGCGCCCAGGAACGCCGCCGGTGCGGCGACCTGCAGCGCCGAGACGATGTACGGCAATGCGGACATCAGCTGCACCTTCGACATCTGCTTCCACCGGCCACCGCCGTACACGCTGACGAGGTCCAGGCTGGTGGTGTCGGCGGAACGGAATCCCAGCACGGCACCGACGACCGTCGTGAAGAACACCGAGATCGCGGCCAGGACGACGGCGGTCGGCGACGCGTCCCCAGGGCTCTCGGCGCCGCCGAGGATGATGTAGAGGATCGGCACGATCGCGACGATCGGCACGCAGTAGCTGATCACCGCGATCTGTGTGATGACCTTCTCGAACAGCGGAACCAGCAGTACCACCGCAGCCAGCGCCAGGGCGATCAGGTTGCCCCAGAAGAACCCGATCGCCGCCTCCTTCACCGTGCCGCTGAAGTTCGCGATGTAGAACGCGATGCCGTCGTCGGCGAAGCCCGACAACACGCCCCACGGCGTCGGGATCGCCTTCTCGGCGAAGACCGTGCGGGCCAGCAGCGCCCACACGGCGACGAGCCCGCCCAAACCGAGAGCCCCGTGCAGAACGGCGCGACGTGACTCAGTCGTCATCGGCCGCGGTCCCGTGGGCGCCGAACAGCAGCTCGGTCGCCCGGTCGTGCAGGGCGTGGAACTCGGGCGTCCGCATCATCTCCGGCACCCGCGGCCGGGGCAGGTCGACATCGATGACCTCGGCGACCCGACCGGGCCGCGCGCTCATCACCGCGACCTTGTCGGACAGGAAGATCGCCTCGGAGATGCCGTGCGTGACCATGAGCGTCGTCGCCGGCTTCTCGGTCCAGATCCGCAGCAGCTCGACGTTCAGCCGCTGGCGCGTCATGTCGTCGAGGGCGCCGAACGGCTCGTCCAGCAGCAGCACCGAGGGCTTGACCACGAGCGCCCGTGCGATCGAGACGCGCTGGCGCATGCCGCCGGAGAGCTGGGCCGGCTTGGCCTTCTCGAACCCCTCGAGCCCGACCAGCTTGATCAGCTCGGCCACGAGGGCGTCGTCGGGCGTGCGCCCGGACACCTCGAACGGCAACCGGATGTTCGACAGCACGCTGCGCCACGGCAGCAGCGCCGAGTCCTGGAACGCGATGCCCAGCTCGTGGTTGCGGCGCAGCTCCAGCGGCGACTTGCCGTCGACGAGCGCCGTGCCGCTGGTCGGCTTCTCCAGGCCGGCCAGGATGCGCAGGATCGTCGACTTGCCGCAGCCCGAGGGGCCCAGCAGCGACAGGAAGCTGCCCTGGTCGGTGAAGAGGGTGGCGTCGTCCAGCGCGGTGACGCTCTTGCGCCCCATCGTGAACGTCTTGGTCAGGTTCTGCAGGCGGACCCCGGTGCCGAGGGAGCCATCGGCTCCCACGGCACCGGACGCGGCCAGCACATCAGGCGTGCTCATGGATCCGTCAGCCCTTGAGGTCGGGCTTCTCCTCGTAGAGCTCGTCCAGCAGCGACAGGTCGAAGACCTCGTCGGCCTCGACGTCGATGCCGGCGCCGGCCAGGGACTTCAGGTTCTCGGCCAGCAGCTCGTCACTGATCGTGAAGATCCCGTTCGTCGCGGTCTCGTCGGTGTTGATGAGGTCCTCGCACTGCACGGTGTTCTGCTCGATCTCCTTGGCCATCTCGAGCTTGAGGTCCTTGCCGTACTCCTCGACCGCGAGGCGGGCACCCTCCTCGAGGTCGGCGCACGCGTCCTTCCAGCCCTTGATCTCGGCCTCGAGGAACGCCTTGACCATCTCGGGCTTCTCCTTGATCGTCTGGTCGGTCGCGATGATCGACTCCGCGACGAACGGCAGGCCGTTGTCGGCGAAGGGCAGGTTCGTGACCTCGATGCCCTGCGACGCCACCAGGATCGACTCGTTGGTCAGGTAGGCGACGAAGCCGTCGACCTCCTTGTTGACCAGCGGGGCCGGGTCGTACTCGACCGGGACGATCGTGACCTCGTCCTCCTTGATGTCGTTGGCGGACAGCAGCGCCTTGAACAGGATCTCGTTGCCGCCGGCCTGCACGCCGATCTTCTTGCCCTTGAGATCGGCCGGGGTCGCGATGTTCCCCTTGTCCTTGCGGGACAGGATCGTGAACGGGTTCTTCTGGTAGGTCGTGCCGACGATCTTCAGCGGCGCGTCCTCCTGCGTGATGACCTGGGCGGCGGTCACCGCATTCGTGAGGCCGAAGTCGGCCTTGCCCGAGGCCACCAGGTTCTCGGTCGCACCCGGACCGGCGTTGAGCTTCACGCTGGAGAAGCCCGCATCGGCGAAGTAGCCCTTCGAGTCGGCCATGAACTCACCCGCGAACTCGGCGTTCTTGACCCAGGACAGCTGCACGGTCAGCGCGCCGAAGTCGGCCTCGCCGCCCGAGCCCGAGCCCTCATCCTCCGAGTCGGAGCCGCACGCGGCCAGAGTGAGTGCTGCGGCCGACAACGCGACGGCCAATCGCGCGGTCTGACCTCGACGGAACGACATCTTCATGGTGTGAACTCCCTAGTCCGAGCGACCGGATCGACCGCTTCGACGAAACCCCCGTGACAGGCTGTGACGCTATGAGCGGTTCGTTTCACGACTCGACGCGACCGATTACGCGAGCGTTAATCCTCGCCGGTCAGTAGGCGACGCGGTCGACCTTGGACAACCACGCGGCGAAGGGCCGGTCGGCGTCCGCCGGGCGCGACTCCTCCACGACCGTCGGCCACGTCGCGCGGTCGCGGGCGAACAACTCGTAGAACTCGCGATCGTCGAAGCCGCCGCGGGCCGCGTCGTCGCGATCGGCCGCGTAGACGACCCGGTCGACCCGGGCCCACAGCGAGGTCGCGAGGCACATCGGGCACGGCTCGCACGAGGTGTACAACGTCAGTCCCGCCAAGGAGAAATCGCCGATCGCCCGGCACGCGGCGCGAATCGCGACGACCTCGGCGTGGGCCGTGGGATCGAGGTCCGGGGTGACCCGGTTCCGGCCCGTCGCGATCAGCTCGTCCCCCCGGACGATCAGGGCGCCGAAGGGTCCGCCGCCCTCCGCGACGTTCTCGACGGCGAGGTCGATCGCGGTCTCCAACCACCGGAGGTCGTGCTGGTGCGTCATGGTGCTCCTTCGAGGACGGTTCGGGCGGTCATCGTCGCAAGCAGGTGTTTCCTGTCCGTTTCGTCGGCGTCCCCCGCGTGAAACACGCGTCTCTTAGTGTCGCCCCATGCTGCAGATCGCCGCCACCCTGCGAGCCTGGGCGGCCGAGGGCCGCCGGGTCGCGGTGGCCACCCTGATCGCCGTGGACGGCAGCGCCCCGCGGACGATCGGCGCGGCCCTGGCCGTCGACGACACGGGGCGCGTCGCGGGCAGCGTCTCGGGCGGTTGCGTCGAGGCCGACCTGGTGGCCGAGTGCGAGCAGGTCCTCGCCGGCGGCCCGGCGCGGCGGCGGCGCTACGGTGCCGGCGACTGGCTGGAGCCGGGCCTGATGTGCGGGGGCACGGTCGAGGTCCTCATCAGCGACGTGGCCGCGCTGGACGACGCGGCGTGGCACCAGGTCGAGCGCGCCGCCGCCGGCCTGGACGCCACCCTCTCGCTGGACGCCGAGGGCCGGGCCTGCGCCGACGACCCGATGGTCACACTGTCGGTCCGCCGACCACGACACCTCGTCGTCGTGGGCGCGGTCGAGTTCGGCGCGGCGCTGTGCGCCCTCGGAGCCCGGGCCGGCTTCGCGGTGACGGTCCTGGACCACCGTGCCACGTTCGCCACGAAGGAGCGGTTCCCCGACGCGACCGCCGTCGTCGTCGGACCTCCGGCCACCGGGATCGCCGAGCGGGGCTGGGTCGCCGACGACGCGATCTGCATCCTGGGTCACGACCCCGGGCACGACACCCCCGCGATCCTCGCGGCGCTGCGCGGAGGCGCCGGCTACGTCGGCGCGATGGGGTCGCGGGCCACGCACGAGCGCCGGGTCGAGGCACTCCATGATCTGGGGGCCTCGACCGCCGAGATCACTCGGCTGCGCTCACCGATCGGGCTGGACCTCGGCGGCTCCACGCCCGAGCACACGGCCGTGGCGATCCTCGCCGAGATCCTCGCCGTCCAGCACGGGACGACGGCCCGGCCGCTCAGTGCGACCGACGGTCCCCTGCACCGCTGACCTGCTGTGCCAGCCGCCACACCCGGTCGCGGGTCATCGGCAGCTCCCTCGGTCGCACGCCGAGCGCATCGGTGATCGCGTTCGCCAGCGCGGGCGCGACGGGGTTGTACGGCGCCTCGCTCATCGACTTCGCTCCGCGCGGGCCGAGCGCGTCGACGGTGTCGGCGAGGAGCACCTCCGTGTGGGGGATGTCGGCCATCTGGGGCACGCGGTAGTTGCGGAACGTCCGGGTCACCACGATCCCGTCGTCCACGACGACCTCCTCCTGCAGCGCCGAGCCGATCCCCTGCGCCACGCCGCCCTCGATCTGCCCGCGCAGCTGCTCGGGGTTGATGACGACACCCGCGTCCGCGGCGTGCACCGACTGCAGGATGCGTACCTCCCCGGTGGCCGGGTCGACCGCGACCCGGAACCCGTGCACGTTGAACGCGACCGACCGCGGCGTGCCGTCATGACTGCCGTCGGCCGTCAGTCCGCCGGGCGCGATCTGCGAGAAGGGCACGAGCGTCCCGTCCGGCAGCACCACGCCGTCGCGATGGATCGAGCAGTGCCCCGTGTCGACGCCCGCGGCGCGTGCGGCGAGCGTCAGCAGCTCGGCGTGCAGTCGCTCGGCCGCGGCCTGCACGGCGCGACCGGCGACCACCGAGCCCGTCGAGCCGAAGGCGCCGGTGTCGTAGCCGGAGGTCGCGGTGTCGCTCTGGAGAATCCGTACGCGGTCGGGCGTCGTGCCCAGCTCGGTCGCGACGAGCTGGACGTGCACGGTGGTCGTGCCGTTGCCGAACTCGGCCGTGCCCACGGCGACCGTGTAGACGCCGTCGTCGTCGACCGAGACCGTGACGTGCGAGAAGTGTCCGCGCGGCGGGATGGTCGCGATCATCGCCATGGCGACGCCGCGCCCGGTCGGCCATCCCTCGGGGGCCGGCACGCCCTCTCCGGACGCCAACGCCTTGTCGACGAGGTCGATGCACTGGTCGAGTCCGTACGAGCCGCCGTACTCCAGGTCGCCCTGCTCGTCCGACGTCACCACGAACGGGTCGCCGGGCACGACGGCGTTCCGGCGGCGCAGCTCCAGCGGGTCGATCCCCAGCTCGCGGGCCAGGTCGTCCATGGCCGACTCGAGCCCGAACATCACCTGGCCCAGGCCGTAGCCACGGAACGCGCCCGACGGGATCTGGTTCGTGTAGACCGCCTCGGCGTCGACTCGCTTGTTCGGGCAGCGGTACTGGGCCACCGACTCGTGGCAGCCGTGGAACATCACACCGATCGCGTGGTTGCCGTACGCGCCGGTGTCGCTCAGGACGTCGAGCCTCATCGCCACCAGGCGGCCCTCGGCGTCGGCGCCGAGGGTGACCTCGACCCGCATCGGGTGCCGGCACGGCACGATCGTGAACTGGTCCTCCCGGCTGAGCTCGTACTGGACCGGTCGCCCGGTGCGCAGCACCGCGAGTCCGATCAGGTCCTCCACGAGCAGCTCCTGCTTGCCGCCGAAGCCGCCGCCGACACGGGCGGCGATCACGCGGACGCGCTCGTTCGGCAGGTCGAGCAGCCGGGCCAGCTCGGCCCGCACCAGGAACGGCACCTGGGTGCTGGTGCGCACCACGAGCGTGCCGTCCTCGTCGAGCCAGCCGATGCCGCCGTGGGTCTCCAGCTGGGCGTGCGAGACCCGCGCGGTCCGCCACGTGCTCGACACGGTCGCGTGCGCCGACGCCAGCGCCGCCTCGACGTCGCCGTGCTCGTCGTGCAGCTGGGCGACGACGTTGCGGGACGGGTCGGCGACGCGGGACTCGACCGGGTCCTTGTCCCCGTGCAGGACCGGAGCGCCGGGGCGCCGTGCCTCGTCGGGGTCGAACACGGCCGGGAGCAGCTCGTACTCGACGTCGATCAGGTCGAGCGCCGCCCGAGCCAGGCCGACGGTCTCGGCGATGGCGACCGCCACCCTCTGCCCGTGGAACCGCAGCACCGGATCGAGCATGCGGGTGTCGTCGGGGTCGTCGAGGCGGTTCTCGTGGCGGCCGGTCGAGTACAGGACGTCCGGGACGTCGTGGTGCGTCAGCACGAGGTGCACCCCGTCGAGCGCAGCCGCGCGCGTCGCGTCGATCCGCACGATGCGGGCGTGGGGATGCGGACTGCCCAGGACCGCCACGTGCAGCAGGCCCTCGGGCGCCGGCAGGTCGAGCGTGTACGGCTCCTGGCCGCTGACGATCCGCTCCGCGGCGGGCGATCGCGTCGACGTGCCGAACGCCTGTCCGTCCTGCGGGGACTGCACGTTGACGGTCCCGGCGAGCGCATCGTGGATCGCGCGGTACCCCGTGCAGCGGCAGAGGTTTCCCTTCATCGCTCGGCACCGCGGCTCGCGCTCCCCGATCCCGTCGTCCAGGCCGGCGGCGGTGACCACCATGCCGGCGGTGCAGAAGCCGCACTGGAACCCGGCCGCGTCGACGAACCGGCGCTGGACGTCGTGCAGCGCGTCGGGCTCGCCCAGCCCCGCCACCGTCGTGACCTCGCGGCCGACGGCGCGCACGGCCGGCGTCACGCAGGAGTGGACCGCCGCGCCGTCCAGCAGCACCGTGCAGGCGCCACAGTCGCCGGCGTCGCAGCCCTTCTTGACCTCGGTACCGCCGTGCTCGCGCAGGAAGGTGCGCAGACACTGGCCCGGGCGGGGCGACGTCTCGACAGCGGTGCCGTTGATGCGAGTCATGACAGCTCATCCAGGATCTCGTGCACACACCGGCGGGTCTGGGCCCGACGCCAGTCCGGGGCGCCGTGGGGGTCGTCGTACCAGGGATCGATCCGGTCCAGGGCCCCGTCGACGGAGCCCCGATCCACGTCGAGGACCCACGGCCGCCGGGTCGCTCCGGTGATCGTCACGACCACCCGGTCGCCCACCGGACGACCGATGACGACGCCCCCGGACCGGCCCATGTCGGTGAGCGCGAAGCGCCGGACCGCGGCCGGACGGGCCAGCACGTCGTGGTCGATCTCGAACGACCGCACCACCTCGCCGGAACCCAGCGAGGTCCGCCGTACGCCGCGCACGAGATCGGCCACCGGCTCACGACGCTCCCCCGCCGTGCCCCTGACGACGGCCGTGGCGCCGAGTCCGGCCAGCAGGGAGGTCATCGCGCCCGCCGGCAGGGCCAGGCAGACGTTGCCGCCGACCGTCGCCGCTCCCCAGATCTTGGTCGACATCACGAGCGACTCGGCGCACGAGCGCGCAACCGCCAGGGCGGGCAGGGCCGACGCCTCCGCGTGCTCGACCAGCTCGGCGATCGTGCAGGTGGCCCCGATCGTCACGCCGGTGGGCCGCTCCTCCCAGGCCGGCCAGCCCAGGGCGGTCAGGTCGACCAGCCCGTGCACGCCCGGCTGCGGCTCGGAGAACAGCCAGGTGCCCCCGGCCACCCACGTCTCACCCCGGGCCAGGCTCAGATCGGCGCCGGCAGCTCGGAACGTCTCGACGGTGTGCAGGTCCATCAGGTCACCCCGCCTCGATCTCGCCGACGAGGCGGTAGGACGCGTCGATGGCCGCGGCCCGCGATGTGGCGTCCGGCCCCACCCGGTCCAGCACCCGGGCCGAGACGGCCGCCACGACACTCATCGCCGCGGCATAGCTGTCGAACGCCGTCTGGGTCGATGCCCCGCACTCGATCCACACGTCGCCGTGGCGGGCCAGCCGGCGGCCGGACGGGTCGCCGAGCAGCACGACCGACGTGCCCTCCTGGCGCAGCAGGCTCAACAGGCCCGGCACCTGGGGCGGCCGCCTGCGGAACGCGACCACCACGGCGGCATGGTCGGGGCCGAGCCCCACGAGGTCGTCGGACAGCGACTGTCCCGGCGCCGGCGAGACGCGCACGCGGGTCCGGGCCTGGCCCAGCTGCTGGGCCAGATGGAGTGCTACCGGGTAGCTGTTGCGCAGGCCGACGACGGTGACGGAGGCACTGGCGGCCAGCAGCTCCGCCGCGCGCTCGATGGCCGGCTCGGCCGTGTGCAGCACCCGTTGCAGGTGCTCGGTCTCGGCCCGCACGTGGTGCTCGACCGACGGGGCGCCGTCGACCGTGACCGGCACGCCCGAGCTGCGCATCGTGCGCAACTGCTCGCGGACCTGGGTGAAGTCGTCGTAGTCGAGCCGCCGGAAGAGCCGGCTCATCGTCGCCTTGGAGACACCGGCCAGCTCGGCCAACTCGGCCGCCCGGTAGACGGCGAGGTCGTCGAGGTGGTCCAGCAGGGCATCGGCCGCGCGGCGCTCCTGCGGCGAGAGCGTCGCGTAGCGCTCGGCGATCCGCGACTCGATCGGGCGCGCGTCCGTGAAGGTCATCGTCCCTCCACCCGCTCGGCGACCGAGAGCACCGCCCGCTCGAGCGCGTCGAGGGCCCGCGCGACGTCGATCTCGCGCACGTCCTCGTCGGGGTGGTGGCTGATCCCGTCGTGGCACCGGATGAAGAGCATCGCCACATCGGTGATCGCACCCATCGCCATGCCGTCGTGACCGGCCCGGCTCCACAGTCCCAGGGGGTCGGGGTCACCGGTCGCGGCGATGCCGTCGACGATCGCCTCGGTCAGCCACGGTGCGCAGGGCGTCGCCGGCGCGCGGTGCGTCTCGACGACGGTCAGCCCCAGGCCCCGTGCCTCGCAGATGCCGTGCAGCTCGACGTCGAGCCGCTTCCACATCGCGTCGCGGTCCTCGTCGGTCGCGGCACGCAGGTCCAGGGTGAAGTCGGCCCGGCCCGCGATCACGTTGACCGCCCCGGGGTGTGCCTCGATCCGGCCCACGGTCGCGATGCACCCGGACGGGCGCACCAGCCGCTCGACGGCGGTGATGCACTCGGCAGCACCGACGAGGGCGTCCTTGCGGCGGTCGTAGGGCGTGCCGCCGGCGTGGCGGGCCTCGCCCAGCACGCTGATCACGAAGCGTCGTGCGCCGGCGATCGCGGTGACGTGGCCCAGCGAGGCGTCCGCCTCCTCCAGATACGGACCCTGCTCGATGTGGGCCTCGAGGTAGCCGACCAGCTCGTCGGGAGGCCGGGCCGCCTCACCGATGCGATCGGGGTCGAGGCCGAAGTCGAGGAACGCCTGACGCAGGCTCGTGCCGTCCGCGTCCTGCTGGTCCCACCAGGCCGGGTCCCACGTGCCCGCCACGGCGCAGCTGCCGAGCAGGGCCTTGCCGAACCGGGCGCCCTCCTCGTCCCCGAAGCCGATGACCTCGAGCGCGAACGGCAGGTTCCCGATGCGATCGCCCAGCCGTTCGGCCACGGCGACGGCCAGAACCACGCCGAGCATCCCGTCGTAGGAGCCCGCGTCCGGCACCGTGTCGAGGTGCGAGCCCAGCAGCAGCGCGGGCAGTCCGGGCTCGCGGCCCTCGCGCCGGCCGTACTGGTTCCCGCCCGCGTCCTGCCACGTCGTCAGTCCGGCTCGGGTCATCCACTCGGCCACGAGCGCGTTGGCCGCGGCGTGCTCCGGCGTCAGGTGCACCCGTTCGAGATGCGTGGGGTGCGCCGAGTGCCGGTCCAGCTCGGCGCAGCGGGACAGGACCTCCGCGGCGGTCGTCATGCGTAGATCTCCTGGGCCGCGCCCACCCCGCCACCGGCCGTCACGGGGACGCCCGCCGCCCGCAGCACCTGCTCCAGCGCGGCGAGGGTGACCAGCACGGCGTCCTTGCGCGCGTTGTGCCCCATCGTGCCGATCCGCCAGACCTTGCCGTGGAGCGGCCCGAACGACGTCCCGATCTCGATGCCGTAGTCCTGCAGCATCCCCGCGCGGGCAGCGTCGCCGTCGACCCCGTCGGGAATGTGCACCGCGACGACGTTGTGCATCTTGTGCGCGACGTCGCCGAACACCTCCAGCCCCAGTCCGCGGACGCCGGCCAGCATCGCGGCGCCGTGCAGTCGGTGCCGCTCCACCACCACGTCGAGCCCTTCGTCGACCAGCAGGCGCGCGCACTCCCGCGCGCCGTAGAGCATCGTGGTCGCCTCGGTGTGGTGGTTCAGCCGCCGCGGGCCCCAGTAGTCCATGATCTGCGCCAGATCGAGGTAGTTCGACGCGATCGGCACGCCGCGCCCGACGTCGCCGGGCTCGGCGATCCCGGCCTCGACGTGCCGCCGGCTCTCGATGACCGCGACGGCACGCTCACCGATGGTGATCGGCGCGCTGCCCGACGGCCCACCGAGGCACTTCTGCAACCCGGCGGTGGCGACGTCGATCTCCCAGGCGTCGACGTCGAAGCGGTTGCCGCCGAGGGTCGCCGTCGCGTCGCAGTACAGCAGGACGTCGTACTGCCGGCAGATCTCGCCGAGGTCGCCCAGCGGCTGGCGCATCGTGGTGGCGGTGTCCCCGTGGACCACCGCCAGCACCTTCGGGCGCACCGCGGCGACCGCCTCCTCGATCTGCTCGGGGGTGAAGACCGTGCCCCACGGCGTCTCGATGGTGTGGACCTCGGCGCCGCAGCGCCGCCCGATCTCGGCGAGCAGGTGGCCGAACCGCCCGAACACCGGCACGAGCACCCGGTCACCCGGCTCCAGCAGTGAGACCAGCGCGGCCTCGATGCCGGCGCGAGACGTGCCGTCGACGAGGAAGGTCTGCTCGTTCTCGGTCCGGTAGACCTTCCGGTAGAGCTCCATCGTCTCGTTCATGTAGGCCGTCATCGCCGGGTCGTACTGGCCGACCAGCTGGGCGGACATCGCGCGCAGCACGCGGGGGTCCGCCGTGATCGGGCCGGGCCCCATCAGCAGTCGCGGCGGCGGGTTCACGGGCAGGGTGGTCATCGGTCGTCTCCGTGGTCGGGTCGGGACAGCAGGCGCCCGAACGTGGGATCGAGGTCGGGCCCGGCGACGAGGCGGCCGCGCACGACGGTGCTGGTGACCCGTCCGTCCAGCCGCAGGCCGTCATAGGCCGAGATGGGGTTGCGGTGGGCCAGTCGCGCGGCCTCGACGTGCAGCGTGGCGGTGGGGTCGTGGATCACGACGTCGGCGTCGGCGCCCACCTCGAGTCGGCCCTTGCGGTCCAGCCCCACCAGATCGGCGGTGTTCCGCGACATCCACCGGCTGACCCGGTCCAGCCCGATGCCGCGACGGGCGGCCTCGTGGGCGACGGCGCTGAAGCCCACCTGCAGCCCCGAGACGCCGCCCCACGCCTGCTGCAGGTCGCCGTCGCCCCGGCGCTTCTCGGCCACGGTCGAGGGCGAGTGGTCGCTGACGACGCAGTCGATCAGTCCCTCGTCCAGCGCCTGCCAGAGCGCGTCGCGGTTCCCCGCGTCGCGGATCGGCGGGCAGCACTTGAACTCCGGAGCCGCGTCGGGGATCTGCTCGGCGCTGAAGCACAGGTAGTGCGGGCACGTCTCGACCGTGAGCCGCAGCCCCTCGGCCCTGGCGTCGGCGATGACGTCGAGCGCCCGGGCGCTGGACAGGTGCAGCACGTGCACGCGGGCGCCGGTCTGCCGCGCGCCGTCGATCACCTGCTCGATCGCCGCGACCTCCGAGGCATCGGGGCGCGAGGACACGAAGTCGCGGTACGACCGGCTCGCGGGAGCGGGCGCGTCAGCGAGGATCGCGGCGTCCTCCGCGTGGACGATCATCAGCCCGCCGAACCGGGCGACCTCGCCCAATGCGGCGAGGAACTCGGAGCGGTCGAGGGGTGGGAACTCGTCGACCCCCGACGGCGACAGGAAGCACTTGAAGCCGAAGACCCCCGCCTCCCACATCGGCTCGAGGTCCGCCCCGTTGCCGGGCACCGCGCCGCCCCAGAAGCCGACGTCGACGATCGACTGGCCCTGCGCCGCCGCGCGCTTGAGCTCGAGGTGCTCGACCGTCGTGGTGGGCGGGATGGCGTTCAGCGGCATGTCGACGAGCGTCGTGACGCCGCCGCGCGCGGCCGCCTCGGTGGCGGACCGGAATCCCTCCCACTCGGTGCGGCCCGGCTCGTTGACGTGCACGTGGGTGTCGACAACGCCGGGCAGGACGAACGCACCGTCCGGGGCGTCCAGCACGGCACCGTCGGGCACCACACCGAACGGCTCGATCGCCGCGATCCGACCGTCCCGCAGCAGCAGGGTCGTGGGCCGGAACGCTCCGTCGACCAGGACCTGACGGCCCCGGATCGCATCGAGATGCATGCTCAGCAGAACCCGGCCACGGTCGCCCAGGCCTGCGGCGCCTCGGGGGCGCCCTCGCGCTGGACCGTCGCCTCGATCAGCCCGTAGGGACGGTCCGCGGCGAAGAACACCTCGTTCGGGTTCTTCAGGCCGAACGGCGCCAGGTCGACCAGGAAGTGGTGCTTGTTGGGGCACGAGAGCTTGACCTCGGCGACCTCCGGGAACTGCTCGAGCACCGCCCTGCCCATCGCGAAGATCGTCTGCTGCAGGGCCAGCGAGTGCACCCCGGCGAAGGTCTCGAGCATGAGGTCGCGGATGGCGGCGTAACGCTCGTTCCAGTCGCCCAGGTCTGCCGAGGTGTACCGCCACCAGGCGGTCACCGAGGTGGCCAGGATCCGGTCGTCGGTCTCGGCCAGGGTCGTGTACCGGTCACGCGGGAAGCCGTGGAACTCCGAGCCCGTCGTCTTCATGACCGTGCAGTCGGTGAACCCGGCGAGGACCCACGTGTCGGGGCCGTCCATCTGCACCAGCGTCGTGCGGACCTCGCGGCCCTCCCGCAGGAAGGCGTGGTCATGGGGCTCGCCGTCCACGCCGATCCGGTCCCACGCGTACAGCTGGGACTCCCAGCGACCGCCGGCGACCTGCGCGAAGTCGTCGACGAAGTGCCGGCCCAGGGTCGTCAGGAACTGCTCCGGCGAGCCGATCCCGTGCTCGCGGGCGTAGGCGTAGACCGTGTTCTTCTGGGTGTCGGTGGCCACGACGTGGCTGTTGTCGCCGACCGTGTGACAGTCGGTGAAGTCACCGCGCAGTTGCGTCGTGACGTTGAGGTCCTCGACGCGGTGCACGTCGGTATCGCGGGTGACCCGGACCAGCCGGACCTCCGCCTTTCCGTACTGGTTCGGTCCCAGGACGATGTCGCCGTGCGCCATGATCAGCTCCCTCGGTAGGCGGTGTAGGAGAACGGGCCCAGCAGCAGGGCGACGTGCAGGTGGGCGCGTTCGGGCTCGACCTCGAACGTCAGCGGCACCGACGGAAAGAACGTGTCGCGGTCCTGACCGGCGAACCACTCCCCCGTGGCGTACTCGAGCGTGTGGGCGCCCGCGGCGAGGTCGCCGTCGAAGGCGATCCGCCCGTCATCGTCCGTCGCGAGGGTCTGCGTCCCGTCGAGCGTGACCGTGATCGCCGCGGCGGGCAGGCCGCGCGCGGAGTCCAGGACGTGGGTGGACAGGGTGGTCATGAGAACGATCCCTTCAGCCGCAGCGCGGCGATCTCGCGGAGTTGACCGGCGGTGACCGCCAGCTCGGTGTCGGGGTCGTTGTCCAGCCGACGCTCGAGGTGCTCGAGGATCTCCTCGGCGTCGCGGCCGGCGGCCCGGATCAGGAAGATGCGCCCGAAGCGGTCCTCGTAGCGACGGTTGCCCTCGGCCAGCCGCGCGACGGTGTCGGTCGAGCGGTCGACACCCGACTGCTCCTGCCGCGACAGGCCCGCCCCGGCACCCGCGCCCTCGTGGCGCTCACCGATGCGCGGGTGGTCCGCCAGGGCCTCCTCGACCTCGGTGGCGCCCCACCGGGCGCTCAGCGCGCCGGCCAGGTCGAGCAGGTTGTCGAGGCTCCCGTACGGCCGGCTCGCGACGACGTCGTCGACCCACGACTCGATCGCGGCGCACGCGCGGACGAGCGCCGCTGCCGTCGCCGGGTCGGCCTCGTCGAAGGTCGTGATGTCCATGCGCCCTGACGCTAGGGGCCCGGTGTTACACGAGCTGCAACGATCGTTTCAGGGGCGTAAACGTTCGGCGTGGGCGACGGCGAACGCCAGCAGGTCGCGGTCGCGGCCCGGCGCGGCGACCAGGCTCACGCCGCAGGGCAGGCCCTCGGCCGTGGCGGTCGGGATGCTCACCGCGGGGAGCCCACCGAGTCCCGCCAGGCACGTCAGCCGCAGGGTCGCGTCGCGCACCTGACCCGGATCAGCGCCCAGCAGCGGGGCGACCGACGAGGCAGAGGGCAGCACGATCACCCGGTCGCCGACCAGCTCGCGGATCGTCTGCCGCGCCGCGGTCACCCGGGCGGCTGCGACGGACGCCTCGTCGGGCGAGATCGCGGCGGCTGCCTCGAACCGGCCGCGGACGTCGGGTCCCAGCACGTCGAGGCGGGTCCGCAACCACGCGCCGTGCGACGCCCAGGCCTGCGCCGCCTGGTGCACCCGGAACGCCTCGCGCCAGGACTCCAGCTCGCCCAGGTTCCACGACTCCCGCGGGGCCGACTCCCGGTCGGCGAACGCCTCGACGGCGGCGGCGACGTCCGGCTCGGCCAGGGCCAGCAGCTCGGGGACGACGACCACCTCGCGGACCGGGCGCGGCGCCACATCGGGCAGCAGCACGTCACCGACCCGCGCGAGCAGCCCCGCGTCGCGGGTGAGCCAGCCGACCGTGTCGAAGGACGGCGCGAGGGGCATGACTCCGGCCGTCGGGACGGCGCCGTGGGTCGTGCGCAGCCCGTACAGCCCTTGGTAGGCCGCCGGCACCCGGATCGAGCCGCCGGTGTCGGTGCCCAGCCCGATCGACGCGTGCCCCAGCGAGACCGCGCTCGCCGAGCCGGAGCTGGAGCCTCCGCTGATCCGTCCCGGCGCGCGGGGATTGGGCGGCGTGCCGTGATGGGCGTTGGTCCCCGCCAGGCTGTACGCGAACTCGTCGGTGCGGGTGATGCCGCGGACCGCTGCGCCTCCCCCGGTCAGCATCCGGACGGCCCAGGCGGGCGTCGGCTCGACCGGGGCCTGCTCCAGCCAGGCCGGGTTCCCTGCGCCGACGGGCTGGCCGGCCACGGCGAAGAGGTCCTTGACTGCGACGGTCTCACCATCGAGCGGTCCGGAGCCCGTGGGCCGGACCAGCGGGTCGCCGACGACGCGCCAGACGCGCGAGTCGAATGCCGGAGCGGGCACGGCCACGTGGGCGGCCATCACGCGCCAGCCGTCGGCGCCGCGTCGCCAGACCTGGGTCTGCTGACCTCGGCCGCCTCGCTCCAGCTCGGTGATCGCGATGACGAGCGCGTGCGCATGGCTGAACGACCGGACGTGCACCTCCAGCACGGAGCGCGCCGGCGCCCCGCCGCGGCCGCCACGGAAACGGCTGATCTGCTCATGCCCGACGAGCAGCCCGGCCGCGTCGCCGCGCAGGGTGTCAGGCCCCTCGGCGAAGAGGCGGTCGAGCGCCGCGAGGTCGTCGCCCATCAGCGCAGTCTCATAGGCCCAGAAGGCCTCGAGCAGCCCGTCCGGCGCGGGATCGCCCAGCACGTCGGTCATCGGAAGTCCTCCAGCCGGATCCGCGCGTGCACGCCCTTCACCAGGTCCACGACCTGACTGATGTTGAAGTCCGTCGCGGCACTCAGGTACGCGTACGCGTGCGCCGGGTCCATCCCGTAGCGCGCCTGCAGCAGACCGATCGCCGCTCGCACGCAGTTCTGCACGGCGACGTCGAGATCGGGGTCCATGCCGGTGGGGACGAGGAACTCGCTGGTCCGCGCCAGCGGGCCGGCGACGTCGCCGAACTCACGCAGCGCATCCTCTCGGGCGACGACGTCGAACCGGACGGTGGCGCGCAGCGAGGCCTCCATCGCGGTCAGCGCGACCTCACCGTCACCCTGGGCGAAGTGCGGGTCGCCGACGTACGCGAGCGCTCCGTCGACCTGGATCGGGAGGTAGAGCGTCGATCCCGCGGTCAGCACGTTGATGTCGATGTTGCCGCCGTGCGGGCCCGGCGGGACGCTGTGCGGTCGCTCGCTCCCGGCGACCGCCACCCCCATGATCCCCAGGAACGGCGCCAGCGGGAACCGCACGGTGCGGGCGTCGTCGGGCCCGTAGGCGATGTGGCCGAGCCCGTCCTCGGCCCGGGCGAAGACACTCATCACGTCACCGGTGGCGGGGTACTCCCCCGGCAGCGCGCCGCGTCCGTGCCGGTTCGAGACGACGCCGTACGGCACGCGCGGCACCGCGTCGACGACGGTCATCGCCAGCAGGTCTCCCACCCGGGCACCGCGGACGGCCACCGGGCCGGTCACCACATGAGGGCCGTCCACGCCGAAGGTCCGGGGCACGTCGGACCGCGCCAGCGCCACGGCGTCCTCCAGCACGTCCACGCCGTACGGCTCGAAGAAGGCGCGGGGATCGCGCCCCTGGTCCTCGAGGATCCCCTCGTGGCTGATCGTGTCGAACACGACGGTGTCCCCCGGGTCGACGGTCAGCACCGGGCGGTCGGCGGCGCACGGCAGGCGCCCCCAGAGGACATGGTCGAGCGAGGCGGGCAGGTAGGTCGCCCCACGCGCCAGGCCGACGCCGGTGTGCAGAACGGTCATCCCGCGAGCGTAGGGAGGTCGTGTAACGCCGCCGTGACGCGTCGATGACACTCCGGTCGCCGACGTGGCCCATGATCGAGAGGTGATCCGACGCCTGCCCGCCGAACGCCAGCACCTCGTCCTCATGCTCGCGCTGACCTTCTCGACGGGCATCGTCGACGCCGTCGGATACCTCGGGCTGGACCGCGTCTTCACGGGCAACATGACCGGGAACATCGTCATTCTGGGCATGGCCGCCGTGGGCGCCGAGGACCTCCCGTTCGTCGGCCCCCTGCTGGCGCTGGTCGGCTTCATGGCCGGCGCCGCACTGGGTGGCCGGGTGCTGAGGTTCGCCATGCCGGGCTGGTCGCGGCCGGTCACGGTGCTGCTGGCGCTGGTCGGCCTGGTGATCCTGGCGCTGGCGGTGACCTTGCTCGTCGACGACCAGCCCGGGCGGGCCGTGGAGCTGACCATCAGCACGCTGCTGGGCGCGGCGATGGGCCTGCAGGCGGCCACCGCGCGCTTCATCGCGGTCAAGGACGTGACGACGGTCGTGGTCACGTCGACGATCACGGGCCTGGCCGCCGACTCGGTGCTGGGCTCCGGCAAGGGCGGCGGCAGCGGGCGCAGGCTCGTTGCGGTCCTGCTGATCCTCGCCGGCGCCGCGGTCGGAGCGGCCCTGCTGCAGTGGCATCTGGGCGCCGGCCTGCTCGCCGCGGCGGTCATCACCTTGCTCGTCGTGGCCGGCGGTGCGTCATCTCGCCGCGTGGCCGACTGACCCGCTCGGGGGTCAGGCCCTGGAGCGCCGGGCCGGAGGCGGGACCGGTCTCCACCTCGTGCACGTTGTACGTGATCTCGTCGTACTCCAGCTCGATGTAGGTGAACCATCCGTCCGGTCCCAGCCAGCGCGCGGCTCCCGTGGTCAGCAGCCGGAGCCCGTCCACGTCGCGATGCGTGCGCAGCGGGGTGGACCAGGTCTGCGGGGTGAAGGAGCGCCCGTCCGCAGACGCTCGCGACCGGTCGTCGGAGACGAAGTCGATGAGGTCGTCGCGCTCGTCGAACGTCAGGACCGCCGAGACGCTCTGGCTCCCCAGGGTGAAGACGCCGCGGACCTGCCGCTTGCCGACGCAGGTCCACGTGATGGGAGCGTCGACGATCGCGCCGGGCGCGAGGACGACCAGGTCGTTGAAGACCGTGACCGTCTCCGAACGGTCCATCTCCGGCCCGGACGCGTCGACCACGGTGAGCAGGGACAGCACCTTGCCCCGCATCGTGGCTCGCCCGTCCGCGAAGCAGTGCAGCACCGTGATGGGGACTCCCGAGCGCGACGCGATCATCAGGAACGTTCGCGTCGGGTTGTCACCGAACGTGTTGACCTGGCGGCCGCGGAACGGCATCCACTCGGCGTCCGCGTCACTGCGGATCCGGCCGTGGAACCGGGCGTGGAGGCTGGCCTCGCGCGGCTCGCCCTGCCGCAGCGAGCGACGGATGTACGCCGCCAGCGGCTCCGGCAGACCAGCCAGCTCGTCCTCGGTCAAGGGCGTCGGGTCGGGATCCACCGCCGCCAGCGCCTCCTTCGACCGCCGCCGCCACTGACCCCGGAAGCTGGGCGGGCCGCGCAGCAGCAGCGAGTAGATCGCGATGAGGATCAGCAGGACGTTCACGAGGGTGCCCGAGCCCGAGACACTCCAGGACGTCATGATCGCCGCCTCGGACGTCACGGCGGCGACAATCGCCAGGAGCCACCACCAGGTGGGGGCGCCGAGGGCGGCGAGCAGGGCGGCCGCCAGCAACAGGATCGCCGCGGCCAGCCACAGGACGCCCAGGGCCGGATCCCGCGCGAGCACGGGGTCGTCGACCCACCCGAACCGCTGGACCGCAGCCAGCAGATGAACGAATCCGTGCAGCACGAGGATCGCCACCACAGCCCAGCGAAGAAGATTCGTCATGACCTTCTCCCCTCCCCCTGGTTCCACTGTGCTCCCGTGCGGGGCCTTGCGAAAGTCCACCGCGACGGCGGCGTCCGGTCACACCCGCGTCGTCCCGATCGTCAGAGGGATGACAGCCGGACGTGGAAGGGTGAGGACCGTGCAGCAGGACGAATGGTTCGAGGCCGAGCGGCCGCGTCTGGTGAGGATCGCGAGCCGGATGCTCGGCGACGCGAACGAGGCCCACGACATCGTGCAGCAGGCGTGGCTGCGCTGGCACGGGACCGATGCCGAGATCGAGAACCTGCCCGGCTGGCTGACGACCGTGACGACGCGGCTGTGCCTGGACCGGCTGCGGTCGCGCACCCCGGTGCCGGTTGACGACCTCGATCCCGGTGAGACCGTCGGCGACCCCGCGGACGACGTGACCCTGGCCGACACCGTCGGGGCCGCGCTGAGCGTCGTCCTGGATCGGCTCAGTCCCGGCGAGCGCGTGGCGTTCGTGCTGCACGACTCGTTCGGCTACGAGTTCACGACGATCGCGGAGCTGCTGGACACGACCCCCACGGCCGCGCGCAAGCTGGCGTCCCGCGCCCGGGCCAAGGTCCGCCAGCCCGCGCCCGAGGACCGTCTCGCCGACTGGGAGGTCGTCGACGCGTTCATGGCCGCGGCGAAGAGCGGCGAGTTCGACCGGCTGCTGCAGCTGCTGGCGCCGGAAGCCACCGTGACCGCCGATCGCGCGGCCATCCTCGTGGGCACTCCGGAGCGCATCGAGGGCCGCGACGAGGTGGCGACCTTCTTCAACGGCAGCGCCCAGGCAGCCCTGCCGGTGTTCGTCGAGGGCCGGCCCGCCACGGCCTGGTTCCACCTCGGCCAGGCCCGTGTCGTCTTCGACTTCACCGTCGAGGACGGGCAGGTCACCGCCATCGTGTTCCGCGCCGAGCCCGACGTGCTCGCCCACGTCGTCCGCCGCGATGGAGGCAACCCGCGCGGCTGACGGTCACACATCGACCGCCTCGATCGTCATCAGGACACAGCACCGCACCGCACCGGAAAGAGGAGAAGCCATGAAGACCATGACCTGTCGCCAGCTCGGAGGCCCCTGCGAGCTCGCGCACCGCGGCGAGACCGCCGACGACGTCATCGCCGCCCAGGACCAGCACCTCAAGGACGCCGAGAAGGCCGGGGACGCGACCCATCAGGAGGCGCGCGACGCGATGAAGGGTCGCTGGCGCCACCCGAAGAAGTCGCTCGGTTGGTACAACGACATGAAGAAGTCGTTCGCCGGGCTGCCGGAGGACTGACCCTCGCGGCTCAGGCCGTGACGATCTGCGACTCGGCGGGCAGGCCGGGGCCGTGGGCTCCGACGAATCCGATCGGGAGCCCGCGGGCCCGCTGCCAGTCGAGGCTGTCGGTGGCCTGGACGTGCACGTGCGGCTGGATGCTGTTGCCGGAGTTGCCACAGTCCCCGAGGACGTCGCCCGCGCCCACGTGATCGCCCACGGTGACGCGGGTCGATCCCGCGCGCAGGTGCGCCAGCAACACGAACGGCCCGGCATCGCTCACTGCGACGACCACGTGGTTGCCCGCGATGGCGGGCGGGCCTCCGCGCACGCGCTCGGCCTGGCGCAGCAGGTACGGCACGCCGGCGACGGGTGAGCGCCGGGCGACTTGGTCCGGCTCGCCGTCGTGGACGACGACCACCCGCCCCGGGCAGGGAGCCAGGATCGGCCGACCGAAGCCGACGAACGCTCCCGGCGGCTCGGTGGCCAGGGCCGCGCGCCAGGACCACGGCGCCGAGCGGCCCCGCGCGTCGACGCCGACGAAGTCGATCGCGTAGGTCGTGCCCATCAGGTGCGTCCCGTGGCTCGGCACGCGCCGGGCGGGGCTGTTGCGCGCCATCCACCGGCCCGTGAACGGGTACGCCAGCACCAGCGGCTCGGCGTGGTCCTGCGGAAGAGCCATGTCTCACTGTCGCAGGCCCGGGGACGGACGCAGTGATCGAGGTCTAGCGTGAGGAACGAACCTCGAGACGCCGGGAGTGCAGATGTCGGATGTGTGGCCGCTGGTTCATGCCGAGCGCCGAGCCCTGATCGCCGATCTGGACCAGGTGTCGCCCGCGGCGTGGGACACGCCCTCGCTCTGCCCGGGCTGGACGGTCCACGACGTGACCGCGCACCTCGTCGACAGCGCGCTCACCACGCGGCGGCACTTCGTCGCGGCGCTGCTGCGCGCGCGGTTCGACTTCCACGCCCTGAACGAGCGCGGGATCCAACGACGTCGCGGCCGGACGCCGGCCGAGACGCTCGATCGCCTCCGAGCCGCCGCGGACAGCACCGCGACACCGCCGGCGCCACTGGACAGCCGGCTCGTCGAGGAGGTCGTCCACGGCGAGGACATCCGCCGGCCGCTGGGCATCGAGCACGTCTACCCGCAGGAGGCCGTGCTGCGCGCCATCCACTCGCAGGTGCGCACGCCGGGATCCCTCGGCGGGGCCAAGGACCATCTGTCGGCGGTCCGCGTCACCGCCACCGACGCCGAGCTCGAGTTGGGCGACGGTCCCCTCGTCAGCGGCCCGGCGCTGTCGGTGCTTCTTGCGCTCTCGGGGCGCACGGCCGCGCTCGACGACCTCGACGGCGCGGGCGTCGTGACGCTCGCCGAGCGCCTGCGATGACCCGGGTGACAACACATGGCTGAGTTCGTCCCGGCGGTCGGGAACATCCTGAGCCTCATCGAGCGGCGGGACTGGAACCGGCTCGAAGCGTCCCTCTCCCCCGACGTCGTGTGGGTGACGGCGGTCGAGGAGCGCCTGCACGGGCCGGCCGAGGTGATCGCGGCCCTGCGCGAGGATCCGGTGCCCGGTCCGCCCGCGTTCCACGAGGTCGGCGAGGACGGACGGCTGACCCACTGGGTCGACAAGATGGGCTGAGCCCTCACCCCACGCGCTCGGCCAGGCGCAGGACCGCGTCCGCGACCTCGGGTCCGAACATCACGGGATCGTTGTGGTCGCCGGTCAGCACGAGTCGTTCCGCCAGCACGCGGGTCTCGTCGGCCACCCGCACGCTGAGGCTCGTCGGCACGACGGAGTCGCGATCGCCGTGGATGACCGTGACCGGCACCTCGCTCACGGCCAGGTGCTCGACGACCGGGAACCGGTCCCGCAGGAGCCACCGCACGGGCAGCCACGGGTAGTGGTGGGCGCCGACGTCGGAGAGCTCGGTGAACGGCGAGCGCAGCACGACGCCCGCGGGCGTGGTCCGGGTCTGCAGTGCGGCGACCACACCGGTGCCGAGGGACTCGCCGAAGAAGATCGTCCGCTCCGGCGGGTACCCGAGGTCTCGGAGCGCCTCGACCGCCGCGTCGGCATCGGCCGCCAGGCCCTCCTCCCCCGGCGTGCCGGGATTGCCGCCGTACCCGCGGTAGTCCATCAGCAACACGGCCAGGCCCCGCCGACTCAGCTCCTCGGCGAGCTCGGCCCGGCCGGACCTGTTGCCACCGTTGCCCGGAGCGAAGAGCACCGCCATGGCCGTGTCCTGACCGGAGGGCGGCACGAACCAGGCATCCAGCTCGAGCCCGTCCTCGGTCCGCAGCGTGACGTCACGCCCACCCGTCACGGCGTCGGCCGCTGCAGGCACGGGTGCCGTGTCGGGGAAGTAGATCAGCTGACGCTGCAGCGCCCACAGCACGGCGACCCCCGTTCCGACGACCAGCACCACGACCAGCAGGCCCCGGGCGAGCGTCCGAGGGGTCGGCGTGGTCATCCCTCATGCTCGCCATGGCGCAGCGTCACGGCAACCTCGCTGAGCCCGTCCCCCGATTCCGGCTCATCATCGTCAGCGCCAAGGCGCCGAGGTCCAGGCTCCGGGCACGTGCGGCGACGGCGGTGGTGATGATGCCCCGCCGCTCGAGATCGGCGATCGCGGCGTCGAGGTCGGCTCGGATCGTCGTCTGTTCGGCGTCGTCGAGCTCGGCCGCGCGGGCGGTGCGCGCGTCGAGGGCGTCACTGCCCTCGAGGGACAGGGCGCTGGACGCCTCGTGGCGGAGCTTGATGACGAGCAGGACGCATGCGTGGACACCGCTCACCACGGTGGCGAGGACGACGGGGATGATCCACCGGTCCCACGTCTCGACCCCGCCCGCGGTGCCGCGACGCCACACCGACAGCGTCGTCATCGCACCGAGCACCGCGGTGATCCCCAAGTATCCCAGGTCCATGCGCGCCTTCGGGCGTCCGTTCCGGAGCCAGATGACGATGTGTGACAGCACCACGACGAGGGCACAGGCATAGAAGGATCCCGCCACGGCGATCGTCACCGAGGGGTCCGAGTCGGGTGCGGCGGTGGCGAACCGGCTGCCGTCAGCGGCGATCGCCACGTATCCCCAGATGGGGGCGCCGGCCACCACCGCGGCGAGGAGTCCCAGTGGGGCGAGCAACAGCCACTCCCGGGGCTTGGGCGGGCCCGAGCTGCCCGACTTCGGCCCGGCGAGCACCTCCGGATGTGCCGAGAACGCATCGCGCTCCAGCCTGTCCCAGCGCACGGTCGAGCCGGGCTGCAGCTGTCGGGCACGGTGCAACGCGCTCATCGATCGTCCTCCGGGTCGGCCTCGCTGCCCGGAGCCTAGAGGAGCGGGGGCGCTCGCGAGGTCAGTTCCCGTCGGACACGAAGCGGTGGACGGTCGCGTCGTAGGCGTGCACGGCGGCGGCGTGACTCATCAGCCCGACGGCCAGGACCTCGGGCACGGGCCCGGAAAGGAACTCCTGCAGCGTCTCCCGATCGCCGAACCCGAGGCTGATCGAGGCGTGGAAGCGCTGGTCGCGCGGGTTGTCGTGGGCGACGCGCGGGCTGTTCCACAGCGCCCTGCGCCAAGGCAGGAAGACGTGGGTCCGCAGCTCGGTCAGCGTGCCGGCCCCGTACAGGTCGTCGATGAGCCCGTGTCGCATGAAGTCCCGGAGCCCCCGCGGGGAGACGCCGGGCCGGCGGCGCAGCAGGACGTACAGCCAGATCCGCGTGTCGACGGACCCGGCGACGTCGTACCACCGGGTCGAATGCGGGGGCCCGGCATAGAGCAGGGAGCGCCGGAAGTTGTGGACCTCGTCCTCGCGGGCGTCGGCTGCGAGGCCCCGGCCGCGCCAGGCGGCGGCCAGCGACGCGTACGTCACCTCCGCGACGCCGTCGACCCTGGTGTCAGGCGGGATCTGCGTCTCGACCCCGGGAATCGCGGGCCAGAGCCCGGGACTGTCCTGTGCCACGTGGAGCTGCCGGTACTCCTCCCGCCCAGGTGTCGCGGTGGTGAGGTCCGCATGCGTGCTCTTCCAACGCCGCATGCTCTGCTCGCGCCGGACGCCGTCGGCCACCCAGAGCAGGAGCGAGAGCGCGAGTGGCTTCGTGGAGTGCATCGGCCGCTCGACCGCACCGCGCTTTCCTGCACCGGCCATCGTGATCCCCCCAGATCCCCCGGTACTTCCACTATGAGCACGACGGGCACCGGTGTCGAACCGACGCCAGATGCGCCCACGGCGACGTGCTGCCACAGTGCTGACATGATCCCGCTGGTCCGAGACACCCTGACCTCACTGCGTCGCGCGTACCGGGCGAGCGGCGCCGATCGACCGTTCGGCGACCCCCTGCCCGCGCACGGTGTCGCGATGGAGGGCTACTTCTGGCGCTTCACCGACCCCGCGACCGGTCGCGTCGTCATCGCCCTGGACGGCGTGAACCGGGCGGCGGACGGCACCTGGTCGACGCTGGGACTCGCGGCGCACCCGACCGGCTTCCTGCGCACGACGGTGCACCCCGAGGGTCACGCCGAGGAGGACCGGTTGGGCGTGGTCTCCGGGATCGCCTTCCGCGGCTCCTCGGACCGCCTGCACGTCGACCTCGGTCCGGACGCGCGCGTCGACGTCGCGATCACCGACCCGGTGCCGTGGCCGCGCCGCAGCGTCGGCGGCTCGAGCGTCTTCCAGTCCGTCCCGGGCCTGAACCAGTACTGGCACCCGTGGCTCCTCGGCGGCTCGGCGCGCGGCGAGGTCACCGTCGGGAACGACATCTGGGAGCTGGACGGCTGGTCGGTCTACGCCGAGAAGAACTGGGGCAAGGGCGGCTTCCCCGACTCGTGGTGGTGGGGCCAGGCGCAGGGCTTCGAGGACCCGGCCGTGTGCGTCGCCTTCGCCGGAGGCGAGGTCACCGCAGGGCCGCTTCGCACGACCGTGACCGCGCTCGTGGTCCTGCTGCCGGGCGGACGACTCGTCCGGCTCGGCGACCCGGTGGTGTCGCCGGTGCACGCCGACGTCACGGACGAGCGCTGGTCACTGCACGGGCGCAGCGCCCAGTGGAGCATCGACGTCGAGGGGTCGGGCAGCCTCGCCAGCGCCCACGTCCTCCCGGTCCCGCTGCCGTTCGAGCGGCGCAACGTGCCCGGTGCGATCGAGCACCTCGGCGCCCGGATGCGCGTCACGGTCCGGCGCCGGGGCGTCGTCGTCTGGGAGGGCGAGTCCGACGTCGCGGCGCTCGAGCACGGCGGCATCGACCGCGCTCGCGCCGAGGTCACCCGGCGTGGGCACGGTCCCGAGGCGGTGGACGCTCCGCCGCTCCCCTGAGTCCTGCCGGACTCAGAGCGTCGTGACGACCTGCTCGTGCTCAAGGCGCGGCAGGCGGTCGAACCAGGCGTTCTCACCGGGGTGGCCGATGTTGACGACGACCATTGCCTTGAAGCCGGTGCCGGCCAGCAGGTCCTCGTCGATCCCGGCGGCGTCGAAGCCGGTCATCGGGCCGGCGGCCAGGCCCGCGGCGCGCACGCCCATCAGGAAGTAGCCGATCTGCAGGCCGGCGTTGAGGCGCGCCATGGCCTCGCGGGCCTCGGGATCCGGGAACCAGTCCTTGGCGCCCTCCGCGTGGGGGAAGACCTGGGGCAGGTTCTCGTTGAAGTTCGTGTCGGCGGCGAGGATCGCCACGAGCGGGGCCGTGGCCGTCTTGACCCGGTTGCCGTCGGACATGTGCTTGAGCAGCCGGGCGCGGGCGTCGTCGCTGCGGACGAGGATGACGCGCAGCGGCTGGCAGTTCATCGCCGTGGGGCCGTACTTGACGAGGTCCTGGATCGCCTCGACCTGCTCGTCGCTCACCGGTTCGTCGGTGAAGGAGTTGGCGGTTCGGGCCTCGCGGAACAGCAGGTCCTGGGCTTCGGGGGACAGCTTCAACAGATCGCTCACGTGAGGAAGAACGTCCCAGCAGCATCACGCGTTCCACCCGACGGGGTGGGACTTCTCACACGCCCGGCGACAGCCCGCCGTGCCGGCTCAGGATGGAGGCGCCCCAGTCGCGGGCGCGCTCGAGCTCGCCGTCGAGCAGCGGGCCCTCCCTGTCCTCGACGTAGAAGCTCTCCTCGTCGATCAACCGCCCCAGGTGGTGCCTCTTCACCGACCGGGCCGCCGCCTTCGCCGCGGACCCGGGCAGCCGGCGCACCTTCGCGACGCGGGTGTCGAACGTGGCCACGTCGATGTCGTCACGCCCTTCCTGGTCGTCGAGCCACTCGCGGATTCCCCGGGTGATGTGTCCCGGTGGCGCTCCGTGCTCGACCGCGTCCTTGCGGGTCGCGTCGCGGCTCATCGAGAAGGCGTGCGTCGGGCCGCCGAGCACCAGCAGCTCCAGCTCCGGCGGCAGGGGCGCGGGCGCGGCGATGACGTCGACGACCGGCACGTCGGGTCCGAGCCCCTCGGCCACCGCCTCGGCGATGGCGCGGGTGTTCCCCCACCAGGACTCGTAGATCACCAGTGCGCTCATGATGCGCTCCTCTCCTCGTGGTGGCGGCTCAGCTCGCGGGACACCATCCAGATGGACACGGCGATCAACACGATGCCGAGCAGGAAGGCGACGCCGGCTGTGACCAGCAGGGCGACGACCGAGGCGGCCACGATCGGGAACTCGGCGCCGGCGGCGATGCGGGTGTCGACCACGGGCGTGCCGTCCGCGTTCATCACGACGACGGTCCAGTCACCGTCCTTCGGAGTCCAGGTGATCTGCACGTCCTCCACGCCGGCGTCCTGCACGTCCCAGAACCGCTCGCCCGTGGGCGCCGTCGGCGGCGGGCCGCCCGTCGTGACGCGGTACTTCGCCTCATCGTCCTCGTCGTCCAGCCCCACCAGCGTGTCGTGGCCGACCCCGGAGAGGTAGCGATCGACGTCCGCGGTGGGCCCGATGCCGATGAAGATCGGGCGTCCGGTCACGCTGTCGGCGTTGAGCCGGACGTCTCCGGTGATCGCCTCCGGCAACCGGGCGGCCTCACCGTCCAGGTGCAGCCTCAGGCTCTCCGAGGCGATCGCGAAGGAGTTGCTCCGCAGCGGCTCGTGCTTGGTCATGAGGAACCCGTCGTCGTCCTCCTCGGACACGTCGAACACGGCCAGCGCCAGTCCCGCCAGGGCGATGACGAGCGAGGTCATCACCAGCACGGAGCCGACGACGAGCGGAATCGTCCGGCCGACCGACCAGCGGGCCCGGGCGTGCGCTGCCACCGCCCCGCCGGCGGGGGTGGGAGCCGGATCTCGTCCCCCTTGGTCCAGCGCGAACGGCGGGTAGCGGTCGGTCATGAGGGACACGTAGCCGGCAACCCTGAAGGTCCAACGATCCAAGCCCGCGACGAGGTCGAACAGTCGCCGGGGGTAGTGCCCTTGGAACAACAGCACCACGGCAGCGACCAGCACGAGGAAGCCGATCAGCCCCAGGCCGACGAACGGGACCTGGTCGTCGCCGATCGTGTTGCCGTCATACGAGCCCATGAGGAAGGCCACGACGACGAAGTGCGGGATCGCCAACAGCCACCACTTCACCAGCACGAGCCCTCGCGACAGGCGTTCGGGATAGTCCACCCAGAACCGGGCGGGATAGTCGGGCCGCTCGGCCAGCGTGAACGGCGGATAGCGGTCGGTGCCGAGGGCGTGGTAGCCGTAGAAGGCCACGCGCCACGACCACCGCAGGACGCCGACGTTGAAGTCGAACAGCGAGCGCGGGAAGCGACCGGTGATCAAGATGGCGAAGAAGGCCAGGACGGTCGTGACCCAGAAGGCCACCCACAGCAGCCCCAGCACGATGTAGTGCGGGATCAGCAGGATCCACTTGACGATCCACAGTCCGCGGCTGAGGCTCGGGTCGAGGTCGCCCTCGACGTGGACCGGATAGTAGGAGTCGGGCGCCGGCGGAGCGGTCACCGTCTCCCCCGGGTTGGCGGGACCTTCGGGCGTCGTGACCGTCATGGCGGATCAACTCCTTTTCCTCCATCGTCCCTGCGTTCGCGTGGTCGGCAAGCGGGAGACGGAGGGGGTCAGGCGGAGGCGGTCCGGTTGCGAACCTCGCGCTCCATCCGCCTCTCGTGCCGCTCGCGCCCCTTGATCGCCTCGTTCTCACGGGTCTTCGGCGGCGCGTTCGTCACGAGGTCGTCGAGGAGGTGGCGGGTGGCGTGCGCGATCTCGTCGACCGCCCGGTCGAACGCCTCGGCGTTCGCCTGCGAGGGGCGCGTCGAGCCGCTGACCTTCCGCACGAACTGCAGCGCGGCCTCGCGGACCTCGTCGTCCGTGGTCGCCGGCTCGAAGTTGTGGAGCACGCGGATGTTTCGGCACATGCTTCGACGGTAAGCCTGTCGAGTGCCGCCAGAACACCCTTCGGCACCCGAAATCGCTGGAATCGGCGCTCAGCCGTCAGCGGCCGCCACCTCGGCCTCCGAGCGCAGGATGCAGAACTCGTTGCCTTCCGGATCCGCCAGCACCAGCCACCCCGTCCCGGGTCCGTGGATCCCGCGATGGTCCTCGACCTCGCGCGCACCCAACGCCAGCACGCGCTCGATCTCGGCATCGCGGTCCCCCGAGCGCGGTCGCAGGTCGAAGTGGATCCGGTTCTTCACGGTCTTCGACTCGGGCACCTCGATGAACAGGATCTCGTGACCGGAGTCCGGGTCACGGATCGCGCACTCCTCGTCGCCCGGCTCGTTCGGGTCGTCCTCGATGTCGACGTAGCCCAGCAACTGCTTCCACCACTGCGCGAGCTCGTAGGCGTCGGCGCAGTCGACCGAGGTGTGCGAGACGAAGGAGGTCATCCCCGCAGGCTGTCAGCGATCGCCGTCCTCGGCAATCCTCGCGCCGGACTCCGCGTGATGGACGGGGTCCTACGCTGGGCGCAATCTGTCCAGCCGAGGAGGACCCATGAAGTGCCCCAACGACGAGACGACCCTGGTGATGAGTGAGCGCGCCGGCGTCGAGATCGACTACTGCCCCGAGTGCCGTGGCGTGTGGCTCGATCGTGGCGAGCTGGACAAGATCCTCGAGCGCGCCGAGGCCGAGGCGTCGCGCACGGCCGCGCCCACGCCGGCCCCGCCGCGCGACGACCGGTACGCGTCGCGGCCCTCCTACGACGACCGCGACCGTCGCTACGACGACCGCAGCGGGTACCGGGGCAAGAAGAAGAGCCACTGGCTGGGCGAGCTCTTCGACTGACCCACCGGCCTCAGCCCTGCCGCAGCTCGTCGCGCCAGGGCGGGTCGGCGCCGGGGCGTGACACGGTGATGGCGGAGGCACGGACGGCGACCTCGCCGAGCTCGCGCAGCTCGTCGGCACCGAACCCGGTGCGGTCCACCCAGCCGCGCAGCAGCAGCTCGGCCAGCAGGGTCCCCATCCAGGTGTCCCCCGCTCCGATGGTGTCGGCGACCGCGACCTGCGGCACCGGCACCTCCACCTCGTGATCGCCGGATCGGAGCACGGCCGACGCGCCACCTCGGGTCATCGCGGCCAGGGCCGGGCCCTCAGCGGCCAGGATCCGGAGCACAGACTCCGGACTGCCTCCCTCCGCGAGGACCGACGCGTCCTCGTCGCTGAGCTTCACGAAGCGGCTGCTCGAAGCAAGGTCGAGGACGCGCTGGCGCAGCACCGGGACCGGTGGGCCGAGCGTGAGCCGGACGTTCGGGTCGAAGCCGACCGCCTGGCCTTCGTCGTGCGCCCGACGCACCAGATCGGCGACCGCGTTCGCCCCGGGCTCCAACCACGCGCCGATGGAGCCGACGTGGAGGAGGTCGAAATCGGCCGGATCGGGCAGCCGCTCGGGCGCCCAGCGGAGGTCGAACTCGTACGTGGCCGCCCCGCCGGCGTCGATTGTGGCAGTGGCCGAGCCCGTCGGCCCGGAAGGTCCGGCGTCCAGGAGCGTCACGCCGCTGCGATCCAGATGGGCCCGGATGAGATCACCGAAGCGATCGTCACCGACCTGGGCGGCCAACGTGGTGTCGATGCCCTGACGCGCCATCGTCACGGCGACGTTCAACGGCGAGCCGCCGGGGTGCTCGGCGACGGTGCCGTCCGGCATCCGGGTCACGTCCACCAAGGCCTCGCCGACGAGGAGTGCGCGTGGTCCCATTCGGTGGTCGCCTTCCGCAGAGCCGGTGCCCTGATCGTATTCCAGACCCGTCGGCGTCACCGCGGTCCGCGCGCTCGGGACGCGAACAATCCGACCGCGAGGCACACACCCCACGCGAGGAACAACGGGTCCCACACGAACGCGTGGCCGATCATTCCCGCCCGGTCGACCTCGCCTGGCTCGATGACCGCCCCCAGCACGAGCATGCCGACGACCGTGTTCGCACTGCCCCAGCCGACCAGCAGCACCGCCCCCAGCCAACACAGGCCCCGGGTGGTCCGACGCCACGGCCAACCGTGCCGAGCGAGCAGCCAGGGGCCGACCGCGGCGAAGGCCTTGACCGCACCGACCGGCAGGAGCAGCCACTCGTGACCGCGCAGGCTCTGGGTCAGGTCCTCCCCCAGCGTCCACAGCAACACGGTGCCGCCCGCCGCCCAGTAGAGGCTGGCCACCGCGTGGACGCCTCCCAGGAGGGCCGCCCACGCGAGGCCGGCGGGCACCCGCCTGCGGGTCGAGAGTGACGGCACCATCTGGCCATGATCACCCCGCGCGGCGTCCGTCCACATCGGGGAAGCCACGGGGCGAACCCCGGTACGAAGCTACGCCTCGGACAGCGGCGCCTCGAAGTCGAACGCCCGGAACAGTTGGGCATGCTCCACGCCCAGCCGTCGCCCCTCCTCTGCGGTGAACTGCGGGATCAGCTCACGCGGCGGCGGGTGCCACGGCAGGCCTGCCAGGTACTGCTCGTGGGCCTCGAGCGAGGCGATCCCCCGCTCCAACGGCTCCCCCGTGACGTCCACGCCGTGCGTGGCGGCTGCGTCCCCGGACACCAGCAACCACCGTGGTGACCACGGCTCGAGCCCCTCGGTCACCAGCTCGGGGAAGACCCAACGGTTCCCCGCATCGCGCAGCGCGTCGAGCGTGGCCAGGCCCGCCACGCGGTGGTCGGCGTGGTTCAGCATCCCGCCCGCGAACTCCACCTCCCACGCGCCGACCACCACGGCGTTCGGCCGGAACCGGCGGATCGCCATCGCGATGTCGCGACGCATTCCCAGCGAGTACTCCAGCAGCCCGTCGGGGTAGTCCAGGAACTCGACCGACGAGACCCCCACGACCTCCGCGGCCGCCACCTGCTCACGCTGGCGCAACGGTGCCGCCTCGTCCGGCGCCAGCGCGTCCATCCCGGCCTCGCCACGGGTCAGCAGGAGATAGCCGACCTCGATGCCCTCGGAGGTCCATCGCGCCACCGCGGCCGACGTGCCGTACTCGACGTCGTCGGGGTGGGCCACGACGCACAGGACACGCTCGAACGCGTCCGCCGGCAACGGCGGCAACAGCTCATCGGCACTCATTCTTGAGAGCCTACGCCGGGCCACGGCCGCTGCGACAGGCTCACGGACACACGACGACCCGTCCCAGCGGCCGGCCCGACATCAGGTGTCGCAGCGCATCGGATGCCTGCTCCAGCGGGAACGCGCGGTCGACGACCACGCGCAGCCTGCCACTGGCCATCAGCCCGGTCAGCGTGCTCATGAGGTCCTGCTTGTCCGGTGACGCGAACGACGGACCACGCAGCTGCGGGTTCACCGCCGAGCGGGCCACGAGTCCGAGCTGGAGCGGCATGCCGCCGAGCCAGTGGCGTCCGGCCGCGCCGAACGCATCGTGGCCGATCAGCAGGTAGCGACCGTCCGGTTCGACGACCCGCCGCACCTCGCGGAACGCATGGTTGCCGGGGACGTCGAAGACGACGTCCCATCGCTCGCCCCTGCGGGTGAAGTCCTCCGCGGTGTGGTCGATGACCCGGTCCGCGCCGAGGGAGCGGACCAGGTCGAGCTTGCTGGTGTGCTCGACCGCCGTGACCTCCGCCCCGTAGGCTTTCGCGAGCTGCAGGGCGATCGCGCCCACGCCCCGCCCGCGCCGTTGACCAGCACCCGGGACCCCGGCGAGACCCACCGCTGCGGCAGGTTGTTGAGGGCGATGAGGCCGGCGGTGGGCACGGCAGAGGCCTCCTCGAAGGTGACGTTCGACGGCTTGATCGCGAGTCCCACCTCGGGCGCCGCGACAAACTCGGCGTAGGCGCCCCCGTTGCGCCATTGGCCCCCGCGCACCGTCTCACCGAAGACCTCGTCACCGGGCTTGAACCGTGTCACCGCGCTCCCGACGGCCTCGACGGTGCCGGCGACGTCGGTCCCCGGAACCTGCTGACGAGGACGCCGGATTCCTGAACCCATCAGCCGCAGGGCGGCGGGCCGGCCGGCCACCACGTGCCACACGTCAGGGTGCACCGAGGCGGACCGCACCCGGATCAGCACCTCGTCGTCGGCGGGCTCCGGACGAGGGACCTCGCCCACGCGTAGGTGGTCGACCGAGCCGTACGCGTCCTGGATGATCGCTCTCATGATGACGACACCGTAGGGGCAAAAGGCCCCCCGCGACCTCCCCCGGCCCTACGCTCCAGCCATGACCTCGGGCACTCCGTCGCGACGCCGCCGTCGCGTGGCCGCCTGGGGCGTCGCTGTCGCCGCTCTGGTCCTCGTGCTCCTGGGTGGCCACGCCGTCCTCGCGGGTCCCCTCCGTGACAGCGACGTGGCGCGACTCGCCTTCGGCGACCCCAGCAGGGAGGACGCCCTCACCGGTTGCGCGGAGTGGATCGCCGAAGAGCGCGGCACCACGGCACCTGCCGACCTCAGCGCCGTGACGACCAGCTTCGGCACCGACCCCCTGAGGTGGGAGGTGGACGGCTTCGCCACGACCGGAGGCGACCCCGAGCCATTCGCCTGCACTCTCGCGTGGTTCCCCCGCCCGGCGGTCATCTACCGCACCAGCCTGGACCTCCACGACGGCCTGAGGTTCGGGCTGGAGGGTCCAGCCTCGACGACTGAGGATCCACGCGCTCAGAGCGAGTCGAGGACGACAGGGTCCTCGCAGGCGCGCGCCCACGCCGCGATGCGGGCCCGGATCTCGCGGCCCAACAGCCACTGACCGATCGGCTCGGCGACGAACCTGAGCCACGACGGGCGCACGGAGTACGTGTACTTCCAGACCGCGCGAGTGCCGGCGCGACCGTCCTTCTCCGCGGAGACGAAGCGCCAGCCGCCGCCGAACGAGGCGAAGAACCACGGCCCGGTCACCATCGTCATGCCCACGGACGTCGGCGGCCGGTAGGAGACGTACTCCGACACCATCCGCGGCCCGACCCGGGCCCGGGTGTGGGTCCGGACGCCCTTCGCCGGCACGTCGGCGTCGATCAGGTGCTGCTCGCGGATGAACGGGTCCCACCGCATCCGGACCTCACCGGTGGTCTGCGAGACGGCGAACGCCACGTCGGGCTCGACCGGGACCCACCCTTCCGCCGTGACCTGAGGCATGGCGGTCACCGTACCGGGGTGCCACGCGTTCCTCAGTCGAACAACTCGGCCCGGACACCGCGACCGACGATCTCGCTGGCCACCACGTGCAGTTTGATGTTCTTGCTCTGGGACACCCGCACGAGCGCGGCGAACGCCTGGGGGGGCGTGATCTGCAGGGCCTGCATCAGCATCCCCTCGGCCTGACCGATCACGGTGCGGTGAGCCAGCGCGGACTCGAAGTCGTCCTTGTCCTTCGCCGCAGTCATCGCCACGGCGATGTGCGATGCCAGCGCGAGGGCGGACACCCGGTCGACGGTCCCGAACGCCTGAGGGCTCTGGGAGTACAGATTCAACGAGCCCATCGAGTCGGGTCCGACGAAGAGCTGGAGCGACAGAGTGCTGCGGATACCGAGCTCGGTCGTCGCCTCAGCAGCCCACCGGGGCCACCGCTGGTCGACGCGCAGGTCGTCGGAGTAGACCGTCTCCTGCTCACGAATGCTCTGCAGGCACGGCCCGTCATTGACGTCGTACTGCAGCTGATCGGCACGGATCGCCGTCTTGTCCGTCGGCGCCACCGTATCGATCTTGCGGCCCTTCGACACGACCGAGATCCCCGCGTGATCGCAGTTGGTGACGATCGCCAGCGCGGTCGCGGTGGCCTCCTCGATCGTCGCGGTCGCCCCGAGCGCCCCGCTCAGGGAGCGGGCGATGACGTTGTACTGGTCGCCGGAGAAGTCATTCACCATGGCCCGATTCTTCCACGATCGGGGGCGCGGTGATTCGGAGCGAGACAGCCGGGTACACGTGGGGTAGGAGCAACTGGTGCGCTGCAGCCACCGTTGGTCCCAGGCGCCGCCGGTTCGAACCACGTGCTGGCGGCGCTGTCCTCAGCGAATCGGCGATGGCCGGGGTGTCACGCCTAGAATCGGGCAGTGCCCCCACGTTCCCCGCTGCCGCCCCGACACGGCCTGCAGTCGGCGTGGCTGCGGACGCCGGACCGGGATCCGCAGGGATCGCCGTGGCCCACGATGACCGCCTGGCTCGAGCACGAGGTCGCACCCCACGCCGACGTGCACGAGATGCTGGCTGACGAGCGCTTCGTCTACGACGACCTCGCGCCCGTGCGGGTCAACGACCCGTACACCCCGCACACCTTCGTCTGGTTCCACCGCGACCTGCGCGAGGAGGTCGAGGTCCCCGGTGAGATCAGGATCCTGCACCGCGACGAGCGGATCATCGTCGTCGACAAGCCGCCCTTCCTCTCGACCATCCCGCGCGGGAAGCACGTCCTGCAGAGCGTCGTCGTGCGGCTGCGCACCGCCCTCGACCTGCCCGAGCTCACTCCCCTGCACCGACTCGACCGGGTCACGTCCGGAGTCCTGCTGCTGGCCACCGAGCGTCGCTGGCGCGGGCCGTACCAGAGCTTGTTCGAGCAGCGGCAGGTCAGCAAGACCTACCGCGCCCTCGCCCCGTGGCAGGAGGCGCTCGAGTCACCCGTCGTCGTCCGCAACCACCTGCGCAAGGACCGCGGCGCGCTCCGGGCCGAGGTCGTCCCCGACGCCCCGGAGAACGCCGAGACCCTGATCGAGATGGAGTCGCGTCGCGGCGACCTCGCCGTCTATGAGCTGCACCCGAGGACGGGCCGCACGCACCAGCTGCGCATGCACCTGGCCGGGCTCGGCAGCCCGATCGTCGGCGATCCGCTCTACCCCACCGTCACCGAGGTCAGCATCGACGACTTCTCACATCCGCTCCAGCTCCTCGCCAGCGAGCTCGCGTTCACCGATCCGGTGGACGGCTCCGACCGCAGGTTCGTCAGCGACCGGAGCTTCCCGCTGGGTCAGTGACCCGCGCAGGCGTCAGCGGGCGGTCGCCACCGCGTCGACGGATTCCGGCACCTCGGGCTTGGACCCGCGAAACAGGACGAAGGACGTGGCGGCCCCCAGGATCATCGCCCACGCCGCTGCGAAGAGGACGTCACCGTACGCGCCGGCCAGGGCGGGCAGCCTCTCGGTGCCCTGCGCCAGCGCATCGGCCATCGCCGAGCTGTACAGCGCGGTGAACACGGCGACCGCGATCGACCCGCCGACGTGCATCGACGCGTTGGCCATCGCGGAGGCGACCCCGGCATCGTGCGCATCGACACCGGACAGGGCGAGGTTCTGCACCGGGACGAAGATCAACGAGAAGCCCAGACCCATCACGACCAGGCCGGGGAGCACCTCGGACCAGTAGCTGCCCTCGGCGGTGATGCCGCTGAGGAAGAACAGTCCGGCCGCGGCGAGCAGAGGCCCGACGGTGAGCACCACCCGGGGACCGAACGTCGTGAAGAGCGTGGTCGAGATCGGCGCGGTCGCCATGATCACCACGGTCATCGCGACGTTGCCGAAGCCGGCCATCAAGGGGCTCATCCCGAGGACGATCTGGAAGTGGAAGGTCAGGTAGAGCATCGCGCCGACCATGACCACGCCCACCATCGCCTGGAGGAGGAACGCGCCGCCGCGCACCCGGTCGCGGACCACGCGCAGGGGCAGGAGCGGGTGCGAGGTGCGACTCTGCCACCACACGAAGACGCCCATCAAGCCGGCTCCGACGGCGAGGAAGCCCCAGGTCTCGGGCTCGTCCCAGCCGTGCTCGGCGCGTGCGAAACCGTAGATCAGCGCGCCGAGGGACAGCGCCACGATGACGGTGCCGACGATGTCGTAGCGGGTGTCGCCCTCCGCCTTGCTCTCGACGAGCAGGACCTTGCCGCCGATCAGTCCGGCGACGACGAAGACCAGGTTGACCAGCAGGCACCAGCGCCAGTCGGCGTACTGGGTCAGCGCGCCGCCGAGCAGGAAGCCGAAGGCAGCGCCCGTGCCGGCGATGATGCCGAAGACGGCGAAGGCCACATTGCGGTCACGGCCGCTGGGGAACAACACCGAGACCATCGCCAGAGCGGAGGGAGCCAGCAAGGCCGCGAAGACGCCCTGCAGTCCACGCGCGGCGATCAGCTCACCGCCGGACTGCGCCAAACCTCCCCACGCGGAGGCGACACCGAAGCCGACCATGCCGACCATGAAGGCGCGCTTGCGGCCCCAGAAGTCGGCGATGCGTCCGCCCAACAGCAGCAGTGCGGAGAAGCTCACGGCATAGGCCGTGACGACCCATTGGCGCTGCCCGTCGGCCATGCCGAGGTCGGCCTGTGCTGCGGGCAGGGCGATGGCGACGATGGTCCCGTCGAGGACCACCATCAGTTGGGTGAGGCCCAGGATGGCGAGCGACCACCAGCGGGTGCGAGAAGACGGCAGGGCCGAAGGCATGCGGAAACTCCAGAGATGTCGAAAGAGATGCTGGAGGTTTTCAGCCTCGGACCGCCGGCGCAGAGCGCACGTTCGCCTCTCCCGGCCGTGCCGGGTCAGAGATCAAACATAACTCAGCCGAACTCGGCCATCGGCCACGAACCAGCGTGAGTTCGGCGACACCGCCGAGTGGGCTCAGTGACCCCCGCCGATGGCCGCGGGGCCTCCCTCGCGGCGGATGTCGATGACGTGACCGGTCATGTCGGCCAGCAGCACGTCGAGCGAGCGCCGCGCGACCTCCTCGGACGACAGCAGCGTGCCCTCGGGCTCCTCGCCGAACGCCTTCGTGCGCATCGGGGTGCCCGTGCGCTCGGGGTTCACGCAGTTCACGCGCACCTCGCCGGCCCACTCGTCCGCCAGCGCCTGCGTCAGGTTGACCGTCGCGGCCTTCGCCGACGAATAGAGCGAGTAGCCCTTGCGGCCGCGCGTGTAGGACGACGACGTGAACAGCAGCAGCGAGCCGTTCGTCTCGGCCAGCAGCGGCCGGAACTCCTGCGCGATGAAGATCGGCGCGAGGTAGTTGATCTCGGTGGCCGACCAGATCGTCTCCTCGGACGTGTCGGCCAGGTCGCCGATCGGCAGGACGCCGGCGGTGTTCACGACGAAGTCGACCTTGCCGGCCTTCGCGACGACCTCGCGCGCGGCCTCGGCCACGTCCTCGCGGCGGTCGACGTGCGTGCCCGTGGAGGACCGCGAGAACGCGTGCACGTTCGCGCCGTACGACTCGGCCAGCTTCGCGATGTCGCCGCCGATCCCGTAGGAGCCGCCGAAGACCACTATCGTCTTGCCCTCGAGGGCGGCGCGGTACTGCTCGTCGTCGAGCGCCTCGGGCTCCTCGGCGGACGCCAGCTGGAACAGCTTGTCGGCGATGTAGACGTCGATCGGCTCGGTGACCTTCATGTTCCGCTCGTGGCCCTGCACGACGGCGATCGGCACGTCCGGGCGGTACCGCAGGACGACGGTGCAGTCGTCGGTGGCGGTGAAGTCGGGGTCCTGCCACGCCTTGTCGTAGGCGTCGCGGATGATCGACGCGCGGAAGGCCTGGGGCGTCTGGCCGCGGCGCAACAGGTCGCGGCGCAGCACGTCCGAGATCGTGTCGAGGTCGCCCTCGCTCTCGGGGTGCACCGAGACCACCGTGTCCGCCGACGGGATCGCGGTGTCGACGGCCTCGTAGGTGCCCAGCGCCTCGACGACGTCCTCGATGATCTTCTGCGAGACCAGCGGACGGACGGCGTCGTGGAACAGGACGTTGCACTCGTCCTCACCCAGCGCCTTCAGCGCCAGGCTGGTGGTCTCGTTGCGCGTCGCGCCACCCTCCAGCACCTGCGTGACCTTCGGGTACTTGCCGTCGCGCACGATCGCGTTGACCGGGTCCAGGTGACCCGGCGTCATCAGGATGATGATCTCGTCGACCGCGTCGGCGGCCTGGAAGACCGCGATCGTGTGCTCGAGGATCGTCTTGCCCGCGATCTTGATCAGCTGCTTGGGGATCGACAGGCCCACCCGGGTCCCGGTTCCACCGGCGAGGATCACGGCGACGTTGCGCATTTCGGTCACCCGACGAGGTTACCGGGGACCGCCGGGGCGGATGACGGCATCCTGCTGCTGCTTCTTCCAGGCCCGGAAGCCCTCCTCCGTCTCGCCACAGCGCCAGTACGCCGAGACCGAGATGTCCTTGCGGTCGACCCGTCCGTCCAGCAGGTACGGCCGCACCGACTTCAGCAACGCCGACTCGCCGTGCACGAACGCCTGCACGCGACCCTGCGGGAACTCCCACGCCCGCACCGCCTCGTCGAGCAACCGGGTCGAGCCGGGCGCATCTCCATCCCGATGCAGCCAGTGGATGGTCAGGTCGCCCGCGGTCGGCAGGTCGATCTCGTGCTCGGGTCCGTCGACCTCGATGAAGGCGGTGGCGGCCGCGCCGGGCTCGAGCACGGCCACGGACGCGCCGATCGCCGGGAGGGCCGATTCGTCACCGATGAAAAGGTGGTGGTCCGCCGTCGGATCGGGCCGGTACGCGCCGCCCGGGCCACGGAAACGGAGACTTTCTCCCGGTTTTGCGGAGGTCGCCCACGGGCCTGCAAACCCTTCGGTCCCGTGCGTCACGAAGTCGATCGCCAGCTCGCGCGCCTCGGCGTCCACCCACCGCACCGTGTACGTCCGTTGCACGTCTCCTTGCCCGTCATTCGAGGCAAAGACGAGCTTGACGTAGGTGTCCGTCGCGGGCAGGTGGGCGTCGAGGTATTCGTCGAATGCCGGTCCACCCAGAACCACCCGCCGCATCCGCGGAGCCAGTTCCTCCGTACGGAGAACGGTCATTTCCACGTCGATCCGGTTCGCCACGCTGTGTAGCCTAACCGCGTGAGCAATGGCCTCGATCCCACGACCTTCGACTCCCAGACCCGTGTCCAGGACGACCTCTTTCGTTATGTGAACGGGCCGTGGCTGCGCGAGGCGCCCATCAAGCCCGACCGCGCGACGGCAGGCGGGTTCATCGACCTGGTCGACGAGGCCGAAGAGCTGGTCCGCACGATCGTCGAGCGCTGTGCCGCGGAGCCCCAGGACGACGAGGAGCGCAAGATCGGCGACCTCTTCACCAGCTTCATGGACACCGAGCGCATCGAGCAGCTCGGCGCCGCTCCCCTGACCGATGACCTGGCCAGGATCGACGCGGTCACCTCGATCCCCGAGCTGGTCCGCGCGATCGGCGCCCTGGAGCGCTCCGGCGTCGACAGCATCGCCGGCCTCTACATCGCCCCCGACCGCGGCCGCCCGGACCGGTACGTCACGCACGTCGTCCAGTCCGGGATCGGCCTGCCGGACGAGTCCTACTACCGCGAGGACCAGTTCGCCGAGATCCGTGAGGCCTACCGGGCGCACATCGCCACCATGCTGAGCCTGGCCGGGTTCGACGAGGCCGACCAGCGCGCCGATCGCGCGCTCGACATCGAGACGCGGATCGCCTCGCACCACTGGGACCGGGTCGCCTGCCGCGACGCCCAGAAGACCTACAACCTGATGACGCTCGACCAGCTCGACGCGCTCACCCCCGCCTTCGACTGGCGCGCCTGGGCCGACGAGGCCGGCATCGCCCACGAGGTGCTGGCCGAGGCCGTCGTCTCCCAGCCCTCCTACCTCGAGGGGGTCCAGACGCTGCTCACCGACGACCTGCTGCCGGGCTGGCTCGACTGGCTGCGCTGGCAGCTCGTCCACGGTGCCGCTCCGTTCCTCTCCGACGACTTCGTCGCGGCGAACTTCGAGTTCTACGGCAAGACCCTGCAGGGCACCGACGAGCTGCGCCCCCGCTGGAAGCGCGGCATCGGATTCGTCGAGGGCTCGATGGGCGAGGCCGTCGGCAAGATCTACGTCCGCACCGAGTACCCGGCCGAGGCCAAGTCCCGCATGGAGGAGCTCATCGCGAACCTCCTCGAGGCCTACCGGATCAGCATCCGCAAGCTGCCGTGGATGAGCGACGAGACCAAGCAGCGTGCGCTGGACAAGCTCGACTCGTTCACGCCCAAGATCGGCCACCCCGAGAAGTTCAAGGACTACTCCGCGCTCGAGACCGACCCGGGCGACCTGGTGGGCAACACCCGCCGCGCCCAGTCGGTGGCGATGGACCGCGAGCTGGCCAAGATCGGCAAGCCGATCGACCGCGACGAGTGGTACATGACGCCGCAGACGGTCAACGCCTACTACAACCCGACGATGAACGAGATCGTCTTCCCCGCCGCGATCCTGCAGCCCCCGTTCTTCGACGCGCAGGCCGACGACGCCGTGAACTACGGCGCGATCGGCTCGGTCATCGGCCACGAGATCGGCCACGGCTTCGACGACCAGGGCTCGCAGTACGACGGCACGGGCGCCCTGAGCAACTGGTGGACCGACGACGACCGCGCCGCGTTCGACGCCCTCGCGGCCAAGATCATCGCGCAGTACGACGACCTCAGCCCGGCCAACGCCGACGGCCAGACGGTCAACGGCGCGCTCACGATCGGCGAGAACATCGGCGACCTCGGCGGACTCGGCATCGCGTACCTGGCCTTCAAGCTGGCGCAGCAGGACAAGCCCGCCGAGCCGATCGACGGGTTCACCCCCGACCAGCGCTTCTTCCTGTCCTGGGCTCGCGCCTGGCAGGGCAAGTCTCGTCCCGCCGAGACGCTGCGCCGGCTGACCGTCGACCCGCACTCGCCGCCGGAGTTCCGCTGCAACCAGGTCGTGCGCAACATCGAGGCGTTCTACGACGCCTTCGACGTGACCCCGGACGACGCCCTGTGGCTCGACCCGGCTGAGCGCGTCACCATCTGGGCCTGACGTGGGCTGGCCCTCCCAGCGGCGGACGGTCGGCACCCTCGCGCTGGTCCAGGTGGTCGGCGGTATCGGCAACGGCGCCGGCCTGGCGGTCGGCGGTCTGCTCATCGAGGACGTCACCGGCTCGGCCGGCTGGGCGGGCATGGCGGTCGTCGCGACGACCTTGGGCGCTGCCCTGTTCACCGTCCCGCTGTCGAACTTCGCCGTGCACCGCGGCCGCCGGCCCGCGCTGACCGCGGGATGGTGGGGTGGCTCCCTCGGCGCCGTCGCCGTGGTCGGCGGCGCGGCCTGGGAGTCCCTGCCACTGCTGTTGCTGGGCTTCCTGCTGTTCGGCGCCAGCACTGCCGCCAACCTGCAGTCGCGGTTCGCCGCGGCCGACCGTGCGGAGCCCGCCGAGGTGGGCCGCTCGATCGCGCTCGTCGTGTGGGCCACCACGATCGGATCGGTCGCCGGGCCCAACCTGACCGGACCCGGCGCCACCGTGGCGCGTGCCCTCGGCATCCCCGAGCTGGCCGGGCCCCAGGTGTTCTCGGGGGTGGCCTTCGCGGCCGCCGGACTCCTGACTTGGCTGATGCTGCGCCCCGACCCGCTCGAGCGCCGCTCGGCGTCCGCGCCCGCGCCGCCGCGGATCGCCGCCGCGCTCCCCCACGTCCGGGGCGCCACCGCCGTGGCCATCACCGCCGTCGCGCTCTCGCACGCGATCATGGTGTCCGTCATGGCCCTGACGCCGGTCCACATGTCCGGCCACGGCGCCGAGCTCTCGGTCATCGGCCTCACGATCAGCCTGCACATCGCGGGCATGTTCGCGCTCTCGCCGCTCTTCGGCTGGACCACCGACCGGTGGGGCGCCGTGCCCACCATCGTGGCCGGCCAGATCGTGCTCGTGCTGGCCTGCGCCATCGCCGGCACGGCGGGGCACTCGAACGTCCAGATCACGGCGGGCCTGATCCTGCTCGGCGTCGGCTGGTCGATGTCCGTCATCGCCGGCGCCGCCCTGCTCACCCGCAGCGTCGATCCCGCCGTGCGCCCGCTCGTCCAGGGCTTCAGCGACCTGACGATGAACCTGGCCGGTGCGGCCGGCGGACTGCTGGCCGGGCTCGTGGTGGCGGTGTGGAACTACGGCACCCTGACGGGCGTCGCGGGCGTCCTGACGCTGCCGGTCATCGCCGCGATCGTCCTGGCGTCCCAACGAAAGCGCGAGCATCTCACGTAGCGAGAACGTCGGGCCTTTTCCGTTCTTCGTCGAACACCTGTTCTATTCTAGGGACATGACCTCGCCCGCCGCCGACGCCTTCGTCGAGGTACGGCGCGACCGGGCCCGGGCGGAGTTCGCCGAGTGGAACCTCGTGATCGGCTTTCGCGAACGCGAGATCCGGCGCATCGACTCCACCGATGACGCTCCGATCAGCAAGGAGCTGGCGCGGCGAGCCATCGCGCTCGACATCGCGCAGCAGCTGCGGATCACCGAGAACGCGGTCTGGCGGATCATCGTGCAGGGCGAGGAGGTCCGCGACCGCACGCCGGCCGTCTGGGCCGCGTTCCGCGAGGGCGTGCTCGACGCCCGTCGCATCGGCCTGATCGCCGACGTGGTGGCCAAGCTGCACACGCCCCGGGCGCTCGAGGCCGTCGACCAGAACGCGGCCGCGTACGGCGCCGAGCACACCCCGGGCGAGCTGCGCGGCTGGCTCAAGCGACTGCGAGCGCGCCTCGAGCCCGAGCAGGTCGAGGACGAGTCCGCGCACGCCATGGAGCGGCGACACGTCGAGATCTCGCACAACGACGACGGCACCTCGTGGCTGAGCGCGCTGCTGCCCACCGGCGTCGCCGTCGCCGTCGGCAACCGCCTGCGCGCCGCCGCGAAGGCGCTCCCCTCGGTCAATCCCGACACCGGCGAGCGTGACCGCCGCACCCGCGACCAGAAGCAGGCCGACCTCGTCGCGCACTGGCTCACCTGCAGCGAGGGCACGTCCACCGACATCCGCGCCGAGATCGCCATCACGATCGACGCCACCGACCTGATCGGACTCACGCACGGCGGCGGCTTCACCCGTGGCGGCCGCGAGCCCGTCCCCGCTGCCTGGGCGCGCGAGCTGGCCGCCAGCGAGCACGCGTTGTTCCGCCGGCTGGTGCTCGATCCGCTCGGCAACGTCATGGACACGACGAAGCTCGGCTACCAGCCCGCCGGATCCCTGCGCGAGGCACTGCGCTGGCGCGACGGCACCTGCCGAGTCGCCGGATGCCAGGCCGACATTCGGGACACCGACCTCGACCACGAGCTGGCATACGACCGCGGCGGCACGACCTGCGCCGACAACCTGCGATCCCTGTGCAGGAAGCACCACAACATGAAGTCCCACGACCACCTCGACCGGCGCAGTCTCGCGCCGCCGGTCCGACTCGTCGAGTCGTACGTCGTCGGGGCGCCCGTGATCTACCGCCCCGTTCCCACCGAATCTAGGATCTCCTCATGACCATCGACGTGCGCCCCGCCGCCGAGTTCGACGACGTGCGCACCATGGTCGGGCCCAAGCGGCCCGACGCGGAGTCCTGCTGGTGCCTCAGCTATCGCGTGCCGGGCGCCGTGAACCGCGAGCTGCGCGGTCCGGCCCGCGGTGAGTACGTCCGCGCGCTGATGGCGCAGGGCCCGCCCGGGGTGCTGGCGTACGACGGCGACGAGGTCGTCGGCTGGGCCGGGATCCATCCCCGCTCCGACACGTCCTTTGCGACGGCCCGCAAGATCCCCCACGTCGACGACCTGGACGTGTGGAGCCTGTGGTGCGTGCGCGTGCGGCCCGGCCACCGCAAGCAGGGCATCACCGGCCGGCTGATCGCAGGAGCGGTCGAGTACGCCCGCGACCAGGGCGCCCCGGCCGTCGAGGCCTATCCGGTGGACAACCAGGGCGCCAAGGTCGACCTGACCATGGCCTACGTCGGCACGCGCGTGATGTTCGAGCGCGCCGGGTTCGAGAAAGCCGCTGACACCGATTCGGTGCTCAGCGGCTTCCCTCGTGTACTGATGCGGCTCAGGCTGTCCTGAGCACCTCGGTCACTGCGATGCGGTGTCCATGGTGCTGGCAGCCCGCGCCCAGCCGACCAGCGGCTCGAGTCGCCCGTCGATCATCTCCAGCACGCGGTCGCAGTGCTCGAGGATGTCGTGGTCGTGCGTGACCATGACGACGGCGACGTTCTCGTCGCGCGCCTTGTCGGCCAGCAGCTGCACGACCTCGTGACTGCGACGCCGGTCCAGCGCCGCGGTGGGCTCGTCGACCAGCAGCAGGGTGGGATCGTTCACCAGGGCGCGGGCGATGCCGACGCGCTGGCGCTCGCCACCGGAGAGGTGGCCGGGACGGTGCTTCGCACGGTGGGCCATGCCCACCGACTCCAGCACGGGCTCCGGGTCGACCTTGCGGTTGCCGGCCATGCGCCCGGCCAGCTTCAACTGGTCGGCCGCAGTCAGCGCGGGCAGCAGGTTGCCGGACTGGAAGACGAAGCCGATGTTCTTCATCCGGAACTTCGCAGCGGCGCCCTTCGACAACGTGCTCAGATCCGTCCCGTGGACCTTGACGCTGCCCGAGTCGGGGTTCGACAGCGCGCCCGCCACGGCCAGCAGCGACGACTTGCCCGAGCCCGAGGGACCCACGATGGCGACGAACTCGCCTTCCTGGACGGTCAGGGACACGGAGTCCAGGGCGCGGACCCGCGAGTCACCGTCGCCCAGCTCGAGCGTCGCGTCGACGATCTCCAGGGCGGGTGTGGTGGTGGTGTTCATCGACGGCCTCCCAGCGCGGCGAGGGGATCGATCCGGGTGATGCGCAGCACCGAGACGCCGGCGCCCAGCAGACCCAGACCGATGGTCAGGAGCGAGGCGACCGCGATCGGGCCGGCCTCGAGTTCGAACGGCATCGCAGCGGGCATCGCAGCGCCCAGCGCCACACCGGCAGCCACGCCGATGCCGGTGAAGACCAGCAGGACGATCGTGGCCTGCGCGAGGCTGTCGCGCAGCAGGAAGCGGCTGGACGCGCCCATGGCACGCAGCACGGCCAGGTCACCGGCCCGCTGGATCGTCCACACCGTGAAGAAGGCGCCCACGACGAGCGCGCAGATCACGTAGAGGAAGACCTGGATCATGCTCAGGGTCATCGTCTCGGCCTGGTAGCCCGGCGACGCGTTGAACGACTCGGTGAGAGTCATGCTCGTGGTGCCGGCAGCCTTGTCGGCGGCGGCGAGATCGATGTCCGCGCCGTCCTTCGCCTGCACCGCGATGGTGCTGAACAGGCTGTAGTCGGCGGCGGCGACGGTGGCCTCGGTGGGAGCACCCGGCTGCGCCGTGTTCGACGCGATGAGCTGCCACGTCGAGAGCGGCAGGTAGGCGACGTCGACGTGACCGAAGGTCGCCTGACCCTCGGTGAAGCCCACCACCGTGAGCTCGGTGTCGATCCGGTCCAGCGTCATGACGGTGCCGATCTCGACACCCTCGTCCTTCAGCGTGTCGGAGACGACGATGCCGTTCACCGGGCCGAGGCCCTCGCCCTGCGAGGTCTTCGGAGCCAGGAAGCCGTCGGTCTCGACGCCGAAGAGCGTCAGGTCGACCTGCTTGCCGTCGTTCGTCGTGCTGTTGACGATGCTCACGCCCATCGGCTCGGCCGCGTCGACGCCCTTGGCGTCCTTCCACGGCTGCAGCTGGTCCTCCTCGATGACCGAGCGGCTGAAGGCGTTGTCCTTCATCGTGCCCTCATCGAAGGCGAAGGCAGTGACGGGCATGGACTTGAGGCCGGAGACACCGTCGTTGACGAGTCCGGAGGACAAACCGGACAGCAACACGACCAGCACGGAGATCAATGCGAGCACCGTGCCCATCAGGGCGAATCGGCCACGAGCGAACTGCAACTCGCGCAAGGCTAGGAACATGCGTTTCCCTTGGGTCTGAAGTTACCGACACAGTGTCGGCAACAGTCCCAGTCTGTCACCCCCGGTCAAGCGCTCAGGCTTCGGGCAGTCCCGCCGTCAGGACCACGAAGACGTCGTCCGCCGTCTGCGCCGGGTCGACACCGCGCTGGACCAGCTGGACGCCCGACATGAGGGCGCCCTGCGCGAGGTAGACGAAGCGCTCGGGCACACCGAGCTCGGCGAGCACCTCTGCCACGGGCCGCAGCAGCATGTCGTGCAGGGCCATCAGGTGCTCGAACTGCGTGGGCGACAGCTCGGCCTGGCGCAGGGAGCTCGCCACGCGGTGATCGCCGTCGGCCGTCATCTGCATCGTCGCGTCGATCAGGGCACGCAGCCGCGGGAGGCCCGGGTCCACCGGCTTCATCGCGTCGTACAGCTCCTGGTTCCAGCGGTCGAACGCCTCGATCGCGATCGCGACGATGAGGTCGTCCTTGGAGGGGAAGTAGTCGTAGAAGCTCGACCGCGACAGTCCCGCCCGCTCGCTGACACTGCGCGGGCTGACGGCGGACAGGCCGGTCTCCTTCAGCAGGTCCTCCGCGGCGCGCAGCAGCGCGGCACGCTGTGCCTCGCGGTGCGCGCCGACGGTGGGCGCCGAGATCTTGGGCATCTTCCCATTATGGCTCGCGCTCTCAGGGGACGAGAACGATCTTTCCGCGCACGGCGTGGGACTCGCTGATCCGGTGCGCCGCGGCGGCCTCCTCGAGGGGCAGCACGCGGCCGATCTCGACCTGGAACTCGCCCGAGGCGATGAGTGGCAGGACCGCGGGGACGGCCTCCTCGCGCCAGGCCTGCTGCTCGGGCGTGAGCGGCTCGGGCGAGCCGCCGGACCACGCCTGCAGCCCGAGGTCGTGGTACTGCGCGCCCTGCACGATCGTGCCGATCCGCGCGCGGTCGACCAGCTCCAGGCTGGCCTCCAGGGCCTCCTGCGTGCCCGCACAGTCGAGCGAGACGGTGTAGCCCTCAGGGGACGCCTCGCGCAGTCGCTCCAGCAGACCGTCGCCGTAGGTCACGGGCGTCGCGCCCAGTTCGCGGAGGCGGTCGTGGTTGCGCTCCCCCGCCGTCGCCACGACCGTGGCGCCCCGGGACACGGCGAACTGGATCGCGGCCTGGCCGACGCTGCCGGACCCGCCGTGCAGCAGCAGTCGGTCCCCGGCCTCGACCTCGAGGGACTTCACGGCTTGGTACGCGGTGGAGACGGGCACGCCCAGGGCGGCTGCCGTCTCGAAGTCGACGCCCTCGGGCTTGACCGTGAGGTTCGCCGGATCGGCCACGACGTGCGTGGCGTACGTGCCCTGCGTGTTCTGCACGACGACCTCGTCGCCGACGCCGCAGCCGCCCACGCCGTCCCCCACCGCCACGATGACCCCGGAGCCGTCGAAGCCCACCCGGCGCGGTTCGGTGAACGGCGGCGAGGGCCGGATGCCCGCGCGCAGCTTCGTGTCGATCGGGTTCACCCCGGCCGCACGGATCTCGACGACCACCTGCCCGTCACCGGGCGTGGGGTCGGGCCCCTCGTGCAGTTCGAGGACCTCGGGTCCGCCGGTCCGGGAGTACGTCACATAGCGCGCCATGCCCCCAGTCTGGACCACTCCCGGACATGAGAAGAGGCCGATCCATTCTCTGGATCGGCCTCTGTTCGGTGGAGCATAGGAGATTCGAACTCCTGACCTCTTCCATGCCATGGAAGCGCGCTACCAACTGCGCCAATGCCCCTCTAACAACCTCAGCAATACTAACTGCTCCCTCTCGAGACCCCCAAACCGGGGTCCCCTATTCGGTCTCGTCGTCCGACATGACGGGCTCCGGGAGCGATCCGGTGTTCCATTCGGACAGTCGCCACTGCGACCAGTCCTGGTACCGCGCCTCCTCCAGCACCGACCAGTGGCAGTTCGACAGACCGCCGAACTGGCGCCACGAGGACTCGGGGATGCCGAGGAACTCCAGGATGCCCGTGCGCAGGACGGCACCGTGCGCGACGACGACGAGCGTCTCGCCGAGCGGGAGTTCGTCGACGTACTCGCGCAGCGCAGCGGCGAGGCGGGCCCCGGCCTGGGCATGCGTCTCGGCGCCCTCGATCTGGGTCTCGTCGCCGTCGGCCCACGCCTGCATCTGCGTCGGGAACCGCTCCCACGACTCACGCCACGTCAGCCCCTCGCGGGCGCCGAAGGCCAGCTCGCGCAGGCGCGGGTCCGTCTCGACCGGCACACCCGTGCGATCGCTGAGGGCGCGCGCGGTGTCGGCCGCACGCGACAGGTCCGAGCTGACGATCCGCGCAGGCGACAGCGAGGCCAGCCGCGCGGCGGCCTCGGCGGCCTGCTGGCGGCCGACCTCGTCGAGCGCGATGTCGGTCTGGCCCTGGACGCGGCCGGCCACGTTCCACTCGGTGCGGCCGTGCCGCCACAGGATGACGCGACGGCCCATCGTGCTGCCGGGCTTCACGAGAGCTGCAGGTCGATCGCCGGGCAGTCGTTCCACAGCCGCTCGAGGGCGTAGAACGCGCGCTCCTCGGAGTGCTGGATGTGCACGACGATGTCGCCGTAGTCCATGAGGATCCAGCGCGACTCGCGCTGGCCCTCGCGACGGATGGTCTTCGCGCCGAGCTCGAGCAGCTTCTCCTCGATGGCGTCCTTGACCGCGTTCATCTGCGGCTGGTTCGACGCCGAGGCGAGCAGGAAAACATCGGTGATGGCGAGCTGATCGGAGACGTCGAAGGCGATGAGGTCGTCCGCCTGCTTGTCGGCGGCGGCATGCGCTGCGGCACGAGTCAGTTCGATCGCGCGATCGGTGGCGGTCATGAGGCGTCCTTCGTGGTGTGTTCGTGGGGTTCGTAGAGGCCGTGCTTGCCGATGTACTGGACGACGCCGTCGGGCACGAGGTACCAGACCGGCTCGCCGCTGTGGACCCGCGCACGGCAGTCGGTGGAGCTGATGGCGAGCGCCGGGATCTCGACCAGGGTGACGCGCTCGCGCGGCAGGCCCTCGAGCGTCGACTCGTTCATCTCGTGACCGGGCCGGGTACAGCCGACGAAGTGCGCCAGCTCGAACAGCTCGCGGTGGTCGCGCCAGGTGAGGATCGCCGCCATGGCGTCGGCGCCGGTGATGAAGTACAGATCAGCGTCGGGATACGTGGCCGCGAGGTCGCGCAGGGTGTCGATCGTGAAGGTCGGCCCCTCGCGGTTGATGTCGACCCGGCTGACCTTGAAGCGCGGGTTCGCCGCCGTGGCGATGACCGTCATCAGATAGCGGTCCTCGGGCGGGGACACCTCGCGGTCGGACTTCTGCCACGGCTGCCCCGTCGGGACGAAGATGACCTCGTCGAGGTCGAACCACGACTGCACCTCGCTCGCGGCGACGAGGTGTCCGTGGTGGATGGGGTCGAACGTGCCGCCCATCACGCCGATGCGGCGGCGACGATCGCTCATGCTCAGGTGTGCTCGCGACCCAACCCGAAGACGACGGTGATGAGGAGGAGCGCCATCAGGACAGCGAGGGCGATACCGCCGAAGACGAACGGGCTCACCGCGGCCTCACCGTGTTCAGCCGCTTCTTCAACGGCCAGGATCAAGTCGAGCATGCGCCCAATCTACCAGCGAGTCAGCGCGTCTGACCGGCGCCCGTCACCACGTAGGTGGTGGTGGTCATCTCGGTCAGGCCCATCGGACCGCGCGCGTGCAGCTTCTGCGTCGAGATGCCGATCTCGGCCCCGAAGCCGAACTCGCCACCGTCGGTGAACCGCGTGGAGGCGTTCACCATCACCGCGGCCGAGTCGACCCCCATCGTGAAGCGGCGAGCGGCCTCCAGCGACCGGGTCACGATGGCCTCGGTGTGGCCCGAGCTGAACCGGCGGACATGGTTGACCGCCTCGTCGAGCGAGTCCACGACCTTCGCCGAGATCTCCGAGGCGAGGTACTCGGTGGCGTAGTCGTCGTCCGTGGCCGCGTCGACCCCGTCGAAGGCCTGGAACGCGGCGTCGCCGTGGATCAGCACGTCGCGCCCCTGCAGCTCCTTGACGACCTGCGGCAGGAACTCGTCGGCGACGTCACGGTGGACCAGCAGCGACTCGGCCGCGTTGCACACGCTCGTGCGGTGGGTCTTGGAGTTGATGACGATGTCCAGCGCCATGTCCAGGTCGGCGTCGGCGTCGACGTACACGTGGACGTTGCCCGTGCCGGTCTCGATCACCGGGACGGTGGACTGCTCGACGACGGTGCGGATCAGGCCCGCTCCCCCGCGCGGGATGACCAGATCGACCAGGCCGCGCGCCGTCATGAGGTCGGTGGAGGTGCTGCGGTCCTCGGCGCTGACGGCCTGGATCGCGTCGGCGGGCAGGCCCGCGGAGGCGACGGCGTCGCGCATGATCCGGGTGATGACCGCGTTGGAGCGGCGTGCCGAGCGGGAGCCGCGCAGCAGCGAGGCGCTGCCGGCCTTGAGGCAGATCGCGGCGGCGTCGGCCGTGACGTTGGGGCGACCCTCGTAGATCATGCCGATGACGCCCATGGGGACGCGGATCTGCTGCAGCTGCAGGCCGTTGGGCAGCGTCGAGCCGCGGACGATCTCGCCGATCGGGTCGGGCAGCGCGGCGATGTCGCGGACACCACCGGCGAACGCGGCGACGCGCTCGGGGTCGAGCGCCAGCCGGTCGATGACGTTCTCGGGCGTGCCCTCGGCCCGCGCCTCGGCGACGTCCTCGGCGTTCGCGGCGACGATGCGGTCGGTGCCGGCCACCAGCGCCTCGGCCATGGCCGTCAGCGCGGCATCCTTCTGTGTGCGCGTGGCGAGCGCCAGCACCCGCGCGGCGTCCCGCGCGCGCAGCGCGGCTTCACGAACCTCGGTACCCATGCGGCGAGTCTAGTTCCGAGTTCTACCATCGAGGGGTGCCCTCCTCCGACTCCACCGCCCTGCATCGCGCGTGGGAGTCACTGACGGCTTTCGGTCCGCACGGGGACGCACACTGGGTCGCACTGCGCGCCGGCGTCAGCATGGGCGTGCCGCTGCTCCTGCTGTGGGCGATCGGTCGCCTCGACCTGGCGCTGCCGGCCACCTTCGGTGCGTTCACGGCTCTGTACGGCCGGGCGAACTCCCACCGGCCACGCGCCCTGATGCAGAGCACCGCGGCCGTCATCCTCGTCGCCTCGGTGGCGACCGGCACGGTGCTCTCCGCCGTCGGAGCCGGTGAGTGGCTCGTCGTCGTCGGTCTCGCCGGGATCGCGGCCGTCGCCGCCCTGGCCTCGCTGGTCTGGGCCTGGCACCCGCCCGGCGTCCTCTTCCCCGTCTTCGCGGTCGGCGCGACCGCGGGGGCGTCTGTTTCAAGCCGGGACGTCGCCCTTCACCTCGCGGTCGCCGTTGCGACAGCGCTCTTCGCTCTTGTCGTCGGGGCCATGGGCGCCCTGACGCCGGCACGTCACCGCCCCCGCCAGCACTGGGACGCGCCCCTGCACGCCGCGCTGCGGTCGCCGCGCACGGCGCCCGAGGTCACCCGCGTCACGCTCGCCGTCGCCCTGGCTGCGATCGTCGCCACCGTCTTCGGGCTCGGGCACGCCTACTGGGCGTCGGTCGCGGCGGCCGCCGCCATCGCCGGGCCGAGCACCCGGAACCAGGTCCTGCGCGGCGTGCACCGCGCCGTCGGCACCTTCCTGGGCGTCGTCGTCGCCGCGGGGCTGCTGGCCCTCGACCTGGGGACGCTCGCCACGATCCTGCTCGTGATCGTCCTGCAGGTCGGCGCCGAGCTGCTCATCGGCCGCAACTACGCGGTCGCGCTGATGGTCGTCACCCCGCTCGCGCTGCTGATGGTGCACCTGGGCTCGACCGCGCCCGTGACGTCGTTGCTGCAGGACCGGCTGTCCGACACCATCCTCGGCGTCGTGGTGGGCCTGGCGGTCGTCGTGGCCTGGGATCGCGTGCTCCCCCGGCGACGGTAGGTCACGCCGGCGGCAGCGGCTCGGTGCTCGCCGGGTCCGTCGAGGGCACCTGCACCGTCTCGCCCGTCCACTCCGCGATGGCCTCGCGATACTCGGGCGTGTGCTGGTAGCCCCCGTGCGTCATCACCATCGAGCCGGGATCGCCTGAGCCCTCGCGCCGCACCTCGAGCGTGGGACGGTCGAGGACCACGTGGTCCCGGTCGGAGTACACGCGGTACCCGAGCGGGTCGGACCGGCGGAACAGGTTCACCCAGTGCGCCGGGTCCTGCAGTCGCTCGCGGAGCCCCACCGCCATCGCCGGTGAGTCGTCGGGCGGTGTGTTCGGGACGTCGGGCCACGCCTCGCGCATGCGCGCGGGCCCGGTGGTGGGGACGTAGCCCAGTGCGTCGGGTCCGGCGGCGGCCGGGAAGACCCGCCCGTAGAGCGCCCGGATCTGGCTCCCGTACGTCAGCAGTCGCAGCTGCTCCGCCCGTCCGTTCAGGCGGCTCGCCACTGCGACGCAGATCAACGAGCCCTGGCTGTGGCCGGACAGCACCACGACGCGGCCCGGGTCCTCGCCTTCCTCCCCCATCGCCCAGCGCACCCGGGTGGTGATCTCGGGGACCACCCGCTCCGCGTAACAGGGCGGCGCGAACGGATGAGCCGCCCGCGGCCAGAACGTCGTGATGTCCCACAGGACGCCCACGTTCCGTCGCGCGGTGGGTGAACGGCGGATGCGGGCGCCGAGCATCATCAGCGCGACGCTCAGGCCGAGGGCCACGTACAGCGAGAGCGTCGCGAGCGGCCGCGCCGGCTCCCACCAGTCCCACGGCGGGCGTCCGGCGGAGGACAGGGCGAGCGTGGTCACGGCCAGCAGTGAGGCGACGGCGCCGATCCCGTCGAGGAGCCGCTCGCCCCGGTGCGCCAGGGCCGCCGTGACCCGGGCGTTCTTCACCGCTGTCCGATCCTGTTCGGGAACGACCGGGTCGTCGTCATCCACGCGCTTGCGGATGAGCGGCGCGGCGCGGTGGCGGAATCGCCACACCATGAACCCGGTGACGACGGCACCCGAGACGATGATCGCCAGCTGCATCAGCGGGGTCCACACGAGGATCTGCGGCACGACGAGCGGGGTCTGCGGCGGGTCCGTCACCTCGAGCGCCACCCGCCCACCGGCGGCCTCGACCGTGAGGCATCGGCGCACCGTCCCGTCCACCTCGCACGTCGGCCTCACGATGAGCACCCCGGCCGTGCGGAAGCCCTTCGACTCACCGGTGCAGACGGCGCTGCGCTTCGCGGAGTCCGTGGCGAAGCACGAGGACACGAGCCGCACGGTCGTGACGCCCTCGGGCAGGGCCAGGGTCGCGTGCTGCACCCGTGACGACGCCATCGAGTAGGAGGAGTCGGGATCCACGCGACTGCGTCGGGTCAGCGCGTCCGTGCGCACCGTGCCGTGGGTGACCGCGACGGTCGTGTTCGTCCGCACGATCCGCGCCCCCTCGAGGACGACGTCGCCGGCCAGGGTCAGGGTCTCGGTCTCCCCCGCTGCCGACAGCGGCGCGTTCTCGTTGCGGCGGGTCGTCAGGTCGGCCACCGACTGCGAGCCGTCGTTCAGGTAGTCGGCCGCGGCGACGGCGGCGGCCGAGGTGAACAGGAGCGCGACCATCGTGGCCCCGCCCAGCATCACCGAGGCGCCCGCGCCGCCCCAGGCGAACGCGGCCTGCTCGGGCTTCGCGGCCTGCCGGTGGTGCCAGATCATCAACCCCAGCCAGACCAGCGCGGTGAGGCCCGCCAGCACGAGGGTCGGGAGCTCGCGGCCCCCGACCACCAGGGCCAGCAGGAGCAGGACGACCAGGAAGGTGACGCGCAGTCGGGCCCGGCCGCCGACGAAGACGATGACGTGCACGATCGTCAGCGCGACGAACAGGCCGATGAACCACAGGTTCGCGCCGTACCAGTCCCCGTCCTGCCTGGTGACGTCCGTGGTCCACAGCACCGCCAGGTGCGCGGCGACGACCACCGCGGCCGCCACGACCACGGCCCGCAGCGGCATCCGGCGCAGCAGCTCTCCCGGCCCGGTCATCCAGTGCATCGGCTGTCGGGGGAACTCGTGCACGGTGCCGGCGACGGAGACCTTCCACGTGTCGCGGAACTCCGGGTCGTCCTCATCGACGGAAAGCGCGCGGGCCACCACGAGCAGCGCCACGGCGGCCGCCGCGAGCGTGGTCGCCCACACGGGTCCGGTCGCCTCACGCGCGATCAGGTGCACGCCGGAGAACAGCACGATGGTCGCGAGCGCCAGGGCGACGTGGAGGTAGAGCAGCTGGCGCGTCCGGTGCTCGCCCTGCCACATCCTCGGGTGGCCCAGGACGTTGTCGGCGCACCGGTCGTGTTCCTGGTCCCGCGTCGCCTGGGCCGGGGCGTCCGGGGTCGCCTCGTACCGGGTGACGCTCTGGCGCGTCAGGGCCACGAGGCCCAGGACCATGGCGACGGGCACCAGCGAGGTCACGGCGATCCGCCGGCCCGCGGTCAGGGAGGCCAGGCCGTCCATCCACCCCGGCAGCACCGGACACGCGACGGAGTTCGCCCGGAAGCACTGCCACGCGATCAGGTCGATCGCGATGAAGCACGCCGTCAGCACCGCGATCGCGGTCAGGATCAGACCGCTCACGCGCACGGCGCGCAACCCCCAGCGGGCCTGGCCGTTGTTCTCACCGACCTGCGTCCGCGCCCAGAAGGCGAGGTTCACCAGCGCGAACGGCAACAGCCCCAGCCAGAGCACGCGGGTCACCCACCCCCACATGCCGCGGACGCCCGACGTCAGCTCGCCCCAGGAGTACGCCTCGAGGGCCAGTCCGGGCGGCAGCGTCCGCAGCGGCGGGTCGGCGCCGTCGGCGATCCGGTAGAAGCCGGTGAGCCGGTCCCCCGCCACCTGGACGACGCGGCTCTGGTCGACGCCGAGCATCGACGCGGTCGGGGTCCCGCGCACGCCGTGCACGCGCAGTTCCATGACCACCTGGGCCGTGCTGGGTGCGGGCATCGACCGACCTCCGTGACTTGACCGTGTCACCGAGGGAGAGGCCGTGCAAGGCGTGCTGATGCGCCAGCGTCAGGACATGAGGACCAGATCGTCGCGGTGGATGACCGCGCGATCGTGATCGGCGCCCATCGAGGCGGCCAGCTCCGAGGTGGAGCGACCGAGCATCTCAGGCAGCTCGTGACTGTCGTAGTTCACGATCCCGCGGGCGACGAGCGCGCCGTCCGGACCGACCACGTCGACCGGGTCGGCAGCGGAGAACTCGCCCTCGACGGCAACGATGCCGGCGGCCAGGAGCGAGGCGCCGCGCTCGACGAGGGCACGCCGGGCGCCGTCGTCCAGGACGAGCCGGCCCTGGGTCTCGCTGGCGTGGGCCAGCCACAGGAGGCGCGGGCCACGGCGCTTGCCGGTCGGGGTGAACAGGGTGCCCACCGGCTGACCCTCGACGGCCTCGATGGCGCGAGCGGCCGAGGTGAGGCGGACGGGGATGCCGGCCGCCGTCGCGATCCGCGCGGCCTCGATCTTCGTGACCATGCCGCCGGTGCCGACGGCCGAGCCGACACGGGCGACGTCGATCCCCTCGAGGTCCGCGTCGGAGGACACCGTGGCGACGGGCCGCGAGCCGGGCAGGTCGGGGTGGGCCGTGTAGAGGCCGTCGACGTCCGACAGCAGGATCAGCTCGTCGGCGTGGACCAGATGGGCCACCAGCGCGGCCAGCCGGTCGTTGTCGCCGAAGCGGATCTCGGAGGTGGCCACGGTGTCGTTCTCGTTGACGACCGGGACGACACCCAGCTCGAGCAGCTTGGCGAAGGTCTGCCGCGCGTTGCGGTAGTGACTGCGTCGGGTGACGTCCTCGACGGTCAGCAGCACCTGTCCGACGGTCAGGCCCGCGGCAGCGAACGCCTCGGAGTAGTGCGCGATGAGGGCGCGCTGGCCCACCGCCGCCGCGGCCTGCTGCGTGGGCAGGTCGCGCGGACGGTTCGGCAGTCCGAGCGGCCCGAGGCCGGCTGCGATGGCTCCGGAGGAGACGAGCACGACCTCGTCACCGCGAGCGCGCACCGTGACGACGGCGTCGACGACGGTGCCGATGCGGTCGGGGTCGAGATGTCCGTCAGGCGTCGTCAGCGAGGACGATCCGACCTTGAGGACGACCCTCACCGATCGTCCTCGTCAAGCTCGTCGTCGCCGGGGTACTCCTCACCGATCTCCCAGTCCGGAAGGACCGTGCGCGGATCGAAGGGCTCGGGCTCGCGGCCCTCGGCGCGTGCGGCGACCGCTTCGAGCTCCCAGGCGCGGCGTGCCGCGAGCAGCTCGCGACGCTCCTGGTTGGTGCGTCGGGTGCTCTGGTCGAGACGCAGGTCCTCGCCACGACGGCCCAGCACCTCGGCGCCGGCCGTGATGGTGGGATCGAAGTCGAAGACGACCTCGTCACGACCCAGGTCGGCCTCGCTGGCCGCGCCGATGACGACGTCGTCGCCGGCCTTGGCACCCAGCTTGAGCAGGTGGTCCTCGACGCCGATCCGGTTGAGCCGGTCGGCGAGGAAGCCCACGGCCTCGTCGTTGCTGAAGTCGGTCTGGCGGACCCAGCGGGCCGGCTTCTCGCCGATGACGTGCCAGCGGCCCTCGATCTGGCGGACCTCGAACTCGCGGCCGACACCGGACGGGGCCGGCGGGCGCAGCACGATGCGCGTGGCTTCGCGGTGCGGCTCGGCGGCGCGACGGGCGGCGACGATCTCGGCCATGGCGAACGACAGCTCGCGCAGACCGGCGTGGCTGGCCGCCGAGACCTCGAAGACCCGCAGGCCGCGCTGGCGCAGCTCGTCGGTGACGAACTCGGCGATCTGGGCGGCGTCGGGGACGTCGGTCTTGTTCAGGGCGACGAGGCGGGGCCGATCGCTGAAGTCGACGCCGGCGTACTCGCCGTAGCGCGCGAGCTCGTTCTCGATGACGTCCAGGTCCGACAGCGGGTCACGACCCGGCTCGACCGTGGCGCAGTCGATGACGTGCACCAGGGCGGCGCAGCGCTCGACGTGGCGCAGGAAGTCGTGGCCCAGGCCGCGGCCCTCACTGGCGCCCTCGATCAGACCGGGGACGTCGGCGACCGTGAAGGTGGTGTCGCCGGCCGTGACGACGCCCAGGTTGGGCACCAGGGTCGTGAACGGGTAGTCCGCGATCTTGGGACGGGCCCGCGACAGCGACGCGATCAGGCTGGACTTGCCCGCCGAGGGGAAGCCGATCAGACCGATGTCCGCGACGACCTTGAGCTCGAGCGTGACCGTGCGCTCCTCGCCCGGCTCGCCCTTGAGCGCGAACCCGGGGGCCTTGCGCTTGCTGGACGCCAACGCGGCGTTGCCGAGACCGCCGCGGCCGCCGGCCGCGATGACCAGCTCGGTGCCGGCGCCGACCAGGTCGGCCAGCACCTCGCCATTGGCGTCGCGGACGACGGTGCCGTCGGGGACGCGCAGGACGAGGTCCTCGCCGTTGGAGCCGCTGCGGTTCGAGCCCGCGCCGGGCGCACCGCTGGTGGCCTTGCGGTGGGGCTCGTGGTGGTAGTCGATGAGCGTCGTGACATCGGGAGCGACGACGAGGATGACGTCGCCGCCGTGCCCGCCGTTGCCGCCGTCGGGTCCACCGAGAGGCTTGAACTTCTCGCGGTGGACGGACGCGACGCCGTTGCCGCCGTTGCCCCCGGAGACGTGCAGGGTCACCTGGTCAACGAAGCTGGGGATCGCCATGGGTTCTCCTGAACGTGGTGGGGGAAAAAAGAGAAAGGGCAGCCCGCATCAGCGGACCGCCCCTTCTCAGGAAGATCTGCGCGTCACTGCTCCGGAACGATGTTCACGACGCGACGGCCGCGCTTCGAGCCGAACTCGACCGAGCCGGGCGCGAGGGCGAACAGCGTGTCGTCGCCGCCACGGCCGACGTTGGAGCCGGGGTGGAAGTGGGTGCCACGCTGACGAACGATGATCTCGCCCGCGTTGACCAACTGGCCGCCGAAACGCTTGACGCCGAGGCGCTGGGAGTTGGAGTCGCGGCCGTTCTTGGTGGAGGCTGCGCCCTTCTTGTGTGCCATGTCGTCAGTCCCTTACTTGGAGATGCCGGTGATCTTGACCTGGGTGTACTTCTGACGGTGACCCTGGCGCTTCTTGTAACCGGTCTTGTTCTTGTACTTCTGGATGATGATCTTCGGGCCCTTGAGCCCACCGATCACCTCTGCGTCGATCTTGGCCTTGGAGGCGTCGGCACCGGCCGTCACCTGGTCACCGTCGACCACCATGACCGCGGCGAGCTGGACGGTGTCGCCCTCGGTCACCTTGAGCTGGTCGATCGAGATGACGTCGCCGACGGCAACCTTGGTCTGGCCGCCGCCATTGCGCACGATTGCGTACACCACGGGATTCCTCACTTCGTCCTGAAAAAGTCGGGAGGTGCGCAATGCGCACCGACTGTCGATTCTACTCGGGCGCACCATCGTCGGTCAAAACGGGTGCCTCAACCGCCGCCGGCTCCTGCGAAGGAGCCTGCGACGACTCGTCGTTTCGGGGTTCTTCACTCTTCACGGCATCGTCGTCGGACTCGTCATTCTTGTCCTGACGCGGCGGGCGACCCCCACCGTTGCCGTTGCTGTTTCCACCGTTGCTGCTCCCGCCGCCGTTGCGAGCGGAACGGCCGCCTCGGCGACCACGGCGCTGACCGTCGTCCTTCTTCGGCTCGACCGGCGCGTCCTCGATGATGACGCCACGGCCGTGGCAGTGCTCGCACTCGTGACTGAAGGACTCCAGCAGGCCCGTGCCGATGCGCTTGCGCGTCATCTGCACCAGGCCCAGCGAGGTGACCTCCGCGACCTGGTGACGCGTGCGGTCACGACCGAGGCACTCGACCAGGCGACGCATCACCAGGTCGCGGTTGCTCTCGAGCACCATGTCGATGAAGTCGATGACGATGATGCCGCCGAGATCGCGCAGCCGGAGCTGACGCACGATCTCCTCGGCCGCCTCGAGGTTGTTCTTGGTGACGGTCTCCTCGAGGTTGCCACCCGAGCCGGTGAACCGGCCCGTGTTGACGTCGACGACGACCATCGCCTCGGTGCGGTCGATGACCAGCGAGCCACCCGAGGGCAGGTGGACCTTGCGGTCCAGTGCCTTGTGGATCTGCTCGTCCAGGCGCCGCTCGGCGAAGATGTCGTTCTCGCCCTCCCAGCGCTTGACCCGCTCCTCCAGATCGGGGGCGACGTGGGCGATGTAGCCCGCGACCATGTCCCAGGCCTCGTCGCCCTGGATGGTCAGCGTGGCGAAGTCCTCGTTGAACAGGTCACGGATGACCTTGATCATCAGGTCCGGCTCGGAGTACAGCAACTGGGGCGCCTTGCCGGCGGCCACCTTGCTCTCGATGTCCTCCCAGCGGGCCGTGAGCGCGGTGATGTCGCGCTGCAACTGGTCCTCGGTGGCGCCCTCGGCGGCCGTGCGCACGATGACGCCGGCGCTCTCGGGCAGCGCCTCCTTGAGCAGGCCCTTCAGGCGGGCGCGCTCGTTCTCGGGGAGCTTGCGGCTGATGCCGTTGCTGCCACCGCCGGGCACGTAGACCAGGAACCGGCCGGGCAGGCTGATCTGGCTCGTGAGCCGCGCGCCCTTCTGGCCGATCGGGTCCTTGGTCACCTGGACCAGGACGGTCTGACCGGGCTGCAGCGCGTCCTCGATCTTGCGCTGCTTGCCGTTCTGGATGTTCGACCAGTCGACCTCACCGGCGTAGATCACGGCGTTGCGGCCGGCGCCGATGTCGACGAACGCGGCCTCCATGCTCGGCAGCACGTTCTGGACCTTGCCCAGGTAGACGTTGCCGATCAGCGAGGTCTGCGACTCACGGGCGACGTAGTGCTCGACCAGCACGCCGTCCTCGAGGACGGCGATCTGCGTGTAGTCGTCGTGCTGGCGCACGACCATCTCGCGGTCGACGGCCTCGCGGCGGGCCAGGAACTCGGCCTCGCTGACGATCGGGGCGCGGCGGCGGCCGGCCTCGCGGCCCTCACGGCGGCGCTGCTTCTTGGCCTCGAGGCGGGTCGAGCCGGTGACGCCGGTGATCTCGTCCTCGGCGGTGCGGCCCTCGCGGACCTTGACGACGGTGTTCTCGGGGTCGTCGGGAGAGCCGTCGGCTCCCTCACCGGCCCGTGCGCGGCGACGGCGACGGCGGGTGGACCCGGTCGAGGTCTGCTCCTCGTCGCCGGACTCGTTGTCCTTGGCCTCGGTCTCGGCCGAGTCGCCCTCGGAGTCGTCCGAGCCCTCGGAGCCACCGTCCTGGTCGCTCTTGCGACGGCGACGACCGCCACGGCGTCGACGGCGGCGTCCGCCCTCGCTGCCCTCGTCATCGCCGGACCCGTCCTCGTCGTCCGAGGTGTCGGCGTCGCTCATGTCGGTGTCGAGCTCGTCCTGCGGCTCGACGCGCTTCTTCTGGCGCGGGGGCGCGAGCTCGGCCGGGGGGGGCTGGAACATCGCACCGACGGGCGGCAGCTTGCGGGCGGGCGGGGCGGCGGGCTCCTGCGCCTCGTCCTCCTCGGTCTCCTCGTCCTCGGCGGTCACCGGGGGCTCGGGAGCCTCCTCGACGGGAGGTGCGAACACCGCCGCCGGCGGACCGGCGGGTCGGCCGGCAGCGCGACGGCGCGTGCGCGTGGGGGCCTCGGTGGTGTCGGGCCCGGTGGCGTCGGGCGCGTCGTTCGCGTCGTTCGGATCGAGCATGTGCTCTCCTTCGCCCGGCAGCGGCGCAGCCACCCACCGGGCTGGTCAACGGTCCCGCGGGACCTCAAGTCTGTCTGCAGGACGGCGCTTAGGCCTGTCACACGGCGATCCCTCTACCTGCCGCGGTCAGCACCTCACGGTGCGTCGCGGCCGGTGGCGAGCGGATCGCCGACCGTACCGATCTGAACATCGAGCGGCCCTTGGTCCGAGCGGGTCGCCAGAGGCGCCTTCTCGATCGGCAGGCCGCACAGGGTGCGCAGTCCGGTGATCACGTCGTCCGGTCGCACCGACGGGATGTCATGGCGTACGACCACGTCCAGTATCGCACACCCGTCCGTGCCGGACCGGTCATCGACGCGAAGTCGAATGACGGCATCGCGGCAGTCGAACGTGCGCAGACCCTTTTTCATCATGCGCTCGACGAGGACCTCGTCACGCGCCAGGAACGTCTCGACGGCGGCCGCGGCGTCCTGCGCCGACACCTCGGGCAGCTCGATGAACCAGCGGCTGGCCTGCAGAAGATCGGCCAGCGCTCCGCCCGGGGACACCACCACGTCGAGGATGTCCAGGCCGGTCGGCAGCGCCTCGTCGAGCGCCGCCTTGACGTCGTCGGGCTCCATCGCACGGATCAGCCCGATCTCGAGGTATTCCGCCTCGCTGGCCGCGCCCGTGGGCGACGCGCCCGCGTACGAGATCTTCGGGTGCGGCGAGTAGCCCGACGAGTGGGCGATGGGCAGCGCCGCGCGCCGGATCGCCCGCTCGAAGGCGCGGGCGAAGTCACGGTGGCTGGTGAACCGCATCCGACCGCGCTTGGCGTACCGGATGCGCAGCTTCTGCACGATCGGCAACTGCGGGTTCGGGGCCTCCGGATTGGGAGTGCCCTGCAGGGTCGTACCGCCGTCGTTGCTCACGGGACCAGCCTACGGCGACGTCGGAAGGGGTTCCGCTGGCCTGTCCTCACAGTTACCGTGTGCCCCATGCGTCACACCCTCGTCCTCCTGCTGACCGCCTGCGCCCTCGTGCTGGGAGGTGCTCCCGCCGGCGCCGCCGGCACGACCGCCACGAAGGTCCGCGGCCTCACGTCGAAGGCCCAGTCGGTCAAGCCCGGCGCCACGGTGAAGTACACCGTCAAGGTCACGGCCCAGGGCAAGGCCTCGAAGAGCCGAGTCGCGACGCTGCAGCGCCGCGTCAACGGCCGCTGGGTCAGGGCCGACCGCAAGCGCACCAACCGCTACGGACGGGTCGTGCTGCGCCACCGCGTCTCCACGAAGGCCGGCGCCGCGGTGAAGCTGCGGGTCCGCGTGTCGGCGAAGGGCCGGTACCGCGCGGTGAACAGCCCGGTCAAGACGGTCAGGACCCGCACGGCGTGGACCCCCGACGCCCGGTCGAAGCGAGTGCTCGCCCTCGTGAACGACGCCCGATCCACGGCACGCGAGTGTGGCGCCGAGTCGTTCCCCGCCCGTGGCCCGCTGCGCCTGAACGCGCGCCTGACGAAGTCGGCCCAGGCGCACGGCGCCGACATGGCCGCCCACGGCTACTTCAGCCACACGGGGCGCAACGGCTCGACCCTGCGGGACCGCGTCGAGGCCCAGGGATACAGCTGGTCCACGATCGGCGAGAACATCGCGGCGGGCTACCCCTCGGCCGAGGCGGTCGTCGCCGGCTGGATCAAGAGCCCCGGACACTGCCGCAACATCATGGCTGCGGGCTTCAAGGAGCTCGGCGTCGGCTACGTGACCAGCAAGGACAAGTACGGCACCTACTGGGTCCAGAACTTCGGTAGGCCACGCTGATGTCGTGACCTCCTCCCCCATGCCGACCGCTCGCGGTCGGTGGCTGGTCGGCGTCGCCATCGTGCTGCTGGCCCTGAACCTACGGGTCGCGGTCGCGAGCCTCGGCGTCGTCCTGCCCGAGCTGCGCCAGGACCTGGGCTACCTCGTGGCCGGACTGGGCCCGTTCGGCGTCGGCGCGTTGCACGACGCCACCGGCTCGTGGACCGCTCCCCTGGTGGCGCTCATCGCCTCCTCCGCCGTGATCGCCGCGGCGGGAGTCGTGGTCAGCCGTCCCCGGATGCTCGAGGACACGCTGCGCTGAGGGTGGTCAGTCGTCGGTGTCGGAGCGCCGGTCGAGCACGTCCATCGCGTAGGAGAGCACGGCCCCGGCCACGCCGAGGACGAGCCGCGGGTGCGCGACGCCGCGGCGAACGAGCGCCCGCTCGAACGCCCGGTCGGTCGCGATGCCCGCGACGGTGGCTCCGGCGGCGAGGACACCCAGCCCGGCGCTCACCACCGCCGACTGTCGGGCCGGAACCGGCTCACGGGCGGCCGCGATGAGATCGGGTCGACGGAGAGCGACGAACGCCGCACCGCCGGCGGTCAGGCCCGTCCCCGCGGCGAGAGCGGCCTTGACGCCCCGTGGGGCGCGGCCGATCGGCAATATCGACACGACGCCCGTGGCCACCGCCAGTAGGAGCGACTGACGCGGCGACTGCGCACCCATCTCAGACCACCGAGAGGGGCAGGAGCTTCTGACCGGTGGGGCCGATCTGGATCTCGAGATCCATCTCAGGACACACGCCGCAGTCGAAGCACGGCGTCCAGCGGCAGTCCTCGACCTCGGCGGGGCCGTCGGGGTCGATCGCGTCCTGCCAGTCCTCCCAGAGCCACTCACGGTCCAGGCCCGAGTCCATGTGGTCCCACGGCAGGACCTCGTCGTGGTCGCGCTCGCGGGTCGTGAACCAGTTCAGGTCGACGCCCAGCGGCGAGAGCACCTCGGCCGACTTCTCGGCCCATCGCTCGTAGCTGAAGTGCTCGCTCCAGCCGTCGAACCGGCCGCCGTCGCGCCACACGGCCTCGATGACCCCGCCGACGCGACGGTCGCCGCGCGACAGCAGTCCTTCGACGATGCCGGGCTTGCCGTCGTGGTAGCGGAAGCCGATGGCCTTGCCGTAGCGCTTGTCGGACTGGACCGAGGCCCGCAGCTTGCGCAGCCGGTCGTCCGTCGTCTCGTGGTCCAGCTGGGCGGCCCACTGGAACGGCGTGTGCGGCTTGGGCACGAAGCCGCCGATCGAGACCGTGCAGCGGATGTCGCGACGGCCCGAGACCTCACGGCCCGTATCGATGACGCGCTTGGCCAGCTCGCCGATCTGCAGGACGTCCTCGTCGGTCTCGGTGGGCAGGCCGCACATGAAGTAGAGCTTCACCTGGCGCCAGCCGTGCGAGAACGCCGCCGAGACGGTCCGGATCAGGTCGTCCTCGCTGACCATCTTGTTGATGACCTTGCGCATGCGATCGCTGCCGCCCTCGGGCGCGAACGTCAGGCCCGAGCGCCGGCCGTTGCGGCTGAACTCGTTGGCCAGCGTGATGTTGAAGGCGTCCACGCGGGTCGACGGCAGGGACAGCGAGGTGTTGGTGCCCTCGTAGCGATCGCCGAGCTGCTTGGCGACCTCGCCGATCTCGGAGTGGTCGGCGCTGGACAGGCTCAGCAGGCCGACCTCCTCGAAGCCGGACTGCTTCAGGCCGTTGTCGACCATCTGGCCGATCGTCTGGATCGAGCGCTCGCGCACCGGACGGGTGATCATGCCGGCCTGGCAGAACCGGCAGCCGCGGGTGCAGCCGCGGAAGATCTCGACACTGAACCGCTCGTGGACCGTCTCGGCCAGCGGCACGAGCGGCTTCTTCGGGTACGGCCAGGCGTCGAGGTCCATCAGCGTGTGCTTGGCGACCCGGGCGGGCACGCCGGGACGGTTCGGCGTGATCGCCTCGATCTGACCATCGACCCGGTACGTGACGTCGTAGAACTTGGGCACGTAGACGCCGCCGGACGCGGCCAGACGCGCCAGCACCTCGTCGCGGCCGCCGGGACGACCCTCGGCCTTCCACTCGCGGACGACCTCGCTGATCGCGAGCACGACCTCCTCGCCGTCGCCCATGACGGCGGCGTCGACGAAGTCGGCGATCGGCTCGGGGTTGAAGGCGCTGTGGCCGCCGGCGATGACGATCGGGTGCGAGTCGTCGCGGTTGACCGCGAGCAGCGGGATGACGGCCAGGTCGAGCGCCGTCAGCAGGTTCGTGTAGCCCAGCTCGGTCGAGAAGCTGATCCCGAACAGGTCGAACTCCGCCACGGGCCGGTGCGCGTCGACGGTGAACTGCGGGATGCGGTGCTCGCGCATCACCGCCTCCATGTCGGGCATGACGGCGTACGTGCGCTCGGCGAGGATCCCCTCGCGCTCGTTGAGGACCTCGTAGAGGATCTGGACGCCCTGGTTGGGCAGGCCCACCTCGTAGGCGTCGGGGTACATCAGCGCCCAGCGGACGTCGGCCTCGTCCCAGTCCTTGACGGTGGAGTTCAGCTCACCGCCGATGTACTGGATCGGCTTGGAGACCCCCGAGAGCAGCGGCTCGAGTCGGGGATAGACGGAGTCGACAGGCATGACACCAGCGTACGTGGCCTACTTCGTGACAGTGAGGGTGCGCGCGGCGGCTGCCGAGGGATCGACCAGGTCGGTCCCCGAGAACGCGGCCGTGATCGCGTGCTTGCCCACCGCGAGCTTGGGCAGGGTCACGACGACCTTGCCCTTCGACGCGGCCGTCACGGTCGCCGTGGCGATCGTCTTGGTCCCGGCCTTCACGGTGATCGTGCCGGCGGTGAGGGCGGCGCCCCGGCCCGACTGCACCGTCACGGTCAGCTTCGCCGAGGCGGTCGCCTTGACCGAGGTCGCCGACAGGGCGGTCGTCGTGACCGACCGGTCGCGGACCACGAGCGGGACCTCCGGACTCGCCGAGGCGGTCTGGAACGTGGCGCCGCGGTACTGCACCGCGATCTTCCGGGTGCCCGGCTCGAGGGCCGGCAGGGCGATCCGGACCGACCCGCGGGCGGCCGGGGTCAGGGTCGCCGCGGCGACCTTCACCCCGTCGGCGAGCACCCAGACCTCACCGGAGGTGGGCGCGACCTTCCGCGTCGTCGTCACGGTGGCCGTCACGTGCGCGGGCTCGGCCGGGCCGACCGAGGACTTGTCCAGGGTCACGCCGGCGGTCGTGGGCTCGACCACGGTGAAGCTCACGGCCTTGGCGTAGGACCGACGCACCGTCTTGGAGCCCCAGTACGTGGCCCGGATCGTGTGCTTGCCGGGGGCCAGAGCGGGCAGGCGGACCGAGACCTTCCCGCGCTTGGCCTTGGTCAGGGCGGGCGAGGCGATCCGCTTGCCGTCGACGTAGACCGAGATCTTGTTGGTCACGACGCGTCCGTCCGTCGGCTTCACGGTGACGGTGGCCGCGGGCCGGGCGCCGGTCGCGTACGGCCCCTTCGGCAGCGCGATCGTCGTCTTCGCCGAGACGACCTTGGGCGGCTTGGTCACGACGACCTTGATGGTGCGGCTCGTGCTCTTGCGGATCTGGGAGTTGCCCACATAGACCGCCGAGATCCACTGCTTGCCACGCTTCATCTTCGGGATCGCGACGGTGGCGGTGCCCTTCGACGCCGCGGTCAGGTTGACGGTCTTGACCGTGACCCCGCCGCGGCGGATGTGCACTTTGCCGACCGGCGCGACCCGACTGGCGGACACCTTGACGGTGACCTTGGGAGCGATGCGGGTGCTGACCTTGGCCGGAGCCGACACGGCGACGCTCGCCTTCACCGGCGTCGGCGCGGGAGCGGGTGCTGGCGTGGGGGTCGGGGTGGGAGTCGGAACCGGCGCGCCCGGCGCGCCCAAGTCCTTGAAGTGGATGAACCGCTCGGGGTACCAGGAGTCGCCCGTCGAGACCTTGTACCGGCGGTAGACCTTCGAGGTGTAGCTGTCCTCGGACAGGATCAGGTGCTTCGGGCCGACCTCCTCGACGTACGCGACGTGGCTGGAGGCCTTGGACCACTGCGCGATCGCGCCGACCGCGGGACGGTTGTCGACGACGTATCCGAGCTTCTTGGCGTTCGTGTGCCAGTCGCGCGCGTTGCCCATGAGGATCTTCGGCTCGGGGACCCCGTTGCGCTTCAGCCGGTACGCGACGTAGTTCGTGCAGTTGTGACCGGCGTACATCCGCCAGTGCATCTGGTGCATGACGTCGGCATAGCCCGAGGTGTCGCACGCGGCGACCTGGGCCTTCGTCTTGCCGCTGCAGATCAGCGCGAACGCCTGCGCCGAGGACGCGGTGGCGGTGAGCCCGGCCATGACGAAAAGGCACACGAGTCCCACGAGTCCCAGTCGACGCATGATCGACACCCTATGGCACCGACACGCCGATGTGAACCTAAAGCCAAACTTTAAGGTTTGTTCGTGTTAATGACACCGGTGTCATTCTCGGGCATGGAGGTTGCGGCTGCTTTGCACGGTGCACCATGATCGACGCATGGCACAGAAACAGTCCATCCTCGGGCGCATCTCCCAGCTGACGAAGGCGAACATCAACGCCCTCCTGGACAAGGCTGAGGATCCGCAGAAGATGCTCGACCAGATGGTCCGCGACTACACCAACTCCATCGCCGAGGCCGAGAAGGCCGTGGCGCAGACGATCGGCAACCTGCGGCTGGCCGAGGCCGACCACGCCGAGGACGTCGCCGCCGCGAAGGAGTGGGGCGCCAAGGCGATCGCCGCCTCCAACAAGGCCGACCAGCTGCGCGCCGGCGGGCACGCGGGCGAGGCCGACCGCTTCGACCAGCTCGCCAAGGTCGCGCTGGGCAAGCAGATCTCCGCCGAGAACGAGGCCCGCGCCGCTGCGCCGATGATCGCCCAGCAGGGCGAGGTCGTCGAGCAGCTCAAGACCGGGCTGGTCGCCATGCGCGGCAAGCTGACCGAGCTCAACGCCAAGCGCGACGAGCTGGTGGCCCGCCACCGCACGGCCGAGGCGCAGGCGCAGGTCACCGGCGCCATCAGGTCCCTCGACATCCTCGATCCCACGAGCGAGCTCAGCCGCTACGAGGAGCGGGTCCGCCGCATCGAGGCCCAGGTCCAGGGCCAGCAGGAGCTCGCCTCCACGAGCCTGGACGCCCAGTTCGCCGAGCTGGAGGCCGACGCCGGCCAGCTCGAGATCGAAGCCCGCCTGGCCGAGCTCAAGGGGCTCGGCGCCGGCTCCCCCACCAGTGAGGACGACGCGTGAAGTTCACCGAGCGGTTCGAGTACCCGGCCGACCCCCAGCAGGTCTTCGGCCTGATCAGCGACCTGGCCTTCCGTGAGGAGTCCTGCGAGCGCCAAGGAGCGCGCGACTACACCGTGACCGTCGAGTCGCAGGGCGACACCACGACCGTCACGATCGTGCGCACGATGGAGTCGGACATGCCCGACTTCATAAAGAAGCTCACCGGCGACGCCGTGACGGTCACCCAGGTCGAGAAGTGGGGCCCGGCCGACGCGGCGGGCTCGCGCACCGCCGACGTGTCGGTCGACATCCACGGGCAGCCCGCACGGATGCAGGGCACCTCCACCCTCGCGGCCCACGGCGCCGCCACGACGATGTCGGTCGACGGTGACGTCAAGGTCTCCATCCCGCTCATCGGCCGCCGGATCGAGCCGGAGGTCGCCAAGGCGATCTCGGCCTCGCTCAAGGACGAGGTCGAGTACGGCAAGACCCGCCTCTGACGGTCACGCGTCCAGGAGCTCGATGACGTCGTCGAGCTCCTGCGGCGCGTACCAGGCCAGGTCGCCGGTGCCGTCGATGTCGACGTGCAGGGCCTGGAGCCCGTCGAGGCGCACCGGAGCGCCGTCGGTCTCGACGAGCGCGCACACCACGACCGCGCCGTCCTCGGCCGCGGTCATCAGCGCGTCGTACTCGTCCTCCTCCTCCGCCGAGGCGGCGATGACGTAGTCGAGGGTGACCGGTTGGTCGTCGGCCAGCGCGCGCAGGGCCTGCACGTCCGCTGCTGCGTAGACCCGGACGTCGCTCATGTGGGCCTCTTCCTTCCGCGCGGGGCGCGAGTTCGACGGGGACCGATCGTCTCGGTCAGCTCTTCCAGCGCCTCCAGGATGCACTGCCCCAGGACGTCGGCGTCCGGAACCGACTCCCGGTCGGTGACCACCCCGAAGTAGACGTGGCCGTCATAGGACGTCACGCCCACCGAGATCGTCCGGTGGCCGGTCAGCGGGAGCGCGGGATAGATCTCCTTGAGCTGCTGTCCGGCCATGTACACCGGGTCCTGCGGACCGGGGACGTTGGTGATCACGAGGTGGTACGGGCGGTGCGACTCGTCCGCGGCGACGCGGGCGCCCACCGCGTGGAAGGTGGAGGTGGCGAAGCCCGGCAGGCTGGCCATCTTGTTCGCGGCCACGGCCGACCCCATCTCGCGGTGGCCCTTGAGCGCGTAGGACACCTGGTGCAGGCGCACGACCGCGTTCGACTCCCCCACCGGGAGCGTGAGCATGAGTCCGCGCACACGCGGCCCCAGCGAGGTCGGGAGCCCTTCCCCGGCCGGTCCGTCGCGCGTGACCGACATCGGCACCATCGCCCGGAACCCCGTCTTGGCCGTGACGGGCTCGGCGCGGGTGAGCATCCAGCCGCGCAGGCCGCCGGCGATCGCCGCCAGGATCACGTCGTTGACCGTGCCGCCGTGCTCGTCACGCACCCGGCGGAAGTCGCTCAGCGGAGCGCTGACGGTCGTGAAGCGGCGGTGCCGCGACAGCGCGGAGACCAGCGGGCTGTGCGTGGCCGAGTCGGGACTCAGGACCGGCAGCTTCGAGGTGAGCCGCGACCACTGGTACTCGCCGCTCCACAGCAGCTCGGCGGGTCGGCTCAGCTGGGAGCGCACGGAGCCGGCGACCAGCTCGATCGCGCCGGGCGCGGACCGCGGGATCCACTCCTCGTGCGGGATCGTGCGATCGCGCTGGGTCTCCTCCAGCAGGACCTGGGCCAGGTCGACCGTGTGGGAGCCGTCGACGAGCGCCTGGTGCGACTTGAACAGCAGGGCCAGCTCGCCGCCCTGGAGCCCCTCGATGAGGTAGAGCTCCCACAACGGGCGCTCGTGGTCGAGCCGACGCGCGACGAGGCGGCCCACGAGCTCGTGCAGGGCATCGCGCCCGCCGGGTCGCGGCAGCGCCGAGCGCCGCACGTGCAGGGAGAGGTCGAAGTGCTCGTCGTCCACCCACACCGGCATGCCGAGCCCACCGGGCACCCGGCGCGGCACCTGGCGGTAGCGCGGCACCAGGTCGATGCGTTCGTTGATCACCTGGATGAGCCGGTCGTAGTCCAGGGGCCGCTCACCGGGCGTGATGATCGCCAGCGAGGCGACCTGGCGCGGCGTCTCGGGATGGTCCTGATGCAGGAACATCGCATCGAGCGGGCTCAGTCGTTGCATTCCGTCTCCTGATGTCCTCGCCTCGGTGCTCGCGTAGCTCCGCAACTTACCACCGGGCGGGCACCAGATCGGCCGCAAGACGCTCGACCCGGGACACGTATCCCGAGCCCGGAGCGACCTCGCGGACGGGGCGACCGGTCATGACCGCGAGGTCGTGTCCCGGGCCGTCCTGGGGCAGGAACGCCCACGGCGTCTGGCCCGTCAGCTCACGGACCGCCTGGGCGACCTCACGCTCGGTCCAGCCCAGAGCACTGCGGAACCCGTTGAGCACCAGCCGCGGCGGGCGGGACCACGGCTCGGCGTCGTCGAGGGCGCGCACGAGCCGGGCCAGGCCGACCGGGTCGACCCGGCCGACCACCATCACCTCGTCGGCCAGGTCGAGAACGCGTCGGGTCACCTGGTCGCGGGACGGCTGCTGGCCGAAGCCGGCCTCCACGCCGAAGCCGCAGTCGACCACGACGAGCTCGTGATCGCGGCAGAGCGCACGCAGCACCCGTTCGAGGGCCTCGGGTCGCAGGTGGTGCCACATGTCGGATCGGGGCACGCCCGTCAGCAGGTTCCAGTGCGGAGTCACCTGCAGGAGATGGGACGTGGCGGCCTCGGGGCGGCCTCGGTTGACGTCGCGGCAGGCAGCCATGATCCCGCTGACCTCGTCGAGGACGCCCAGCAGCTGACCGATGGACCCGCCGTACACGTCCGCGTCGACCAGGGCGACGCGGTGGCCGCCCGCCGCCGCCGCGGCAGCGAGGGACACGGCCAGCGTGCTGCGCCCCGGTGCCCCGGTCGCTCCCCAGACCGCGACCAGCCGGCCGGGCTCGCCCTCGGGCTCGCGCGGCTGCACCGGCACGGCGCCCATCGCCGCGAGATCGCCCAGCCGCGCCGCGTGCTCGATGCCCAGGTGCGTGCCGTCGGCCTCGACCGTCGCCGCCCGCACACCCGACTCGGCGAGGCGGTCCACGACGGCGGCGTCCAGGCCGGGCGCCTCGACGGCCAGCAGGGCGACGTCGATCCGGTGCGTGCCGGCCGTCGCGAGCAGATCGGCCACGTCGACGCAGCGCCGCACCAGGAGCAGGCGGGGGTCGCGCTCGATCTCGTCGAGCACCGCGGCCTCCCAGGAGGCTCCGCAGGCGGCGACGGCGACCCGCACGAGGTCGGTCACGGGACGCGCACCACGCTCAGCCGGCCGCGGGCGACCGCGTCGACGACCTCGGCGTCGGGACCGCGTCGATCCGTGTCGACGACGAGCGTGCGCGATCCCGTCCCGTCCGGAGCCGACACGGTGACGACGGCGACGTCGGCCAGCACCCGACGGGTCGAGACCGTGCCGTCGCCCGTCTCGCCCGGACCGGCCCACACGTCCACCCGGTCCCCCGTCTCCAGATCGGGTGGAGCCGACCCCGCGGTGAGAGCCATCGCCAGTTGGCGGCCCGGCTCGACCCCGCGGTGCACCGCGTCGCGCGTCATCAGGGTGCCCGCTCCGACGTCGCGCGACCAGACGCCGCGCGGCACGCCGTACTCGATGGGCAGGAGGGCGTCCGCCCCCGCCGCCTCGACCCGTCCCGACACCGGCGCCAACTGGTCGGCGCGGACCGGCTCGCCGGCCTTCACCTCGGCGCGCACCAGCCAGTAGTCGGTCGAGTCGCGCGCGGTCGCGACGAGCCAGCCGCCTGCGACGGCCGACGTCAGCACCAGGACGGCGCCCATCAGGAGTCGCGGATTGCGCCATCTGGAGATCGAGGTGCGCCGGGCGCTGGTGCGCCGGGGCGTGTCACCCCCCGTGACATGCATGAGGCATGCATACGGGGTCACGCGGACCCGGTGCCACCGTTCGTCCACAGTCCGGTCGTGACCTGCGCCTCGTCCGCGGGGCACCGTGTGAGAATGACGCCATGGCTCCCGAGCACCAGTTCCTCACCGCGAACGACGTCGCCGAGACGCTCAAGGTCGACGTGCGGGTCGTCTGGAGCCTGCTCAAGTCCGGCGAGCTGCGCGGGTTCCAGGTCGGTGGCCGCAAGATGTGGCGCATCGAGGCCAGCGCGCTCGAGGACTACATCGCCCGCCAGTACGAGCGGACGGCGCGCGACACCGAGGTCAGCGCTCCTCGAGAGCCGCAATCGACGCCCACGGCAGACTGACGCTCCGGCCGGTCGCGGTGATCTGCACGAAGTCCGACCCGACGGCCGCCACGACCCCCTCGACCGCTCGGCCGTCACGGCGGACGACGCGCACCCGCGCACCGGCGTCCCGCAGGGCACGAGCCAGCTGACCGCGCGTCCGGCGCAGCGCCGGGGCGGCCGACGCACGGCCGTCCGATCCGCTGATCGCGACGATCGCCTCGGGCAGGACCACGATCGTGCGCAGGCCGTCCTCCACGAGAACCACGTCGCCCACGCCGACCACGCGACCCCTGATCTCGCCGAGACCGGCCACCTCCAGGCGGACGTCCGGCCCGCCCAGCAGGTCGGTCCAGGACAGTCGTGACCACTGCTCGTCGCGCAGGTCCTCGGCCAGGGCGTCCCGCTCTTCTGCGTGGGCATCCACCGCGGCGCCCTCGAGATCGGTGAACAGTCGGTCCCAACGCATGAAGACACCGTAGGGCCTCCCGATGGGAGGCCCTACGGTGTCGGTGGATCGATCAGACGCCGATGGCGGCCTGGTCGTCCTTCGTCGTTCCGGTGATCTCGATCTTGCGCGGCTTGGCCCGCTCGGCGACGGGGATGCTCAGCCGCAGGACGCCGTCGTCGTAGGCGGCCTCGATGCGGTCGAGGTCCAGATTGTCGCCCAGGACCAGCTGGCGGCTGAACATGCCGCGAGCGCGTTCGGTGGCGAGCATCTCCCAGTCGCCGTTGCCGACGACGCGCTCGGCGCGCACGGTCAGGACGTTGCGCTCGATGTCGAGGTCGATGCTCTCCTTGGACACACCGGGCAGGTCGAACTCGACCACGAAGGTGTCGCCCTCGCGCCATGCGTCCATGGGCATGACCGCGGGGCGGTTGGTGGTGCCGAAGAGCTGCTGGGTGAGCCGGTCGAACTCACGGAACGGGTCGGTCGAACGAATCATCATGTTCGTCTCCTCCTCACGGTGATCGGGGTGGTTCCCGCTGATTGAAACGTATATTGCCCGTTTCATATTCCTTGTCAAGTACGATGCAGGTGACAGGAGGGACGACGATGCGTGAGGACGACGAGACCGGCGTGTACGCCATCTCCGTGGCCGCCGAGATGGTCGCCATGCAGGTGCAGAACCTGCGGGTCTACGAGCGTCGCGGCCTGCTCGAGCCGGACCGCACCGCCGGTGGCACCCGCCGCTACAGCCGCGCGGACATCCGGCGACTGAGGCGCATTCGCGACCTCCTGGCCGAGGGCCTGAACCTGGCGGGCATCGAGCGGGTCCTGGCACTGGAGGCCGAGCTCGAACGGCTGCGGCTCGAGAACCAGCGCCTGCGCCGGGCCCAGACCGCGCGCTAGCGCCTGTCCACATCCCCGCACCCGCGTCATTGACGCGGCGCTTCGGCATGCGCTTCTCTGGTCACGACGTCATATGGCGTCAAATGCATGCATCGGAGTTCATCCGACGCCATGGATCGGGGATGCGCATGGACGATCTGTCGACGCTGGGGTGGGAGACCGCGCTGCGCTGGCTGCTGGCCGCCGTCCTGGCGGTCTGGGTCCTGTGGTGGCTGCTGGGGCTCGCGCTGGCGCTCATCGATCGCCGGCTCGCGGCACGACTCGGCCCGCCGCTGCTGCGTGCGCTGCTGGTCACCGGGGCCGTCGTCGCGACGGCGACGCCCGCCCGGGCCGGCTCCCCCCAGGGAGCCCTGGACGGCCTGGCGCTGCCGGAGCGGCCACTGACGCAGGCGCCGACCGCGCACCGCTCGACGCCGCCGGCCGCTGAGGTCCACGTCGTCGTCGCGGGCGAGTCCCTGTGGTCGATCGTCCGCGACCACTCCCCCGGCGCCGACGACGACGCGACCGTCGCCGAGGTCGCCCGGTGGCACCACGCCAACCGCGACGTCATCGGCCCCGACCCCGACCTCATCCATCCCGGCCAGCGACTCGACCCACCAGGAGCACGATGATCACCGCCACCGCACTCGCCACCGACCCGTTCGCGCCGCACCAGGTGCCGCTGCCCTTCCCGCCGTCGCCTCCGCTGCTACCGGTGCCGGTCGAGCGCGGCGACGCCCGCGAGCTGCGTCACCGGTGCGCGCGATTCACGCAGGCGCTGGCCGAGGTCATCACCGGCGTGCGACCGCCGCGGCAGCTCGGCGCGTGGCTGAGCCGCGACGTGTACGAGCAGCTGCACGAGTACGTGACCGCACGGTTCGTCGCCGGCGGCGCGCGCCACAGCCCGCGAGTCGTCTCGGTGCACATCGCGATGGTCGACGACGGAGCCGCCGAGATCGCCGCACGCATGGTTCACCGCGGTCGCTCCCACGCGATCGCGGTGCGGCTGCAGCGCGGTCGTGACCATCAGGGGCGCACGACCTGGCGCTGCACCGCAGCCGCGTGGGCCTGAGTCAGCGGTTCTTCTTGCGCGACTGACGAGCGGCCTTCGCCTTGCGGCGAGCGGCCTCCTTGGCCTTGTTCTGGCGGGCGACCTCGTTGGCGTCGAGCTCGTCGTCATCGACCTCGACCGACTCGTCCACCGCGATCGCCGAGCCGTCCTCCGACGGGGCCGAGTACGACAGCTGCTTGGGCGTCGTGTCCGGCTCGAGGCCCTTGGCCATGATCTGCGGGGCGTCGTCGTCGTCGCCCTCCTCGACCTCGACCTCGACGCTCAGGTTGAACAGGTAGCCCACCGACTCCTCGGAGATGCCCTCCATCATCGCGTTGAACAGGTCATAGCCCTCGCGCTGGTACTCGACCAGCGGGTCGCGCTGGCTGTACGCGCGCAGGCCGATGCCCTCGCGGAGGTAGTCCATCTCGTAGAGGTGCTCGCGCCACTTGCGGTCGAGCACGCTCAGCACGACCCGGCGCTCGAGCTCACGGGCGACCTCGTTGCCGAGCTCGGCCTCGCGCTTGTCATACGCGGCCAGCGCGTCCTCGACGACCAGCTTGCGCAGCGTCGGGGCATCGAGACGCTCCAGTCCGCCGACCTCGTCGACGACCTGGTCGGGCTCGAGCGAGATCGGGTAGAGGGTGCGCAGCGCGGTCCAGAGCTTGTCGAGCTCCCACGTCGTGGAGTAGCCCTGCGTGGCGGCCGTGACGTAGGCGCCGGTGACGTCCTCGATCATCTGACGCACGCGCGGCTCGAGGTCCTCGCCCTCGAGAACGCGACGGCGCTGGGAGTAGACGACCTCGCGCTGGGCGCTCATGACGTCGTCGTACTTCAGGATGTTCTTGCGGGTCTCGAAGTTCTGCGCCTCGACCAGTCCCTGCGCCGACGCGATCGACTTCGTGACGCGCTTGTTCTCGATCGGCACGTCGTCGGGGATCTTCATCGTCTGCAGGATCCAGTTGACCCACTCGCCCTTGAACAGGCGCATCAGGTCGTCCTCGAGCGACAGGTAGAACCGGGTCAGGCCCGGGTCGCCCTGACGGCCCGAGCGGCCACGCAGCTGGTTGTCGATACGGCGCGACTCGTGCCGCTCGGTGCCGATCACCGCGAGGCCACCGGCGGCGATGACCTGCTCCTTCTCGGCAGCGACCTGCTTCTCGATGCGCTCGAGGGTCTCGGGCCAGGCGGCCTCGTACTCCTCGGGCGTCTCGACCGGGTCGAGCCCCTTGCTGCGCAGCTCGGCGTCGGCCAGGAACTCGACGCTGCCGCCGAGCATGATGTCGGTACCGCGGCCGGCCATGTTCGTGGCGACGGTGACGGCGCCCTGGTGACCGGCGCGCGCGACGATCGCGGCCTCACGGTCGTGCTGCTTGGCGTTGAGGACCTCGTGCGCGATGCCCTTCTTCTTGAGCATCTTGCTGAGCCGCTCGCTCTTGGCGACGCTCGTGGTGCCCACCAGGACCGGCTGGCCCTTCTCGTGGCGCTCGGCGATGTCGTCGACGACGGCGTTGAACTTCGCGTCCTCGGTGCGGTAGACGAGGTCGGGCAGGTCGTCGCGCCGCACCGGCTTGTTCGTGCGGATCGGGACGACGCCCAGCTTGTAGATCTTGTCGAACTCGGCGGCCTCGGTCATGGCCGTGCCGGTCATGCCCGAGAGCTTGTCGTACAGGCGGAAGTAGTTCTGCAGCGTGATGGTGGCGAGCGTCTGGTACTCCTCGCGAATCCGCACGCCCTCCTTCGCCTCGATCGCCTGGTGCAGGCCCTCGTTGTAGCGGCGCCCCTCGAGCAGGCGGCCGGTGTGCTCGTCGACGATCAGGACCTCGCCGTCGATGACGACGTAGTCCTTGTCGCGCTTGAACAGCTCCTTGGCCTTGACGGCGTTGTTCAGGAAGCCGATCAGCGGCGTGTTGACCGCGTCGTACAGGTTCGCGATGCCGAGCTGGTCCTCGACGACGTCGATGGCCTTCTCGGTGACGGCGACGGTGCGCTTCTTCTCGTCGACCTCGTAGTGCTCGTCGATCCGCATCGCGTCGATCATGCGGGCGAACTCGCCGTACCACTTGACCTCGTCCTCGGTGGGGCCCGAGATGATCAGCGGCGTGCGGGCCTCGTCGATGAGGATCGAGTCGACCTCATCCACGATCGCGAAGTGGTGGCCGCGCTGGACGCACTCGTCCAGGCTGTCGGCCATGTTGTCGCGCAGGTAGTCGAAGCCGAACTCGTTGTTCGTGCCGTACGTGATGTCGCAGGCGTAGGCCTCGCGGCGCTGCGCGGGCGTCTGGCCGGCCACGACGACGCCGACCGTCAGGCCGAGGAAGTGGTGGACGCGGCCCATCATCTCGGACTGGTAGGTGGCCAGGTAGTCGTTGACCGTGACCACGTGGACGCCCTTGCCGGTCAGGGCGTTCAGGTACGACGGGAGGGTCGCGACGAGGGTCTTGCCCTCACCGGTCTTCATCTCGGCGATGTTGCCCAGGTGCAGTGCGGCGCCACCGAGCAGCTGGACGTCGAAGTGTCGCTGCCCCAGCACGCGCGAGGCGGCCTCGCGGACCGTGGCGAACGCCTCGGGCAGCAGGTCGTCGAGCGACTCGCCGCCGGCCAGCCGCTCCTTGAACTCGTCGGTCATGGCGCGCAGCTCGGCGTCGCTCATGGCGGCGAACTCGTCGCTCAGGGCGTTGACCTGGTCGGCGATGCGGTCGAGGCGCTTGAGGATCTTGCCCTCGCCCGCACGCAGGATACTGTCGATGATCTTCGGCACCCGATCATCCTAGTGCGCGGTGGCACACTCCGGCGCCAGCATCGCGGCCAGATCACCTCGTGGACGAACCTCGACCTCGCCCAGGCCCAGCCAGCCGGCCAGTCGCAGCAGTTCCTGCCCCAGCTCACGGGCCGTCTCGGCGGGGGCGCCGGGCTCGGCGAACGACCCGAGCACCAGCAGCCGCCCGGACGCGCGGTCCGCCTTGAGGTCCACGCGCGCGACGATCCGGTCGCCCAGCAGGAAGGGCAGGACGTAGTAGCCGTGCACGCGCTTCTCCTGGGGCACGTAGATCTCGATGCGGTAGCGGAAGTCGAAGAGCCGCTCGGTGCGCGTGCGCTCGAAGACGAGGGGGTCGAAGGGACTGAGCAGGGTCCGCGCCTCGACCCGACGGGGACGCGCGGCCTCGGCGTGCAGGTAGGCCGGTCGCTTCCAGCCCTCGATGGTCACCGGCTCGAGGACGCCGTCCGCCACCAGGGCACTGACCGCTGCCGCGGTCGGAGCGGGCGCCAGCCGGAAGTAGTCCCGCAGGCACTGCACCGTGGCGACGCCCAGGGCCTGTGCCGCATGGCTCACGAGCGTCAGGTGCGCCTCCTCGTCCGAAGGCTCCGGGAGCGCGAGCACCCGGGCCGGCAGCACCCGCTCGGGCAGGTCGTACTCGCGCTCGAAGGCGGCGTTGCGCCGGGCGGACGACAGGCGCCCCACGAAGAACAGGTACTCCAGCGCCTGCTTGGTCTGCGACCAGTTCCAGCCCCAGTGCGTCCGGTCGCGCTCCTGCGCGCCGAGCCGGGCCTCCAGCTCACGCGCCGTGATCGGGCCTGATCGCGCGACGGCCGCCTCGACCTGGTCGATCAGCTCGGGGTTCTCCTGGACGGCGCGGGCCATCCCGCCCCACATGCCCCGCCCCGAGCGCATCTTGTGGTGCATCGCCGGCCACAGGTCGACGTCGACGAGCGCGGCCTCGTGCGCCCAGTACTCGAACAGCAGCCGCGGCGCCCGGCCGGCGGCCCGATGCAGCAGATCGGTGTCGTAAGGACCCAGCCGCGAGTACAGCGGCAGGTAGTGCGCCCGCTGCAGGACGTTGACGGAGTCGATCTGGAAGAAGCCCAGGCGGCGCGCCACCCGGGCCACGTGCTCGCGGCGCACCTGCTCGGGCTGCGCGCGGGTGAACCCCTGCGCTCCGAGCGCGATGCGCCGAGCCTGCAGCGCCGAGAGGCGCGCCGTCACAGAACGTCGTCGATGAGCTTGCTGCGGACGGCGTACATGGCCGCCTCCATCCGCGACTTCATCTGCAGCTTCTCGAGGATGTTCCGGATGTGGTTCTTGACCGTGTTCTCGCTGATGAAGAGCTCACCGGCGATGTCGCGGTTGCTCTTGCCGTGAGCGACCAGGCGCAGCACCTGCAGCTCGCGCGCGGTCAGGGTCGTGGCCGGCGCCGGGCCCTTGGCCATGTGCACGAACTCGTCGAGCAGCTTCGTGGCCATGCTGGGGCTGATCAACGACTGACCGGCCGCGACGAGCTTGACCGCCTCGGCGACCTGGTCGTACGTCGAGCCGTCCTTCAGCAGGTACCCGGCGGCGCCGGCCTTGATCGACTCGTACAGGTCGGCCTCGTCGTCGCTGGCCGTGAGCATGATGATGCCGGTCGTGGGTGCGGTCTCCTTGATCGCGCCACAGATCTCGACGCCGCTGCGGCGAGGCATCCGCACGTCGAGGAGGACGACGTCGAACGGCTCCTCCGCGATGCGTTCCAACGCGGCGTCACCGTCGTCGACGTCCTCGATCTCGAACCCCCCGTCGGCGCCGAGAACCATGGTCACGCCACGTCGGAACAACTCTTGGTCGTCGACGAGCAGGACCCGGATGGCATCCCCGTGTGCAGTCACGGGTCCGATCATGCCACGTCCGAAGGTTAGCCCTCGACCGTCAGGCGAATCACGCCGTAGTCGTATCCCTTGCGGCGGTAGACGACGCTCGGCTTCATCGAGTCCTTCTCCACGAAGAGGTAGAAGTCGTGCCCGACCAACTCCATCTCGTAGAGGGCCTGATCCAGGGTCATCGCCTCGGACACGTGCTCCTTCTCGCGCACGACGAGCGGGCCGTCGCCCTCGACCTCGAGCGGTCCGACCTTGCGGATGTCGGACTCCACGGTGTCGTCCAGCTCGTCGAAGTCGGCCACGGGGAGGTCGGCCGTGGCCGCCGCGATGGACTCGGGACGGTGCTTGTCGCGGTGGCTGCGCTTGCGCTCGACGACCTTGCGCAGGCGGGTCTCGAGCTTGTCGACCGCGGCGTCCAGGGCCGAGTGCTGGTCCGTGGAGCTGGCCTCCACCCGGACGGCGGGGCCGCGCGAGCGGAGCGTCATCTCGACGCGGGCGGCGGTCTCCGGCTGACGCGGGTTCTTCTCGTGCGTCACCTCGACCTCGACCCGGCTGATCCGCTGGCGGCTGTCGAATTTCTCGATCCGCTGGAGCTTCTCGGCGACATGGTTGCGGAACTTCTCCGAGATCTCACTGTTGCGACCGGTGACCACGATTTCCATGTTCGTCTCCTTGCTCGAATGCGAGTCCCGAAACGTCTCGCCCTACCTCGACCGTAGTCCGTCGTCGGGGTGACTCGCCACCGGTGAGGAACCCGCCTGCGCAGTCACGACTGCGGCTGCACCGAGGATCGGGAACGCCCCGGCTTCAGCCAGCGCGCGCACCGCCTCGAGCAGGGTCGAGCCGGTCGTGAGGACGTCGTCGACGACCACCACGGGGCCGCTCGGCGCCCGCTGCGCCACCATCGATCCGGCGACGTTGAGCGCCCGTTCGCGCCGGCTCAGCGCGTGCTGGTCGCGCGTCTGGCGGCGCAGTCGCAGCACCGGGCGGACCTGCGCGTCGACACCCACGCCGACGAGCGTGCGCGCCGTCGCCGCGGCCAGGTCGGTGACGAGGTCGCGACCGCGCTCACGGCGCGAACGCCGGGTCGACGGCACCGGCACGAGGGCCAGCGAGGAGGTCTCGCCGATCAGGGACACCACGGCCGCCGCCAGGTGGTGGGCCATCAACGGATCCAGGCTCGCCGCCCCACCGACCTTCCAGGCCAACAACGCCTCGCGTCGCGGTCCCTGGTGGACACCCGCGACCGCCACCGAGATGTCGCCGACGTCCAGCAGGACCGGATCGGGTGCGATCGCAGTGACACACGCTCGGCACGCGTGCAGACCGGGCGCCCCGCACAGCGGGCAGCAGACCCCCAGGACCAGATCGGCCGCCGCCTGCCACCACCCGCGCACCCGGCCAGTCTGACCTCGGGACCGGACGCCCAGCCAGCCCGCGCACGCCGGCTGTGGACGAGTCAGGCGATCCCGCGTGCGGCGTCGATGTCCACCGCGACCCAACGGGTCCGGTCGAGCATCCACAGGCCGCCCTCGCTGTCGAGCAGGTACAGGTCCGAGTCGGCCGCCGCCGTCGCCACGAGGGCGACCGGCTCGATGTCCGGCAGGAGCTGGCCGCCGCCGGGCCAGGCGTCGACCGCCTCGGTGCCGTCGATCCGCAGCGAATGCACCTGACTGCCCGGCGGCCCCAGATGGGCTACGCGCGAGCCGTCGACCCACACGACCTGACGGGCTCCGGCCGCGGTCGCCAGCCGGGTCGCGTCGGTCAGGCCCACGACGCGACCCTCGCGTCGCTCGACCCCGCCGACGAACAACCGGCCATCGGCCGTCGCCGCGTACCGAGCTCCGTCGGGCGAGATCGCGAACGACGAGAGTCCCGGCAGGTCGGGCGCCGGGACGCCGACGAAGGACTCGCCGTCATGCACCCGGACGCGGGTCCGGCCGGCCGGCCGGTCGACCAACCATGCGTTCCCGTCGATGTCCAGGATCGGGCGCAGGAACCGCTCTCCGGTGATCTCGACGGGGTCCGCTCCGTTCGCGGTCGACACACGGGCCCGATCGCGCCAGATGGCCACGACCCGCTCGTCGTCCGCCGTGACCATCGACGCACCGGCGTCGTTCGAGCCCCAGTCCCCCGCCAGCGGCTCGCGGGAGCGCGGTCCGACCTGCTGGACGCCACCGTCGAGCACGACGGTGGCCCAGCGACGCGACTTGTCGGGTCCGAAGGAGGTCCATCCGCCGGCGTCCTGGACCGGTTCACCCGCGGGCGCGACGACCGTGCCGCCACCGGTGATCTGGACGTCGGTCACGACAGGAACCTGACGCAGCGTCCACGCCACCTGGGCCGAGAGACGCTTCTGCACCCCGGGCGCCAGATCGCCGACCCGCGTCGAGAACTCGATCTGCGCCACCCCGTCCACCACCGGGACGGAGGCGCGCAGGTCCTGGACGGGCGGGACGGCCGTCGTGAGCCCCGGCGCCGAGCCGGACTGCGGCCCGATGGCCAGGCTGGTCATCAGCGACGTCGCCAGCTGATCGCCGACGACCTCATGGACGGGCACGGGCACCAGGTGACTCCCGGTCGGATCGAGGAAGTACAGGTCGAACGTGCGGACGTAGTCCTCGAACCAGTCCCGGCTCACCAGCACGCCGTCGGGCGGGGTTGCGATGCGCCACTGGCCGTCGATCCGCTGCAGGTCGAGATCCCACCGTCGCGACGCCGCCACCCGGCTCAGCCGGCCCTGGGCGTCGAGGCGCACGTCGGCGGTCAGGTCGATCCGCCCCGCACCCACGCGGTCGGAGGACACCTCCGCCCCCGTGTACACCGTGGTGCTCTGCCCGGGGCGCCACTCATCGGCGGCCTCCGGGGTCAGGTACTCGGCCGCGACCCGGTGCGTGACCGGATAGGCCAGCATGGCGTCCAGGAAGCCACGCACGATCTGGGCCTCGGTCGCGTGGGGCGCCGGCCCCGCCGGCGTGTAGCGGACCGTGCTCTCACCGAACCCCGATTCGTCCTCGACCCTCTCGACCGGGCCGGAGGTCGGGATGCCCGTGCATCCCGCCAGCACGGCGGCGACGATCGTCAGCACCAGGGCCGCCCGCTGCGCCCTCATGCGAACACCGACGCCGTGACGGGCTCCCACACGCGCTCCCCCGCCACCCGCGGCAGGGTCAGGATGAACTCGGTGCCCTCGCCGGGGCGTGACCACACCTCGAGCGTCCCGCCGTGCAGGGCCGCGTCCTCCCGCGCGATCGCCAGGCCCAGTCCCGTGCCGCCGTGCGAGCGCGCGGGATCACCGCGCCAGAAGCGGTCGAAGACCCGGCGGACCACGTCGGGCTCCATGCCGACGCCGTAGTCGCGGACGGCCAGCGAGACCCGGTCGTCGGCCTGGGACACGATCACGTCGACGTCCTCGGACTCGCTGTAGCGGGCCGCGTTGGTGATGAGGTTGCGCACCATCCGGTCGACGCGGCGGATGTCGGCCTCGACGATCGCCGGCCGCTCGACACCGCGGGCGTGGCCCACGATGCCCGCACGCTTCAGCACGTCGTCCGCGGCGGCGGCGCGGGCCACCGCCGCGAGGTCCACCGGGTCGGTCTCCAAGGTGGCGGCGCCGGCGTCGAAGCGGCTCAGGTCCAGCAGGTCCGACAGCAGCGCCTCGAACCGGCCGACCTCGGTCTGCAGCAGCTCGGCCGCCCGCGCCGTCTGGGGGTCGAAGCCCGTGCGCGCCTCGTACAGCACCTGACCGGCCATCTGGACCGTCGTCAGGGGCGTGCGCAGCTCGTGGGAGACGTCCGAGACGAACCGCTGTTGCAGCCGGGACAGGTTCTCGAGACGGCGGATCTGGCTCTGCAGGCTCTCGGCCATCTGGTTGAAGGACGTGCTCAGCCGGGCGATGTCGTCCTCGCCCTTGACGTGCATGCGTTGCTCGAGGTTGCCGGCGGCGAACCGCTCGGCGATGCGCCGGGCCAGCCGGACCGGCTCGACGACCTGACGCGCGACCAGCCCCGCGACGAGCGTCACCATGACCAGCAGACCCGCGCCACCGGCCAGCAGCGCGGTGCGGACGAGCCCGAGCGTCTCCTGCTGGTCGGCCATCGAGAACACGTAGTAGAGCGCGTACCGGTCGTTCGAGCCCGGTGCGGTCACCCGGCCGCCGACCGTGACCACCGGCACGTCGCCCGTGCCGAAGATCGACAGCTCCGAGAACGTCCAGAAGATGCCCTGCTCGGAGGACACCTGCCGAGCCAGGTCGGCGGGCACGTCGTCGATGCCGACGTTGCCCGACGCCCGCACGGGCGCTCCCCCGGCCTCGGCCAGAGGACCCTGGAGGACCAGCTCGTAGGAGCGGTTCTCGCCGCGGGTCGCCGCCAGCGCGTCGACCAGCTGCGTCAGCGCCGGCGACTGGCGGGTGGGCTCGCTGTCGACCGCGGCGTCGAGCTGGGACTGGGCCTGCTCCAGGCCGGCGCGCGCCTCGCCGATCGCGGCGTCACGGCGGTTCTCGGCCAGGCCGCCGGCCACGTCGTGCAGCAGCGCCCAGCCGACGATCAGGATGACGGCCGTGCTCAGCAGCACCGTGTTGATGACGACCCGGGTGCGCAGCGAGCGGCGCCACAGCCCCACGAGCCGACGCATCAGCGGGACGCCGGGTCGATCGCCTGGTAGCCGATGCCGCGCACCGTGCGGATGACCTGCGGGTTCTCGGCTTCGTCCTCGATCTTCTGCCGCAGGCGCGTCATGTGGACGTTCACGAGCTTCGTGTCGCCGGGGTGGTGGTAGCCCCACACCTTCTGCAGCAGCACCTCGCGGCTGAAGACCTGCTCGGGCGCCGAGATCAGGCAGGCCAGCAGGTCGAACTCAAGCGGGGTCAGCGAGACCGGACGCCCGTCCCGCGTGACCGTGTGCGCCTGCGGGTCGAGCACGATGCCACCGAACTCGATCCGCCCGCCGAGCGGATCGCGCCGACGCAGGCGCGCCCGGATGCGGGCGATCAGCTCGCTGTTGCGGAACGGCTTGGTGAGGTAGTCGTCGGCTCCGACCTCGAGGCCGTCGACGATGTCACGCGTCTCGCCCTTGGCGGTCAGCATCACGATCGGGACGCCCGAGACCTCCCGGATCTGGCGGCACACCTCCATGCCGTCCAGACCCGGGAGCATCCGGTCCAACAGGACCACGTCGGGCTTGAACTCCTCGAACGCCTCCATCACCGCGTCGCCGGTGTGACAGACGGACGTCCGGAATCCCTCGCCCTCAAGGACGATCGTGAGCATCTCCGCCAACGACGCATCGTCGTCGACGACGAGCACCCGATCGTGCTTGGGGCGACGTTGCGACATGCTCAGTAGCGGTAGTGGTCCGACTTGTACGGACCCGCCACGTCGACGCCGAGGTACTCGGCCTGCTCCTTGGTCAGCTCGGTCAGCTCGACGCCGAGGGCATCGAGGTGCAGGCGAGCGACCTCCTCGTCGAGGTGCTTGGGCAGCACGTGCACGCCCAGCTCGTACTGGTCGGCCTTGCTGAACAGCTCGATCTGCGCGAGGACCTGGTTCGTGAACGAGTTCGACATCACGAACGACGGGTGGCCCGTCGCGTTGCCCAGGTTCAGCAGGCGTCCCTCGGACAGCACGATGATCTTCTTGCCGTCGGGGAAGATCCACTGGTGAACCTGCGGCTTGATCTCGTCCTTGACGATGCCGGGGATCTTGGCCAGACCGGCCATGTTGATCTCGTTGTCGAAGTGGCCGATGTTGCCGACGATCGCCTGGTGCTTCATCTTCTCGAAGTGCTCGACCCGGATGATGTCGAAGTTGCCCGTCGTGGTGATGAAGATGTCGGCGTACTCGACGACCGACTCGAGGCGCTTGACCTCGTAGCCGTCCATCGCGGCCTGCAGCGCGCAGATCGGGTCGATCTCGGTGACGATGACGCGAGCGCCCTGGCCGCGCAGCGACTCCGCGGAGCCCTTGCCGACGTCGCCGTAACCGCACACGACCGCGACCTTGCCGCCGATCATGACGTCGGTGGCGCGGTTGATGCCGTCGATCAGCGAGTGGCGGCAGCCGTACTTGTTGTCGAACTTGCTCTTGGTGACCGAGTCGTTGACGTTGATCGCCGGGAAGAGCAGCGTGCCCTCACGGAAGCGGTCGTACAGGCGCAGCACGCCGGTGGTCGTCTCCTCGGAGACGCCCTTGATGTCCTTGGCGATGTTCGTCCAGTGCTGCGGCTTCGTCTCCAGCGAGCGGGCCAGGACGCGCAGCACCTCCTTGAACTCCTCGTTGTCGGTGCTGTCCTGCGGGGGAACGGCGCCGGCCTTCTCGAACTCGACGCCCAGGTGCAGCAGCATCGTGATGTCGCCACCGTCGTCGAGCAGCACGTTGGGGCCGCACTCGGCACCCTGCTCGTCGGTGAAGTCGAAGACCTTCTCGGCCTCGTCCCAGTACTCGGCGAGCGTCTCGCCCTTCCACGCGAAGACCGGCGTGCCCTGCGGATCGTCCGGCGTGCCGTTCGGCCCGACGACGACCGCGGCAGCTGCGTGGTCCTGGGTGGAGAAGATGTTGCAGGTCGCCCAGCGGACGTCGGCGCCCAGCGCGGTCAGGGTCTCGATGAGCACCGCCGTCTGGATCGTCATGTGCAGCGAGCCGGCGATACGGGCGCCGGCCAGAGGCTTGCTGTCCCCGTAACGCTCACGCATGGCCATGAGGCCGGGCATCTCGTGCTCCGCGAGCTCGATCTCCTTGCGGCCGTACTCGTGGAGGGACAGGTCCTTGACGCGATAATCCATGGGCCTGATCGTACCGTCCGGTACCGAGCCTCACCGAATCGACGCGTGACTACCTCACGCCCGGCGGAAGAGCCGGGGGCAGGCGCAGGAACGGGCGCAGGTGCCACATCCGGTCCAGCAGTGCGTACGTGCGGTCGGGTCCGCCCGGTTTGGCCACGCCCGTCATCACCGCGTCGTGCAGGAAGGCGACCTCGGTCGCGAGCCGCTGGTACCGCTTCACGGCCTCGACGGCCACGGGTCCGTAGTGCGCCGCGTAGACCCTGGCCTGGCGCCGCCGGCCGAACCGGACGAGCCACGGCACCTCGGCCGGATGGATCCACCCGCGACGGGCGATGTCGGTCAGCGCCCGGGCCAGGATGTCGAGCTGGCGCATGCGCAGCACGACGGCCGTGACGCCCAAGCCCAGCAGCAGGGCCGCCAGCACGATGTAGGCCAGCAGGAATCCGATGCCGCCGCCGACCACGATGGCGCCGTTCCAGAGCGCATGCAGGCCGACGCTGACGACGTAGCCCAGCGCGAGCAGGCCCCAGCGCTGCACCCGCGACGAGCGGTGGACGGCCAGGCCCATCGCGATGCCGATGGCCGAGGTGAACAGCGGGTGGGCGAAGGGGCTGAACAGGCCCCGGACCACGAACGTCGCGGTGGCCATCTCGGCGCCGGAGTACGGCACCTCGTCGAATCCGAGGTAGCTGGCGGCGTAGTAGCCGACGTTCTCCATCGCCGCGAAGCCCAGCGCGACCAGGCCCGAGACGATGAGGCCGTCGAGGACCCCGTCGATGATCCGGCGCACCCGCACGAGCGTCAGCACGACGAACAGGCCCTTGGCGAACTCCTCGGCCACGGGCGCGCCGAGCGCCGTGAGCCAGTCCTCGTTCATGCCGAGTCGGGACATCGCGATCTCGACCGGCAGCGCGATGCCGACGGCGATGACCGCGCCCCACACGAAGGCGGCGGCCTTGTAGCGGAACGGCTCGGGCTCGACCCGGTCGAGCCACCAGTAGGCGAACAGGGCGACGGGCAGCGGGATGAGCGCGTAGACCAGCGCGATCGACGCGCCGGCGACCGAGCCGGAGGTCGACGCGAAGAACACCGCGCCGCCCGCGCCGACCAGGGCGGCGATCCACACCAGGACGACCAGGAGCGTGCGGCCGCGCTGGCGCAGGGGGTCCACCTCGGGAGGCAGTGCCAGCGCCTCGGTCGTCGTCACGGGCAACAGCCTAGAGCGCCGCGGAGACACCGGCCCGCCCCGATAGTCTGGCCCCGAGCGCCCGTAGCTCAGCTGGATAGAGCAAGAGCCTTCTAATCTCTAGGTCGCAGGTTCGAATCCTGCCGGGCGCGCAGATCCGTCAACGAAAGGCATGACCGTGGACCTCTTCGAGCTCGACCAGACCCAGCGCCTGCGCCGCGAGGAGGCCGCCGCGAAGCTGCACGCCCTCGCCGACGCGCTCGCGCGCCACAACTCCGTGGAGTTCATCAAGGGTGACAACCGCATCACGGTCGACGTGCCCGACGAGGTCGAGCTCTCGGTCGAGATCGAGATCGGCGAGGAGAACGAGCTGGAGATCGAGCTGCGCTGGTGAGCTGAGCCTCAGGCCGCGTCGATCGCGGCCTGCAGCTTCGCGGCCGTGGGCTCGTCGACCTTCTCGCCGTCGACCAGCACGGTGGGGGTCCCGGTGACCCCGCGGTCGCGCGCCGCGTCGCGCGGCTCGCTCAGCCAGGGGACGAACCGGCCCTCGTCGATGCACGCGTCGATGCCCTGGGCACCCGCATCCTGCGCGATCGCGGTGAGCTCCGTGCTCGACGGCGCGGACCCGTCCTCGTGGAGACCGGCGGCGAACAGCGCCGTGTGCATCGCCCAGAACCCCTCGGGACCCTGGACGTCCGCCGCGCAGACCGCCGCGTTCATGACGTCGTGGGCCGGACCGTCGGACGCCCGGCCGTCCATGATCGTCATGGGGACGAAGCGCAGGGAGATCTCGCCGGCCTCGGCGCGCTCCTTCAACAGGCGCTCGCCGTCGGAGTCCGCGAAGTCGGCGCAGTGCGGGCACAGGAAGTCGGCGTAGACCTCGACCACGGGCGCGGCCGGGTCGGCCTTCGCCGGGAAGGCGAAGCCGGGAGTCCCGACGCTGACGTGGCGCGGGGCCACGAACTCGCGGTCCTCGCCCGAGGCGAGAGCCGACACGCCCCACGCCGCTGCCGCGACGAGCGCCGTGGCGGCAGCGGCGATCGAGCCGGTGAGGATGAGCCGCTTGCGGCGTTCAGCCCGCTCGCGCTCGAGGCGAGCCGCCTCGGCGCGAGCGGACTGCTTGCGACGCTGGTTCGTCACGTCAGGACTTCGACGCGTCGGCGATCGCCTTCTGGAGCTCGTCGGGCGTGCGCGCCTCGCTCTCCTTGCCGTTGATGAAGACCGACGGGGTGCCCGAGACCTTGCGGTCGTCGGAGAAGGTCTTCTGGATCTCGTCGATCCAGGGCACGAACTTCTCGGTGCGCACGCAGTTCTCGATGCCGGTCACGCCGGCCTGCTCGGCGAGGTCGATGAGTGCCGCGTCCTCGGGACCGGCGCCACCCTCCTGCGGCTGGGCGGCGTAGAGCGAGTCGTGCACCTTCCAGAACGCCTCGTCGCCCTTCTCGTCGACGACGCACATGGCCAGGTTCGTGGCGCGGCGCGAGTAGTCGTTGGTGCTCTGACTGTGCAGGAACGAGAACGGCATGAAGCGCAGCTGGATCTCGCCGGCAGCCGCCTGGCTCTGCAGGAACTTGCCGCTGAGCTGCTCGAAGGAGCCGCAGGCGGGGCACAGGAAGTCCTCGAAGAGCTCGACGATCGGCTTCTGGGCGGCGTCGGCTCCCTCGGTCGCCGGGAACGGCACGCCGTTGTCGACGAGGTTCCTGGGCTCGATGACCTCGGTGGTCTTCGCGTTCTGCTCCGAGAGCGACTTGACGCCCCAGCCGGCCAAGGCGATGAGCACGATGACCACGGCGACGATGGCGACGGTGATCTTGTTGCGCTGCTTGCGCTCGGCCTTCTGGCGTTCCTTGCGCATCTGCTCGGCGCGGGCGGCGCGGGCCTGGCGGTCGTTCGTCACGTGAGCTCCTCAAGCATGGGTGGTACCGACGAGAGCCTACCGGGCGCGGCGCACCCGTTGCCGATGCGCACTAGGGTGGCGGGGTGAATGACAAGCTGGTGTGGGTCGACTGTGAGATGACGGGGCTGTCGCTCCAGGACGACGCCCTGATCGAGATCGCGGCCCTGGTGACCGACTACGACCTCAACGTCCTCGGCGACGGGGTCGACCTGATCATCAAGCCGCCGCAGGCGGCGCTGGAGCAGATGAACGAGGTCGTGACGACGATGCACACGAACTCGGGCCTGCTCGAGGAGCTCGACTCCGGCATCACGGTCCGCGAGGCCGAGGAGCAGGTGCTCGAGTACGTGCGCCAGTACTCCCCCGAGCCGGGCAAGACGCCGCTCGCCGGCAACTCGATCGGCACCGACCGCGCCTTCCTGGCCCGCGACATGACCGAGCTGGAGTCGTACCTGCACTACCGCGTCATCGACGTGTCGTCGATCAAGGAACTGGCTCGCCGCTGGTTCCCCCGGGCGTACTTCGCCGCTCCCGAGAAGGGTGGGGCTCACCGCGCCCTGGCCGACATCCGCGAGAGCATCGACGAGCTGCGCTACTACCGCCGCGCGATCTTCACCCCCGATCCGGGCATCGACACCGAGACCGCACGCGCCATCGCCGCCGAGATCATGGCGGACACCCAGCCCGAGTAGGACCCGGCAGCGACGTCCGGTAGACTCGTCGCGCTGCGCCGCGAGGCGCACATGGTGGGTGTAGCTCAGTTGGTAGAGCACCGGCTTGTGGTGCCGGTGGCCGCGGGTTCAAGTCCCGTCATCCACCCCAGGAAGAGCGCCCCGGATCCGTCCGGGGCGTTCTGCTTTTCTCCGGGGTCAGCCGATCTCGTCGCGGACCCAGTGACCGATCAGCCGGGCGCACGCGTCGACGACGGCCGACCACTCGAGCGCGGAGTCGTCAGCGGCGTCGCTCACGATCTTGACCAGCCGGCACGGCACACCGGCCAGCTGGGCGGCGCGTGCGACCGCGAAGCCCTCCATGTCGACCAGGTGAGCCCGCTGCGCGAGCGCGTCGCGCACTGCCGGATCGGTCACGAACAGGTCACCGGTGGCCAGGACCGTGCCATCGCCGCCCGCGATCTCGATCTCGTCGACGGCGTCGTGCCCCAGCGCCCGGACCGCGTCGGCGGAGTAGTCGTGGTTCACCACGGTCGAGGGCAGGAACAGACCGGTCAGCCCGGGGCTCAGGGCGCCGGCCGTGCCCACGTTGAGGACCAGCTCGGGGCGGGACCGGGCGATCGCGGCGGCCGTCACGGTCGCCGCCTCGACCTTGCCGATCCCGCTCAGCACGAGCTCGAGGTGCTCGGGCACGTACGCCGCCTCGACCTTGGTCGCCGCGACGACCAGGACGCGCGACGGATCGACGCTCACAGGTGCCCGACCGGCACGACATCGGGAGCGCCCATGCGCGCCGCGTCGGCCGTCTCGTCGTCGGGCATCGTCTGGCTCTCGCGCTCGGCCTCCACCCGCTTGAGGTAGTGGTCGACCTCGCGCTCACGGTGGGCGTCGGACCAGCCCAGGGCCTCGGCCATGAGCCCGGCCGCCTCCTCGGCACACTCCGTGCCGCGGTGGAAGGTCTCGATCGAGATCCGGGTCCGGCGGGCCAGGATGTCGTCGAGGTGCCGCGCACCCTCGTGGGTGACCCCGTAGACGACCTCGGCGCGCAGGTAGTCGTCGGCGCCGCCGAGCGGCTCGGCCAGGTCGGGGCGCTCGGCGATGAGCTCGAGCACCTCGGTGGCGAGCGTGCCGAAGCGGTTGAGCAGGTGCTCGATCCGGCCCACGCCCAGCCCGTGGGTCTCGGCCAGGCTGTGCCGGCGGTTCCACAGCGCCGCGTAGCCGTCGGCGCCCAGCAGCGGGATGTCGTCGGTGACGCACGCGGGCACCCGCCGGTCGAGCAGCGAGCTCATCTGCTGGACCGCGGCGTCGATGGCGTCCTTGGCCATGATCCGGTAGGTCGTGTACTTGCCGCCGGCGATCACGACCAGCCCCGGCACCGAGGTGGAGACGGCGTGCTCGCGCGAGAGCTTGCTCGTGGCCTCGTCCTCACCGGCGAGCAGCGGCCGCAGCCCGGCGTACACGCCCTCGACGTCCTCGGGCACGAGCGGCTCGACCAGCACCCGGTTGACGTGCTCGAGCAGGTACTCGATGTCCTTGGCGCTCGCTGCCGGATGGTCCTTGCTCAGCGACCAGTCCGTGTCGGTCGTGCCGATGATCCAGTGCCGGCCCCACGGGATGACGAACAGCACCGACTTCTCGGTGCGCAGGATCAGGCCGGACTCGCCACGGATGCGGTCGCGCGGCACGACGAGGTGGATGCCCTTGCTGGCCCGCACGTTGAACTGGCCGCGCTCCCCCGCGAAGGACTGCGTCTCGTCGGTCCAGACGCCGGTCGCGTTGACGACCTGGCGGGCGTGGACGTCGATCTCGCGGCCGCTCTCGAGATCCTTCACGCGGGCGCCGACGACGCGGCCACCTTCACGCAGCAGATCGATCACGCGCGTGCGGCTGGCGACGTGGGCGCCGTACGCGGCGGCCGTCCGCGACAGGAACATCGTGTGACGGGCGTCGTCCACCTGGCCGTCGTAGTAGTGCAGCGCACCGACCAGGGCGTCCTTGCGCAGCGCCGGCATGATCCGGCGGGCTCCGGTGCGGGTGAGGTGACGGTGGTGCGGGACGCCGCGCGAGCGGCCCGAGAGCAGCGCCATCGAGTCGTAGAGCGCGACGCCGGAGCCGGCGTAGAACCGCTCCCACACCCGGTGCGTGAGCGGGTAGAGGAACGGCACGGGCTTGACCAGGTGCGGCGCCAGCTTGTCGATCATCAGGCCGCGCTCCCCCAGCGCCTCGGCCACGAGCCGGAAGTCGAGCATCTCCAGGTAGCGCAGACCACCGTGGATCAGCTTGCTCGACCGGCTGGAGGTCCCGGACGCGAAGTCTCGCGCCTCGACCAGGCCGACCGTCAGCCCACGCGTCGCGGCGTCGAGGGCAGCGCCGCCGCCGACCACACCACCGCCGATGACGAGCACGTCGAGTTGCGTGGAGCCCAGTGCGTCCAGGGCGTCCTCGCGGTGGGTCGGAGACAGGGCAACCGGTCGCATGGTGACCAGTCAACCAGCCTCACGCCATCGACGCCTCGATCGCCCGCGCGATGCGGACCGTCGCCTCCCGGGCCGTCCGGCTGACACCGGTGATGTTGATGAACGCATGGATCAGCGATCCCTCACGCGCCAGCGTGGTGCGGACGCCCGCCTCCTCCAGCCGCCGGGCGTAGGCGATGCCCTCGTCGCGCAGCGGGTCGAACCCGGCCACCGCGACGTAGGCCGGCGGCAGCCCGCTGAGGTCCTCGGCCAGCAGCGGCGAGGCGCGCGGGTCCAGGGCGTCGGCCGGGTCGGCCAGGTAGCGCTCGGCGTACCAGTCCATGTGCTGCTCGGTGAGGAAGAAGCCCTCGCGGAACTCGGCGTAGGACGGGTGCTTCGTCGACAGGTCCGTGACCGGGAAGAGCAGCAGCTGCAGGACCGGCACGATGTCGCGGCCCCGGAGGTGGTGCGCCAGCACGGCCGCCAGGTTGCCACCCGCGCTGTCGCCGGCCACGACGATGCGCGTCGGGTCGACACCCCAGCCCGGGGCGTGGTCGACCGCGAAGTCCCACGCGGCGGCCGCGTCCTCGACCGCCGCCGGGAACGGGTGCTCCGGCGCCAGCCGGTAGTCGACGGAGAGGATGTCGACCCCCGCCTCGCGTGCCAGGAAGCGCACGGCCGAGTCGGTGCTGACGCGGCTGCCGAGCACCCAGCCTCCGCCGTGGAAGTACACGACCAGGCCCTTCGACTCCGTCGTGGCGCGGTACCGCGTCGCGGGGATGGGACCGGCCGGGCCGGGGATCACGAGGTCCTCCTCGACCGCGAAGTCCTCGAACACGTCGGCGAACACGAGCGCCTCGTCGGTGAGCATGCGGCGCGCCTGCTCGACCGGGTACTGGGTGAAGTCGTTGCCGGGGATCCGGTTCATGACCCGCAGGGCGACCGCGATCTCGGGGGCGAGCTGCTCACCGTCGCGGTTCACCGGCGCATGCCGGCCGAGTCGGGCGACGACCGATTCGGGCAGCTTGGCGAAGCCGCGGATCACGGCCCGCTCGGCCTGCAGCGCGGCCGACAGGCCGGCGCGGGTCCCGGCGCTCACTCGACCCACCCGAGCGTGCGCTCCACGGCCTTCTTCCACTGGTGGTATCCCGCTTCGCGGTCCTCGTCGGACCATTGCGGGGTCCACCGTTTCGACTCCGACCAGTTGGCGACCAGCTCGTCGGTGCCGGCCCAGAACCCGACGGCCAGTCCGGCCGCGTAGGCGGCGCCCAGCGCCGTCGTCTCGGCGACGACCGGCCGGCTGACCCCGATGTCAAGGATGTCGGCCTGGATCTGCATGCACAGCTCGTTGGCGGTGATGCCGCCGTCGACCCGCAGCACCTCCAGCTCGATGCCGGAGTCCGCGATCATGACGTCGACGACGTCCTTGCTCTGGTAACAGATCGCCTCGAGCGCGGCGCGCGCCACGTGGGCGACGGTGTTGAAGCGTGAGAGGCCGACGATCACGCCGCGGGCGTCCGGGCGCCAGTACGGCGCGAACAGGCCGCTGAAGGCCGGCACGAAGTAGACCCCGCCGTTGTCGTCGACGGTCTCGGCGAGCGACTCGGAGTCGGCCGCCTCGGCGAACACCTTGAGCTGGTCGCGCAGCCACTGGATCGCCGAGCCCGTGACCGCGATCGATCCCTCGAGGGCGTAGACCGGCGGCGCGTCACCGAAGCGGTAGGCCACCGTGGTCAGCAGGCCCCGGTCGGAGCGCACGATCTCGGTGCCGGTGTTGAGCACGAGGAAGTTGCCCGTGCCGTAGGTGTTCTTGAGCATCCCCGGCTCGAAGCAGGCCTGGCCGACGAGGGCGGCGTGCTGGTCGCCGAGGTTCCCCGCGAGGATCACCTCGGCCCCGAACGGACCGTCGGCCGGCGTGCGGGCGAACTCCTCGGACGACGACGTGATCTCGGGCAGCATCTGCCGCGGGATCTCGAAGATCTCGAGCAGCTCGTCGTCCCACTGCAGGTCCTCGATGTTCATCAGCATCGTGCGGCTCGCGTTGGTGACGTCGGTGACGTGGACTCCGCCGTCCGGGCCTCCCGTGAGGTTCCAGATCAGCCAGGTGTCGATCGTGCCGAACAGGGCGTGCCCCGCCTCGGCGTCGGCCCGCACCCCGTCGACGTTCTCGAGGATCCAGTGCAGCTTCCCGCCGGCGAAGTAGGCCGCCGGCGGCAGGCCCGACTTCGCGTGGACGATCGCGCCGCGGCCGTCGTCCTCGATGGCCTTGGCGAGGGCCGCGGTGCGGGTGTCCTGCCACACGATCGCGTGGCCGTACGGCTCGCCCGTGCGACGGTCCCAGACCACCGTGGTCTCGCGCTGGTTGGTGATGCCGACGGCGGCGAGGTCGGACGCGGCGATGCCGGCGTCCTCCAGGCCCTTCTCGATGACGGTGCGCGTGTTCGTCCAGATCTCGGCGGCATCGTGCTCGACCCAGCCCGCCTGCGGCAGCATCTGCTCGTGCTCCACCTGGTGGCGACCCACCTCGTCACCGGCATGGTCGAACACCATGAACCGCGTGCTGGTCGTGCCTTGGTCGATCGCCCCGACGAACTCCTGTGACATGGGCCTCACCCTAGAAGACCCGCGGCGTCATACGCTCGTGCCATGGCCGAACGCGTCGTCATCGTCGGAGCTGGACACAACGGACTCGTCGCCGCGGCGCTGCTGGCCCGCGCCGGGCACGAGGTGCTCGTGCTGGAGCGCCTGGACCGCGTCGGCGGCGCCGCCGTCAGCGCGCCGGCGTTCGACGGGTACGACGCGCGGCTCTCACGGTTCTCCTACCTGGTCAGCCTGTTCCCGCAGGCCCTGATCGACGAGCTGGGACTGGACCTCGAGCTCCGCTCGCGCGACACCGCGTCGTTCACCCCGTGGCAGCGCGACGGTCACGCGGGCGGGCTCCTCGTCGAGACGGAGCCGGGCGAGCCCACCCGGCAGAGCTTCGCCGAGCTGACCGGCGACGACCGCGCGTTCGACGCCTGGAACGGCTTCTACGACGAGGTCGCCACGCTGGCCGAGGCGCTCGCGCCGACCCTGCTCGAGCCCCTCCCCCACATCGGCGACATCCGCGACCGGGTGCCCATGGCGATCTGGACCGACGTCATCGAGCAGCCGCTCGGCACGGCACTGCGTCGCCGCTTCGACGACGACATCGTGCGTGGCGTCGTCGCCACCGACGCCCTGATCGGCACGTTCGCCTCGCTGGACGACCTCTCGCTCGTGCAGAACCGCTGCTTCCTCTACCACCTGATCGGCAACGGGACGGGCGAGTGGCGCGTGCCGGTCGGCGGCATGGGCGCCGTCACCGCCGAGCTGGCCCGCGTCGCCACGGAGGCCGGGGCGACGATCCGGCTGAACTCCGAGGTCGACGGGATCGACGTCAGCGACGTCGACGTCACGATCTGCGGCGACGGGTTCGTCGAGCGCGCCGATCGCGTCCTGGTCGGCACCGCGCCCTACGTCCTGGAGCGCCTGCTGGGGCACACGCCCGCGACCAAGCCGGCCGGCGCCCAGCTCAAGCTCAACATCCTGCTCTCGCGGCTGCCGCGGCTGGCGTCCGGCGTCGACCCGGCGGTGGCCTTCGCGGGGACCTTCCACCTCGACGAGTCGTTCGACCAGCTGCAGCTGGCATGGGCGACCGCCGCGTCCGGCGACCTGCCCGCGGCGACCGGCGAGTTCTACTGCCACACGCTGACCGACCGGTCGATCCTCGGACCGGACCTGCGCGACTCCGAGGCCCAGACCCTCACCTACTTCGGCCTGCACACGCCGCCGGGCGTCCTGGACGCGCCGGGCGCCAAGGACGCGGCGGTCGCCCAGGTCCTGGCCGCCCTCGACGCGCACCTGGCCGAGCCGATCGAGCCGCTCATCCTGGGGCTCGAGGCCAAGACGCCCTCGGAGATCGAGCACGAGCTGTGGATGCCCGGCGGGCACATCTTCCACGGCGACCTGGCGTGGCCGTGGCTCGAGGAGGAGGAGCATCCTCACACCCCGGCGCAGCGGTGGGGCGTGGCGACGGCGCATCCGCGGGTGCTGCTGTGCGGCAGCGGCGCCCGCCGCGGCGGCGCCGTCAGTGGAATCGGAGGCCACAACGCGGCTCGGGCGGTGCTGGACCAGGCATGAGGGGGCCCCGGATTTCACCCCCGGCGAGCGTATGCGGTAGTGTTGGTGATCGCGCAGCGCGTGAGCACCCCTAGCTCAATTGGCAGAGCAATTGACTCTTAATCAATGGGTTCTCGGTTCGAGTCCGAGGGGGTGTACCAACGAAGAAGGCCCCGGTTCGCCGGGGCCTTCTTCGTCTGTCAGCGGACGGTGAATCCGCCGTGCTCGGTGGGCGCGAGGTCGGAGGCGTCGACCGAGTCGACGTGGGCCCCCGGCGGCCCTTCGGCCATCCACTCCAGCACGGCGTCGACCTGCGCGGGCGCACCCTGCAGCTCCGCCTCGACGGAGCCGTCGTCGAGATTGCGCACCCAGCCCGTGACGCCGTTCTGCCGCGCGACCAGGCGCGTCGACCAGCGGTACCCGACCCCTTGGACCAAGCCCCGCACGATCACGTGGACACGCCTCATGGCTTCGACCTCAGGTGCCGCCGTACTGCTTGATGGCGCGACTGATGCTCGTGTGCGAGACGCCCACCTCGTCGGCGATCTCCTGGTAGGACATCCCGGCCTCGATGGCGGCGGCCAGCGCGACCGCCCAGTCGCTGCGGGCGCGCGCGATGGAGCGCTCGTATTCCGCCGTGGCGGAGTCGTACGCCTGACGGGCGGTTTGGAGGGCGCGCGGCACTGATTCGTCGTACTTGCGGCGGTGCCGGAAAGCCATGCAGTCAACCTACGACGGCATCGCGGAAGTCGCAGCCCGATGTCGTGAGTACACGAACAGTTCGTACACTGATGACATGAGCGAGCCCCGCAATCCCCTCTCGTTGGACGAGCAGGTGTGCTTCGCCCTCTCGGTCGCCTCGCGCACCGTGATCGGCTGCTACCGCGACGTTCTCGAGCCCCTGGGGCTCACCCACCCGCAGTACCTGGTCATGTTGGCCCTCTGGGAGTCCGACGGGCTGACCCTGCGCGGCCTCAGCGACGTGTTGCGGCTCGAGCCGGCCACCGTCTCCCCCCTGGTGAAGCGGCTCGAGGCGGCCGGCCTGGTGCGCCGCGACCGGCGCCCCGACGACGACCGGGCCTTCTCGCTGACCGTCACCCCCGAGGGGCGAGCGCTGCGCGAGCGGGCCCTGGACGTGCCGACCACGATGCTCGAGCGATTCGACATGGACGTCGCCGAGCTCGAGCAGGTCAACCGCCGGTTGCGCGAGCTGATCGAACGGGCCGACCACGCCCAGGAAAGGACCACGGCATGACCTCCCGCCTCCCGGACTCCTCGGAGGAGTCGCTCAACCTCGTCCGGCGCCGGATCCTGGCGATCACGTGGGTCGTCACGGCGATCCACGGGCTGTTCGGCACCCTCGGCGGGGCCTGGGCGCTGGGCTCGGACCGCCGGGGCGACCAGATCATCCTGCTGGTCGTGTCGGTGCCGTTGGCGTTCATCATCTTCGGCGTGACCCGGGTGATCCTCGACAAGAAGGTCTTCACGTGGCGCTCGCTGCCGTTCCTGCTGGTGCTGCTCGTGCCCACCGTGGCGGCGTTCTTCGTGCTCCTGTGAGCCGTCAGCGCTGGAACGCGTCGGGGATGCCGTCCCCGTCGTCGTCCGCGGACTCCTGCTCCTCGATGCGCCGGTAGTGCCGGTTGCGCGACCGCAGCACGATCGCGGCCAGCGCCGCCGCCAGCAGCGAGCCGCCGAGCACGCCGATCTTGACGTACTCCTCCAGGCTGTCGTCGACGAACGCCAGGTCGCCGATCAGCAGCGAGACCGTGAATCCGATGCCGGCCAGCATCGCGACCCCCACGACGTCGATCCAGCGGATGCTGGGGTCGAGCTGGGCCCGCGTCGTGGCCGACAGCAGCATCGAGCTGCCGACGATGCCCAGCGGCTTGCCCAGCACCAGACCCGCGACGATCCCCCACGTCACGACCGATCCCGCGGCCCCGGACAGCACCTCGCCCGAGACAGCGACACCGGCCGCGAAGAACGCGAAGACCGGCACGGCGAACCCGGTCGAGACCGGCCGGACCAGGTGCTCCATCCGCTCGGCGACGCTGTCATCCCCGCGCGCCGGGACCATGAATCCCAGCAGCACACCGGCGACCGTCGCATGGACGCCCGACTCGTGCATGAGCACCCAGGTGACGAGGGCCAGGGGGATCAGCAGCCACCACCAGTGGGGCGCGCGACGCACGACGAAGGCGAAGATCCCCAGCGGGACGACCGCCCCGACCAGCATCAGCAGGTCCACGGACTCGGTGTAGAAGACGGCGATGACGGTGATCGCCAGCAGGTCGTCGACGACCGCCAGGGTCAGCAGGAAGGTGCGCAGGGCCGCCGGCAGGTACGTGCCCAGCACAGCCAGCACGGCGACGGCGAAGGCGATGTCGGTCGCGGTCGGGATCGCCCAGCCGTGGGCGGTGCCGTTCCTCGCGTTGAACGCGACGAAGATCAGCGCCGGGGCGATCATGCCGCCCATGGCGGCGACGACGGGCAGCATCGCGCGCTTCGGATCCCGCAGATCGCCGGCGACGAACTCGCGCTTGAGTTCGAGGCCGACGACGAAGAAGAAGATCGCCAACAGGCCGTCCGCAGCCCAGTGCGCGACCGTCAGGTCCAGGTGGAGCGCCTCGGGTCCGATGCGCAGGGCCGCCAGGTCGAAGTAGGCGTCGGACCAGGGTGAGTTGGCCAGCACCAACGCGGCGACGGCGGCGACCAGCAGGATCGAGCCGCCGACGGTCTCGCGACGCAGGACGTCGGCGATGCGGGCGGTCTCGGGCCAGCTGCCGCGCGTGAACAGGCCAGGTGAGCTCATGGGTTTCCTTCAGGGGTCGGCAGCAAGGACGCCGACCAGACTTCCCGGCACACCTGAGTCCAGCCTATCCCCGAGCCGCGAGCGGCTCAGGAGTAGATCATGCAGGTGGTCGTGCCGTGTGCGACGAGCTTGCCGTCGGCGTCCACGACGCGGCCCTCCGCCGTGGCCGTGCTGCGGCCCAGATGGATCACCGATCCCGTCCCGATCAGCGTGCGACCGTCGACGGGCACCGTGCGGATGTAGTTGACCTTCAGCTCGAGCGTCCCGTACCCGACCCCGGGGCCCAGGCGCGTGTGCACGGCGCAGCCCATGACCGAGTCGAGCAGCGTGGCGCACGCCCCGCCGTGCAGGCTGCCCAGCGGGTTGGCGCCCGACGGCAGCGACCGCATCGAGAACGTGGCGGCGCCCTCGTCGAGCGACACCGACTCGAAGCCGAAGAGGTCGCCGATCACGGGCGGGCGCTGGTCGCGCGGCAGCGAGAAGGCGAAGCGCAGGAACTCCAGACCGGTCATCTGGGAGGCCGCGGCGAGCTGCTCGGCCGAGAGCGGGAGGTTCGTCATGCTGGTCACCATAGACCGATCGGTCTATCGTGACCAGCATGGGAACGTCGCGAGGTCCGCGCGAGCGTCTGCTCGACGCCACGATCACATCGCTGCGCCGCAGCGGGGTCCACGGAACCGGCATCGCCGAGGTCCTCGCCACCAGCGGCGCCGCCCGCCAGTCGATCTACCAGCACTTCCCCGGCGGCAAGGCCGAGCTCGTGGCCGAGGCCACCCGACGTGCGGGCGCCTACGTCACCCGCGGCGCGCCCGACGACCCCCACGAGCAGGTCGACCAGCGGATCGACTGGTGGATCGACCAGCTGCAGCGCCACGACTTCGCCCTCGGCTGCCCGGTGGCGGCGGCCGCCCTGGCGGGCTCGGACTCCCCCGACGTCGTCGCCGCGGCCGCCGAGGTGTTCGCCGACTGGTCCGCCCGGTTCGCCTCGCGCCTGGAGCGGGCGGGCGCCGACCCGCAGGCCGCCAAGACCCTGGGCCGGTTCCACGTCAGCGCGATCGAGGGCGCGGTGCTGACCGCCCGCGCCCTGCGCACCACCGAGCCCCTCGAGGACCTGCGCGCGATGCTGCACCGGCTCGTCGACGACGTCCTGCCAGACTGACGCCATGTGGGTGGGATGGATCGAGTTCGACCTCCGGCTCGGCGACGTGCACTCCCTCAAGGAGAAGCGCGCCATCGTCCGGCCGGTCGTGAACGAGCTGCGCCGCAGGTTCTCGCTGTCAGCGGCCGAGACCGACTCGGTCGACCTGTACCGCCGCGCGGGCATCGGCGGGTCGCTGGTGTCGATCGACCGCGCGCACGTCGTCGAGGTGCTCGACGCGGTCGAGCGCTGGATGGCCGAGCGGCCCGAGATCGAGATCCTCGAGGCCCACCGGCACCTGACGACGAGCGCCGACGACGAGGACGACCAGGGCGAGCTTCCATTCGCGTGATGCGCCGCTGTCTCCTACGTTGATGTGATCCAGGTCATGTCACAGGGGGCGTAGTGAGCGACACCGAGAAGAGACCCACCACCTACCGCACCTTCGACGAGGTCCAGGAGACGCTCAGTCCGGCCGAGCAGCGATTCGAGCGGATCAGGCGGACCACCGGGCTGTTCGCGGGACCCGTCGTCGGAATCGTCGTGTACTTCGCCTGCGGGGCGCTCGACGAGCCGGCGCAGCGCCTGGCCGGCGTCCTGGCGTGGGTCGCCGTCTTCTGGGTGTGTGAGGCCATTCCGATCCCCGTCACGGCGATGCTGGCGATGTCGCTGGTCATCGCGCTCGGCATCGCGGACGCCGACGACGTGTTCGGCGGCTTCGGCAACAGCACGATCTTCGTGTTCATCGGCGGCTTCATCCTGGCCGAGTCGATGAGCAAGCACGGCCTGGACCGGCGCTTCGCGTTCGGCATCCTCAGCCTGCCGGGCGTGGCCGCCTCGACGACGCGCATCATCGTCGCGTTCGGCCTCATCACCGCCATCCTGAGCGGCTTCGTCTCCAACACCGCGACGGCGGCCATGATGATGCCGATCGCCGCCGGCATCGTCGGGTTCATGGTCTCGGCGATGCGCCGGGCCGACGCGGACGCCGAGATCCACCCGGAGCGACTCCAGTTCTCGACGGCCCTGATGCTGATGGTCGCGTACAGCGCGAGCGTCGGCGGGCTGCTGACTCCGGTGGGAAGTCCCCCGAACCTGATCGGCCGCGCGTACCTCGAGCAAGAGCTCGACATCACGATCCCGTTCTTCCAGTGGATGGTGCTGGCTGCGCCACTCGTGCTGGTGATGTTCCTGGTCCTGTGCGTCGTGCTGATCCGGCTGAACAAGCCCGAGGCCAAGCACGTCGAGGGCGTCGAGGACTACATCTCCGAGGAGCGCTCGAAGCTCGGCGCGATGGGCGCCGGCGGCCGCAACACCCTCATCGCGTTCGGTGTCGCCGTCACCTTGTGGGTGCTGCCGGGCGTGGTCGGTCTGGCCACGGGCGGTGAGTCCGACACGTACGACTGGCTGCTGGAGCACCTCAACGAGGGCGCGGTCGCGATCTTCGCCGCCTCACTGCTGTTCCTGCTGCCGGTGAACTGGGGCCGGCGCCAGTTCACCCTGACCTGGAACGACGCCGTCACGATCGACTGGGGCACGATCATCCTGTTCGGCAGTGGCATCGTGCTCGGCGGGCTGCTGTCCTCCACCGGCCTGGCCGAGACGATGGGCACCTCCCTGTCCGGCCTGCTGGGCACCGACACCCTGGTCGGCATCACGATCCTCGCGACCGTCATCGCCGTGGTGATCAGCGAGACCACGAGCAACACCGCCAGCGTCGTGGTGGTCGCGCCGATCGCCGCACAGCTGGCGCTGGCGGCCGACGTCAACCCGGCGGTGCCCGTCATCGCGGCGATCTTCGGCGCCTCGTTCGGGTTCATGCTGCCGGTGTCGACGCCTCCGAACGCGATCGTCTACGGCACCGGCATGGTGCCCATCACCCGCATGCTGCGCTCGGGCATCGTGTTCGACGTCCTGGGCATCATCATCATCGTCACGGGCGTGACGCTGATGGCGAACCTCCTCGGGATCGGCTGATCCCCCACTGGGAGAACACCAGCGCCGCGAGCGCGACGAGCATGAGCAGCCCGAGGCCGATCGTGTAGCTGTGGTCCTGCTCGTTGTAGGTCGCGCCCATGACCAGCGGCGGGAAGAAGCCGCCCAGGCCGCCGGCCGCGCCGACGATGCCGGTCACGCTGCCGACCCGCTCGGCGGGCGCCAGCTGCGCGACCCACGCGAAGATCGATCCGGTGCCCAGTCCCAGGAAGATCGCGAGCAGGACGAAGGACGCGCCCGCCGGGATCTCGGGCTCGGGCTGCAGGGCGACGACGCCGGCCATCACGACGGTGCCGGCGAACGAGACCGCGGTGATCACCTTGGGTCCGACCTTGTCCGACAGGACGCCACCGAGGGGACGCGCCGCCACGGCGGCCACCGCGAACCCGGCGGTGCGCGTCCCGGCTGCCGAGAGGTCGAAGTCGTACACGTCCTTCAGATAGGTGGGCAGGTACGTCGAGAACGCGACGAATCCGCCGAACGCCACGGCGTACAGGAAGGACAGCTGCCAGGTGACCGGCAGCTTCGCCGCGGCGACCAGCTTGGGCACCACGGAGTCGCTGCTGGGCGCCCACGCCGGTGAGTCCCGCATGCCGATCCACGACAGGGCCGCCACCGCGACCAGCACGGCCGCCACGATGCCGTGCGTGGCGCCGTACCCGAACCAGTCGACGAACCGGGGTGTGAAGAACGCCGACAGTGCCGTCCCGCCCATGCCCGCGCCGAAGACACCCGTGGCGAAACCGCGTCGCGGCTTGTCGAACCACGCGTTCACGAACGGGATGCCGACCGCGAACGTCGTGCCGGCGATGCCGAGGAAGAAGCCGAACACCAGCAGCAGCGCGTAGGACCCCTGGTCCCCCGCGAACGCGACCAGCAGCACGAACGGCGCCGAGATCAGCAGCAGCACCGTGAACATCACCCGGCCGCCGTACCGGTCGGTCAGCGCACCTGCCAGGATCCGACCCACCGACCCGACGAGCACGGGCGTGGCGACGAGCAGCGACTTCTGGCCCGACGACAGGTCGAGCTGGTCGGCGTATCGGACCCCCAGCGGGGCGATCACGTTCCACGCCCAGAAGCTCACGGCGAAGGCCAGGGTCGCCAGGGCGAGGTTGCGGCCGCGGCCGGCCGCCAGCGCCTGCTGCTGATCACTCATCGGATTCTCCGTCCGGTCGTCTTGTCCGGGGTCCCGATCGGGTCCCAGCCGCGGCGGATGGGGCGGGTCCCGACGGTGGGGCGCGCGTCCCGGCTGCGGTACACGATGTATGGCCGGAACAGGTAGTGCACGGGCGCCGTGAAGGCGTGGACCAGGCGGGTGAACGGCCAGATCGTGAACAGCAGCATCCCGAGCAGGGTGTGGATGTGGAAGCTCAGGGGCGCCGCGGCCATCGAGTCGACGTCGGGCTGGAGCACGAAGATCGAACGGAACCACGGCGAGACCGTCTGGCGGTAGTTGTACGACTCGGCGTCGCCCGCGCCGACCGAGGCCAGCGTGGTCCACAGCCCCAGCACGATGGCCCCGACCAGCACGACGTACATGACCTTGTCGTTGGCGGTCGTGGCCATGAAGACCGGGCCGGTGGTGCGGCGTCGCCAGATCAGCAGGAGCACGCCGGCGAGGGTCGCGATGCCCGCGATCGAGCCGAGCAGCAGCGCCTGGGCGTGGTAGGCGCCCTCGGTGACGCCGATGGCCTCGGTCCAGCTCTCGGGGATCACCAGGCCGATGAAGTGCCCGATCACGACCACGAGGATGCCGAAGTGGAACAGCGGCGACCCGATGCGCAGCAGCCGGGACTCGTACAGCTGGGAGGACCGCGTGGTCCACCCGAACTTGTCGTAGCGGTAGCGCCAGATCGTGCCGCCGATCAGGACCGCCAACATCACGTACGGCAGGACTCCCCACAACACGACGTCCATCAGCGTGCCCCTTCCGCCAGCGGCAGGAGCCGCGGATCGTACGGCTCGAGACCGACGGTCTCGGCCGGCTGCACGGGCCCGGCCAGGGCCATGGCCTCGGTCCGGGTCCTCGGCGACGCTCCGGGCAGCGTGGCGCACACGGCACGCACGGCCCCGGCCCACGGCGACTCGTGGTCCTCCAGCTCGATGCGCAGCATCTCCAGGCTCGCGCGGTACCGCTGCAGCAGTGCCGTTCCCGCCTTCGGGTCGACGAGCGCCGCGAACTCCAGCACGACGGGCAGGTGGTCGGGCAGCTCACCGTCGAGGCGCACCACCATCCCGCTGTCGCGGTACACCTGCTTGAAGGCCGCCAACACCTCGCCGCGACGCCGCGTGTCCCCCTCGGTCCAGTACGACAGGTGCAGCGCGTGCCGCCGGTTCAGGTCGAACGTCTCGACGTAGTCGTTCCGCAGCTGGGCGGGCGGGGTCCGGGCCAGCCAGGCCAGGACGGCCTGCATCTCGCGCACCGCCGGGTCGGCGGGCTGCTCCCCCAGGGCGGAGGTCAGCTCGGGCAGGGCCGCCAGCACCTCGTCGTGGGGATACGACAGGACCCACGAGGCGATCTGGTGCACGATCCGTGCGCTCATCGGTCCCGCTCCCCTTCCGGGAAGAGACCGGTCGGCCGCCCGTTGCCGTCCCAGTTCAGCAGGTTGACCCGGTCGCGCATGTTCTGGTTGCCGGCCACGGAGTTGGACTCCTGGCGGTCCTTCAGCGCGTGGAAGGTCTCGACCGCCACCGGCGTCGGGGTGCCGCTGGCCTCGCCGAACGGACCCGAGCCGCCCATGCCCGGCCCGTCGTCGAAGTCCAGCGAGCAGCCCAGCTCCTCGAGGTCGTGCGCCTTCTCGGCGTGCGCCGTCGGGATGACGTAGCGCTCGTCGTACTTCGCGATCGCCATCAGCCGGTACATCTCGTACATCGACTCCTCGCTCATCCCGACGGCCTCGGGAATCGAGGCGTCGCTCTCGCGGCCGAGGTTGATGTCGCGCATGTACGCCCGCATGGCGCCGAGCTTGGCCAGCACGTCCGAGACGACCTTCGTGTCCCCGGCGGTGAACAGCTCGGCGAGGTACTCGATCGGGATGCGCAGCGCGTCGATCGCGCCGAACAGCGTGCCGGCCTCCTCGCTGTCGTGGCCCTGGTCGCGCAGCAGGTCGACGATCGGCGACAGCGGCGGGACGTACCAGACCATCGGCATCGTCCGGTACTCCGGATGCAGCGGCAGGGCGACGCGGTACTTCTTCGCCAGCGCGTACACCGGCGACCTCTGGGCGCCCTCGAGCCAGTCCTCGGCGATGCCCTGCTCACGGGCGGCGCGGATCACCTCGGGGTCGTTCGGGTCGAGGATGATGTCCAGCTGGGCCTCGTAGAGGTCCTTCGGGTCGGGGACCGAGGCCGCCGTGGTGACGGCGTCCGCGTCGTAGAGGTACAGCCCGATGTAGCGCAGCCGGCCCACGCAGGTCTCGGCGCAGACCGTCGGGATCCCCACCTCGATCCGCGGGTAGCAGAAGGTGCACTTCTCGGCCTTGCCCGACTTGTGGTTGAAGTAGATCTTCTTGTACGGACAGCCCGTGATGCACATGCGCCAGCCGCGGCACTGGTCCTGGTCGACCAGGACGATGCCGTCCTCCTCGCGCTTGTAGATCGCGCCCGACGGGCACGAGGCCATGCACGACGGGTTGAGGCAGTGCTCGCAGATCCGCGGCAGGTAGAACATGAAGGTCTGCTCGAACTCGAACTTGATCTTGTCCTCGCTCTCGCGCCGGACCTTCTCGACGATCGGGTCCAGATCGCCCATCTCGCTGGTGCCGCCGAGGTTGTCGTCCCAGTTCGCCGACCACGTGATCGCGGTGTTCTCGCCGGTGATCAGCGACTTGGGCCGCGCGACCGGGAAGTCGTCGCCCAGGGGCGCGTCGATGAGCATCGAGTAGTCGTACGTCCACGGCTCGTAGTAGTCGCTGAGCTCGGGCATGACCGGGCTGGCGAAGATCCCGAACAGCCGGCGCAGCCGGCTGCCGGTCTTCAGCTGCAGGTTGCCCCGTCGCAGCTCCCACCCGCCGCGCCACTTCTCCTGGTCCTCGTACCGCCGCGGGTACCCCTGACCGGGACGCGTCTCGACGTTGTTGAACCACACGTACTCGGTGCCCGCGCGATTGGTCCACGCCTGCTTGCACGTGACGGAGCACGTGTGGCAGCCGATGCACTTGTCGAGGTTCATCACCATGCCCATCTGGGCCATGACTCGCATCAGTAGGTCACCTCCTGCGACCGGCGACGGATCGTCGCGATGTTGTCCCGCTGATTGCCCGTCGGGCCCAGGTAGTTGAAGGCGTAGGACAGCTGGGCGTAGCCGCCGATGAGGTGGCTCGGCTTCACCAGGACGCGCGTCACGCTGTTGTGGATGCCGCCGCGGCGACCGGTCGCCTCGGACTTGGGCACGTCGATCGTGCGCTCCTGGGCGTGGTGGACGTAGGTGACGCCTTCGGGGATGCGGTGGCTGACGATCGCGCGGCACACGAACACGCCGTTGGGGTTCACGCACTCGATCCACTCGTTGTCCTTCACGCCGATGGCCTCGGCGTCCTCGCGGCTCAGCCAGGCCGTGGGGCCTCCGCGCGAGAGCGACAGCATCAGCAGGTTGTCCTGGTACTCGGAGTGGATCGACCACTTGTTGTGCGGCGTCAGGTAGCGCACCGTGATCTCGCGGTCGCCGTTCGGGCCGAGCCGGGGTCCGCCGAACAGCCGGCTCATGTCCAGCGGTGGCCGGTACACCGGCATCGCCTCGCCGAGGTCGCGCATCCAGTCGTGGTCGAGGAAGAAGTGCATCCGTCCCGTGAGGGTGTGCCAGGGCTTGAGCCGCTCGACGTTGATCGTGAACGGCGAGTACCGCCGCCCGCCCGTCTCCGACCCCGACCACTCCGGCGAGGTGATCACGGGCTGGGGCGCCGTCTGCGTGTCGCGGAAGGTGATGCGCCTGTCGCGCGCCCCTTCGGCGAGGTCGGCCAGCGGCTTGCCCACCCGCTTCTCCAAGGTGTGGAACCCCTGCACCGCCAGCTCGCCGTTCGTGGTGCCCGAGAGTGCCAGGATCGCCTCGGCCATCTTCGCGTCGGTGTCGATCGCCGGGCGGCCGGCCGCGGCGCCGCGGTCGAACACACCTCCGGACCTCGCGAGGATGTCCAGGGCCTCCTTCAGCTCGAAGGTCACGTTCTTGACGCCCAGCCCGAGTCGGTCGGCCAGCGGTCCGATGGCGGCGAGCTTCTCGGCGACCGCCGTGTAGTCGCGCTCGATGACGTGCAGGGCCGGCATCGTCTTGCCCGGTATCGGCTCGACGTCGCCGTGCTTCCAGTCCCGGACGACTCCCCCGGGCTGCGAGGTCTCACCCGGGGTGTCGTGCTGCATCGGCACGGCCACGATGTCCTTGCGGACCCCCAGGTGCGTCTTGGCCAGCTCGGCGATCTTGCGGGCGACGTGGTGGAACATCTCGAAGTCGCTCTGGGTCTCCCACGGCGGGTCGATCGCGGGCGTGAACGCGTGCACGAACGGGTGCATGTCGGTCGCGGACAGGTCGTACTTCTCGTACCAGGTCGCCGCCGGGAAGACGATGTCCGACAGCAGGGTCGTCGAGGTCATCCGGAAGTCGGCGGACACGAGCAGGTCGAGCTTCCCCTCGGGCGCCTCCTCGCGCCAGGTCACCTCCTGCGGCCGCACCGCGGGGTCCCCGTCGACCGCCGTGGCATTGGAGTGCGTGCCCAGCAGGTGCTTGAGGAAGTACTCGTTGCCCTTGGCCGACGAGCCGAGCAGGTTCGACCGCCACAGCGTCAGGGTCCGCGGCCAGTTCTCGGGCGCGTCGACGTCCTCGATCGCGAAGTGCAGCGAGCCGTCCTTCAGCCGCTGCACGACGTACTCGTTGACGTCCGCGGCCGTCCCCGCGTCCACCGCGGCCTGCGCCTCGTCGGCCAGGTCGAGCGGATTGCGGTCGAACTGCGGATAGAACGGCATCCATCCCAGGCGCGTGGACTGGGCGATGGTGTCGGCGGTGTGCATCCCGGCGAGGTGGCCCTCGGCCAGCGGCGAGGCCAGCGCGTCGGCCCGGTAGCCGTCGGACCGCCACTGGTCGGTGTGCATGTACCAGTACGAGGTGCCGGTCATGGTGCGCGGCGGACGGCTCCAGTCGAGGTTGTTGGCCAGCGAGATCCAGCCCGTGATCGGCCGGCACTTCTCCTGGCCGACGTAGTGCGCCCAGCCGCCGCCGTTGCGCCCCATGCAGCCGGTCAGCATCAGCATCGACAGGATCGCGCGGTACGTCGCGTCGCCGTGGAACCACTGGCACACGCCGGCGCCCAGGATGATCATCGAGCGGCCGCCGGACTCCTCGGAGTTGACCGCGAACTCGCGGGCGACGCGGATGCACGCCTCGGCGGGGACGCTCGTGATCTCGGCCTGCCACGCGGGGGTGTACGGGGTCGACGCGTCGTCGTATCCGGTCGGCCACTGACCCGGCAGGCCCGGACGACCGACGCCGAGCTGGGCCAGCATGAGGTCGAACACCGTCGTGACCAGCCGCCCGGCCACCCGGGTGACCGGAACGCCGCGGCGCAGCACCTCGCCCTCGCCGGAGATGCCGGCGAACGACGGCAGCAGCACCTCCGCGGACTCGGCCGGCACGTTCGCCTCGCTCAGGGTCAGCGCGGGCACGACCCCGTCGAGGTCGAGGTTCCAGCGGCCCTCGCCGGACTCGGCGTACCGGAAGCCCAGCGAGCCGTTCGGCACGACGGCCTCACCTGTCGCGGCGTCCAGGAGCACCGTCTTCCAGGCCCCCTCGGCCGCCGTGTCCCCCAGGTCGGCCGCCGTCAGGAACTTCCCCGGGACCAGACCGCCGTGCTCCGTGTTCTCCGTGAGCGTCACCAGGAACGGCAGGTCGGTGTACTGGCGCGTGTAGTCGACGAACATCGGCACGCGGCGCTCGACGAAGAACTCCTTGAGGATGACGTGGGTCATCGCCATGGCGAGCGCGCCGTCGGTGCCCGCCTGCGCCGGCAGCCACTCGTCGCCGAACTTCGTGTTGTCCGCGTAGTCGGGGCTGATCGCGATGACCTTCGTCCCCCGGTACCGGACCTCGGCCATCCAGTGCGCGTCCGGCGTCCGGGTGACGGGCACGTTCGAGCCCCACATCATCAAGTAGGTCGCGTCCCACCAGTCGCCCGACTCGGGCACGTCCGTCTGGTCGCCGAAGACCTGGGGGCTGGCGACCGGCAGGTCGGCGTACCAGTCGTAGAACGACGTCATCGCGCCACCGAGCAGGTGCGTGAATCGGGCCCCCACCGCGTGCGACACCATCGACATCGCCGGGATCGGGCTGAACGTGGCGATGCGGTCCGGCCCGTGCTCCTTGATGGTGTGCACCTGCGCGGCGGCGGTCATCTCGACCGCCTCGAGCCAGTTGGTGCGCACGAACCCGCCCTTGCCGCGCGCCTGCTGGTAGCGGCGGCGGCGCTCGGGGTCGCTCATGACGTCGCCCCAGGCCAGGACGGGATCGCCGAGCCGCTCCTTGGCCTCGCGGTACATCTCCAGCAGCACGCCGCGGGCGTACGGGTACCGCACCCGGGTCGGCGAGTAGGTGTACCAGGAGAAAGCAGCGCCCCGAGGACAGCCGCGCGGCTCGTACTCGGGGCGATCGGGTCCCACCGACGGATAGTCCGTCTGCTGGGCCTCCCACGTGATGATCCCGTCCTTGACGTAGACCTTCCAGGAGCAGGACCCGGTGCAGTTCACGCCGTGGGTGGATCTGACCACCTTGTCGTGGCTCCAGCGGTCTCGGTAGAAGACGTCGCCGCGGCGGCCCCCCTCGCGGAAGACGGCCCGCCCGTCCTCCGTCTCGTCCCATCGGGTGAAGAACCGCCCGGTTTTGAGCAGGGCCGTGGACGCGGGGCCATCGAGCTTCGCCATGATTCAATGAAGCGCGTGAGTTGAGTCACATGCAAGTGCTGGCCGCCATGGGGCACGATGAGCCCCATGGCCCCGTTCCATGCACTGTTGCTGGCCGGAGGGCGGGCGAGCCGGCTGGGCGGACGCGACAAGCTCATGGTGCGCGTCGGCGGCAGGACCGTCCTCGAGGGCGTGGTCGCGGCCGTGCCCGACACCGGCCGGGTGGTGATCGTGGGCCCGCGCCGTGATCTCGAGCTGGACCGCGAGGTGCTCTGGATCCGTGAGGACCCGCCCTTCGCCGGGCCCCTCCACGCGGTGGCCGCGGGGATGGCCGCGCTGCAGCCCGCGGACGACGACGAGGTCCTGATCCTCGCCGGCGACCTACTGCGGCCGGACCTGGTCGTGGATGCGCTGACGGCCGGGTCCGGCGCTCGAGTCGCCGTCGACCCCGACGGACGTCGACAATGGGCGTGCAGTCGTGTTCGCGCCGGTGACCTGGCGCGCGCCCTGGCCGCGACCGACACCGCCGATGCCCCGCTGAAGGCGGTCATCGGAGCACTCGACCCGCTGGACGTCCCCCTCACCGCCGAGGCCACCGCCGACCTCGACACCCCCGACGACCTGGAGGAGTACGCCGATGTCGAACGATGACGAGATCCTGCAACGCTGGTGGCGCGATCTGTGCACCGCGTTGGGTGTCGAGCCGGACGCCGACCCCGAGGTCCTGCTCGACCTCGCCGGCACCGCCGCGCACGCGGTCGTCCGGCCCGCAGCGCCGCTGACCACCTTCTTGGTGGGCTACGCCGCGGGTCTGGCCGACGCCGACGCGGCCGGCATGGACTCACTCGTCGAGCGCGCCGAGCGCGCCGCCGAGGACTTCGGGTGACCGATCCGTCGTGGTCCGAGGCCCGCGACCTGGCCCGGGCGTCCCTGCCCCGGGGCGAGATCATCTCGGTGACGCTCGCGGGGGCGGTGGGCGCCGTCGCGACCGAGGACCTGCGGGCGCTCGGCCCGATCCCCCGTGCCGCGACGTCGGCGATGGACGGCTGGGCGGTCTGCGGCCCCGCGCCGTGGCACCTCGACTCCGGTGACGACCCGCTCTCCCCCGGCCGGGCGCGGCCCATCGTCACGGGCGCCGTTCCGCCGGACGGGACCGACGCCGTCGTGCCGTCCGAGTGGGGTCGGGTGTCCGGCGATGTCCTGCACGCTGAACGTCCTCCGCCCGGCCGCCACGTGCGTCCCGCCGGCGAGGAGGCGCAGGAGGGTGACGTCCTCGTCCCGGCCGGCCGACTGCTGACCCCGGCCCGGCTCGGGGTGCTGGCGATGACCGGTCACGACCGGGTCGACGTGCGCCGTGCGCCCCTGGTCCACCTGGTCGTCACAGGTGACGAGCTGGTGCCCTCCGGCCTGCCCCAGCCCGGGCACGTCCGCGACGTCATGACGCCGATGCTGCCGCCGATGCTGAGCGCTCTCGGGGCCAAGGTCGCGCGGCTCGACCACGTGCGCGACGATCCACGCGCCCTGGCGGCGAAGGTCGCGGCCGGCGACGCCGATCTCGTGATCACCGCGGGCGGCACCGGCCACTCGACCGCCGATCCGATCGACGGAGCGTGGGAGCGAGCGGACGTCGACGTGCGGTTCCGCGGCGTGGACATGCGTCCCGGCCACCCCGTCTCCCTGGCGGTCCTGCCGGACGGGCGGCCGTGGCTCGCCCTGCCGGGCAACCCCCTCGCCGCGATGCTCACCGCGCTGTCGTTCGTCCCGGCTCTGGTCGAGGGATTCACGGGCGCCACCTCGGTCGAGCCGGTATGGGCCGTGGCCAACGAGGCATTCGACGGACGAGCCGACACGACCCTCGTGCCGGCGCGCCACACCGCCGCGGGTCTCGTGCCCGTCGGCAGGAGCCGCCCCCATCTGCTGACCGCGCTGGCCGGCGCCGACGTCGTGGCGATCGTACCGCGCGGGGGGATCGGGCCGGGCGATCCGGTCGCCGTCCTGCCCCGCTCGTGGTGAGTACCGTGGGGCGCGTGGACGCGACGATCTATCACCATCCCCGCTGCACGACCTCCCGCAAGGCGCTGGACCGCCTGCGCGACGCCGGGATCGAGCCGGCGGTCGTGAAGTACGTCGACGAGGGCTGGACCGAGGCGCAGCTGCGCGAGCTGTTCGACGCCGCCGGCCTGACTCCCGGCCGGGCGGTGCGCAAGCGCGAGAAGCTCTACACCGAGCTGGGCCTGGCCGACGCCACCGACGACGAGCTGCTGGCCGCCATGGTCGAGCACCCGGTCCTGGTCGAGCGACCGTTCGTCGTCACCGCGAAGGGCACCCGGCTGGCCCGCCCGCTCGAGAGGCTCGACGAGATCCTCTGAGTCGCGGATCGCGAGCTCCGCCAGCCGGACCCGCCGCGCTCTCGCGCGCACGGCGCGCCATACTGGCCCCGACCCTGACTCCCACGGAAGAGAGTTCCCGTGCGCAATCCCCGTGCCTTCCTGCGTCCGCTCGCCGTCGGCGCCCCGAAGCCCAGCTCCGACGTGCCGTTCCGCCCGAGCCGGATGATCCACTTCTTCGACCCGAGCAACGAGAAGATGGCGGCCAAGGTGCCGGACATCGCGAAGAAGGTCGACATCATCCTGGGCAACCTCGAGGATGCGGTGAAGACCGAGAAGAAGGAGGCCGCGCGTCAGGGCCTGATCGACATTGCCAAGGCCACCGACTTCGGCGACACGCAGCTGTGGACCCGCGTCAACAGCCTCGACTCGCCGTGGGTGCTCGACGACATCGTCACGCTCGTCACCGAGATCGGCGACAAGCTCGACGTCATCATGGTGCCGAAGGTCGAGGGCGCCCAGGACATCCACTACGTCGACCGCCTGCTGGCCCAGCTCGAGGCCCGCGCCGGCCTCGACCGCCAGATCCTCGTGCACGCGATCCTCGAGACCGCCGAGGGCGTCGCCAACGTCGAGGAGATCGCCGCGGCCAGCCCGCGCATGCAGGGCATCAGCCTCGGCCCGGCCGACCTCGCCGCCAGCCGCCGCATGAAGACCACCCGCGTCGGCGGCGGTCACCCCGGCTACATCGTCCGCCAGGACCCCACGGGCGAGGACCTGACCACCGGTCGCGCGACCTACCAGCAGGACCTGTGGCACTACACGATCGCGCGCATGGTCGACGCCTGCGCGATGAACGACATCCTGCCGTTCTACGGACCGTTCGGTGACATCAAGGACGTCGTCGCCTGCGAGGACCAGTTCCGCAACGCGTTCCTGCTCGGTTGCGTCGGCGCCTGGAGCCTGCACCCGGTCCAGATCGACATCGCCAAGAAGGTCTTCTCCCCCAGCCCCGAGGACGTCGCGCACGCCAAGCGCGTCGTCGAGGCCATGGGCGACGGCTCGGGCGCGGTGATGATCGACGGCAAGATGGAGGACGACGCCTCCTGCAAGCAGTGCCTCGTCATGCTCGACCTGGCCAAGTCCCTCGCCGAGCGCGACCCCGACCTGGCCGCGGCCTACGACCTCTGAGGAGCCCACGATGACTGAGATCCGCCCCCGCCGCTCCGTCCTCTACATGCCCGGCGCCAACGAGCGCGCGCTGGAGAAGGCCAAGAGCATCGACGCCGACGCGCTGATCCTCGACCTCGAGGACTCGGTGTCGCCCGACGCCAAGGAGACCGGCCGCGCCAACGTGTGCGCCGCCGTCACCTCGGGCGAGTACGGCCACCGCGAGCTGGCCATCCGGGTCAACTCGATCGGCACCCAGTGGCACGACGACGACGTCGCCGCGGCCGCCAAGGCCGGCCCGGACGCCATCCTCGTGCCCAAGGTCGAGTCGGCGCAGCAGGTCCTGGACCTGGTCGCCGCCATGGAGGCCGCCGGCGCCCCCGAGAGCACGCAGCTGTGGGCCATGATCGAGACCCCGAAGGCCCTGCTGCACGCCGAGGAGATCGCGGCCGCGCACGAGCGGCTGACCGTGATCGTCATGGGCACCAACGACATCGTCAACGAGACGTACGGCCTGCACGTGCCGGGCCGCAACCCGCTCGTGCTGACCGCCCTGTCGTGGACGCTGCTGGCCGTCCGCGCCGCCGGCAAGGTCGTCATCGACGGCGTCTACAACGACGTCAAGGACGCCGAGGGCTTCGTGGCCGAGGCCCGCCAGGGCCGTGAGATGGGCTTCGACGGCAAGACGCTGATCCACCCGTCGCAGGTCGATCCGGCCAACGAGGCGTTCGCCCCGAGCGAGGCCGACATCGAGCGCGCCCGGGGCATGATCGCGGCCTTCGACGAGGCCGCCGCGCAGAAGAAGGGCGTCGCCACCTTCAACGGCAAGATGATCGAGGAGCTGCACATCCGTGACGCCCAGCGGATCCTGGCCTACGCCGAGGCGTTGCAGGGCCGCTGAGCCGAACGCACACGAGGCGCGTATCGAGACCTGGGTCTCGGTACGCGCCTCGTGCCGTTGATGCGCCTCATCGGTTGGCGCGCAGGCCCCACAGCTGGCTGTGCACCGCGCGCATGTGCCGCTCGGCCCGGCGGCGCTGCTTCAGCCGCTCCAGGATGACGAGACGATCGAGGTCGGCGCGCGACTGCGGCCGGTTCCCGTAATCGAACAATGACATGGAGATCACCCCCTCTCCCGTGATCGCTTCCGTGTGTGCGGTCCCGGAATTCGGGACTGGAGTCGGAAGTGTGGTGTTCGCGGGCATGAGGGTGAAGTGGGGGAATGTCGTGGTCATGACGCGCCTCCTTTCTGATTCGTCGGGTGGGTGGACACAAAGAGAAACCGCCTCGGACGAGCGTCCGAAGCGGCTGGTGATACAGGTCGACAGAATCGACTAGGTCAACATCACGACGGAGGCGTGCCCGGGGGCGAACGGGAAGGCGTTCTTGTTCGTCATGGGGCTCACCTCCTGTGTGTGTGACACGTCACTTCGATCGAAGTGCTGAGAACGACCCTAGGGGACTCAGTCGTCCTCTGTCGAGGTCTCGTCCTCGGATTCTGAGGATGCGTCGGATTCGCCGTCGCGCGCCAGGTCGGCCAGCCGTTTGCGCAGCTGGGCCAGCAGATGTCGAGGTTCCATCAGTCCACGTCCAGGATGTCGTCGAGTGCGGTGCGGGGCACTCCCCCGGCCATCAGCAGATCGGCTGCCAGGGACCGCACCTGCGCGGCCACCGATGCGGTGTTCACCGTGAGTCGTCCCGGCAGGGCGCGCATGGCCAGGTCCGACGCCTCGACGAGGCGGTCGTTGGCCCGGGCGAGGTCGACGGCCGAGGCGAACTCGTCGCCGTAGATCTGCACGGCGTGGATGAGGATCTCGACGGCGTCCGTCAACCCCGTGGGCACCTTCTCGTCGTGGCGCAGCATGGCCGCCACCCGCCGGGCCAGCACCCGTGCGTCGCGCATCGCGTTGTCGAGGTCGTCGACGCTGCCGGCGTAGCGCTCGATGTCGGCCCGCTGGCTCCAGCGCAGCGGCGCCAGCCGCGCGATCTCGCTGACGTTGGCCGCCGTGGAGTACAGGGACTCGATGATCGGCTGCGTGTCGCGGGCCTCGGTCAGGGCGGCGTCCGCCAGGGCGGCGTCGTCCGTGCGCATGGCCTGCGCGATCTTGTCGAGGACGTCCGCCAGGCCCCTCAGCAGCTGCTGCAGGCTCGCGTCGATGTCGCGCTTGGTGTTGCGCGGCAGGACCAGCATCATCACGAAGCCGCACATGCCCCCGATCAACGCGTCGGTGAAGCGCGTGACGGCGGGGGTGGCGTGACCCGCCACCGGCACAATGGCCGCCAGCAGCACCCCGGAGTTGATCGCTTGCGTCAGCGCCATGCCGCGCAGGTTGAACAGCATCGCGACGATCGCCGTCAGGGACGCGACCAGGGCCATCTGCCAGCCACCGCGGCCGATGAGCAGGATGAGCAGCTCGGCGACCAGCACCCCGAAGGCCACGCCCAGCACCAGCTCGAAGACGACGCGCTGGCGGCGCCCCGCCCCGCCCATCATCGTGATGACGGCGGCGATGGGGGCGAAGAACGCCTGAGCATGGCCGAGCAGGTACGTCGCGATCGTGAACGCGCCGCCGGTGGCGACGGCCAGTCGCAACAGCAGGCGCCAGTTCTCGCGGACCCGGCCCAACCGCTCGCGGATCGTGACCTCAGGACGTGGCAGGCGCAACCGGCGGAAGGGGAGCCGGTCGCCGCTCATCACAGATAGAGGCCGGTCTGGCCCTCGTCGATGCGCTCCGACGCGACGGCGTGCAGGTCGCGTTCGCGCAGCAGGATGAAGCTCTCGCCCCGGACCTCGACCTCGGCGCGGTCCTCGGGGTCGAACAGGACGCGGTCGCCCACCTCGACGGCGCGGACCTGGGACCCGACGGCCTGGACCCGAGCCCAGGCCAACCGCCGGCCCAGGGCCGCGGTGGCCGGGATGACGATGCCTCCGGACGAGCGTCGGTCGCCGGCCTCGGTGTCCAAGGACACGAGGAGCCGGTCGTGCAGCATCCGGATCGGGAGCTTGGCGTCCATCAGTTCAGGAGTCGACGCAGCACCGCGAGTCCGGCGATCGTGGCGACGGTGCCGACGACGACGGGCACGATGTGCTCGAAGCGCGGGCCGGTCTCCTCGTCGACGAAGTACTCCTTCACGCGCTCGACCTGTCGCTTGACGACGTTGGCGGGCTTGACGCGATCGACCAGCTCGTCGACGTTGTCGCTGAGCCGACTCAGGAGCACTTCCAGCTCGTCGACGATCTCGTCGGGAGACGCCTGGACGGGTTCGGCATGTCCTCGTGCCACGGGAGTCCTCTCGATCGGTGCGGGGTGCCTTGTCAGGATAGTGCCCATGACGACCCGACTGCAGCCCGGCGACACGGCTCCCGACTTCACCCTCCCGACCGACGACGGGAACGAGGTCACGCTCTCGGACCTTCGGGGCCAGCGCGTGATCGTCTACTTCTACCCCGCGGCGATGACTCCGGGGTGCACGAAGCAGGCGTGCGACTTCAGCGACTCGATCGACCGGCTGCAGGCCGAGGGCCTGACCGTGCTCGGCATCAGCCCCGACCAGCCCGAGAAGCTGGCGAAGTTCCGCGAGCGCGACGGCCTCACGATCACGCTGCTCTCGGACCCCGACAAGTCGGTCCTGACGGCCTACGGCGCCTTCGGCGAGAAGAAGCTCTACGGCAAGGTCGTCCAGGGCGTCATCCGCTCGACGTTCGTGATCGACGCCGAGGGCAAGGTCGAACTGGCGCAGTACAACGTCAAGGCCACGGGCCACGTCGCCAAGCTGCGTCGCGATCTGGGCCTCGACGCTGCCTGAGCGCCGGCGAGCCTAGACTCATGCCCGTTGCCGGTGTGGCGGAACGGTAGACGCGCCAGGTTTAGGTCCTGGTGTCCTCACGGGCGTGCAGGTTCAAGTCCTGTCACCGGCACCCTCAGGCGATCGGCTCCAGCACGAAGACGGGGATCTGACGGTCGGTCTTCTTCTGGTACTCGGCGTAGTCCGGCCACACGGCCACGGAGCGCTCCCACCACGTGGCGTACTCGTCGCCCTCGAGCTGGCGGGCGCGGTAGTCGCGCTTGACCTCGCCGTCCTGCAGCTCGACGTGCGGGTTCTTCACCAGGTTCCAGTACCAGGCCGGGTGGTCGGGGGCGCCGCCCTTGGACGCGACGACGGCGTAGTCGCCGTCGTGTTCGACGCGCATCAGCGCGGTCTTGCGCAGCTTGCCGGACTTGGAGCCCACGCTCGTCAGCACGATGATCGGCACCCCCTTGAGCAGGTTGGCCTCGCGGCCTCCCGTGGCCTCGTACGTCTCGGCCTGGGTGCGCGCCCACTCGGACGTGCTGGGTTCGTGCTCTCCGGTCAGCGGCATGGGTGATCTCCTCACGGTGGCGGGCTTCCAGCAAACCACGGATGGGCTCGCCGGGCCGACCCCGCTTTCTTGATTGATTCAAGAAAAGGGTAGGGTGGGCGTCATGCCCCACTCCCCCGACCTCGAGCAGGCGCTGCGCGCCGCCGGGTTGCGGGTCACCCGCCAACGGACCGCCGTCCTGCACGCGGTCACGGCCCACCCGCACTCCGACACCGCGGCGATCATCGACCGTGCCCGCGAGACGATCCCGGACCTGTCCCACCAGGCCGTGTACGACTCGCTGCACGCCCTGACCGACGCCGGCGTCGTGCGCTGCATCGAGCCGGCCGGCTCGACAGCGCGGTACGAGACCCGCACGGGCGACAACCACCATCACCTGGTGTGCCGGTCGTGCAGCCGCATCGTCGACGTCGACTGCACGATCGGCGCGGCACCGTGCCTGACCCCCGGCCAGGACCACGGCTTCGTCATCGACGAGGCCGAGGTCGTCTTCTGGGGCCTGTGCCCCTCCTGCTCACCTGCGACCCCCGAACCCATCGAAAGGACACTGCATGTCTGACCAGAACCACCCCGACGCGATCCTCGCCGAGGTCAACGACCCGGACGAGGCCAAGGGCAAGTGCCCCGTCGTCCACAACCAGCTGCCGAAGCCGACGGCCGGTGACGCCAACCGCAAGTGGTGGCCCGAGCGTCTGAACCTGCAGATCCTGGCCAAGAACTCCCCGGCCCGGAACCCGATGGACGACGACTTCGACTACCGCGAGGAGTTCTCCGCGCTCGACCTGGACGCGCTCAAGGCCGACATCGCCGCCGTCCTGACCGACTCCAAGGACTGGTGGCCGGCCGACTTCGGCAACTACGGCCCCCTCATGATCCGCATGGCGTGGCACAGCGCCGGCACGTACCGCGTGACCGACGGCCGCGGCGGCGCGGGCGCCGGCCAGCAGCGGTTCGCCCCGCTCAACTCCTGGCCGGACAACGTCAACCTCGACAAGGCCCGCCGCCTGCTGTGGCCGGTCAAGCAGAAGTACGGCAAGAAGATCAGCTGGGCCGACCTGATGATCCTCGCGGGCAACGTGTCCCTCGAGACCATGGGCTTCCCGACCTTCGGCTTCGCCGGCGGTCGCGAGGACGTGTGGGAGGCCGACGCCGACGTCTACTGGGGCGCCGAGACCGAGTGGCTGGGCGACGAGCACCGCTACGAGGGCGACCGCGACCTCGAGAACCCGCTGGCCGCCGTCCAGATGGGCCTGATCTACGTCAACCCCGAGGGCCCGGCCGGTCACCCCGACCCGCTCGCCTCGGCGCGCGACATCCGCGAGACGTTCGGCCGCATGGCGATGAACGACGAGGAGACCGTCGCGCTCATCGGCGGTGGACACACCTTCGGCAAGACGCACGGCGCCGCCGAGGCCGACCACCTGCAGCCCGAGCCCGAGGGCGCGCCCATCGAGCAGATGGGCCTGGGCTGGAAGAACACCCACGGCACGGGCCACGGCCCCGACACGATCACGTCGGGCCTGGAGGTCACCTGGACCTACCACCCGACCCGCTGGGACAACGAGTTCTTCCACATCCTGTTCGCCTACGAGTGGGAGCTCTTCACCTCGCCGGCCGGCGCGCACCAGTGGCGTCCGATCAACGGCGCGGGCGGTGACATGGTTCCCGAGGCGTTCGGCGACGGTCGTCGCGAGCCTCGCATGCTGACGTCGGACATCGCCCTGCGCGAGGACCCGGCCTACCGCGAGATCGCGCTGCGCTTCAAGAACGACCCGCAGGCGTTCACCGACGCGTTCGCGCGCGCCTGGTTCAAGCTGACGCACCGCGACATGGGTCCGAAGGCGCGCTACCTCGGTCCCGAGGCGCCGCAGGAGGACCTGCTCTGGCAGGACCCGCTGCCGGCGTGGGAGGGCGAGGTCATCGGCGACGCCGACGTCGCCGCGCTCAAGGCCAAGGTCCTCGAGACCGGCCTGACCGTCTCCGAGCTCGTCTCCACGGCGTGGGCGGCTGCGTCGTCCTTCCGTGGCAGCGACAAGCGCGGCGGCCTCAACGGTGCCCGCATCCGGCTGGCCCCGCAGAACGGCTGGTCGGTCAACAACCCGGCGCAGCTGGCCAAGGTCATCTCGGTCCTGCAGGGGGTCGCGGACGGCTACGACAAGGCCGTCTCGCTGGCCGACGTCATCGCCATCGCCGGTGCGGCCGCGATCGAGAAGGCCGCCCGTGACGGCGGCGTCGAGATCACGGTGCCCGTCTCGGTCGGCCGTGTCGACGCCAGCGCCGAGCAGACCGACGTCGAGTCGTTCTCGTACCTGGAGCCGCGTCACGACGGGTTCCGCAACTACGAGGGCAAGGGCGGCATGCCGGCGGAGTACGAGCTGATCGACCGCGCCAACCTGCTGACCCTGACGGCTCCGGAGACGACCGTCCTGGTCGGCGGCCTGCGCGTCCTGGGCGCGAACTACGACGGCTCGAACCTCGGTGTCCTCACCGACCGGGTCGGCGCCCTGACGAACGACTTCTTCGTCAACCTGCTCGACATCGACACCGAGTGGACCGCGACGGACGAGTCGAGCACGCGCTTCGCCACGAAGGACGGCCGCTGGTCCGGCACCCGCGCCGACCTGGTGTTCGGCTCGAACTCCGAGCTGCGCGCGGTGGCCGAGGTCTACGCCAGCGCCGACGCGAAGGAGAAGTTCGTCAAGGACTTCGTCGCCGCCTGGACCAAGGTCATGGACCTGGACCGGTTCGACCTGCGCTGAGTCCGCTGAACGATCGACGCCCCCGGGATCACTCCCGGGGGCGTCGTCGTGTCCGCGGTCAGGACAGGCGCAGGACCACGCGGATCGGGCAGTGGTCGGACCCGACCGGACCGGCGTACTTCGCGCCGCGGCGCGGGTTGATGTTCGCCCACGACAGGACGCCGATGCCGTCACCCTTGCGGATCCACACCTTGTCGACGTGGTCGCCCCACGTGTACGACTTCACCGGCTTGAGCTCGCCCTTGGTCCCGCTGTTGTAGTTCGGTCGCGACAGCGTCCGGGCCTGGTCGTAGGCATCGAGGTACCCGGCGCCGCCCATCACGCGGGCCGGGGTGTCCTGGGCGCGGCCGCGGGACTTGTTGGAGTTGAAGTCCCCCAGGTAGACCACGCGGGAGCGGTTCGTGTTCGCCGCGTCGACCTGGCGCATCAGCGAGAGGGTCTCGGCCTTGCGACGCCGGTTCGCCGCGGCGCTCTTGTCCGGCGAGAGGTGGGCGGACACGAAGATCGTGCGCTTGCCCGTCCGCTGGTCGCGGAGCTCGGACCAGGTCGCCCGGCGTCCGTTCCCGAGCTCGATCGTGGCGGCACGGGGCGTCGTCTCGGTGACCATGACCTGGTCGAACCGCGACGTCCGGAAGAGCAGGCTGGAGGTCTGGTAGTGGCCGAAGTCCGGCACGGCCGTGTAGGTGGGCCGGAGGTCGGCAGCGACGGTGCGCCAGCCGGACGACTCCTGCAGCGCGATCACGTCGGCGCCCGAGCCCAGGACGGTCCGGGTCACGACGGGTCGTCGTTGCGCCCACGGCTTCATCCCGGCCCACCACGCCTCCTTGCTCGAGTCGCAGGCCTTCGAGCAGATGTTGTAGGTCAGGGTGCTGACGGTGGCGCCCCGGCTCGGCACGGAGATCGCGGCGGTCGGCTTGCAGGTGCGGGCGCTCGTCGCGACGTGCCTGCCCTTGCGGTTGTAGGCACGCACCTTGAAGCAGTACTCGACGCCGGGGCGCAGGCCGCGCACGGTGGCCCGAGTCCGCTTGGCCTTGACCGTGCGGACGCCCTTCGTGAAGGCGTAGTTGGCCGCGCGCTGCACCCGGTACGTCTTCGCGCCCCGGTACTTCGGCCACGTGAGCGTGACGGAGGTGGCCGTGACGCCGACGGCCTGCACGAGACCGACTCGGGGTGCGGCGTGAGCGGGAGCCGTCGACAACCCGGCGAAGAGGGTGACGAGAGCCAGGGCGCTGAGGAGGATGGGGCGCATGTGCATGGAGCGACCAACGCTAAGCGGAACCCTCGCGATCGCGCAGGTGTTTTCCCGCCTTCGTCCCACTCCGCGTAGGGTCGACCCGTGAACGACATCGCGCCCGGCGCCCTGACCTACCTGCTGGTCGACGGTGAGAACATCGACGCCACCCTCGGCATGTCCATCCTGGGCCGCCGCCCCCAGCCGCAGGAGCGCCCGCGGTGGGACCGGTTGCTGCGGTTCGCCGAGAAGGTCTGGGACCAGCCCGTGCAGGGCCTGTTCTTCCTCGCGGTCGACACCGAGCTGCCGATGCCGTTCGTCCAGGCGCTGACCTCGATCGGCTACCGGCCGGTGCCGCTGTCGGGCACGCCCGACCAGAAGGTCGTCGACCTGGCCATCCAGCGCACGCTGGAGGAGATCGCGCGCCGCGATGCCGACGTCATGCTGGCCAGCAACGACGGCGACTTCGTGCCGCAGGTCGAGGCGCTGGTCCAGGGCAGCCGCCGCGTCGCGGTCCTGGGCTTCGAGGAGTTCCGGAACTCTCGGTTCGCCGCGCTCGTCCCTCGCGGCCTGGAGTGCTTCGACCTCGAGCACGACGTGGACGCCTTCACCGTCGAGCTGCCGCGCATCAAGGTCATCCCGATCGACGAGTTCGACCCGCGCGACTTCCTCTGACGGTTCAGGCGGCCTCGGCCGTCACCAGCGGCGCACCCCGCAGGAGCTCCTCCCAGCCTGGACGGCTCAGCAGGTCGATCTCGACCCCGAATGCCTCGGCGCCGGTCCCCTCGGGCAGGGCGAACTGCGGACCCACGAGGACGTGGGCCGGCGGACCGTCGGACCCCGGCACACGGATCCACCGGGCGGTGCCCGGCACCGTCAGCACCGCGTCGTGCAGCGGGAGGAGCACGCAGCGGCCGGCCTCGCCGGTCAGGGCATCGACGAGCTCGGCGCGGCGGCTCGTGCCGACCGGCTGGGAGATCGCGCACACGACATAGACGTCCCCACCATCGTCCGGAGCGATCAGGTCGCCGGCTCGCAGCTGCGAGACCGGCCGGCGAATCGGCTCGATCATGACGGTCACCTCCATACGTCCACTCGTGCAGGCAGGACTCCAGTCAGTCACGCGCCTCCGACAGTTTCCAGGGATCTCACGATGCGGTCCGCGCCCGCAACGAGATCCGTGGCGTCGGAGCCCCGGTGGGGTCCGTCAGTAGCGCAGGACGCGGCGGGCCGCGGTGTTGCCGAGGAACTGGCCCAGCTGGACGAACACCACGATGATCAGGACGACCGTCCACGTGACGACGGTGTCGAACTGGCGGTAGCCGTACTGCAGGGCGAAGTTGCCCAGGCCGCCGGCGCCGATCGCGCCGGCGATCGCGCTCATGTCGACGATCGCGACGAAGGCGAAGGTGTAGCCCAGGATCAGCGGGCCGAGCGCCTCCGGCACGACGACGGTCGTGAGGATGCGCAGCCGGCTGGCGCCCATCGACCGCGCGGCCTCGATGACGCCGGCGTCGACGGTCACGAGGTTCTGCTCGACGATGCGGGCGATGCCGAACATCGCGGCCAGCGTCATCGCGAAGATGATCGCCTTGTTGCCGATGCCGATGCCCACCACGAGACGGGCCAGCGGCTGCACCGTCGCGATGAAGATGACGAACGGGATGGGCCGGAAGAAGTTGACCACGAGGTTCAGCAGCGTGAACGCGACCCGGTTCGCGAACAGCCCGCCCGAACGCGTCGCGTAGAGCGCGAGTCCCACGCACAGGCCCAGGAAGCCGCCGATCGCGACCGTGATCGCGACCATGTAGACGGTCTCCCACGTCGCTGTCCCGATGAGCGACCACAGCTCGGGCAGGTTGGTGTCCTGGCTGATCATGCGAGCACCTCCACGCCCTCGAGGCGACCGACCTCGGCCACCGCGTCGTCCACTCCCTCGCCGCGGACCGCCAGGGTCACGTGGCCGAAGACCGCCGGGCCGACGCGGTTCACGCCACCCTGGACGACCTCGACGGACAGACCGCGGGTCGCCAGCGCCGTGAACACGTCGGACTGGCTGGTGTGCCCCTCGACGTCCACGACGATGAGGCGGCCCTCGAACTGGCGCCGCAACGCCTCGAGCTCGGCCCCCTGGGGGACCTCGTCGACGAGCGTGCTGACGAACCGCTTCGTCACCTGCTCGCGGGGGCGCGCGAAGATGTCGATGACCGGACCGCTCTCGACCACCCGGCCCGCCTCCATGACGCTGACCTTGTGCGCCAGCGTCCGCACGACGTCCATCTCGTGCGTGATGACGATGATCGTGATGCCCAGCTCGTCGTTCACCTTGCGCAGCAGGCCGAGGACCTCGCGCGTGGTGTCGGGGTCCAGGGCGCTGGTCGACTCGTCCGCCAACAGGATGGACGGGTTCGTCGCCAGCGCCCGGGCGATGCCGACGCGCTGCTTCTGCCCGCCCGAGAGCTGCTCGGGGTAGGCGTGCGCCTTGTCGGCCAGGCCGACGAAGTGCAGCAGCTCGGAGATGCGCCGCTGGCGCTCGGCCGGGTCGACGCCCGCCAGCTTCAGCGGGAACTCCAGGTTCCCCCACACGGTGCGCGACCGCATGAGGTTGAACTGCTGGAAGATCATGCCGATCCCCTGCCGCACCCGGCGCAGGTCCCGCTCCCCCAGCTGGTCGAGCCGCGTGCCGTCCACCGTCACCGTGCCGGACGTGGGCTGCTCGAGGGCGTTGACGAGTCGCACCAGGGTGGACTTGCCCGCGCCGGAGTAGCCGACGATGGCGTGGATCTCGCCTGCCTCGACGTCGAGGGAGACCCCTCGGACCGCCTCGATCGGCGCGCCTCCGCGTTTCGTGGGCGCGAACGTCTTGTGGACGTCACGCAGCTCGACCAGTGCCATCGTCAGCCCTGCGCGCGGGTGTCCGCCTCGACCTTGGCCAGCGAGGCCTCGAGGTCGGCGACCGGAGTCGTGAGCAGCTGCGCCGTGCCGCCGGCGATCTCCTGCACGCCGTCCTGGACCAGCTTGCTGTTCTGGTAGATCTCGACCAGCTTGGCGTAGGTCGCGTTGTCCTTGTCCTCGGCGCGGACGGCGAAGATGTTGATGTACGGGACCGCGTTCGGGTCGGACGGGTCGTCCTTCGCGATGGCGTCCTCGAACTTCAGGCCGGCCTTCTCGACGAAGTCGTTGTTGACGATCGCGGCGGCCACGTCGGGCAGCGAGGTGGGCGTCAGGTCGGCCTTGATCGCCTTGACCTTGACCTTCGAGGCGTCCTTGTCGATGTCGGCGAGCGTCGAGAAGATCGAGCCGCCGTCCTTGAGCTTGATCAGCCCGGCGGACTGCAGGATGCCCAGCGCGCGCGCCTGGTTGCTGTCGTCGTCGGGGACGACGACCGTGTCGCCGGCCTTGATCTCGTCGACCGAGTCGACCTTCTGCGAGTACAGGCCCAGCGGGTAGATCGCGGTGGAGCCGATCGGCGTCAGGTCCTGGTCGTTCGCGACGTTGTAGTCGGCCAGGTAGACGATGTGCTGGAACTGGTTGATGTCGATCTCGCCCTCGGTCAGCGAGGGGTTGGGCTGCGGGTAGTCCGCGAAGTCGACGACCTCCAGGTCGATGCCCCCCTCCTTGGCCTCGTCCTTCAGCGTCTTCCAGTACGGGTCGCTCGCGCCGACCACGCCGAGCTTGACCTTCTCCAGGTCGGCGCCGGCGGAGTCGTCACCGCGGGTCAGGGCGAAGGCGACCAGGGCGCCGACGACGACGAGCACGGCGACGGCCAGGGCGATCGCGCGACCGCGACGCTTCGGTGCCTCGATCAGGGGGGAGTTCTCGGACACGGGTGTTCCTTTCGATGTGCGGGCGACCCCGTGGTGCTGAGGGGTCGAGATGACCGTAGGCCCGTCACACCCGCCTCCCTGACCACGTCTCACCTGTCAGGAACGGACGTCCGGAGTGCCGAGAAAGTGCTACCGCCTACTGTGGGGTCGTGTTCCGGATCCTGTTCTTCGAGCCACGCATCGCCGGCAACACGGGCAACGCCATCCGGCTCGCCGCCGCCACCGGCAGTCACCTGCACCTGGTCGACCCGCTCTTCGACTTCGAGGACGCCAAACTGCGCCGCGCCGGTCTGGACTATCACGACCTCGCCGTCGTCACGGTCCACGCGACCCTCGAGGAGGCGTACGAGGCGTTGCTTCCGGCGCGAGTCTTCGCCTTCACCACGGCCGCCACGACCGCGTACACCGACATCGCCTACGAGCCCGGCGACGTGCTGCTGTTCGGGCCTGAGCCGACCGGGCTGCCGGACGAGGTCCTGGGCGACGAGCGCGTCACGGACCGGCTGCGACTGCCCATGCTGCCGTCACGGCGCTCGATGAACCTGGCGAACTGCGCCTCGATCGCGGTGTACGAGGCGTGGCGCCAGCACGGGTTCGCCGGCGGCGTCTGACACACCATCACGGGCGTGACCGGCCTCGATAGCCTTGGGCCCATGAGCGACACCCGATCGGCCCACGCCTGGGGCCTGGCCACCGTCACGCCCGAGGGAACCGTCCTGGACGTCTGGTACCCCGAGCCGATGCTCGGCCCCTCCCCCGAGACCACCGTCGAGCCCTCCGACCTGGTCGCCGCGGAGCGTGAGGACCCGATTCGCGGAGTCAGCACCCACGTCATCCACACCGAGATCACCGATCTGGACGCGCCGCCGGCCGACGCCTACGACGTCTACCTGCGCCTGCACCTGCTGTCGCACCGCCTCGTCCAGCCCCACGGCCAGAGCCTCGACGGCATCTTCGGCCTGCTGACCAACGTCGTGTGGACCTCGATCGGCCCGTGCGCCGTCGACGACTTCGAGGCGGTCCGCGCCCGGGCCCGCGCCGCCGGGCTGGTCGTGTCGGTCACGAGCGTCGACAAGTTCCCCCGCATGACCGACTACGTCGTGCCCAGCGGCGTGCGCATCGGCGACGCCGACCGCGTCCGCCTGGGCGCCCACCTCGCCGAGGGCACCACGGTCATGCACGAGGGCTTCGTCAACTTCAACGCCGGCACGCTCGGCCACGCCATGGTCGAAGGCCGCATCTCGGCCGGCGTCGTGGTGGGCAACGGCTCCGATGTCGGCGGCGGCGCGTCCATCATGGGCACGCTCTCCGGTGGCGGCAAGGAGATCGTCAGCGTCGGCGAGGGCTGCCTGATCGGCGCCAACGCCGGTATCGGGATCTCGCTGGGCAACGACTGCGTCGTCGCGGCCGGCACCTACGTCACCGCCGGCTCCAAGGTCACCATGCCCGACGGCTCGGTCGTCAAGGCCGCCCAGCTCTCGGGCGCGGACGGCATCCTGTTCCTGACCAACAGCCAGACCGGCGCCCTGGAGGCCCGTCCGCGCGGCGGCCGGACCGGCGTGGAGCTCAACGCCGACCTGCACGCCAACTGATGCGATGGATCGTCGCCACGGTCGTCGCCACGGCGGCGCTCGTGTTCGTCGTCCTGAAGTCCTTCGAGAACGGCATCGAGAACCGCGGGTTCTGCGTCGCGACGGTCGGTGACCGCACGGTCGAGGTCGACGTCGAGCAGGCGAAGTGGGCCGCGCTGATGGCGGCCCAGGCCCACGAGCGCGGCCTGCCGCCGCGGGCGACGACCATCGCGATCGCCACGGCGTACCAGGAGTCGAAGATCCGCAACATCGACTACGGCGACCGCGATTCGGTCGGGCTGTTCCAGCAGCGGCCCTCGCAGGGCTGGGGAACCGTCGAGGAGATCCTCGATCCGGTCTACTCGACCGGGAAGTTCTACGACGCGCTGGCCACGATCGAGGACTACGAGTCCATGGAGATCACCGACGCCGCCCAGGCCGTTCAGCGCTCGGGGTTCCCGCAGGCCTACGCGGACCACGAGGCGGACGCGCGCGTGCTGGCCTCGGCCCTGCGCGGCTACTCCCCCGCGGCGTTCGCCTGCGCGACCGACCCGAAGGCCGGGTCCACCGGCGCCGACCTCGAGGCCTACCTGAACCAGGCCTGGGGGCGCGTGCGCGTCGACTCCGATCCCTCGTCCGGGCAGCACGCGATCGCGCTGACCGGCGACCAGATCGACACCCGCGGCTGGGCGCTGGCGCAGTTCCTCGTGGCGAACTCGACCGAGTTCCGCATCAGCGAGGTCACCTTCGACGACATGGCCTGGGTCGCGGACCAGGACGAGCCCGGCTGGCGCCCCTCGCGGGATACCAGCCGGACCGACGTGCGGTTCGTCCGCCGCTGAGCGGGCTCGCTCAGCCCTCGGCCCTCGGCCCCTCGGCCCCTCCCCCGCTCGCACTTTTGGAAACGGATCCACCTTCCGCCGGAGCAGAAAGGTGGATCCGTTTCCAAAAGTTGCCAGGGGGCGGCGGCGGGAGTCGCTCAGCCGATGTCGCGGCGCAGGGTCACGAAGCGGCCCAGCAGCACGAACACCAGCACGTAGGCCAGCAGCACGATCGCCCCGGGCCCGCGCGAGAGCAGGTCCGTCGTGGTGTCCTGGGCGAAGAAGCTCGACCCCAGGACGGCATCGGCCGCGGCGCCCGGCAGGTACTTGGCCACCTCGGACGTCGCGTCCCAGGCACCGAGCGCGACGCGCGCGACCGGCTCGACGAACTGGGTGAACGCCAGGATCACGATGATCGCGGCGACCTGGTTCGTCAGGACGCTGCCGATCGCGGTGCCCAGGACGGCCCAGATCGTCATGACCAGGACCGACATGCCGAGCAGCGTCAGCACGCTCTCGGCGCCGAGGTAGGCGCCGTCGCCGCGCCACGCGAGCACGGGAGCCGCACCGGCCACGGTCGAGGCCGTCCCGATGACGCCGTAGATCAGGCCGACCACGACGGCCGCGGCCAGCTTGGCGGCCATCAGCACCGACCGGTTGGGCTGGGCCAGCAGGGACGCGGTGATGGTCTTGTGGCGGAACTCTCCGGTGAACAGCAGGCTGCCCACGATGAGCGGGAAGACGTAGCCGATCGGACTGGTGAGCGAGTAGACGACGCGCGCCAGCTCCTCACCCACCGGCATGCCCGAGTCGTCGCCCATGTCGACGGTGAACGAGAACGAGATCACCACGGCGATGAACACGAGGTACGCCACCAGCACGAGGGCCAGCAGCCACCACAGACGGGTACTGAAGAGCTTGCGCAGCTCTGCCTTGAACGCGGCGCTCATGCGGCCACACCTCCTCGCGACGCCGGGGCGTCGGGACTGGAGGTCAGCCGCAGGAACACGTCCTCGAGGCCGACTCCGACGTTCGCCAGCTCGTGGACCTCGATGCCGGCGGCGAAGGCCGCGGCGCCCACCTCGGCCGCGGGGACGTCGACGACGTCGATGCCGCCGGCGACCGGCTCGTGACGCCAGCCCCGGTCGGTTGCCAGCGCGGCGATGCGCTCGGGGGCGGGGCCGGCGATCCGGACCCGCGACTCGACCAGGGCATGCAGGCCCTGCAGCGGCGAGGCGTGCACGAGGCGGCCGCTCGCGATGATCACGACGTCGTCCACGGTGTGCTGGACCTCGCTGAGCACGTGGCTCGAGACCAGGACCGTGCGGCCCTCGTCGGCGAAGGCGCGCAACAGGTGCCGCAGCCAGACGATGCCCTGCGGGTCCAGGCCGTTGGCCGGCTCGTCGAGCAGGATGACGTCCGGGTCGCCCAGCAGCGCGTAGGCCAGGCCCAGGCGCTGCCGCATGCCCATCGAGTAGCCGCCGACGCGCCGCTTGGCCGCGTCGGTCATGCCGACCAGCTCGAGCAGCTCGTGGCAGCGCGCGTCGCTGGCTCCGACCTGCGGCGCGTACACGCGCAGGTGGTCCAGTCCGGTCCGTCCGGGGTGGAAGCTCGAGGCTTCGAGCGCGGCGCCCACGGTGGCGCCGGGCTGCGCGATGTCCTCGTAGCGCTTGCCCCCGATGAGGGCGCTGCCTCCCGTGGGTCGCACCAGGCCGAGCAGCATCCGCAGGGTGGTGGTCTTGCCGGCTCCGTTGGGACCGAGGAATCCGGTCACCGCGCCGGGACGGACGGTGAAGCTGAGGTCATCCACGGCCTTGACGGAGCCGAACTGTTTGGTCAGGTGATCGACGACGACGTCGGTCTCAGTTCGCATGACCTGACCTTACCGAGCCGCAGGCGGTTGGTCCGCACGTGACACAAACGGCCCTCACCCACTGCCGCTGCTCTTGCGCGCCTGCCTCGAGAGCGAGTCGATCGTGACCGCCAGCAGCAGCACGGCGCCGGTGACCATGTAGCGCACGTAGGCGTCGACCCCGACCAGGTTGAGGCCGCTGGTGATCGACTGCAGCACGAGCATGCCGAAGAGCGCCGAGTAGACCGACCCGCGACCACCGAACAGGCTCGTGCCGCCGATGACCGCCGCGGCGATCGCCATGAGGTTGGTGTCGGTGCCGCCACTGGACTGGCTGACCGCCTGCAGGCGGCCGGCCGCCAGCACGCCACCGAGCGCGGCGAACATCGAGCACAGCGCGAACACCGAGATGTAGACGCGGTTCACGGGCACGCCCGCACGCCGCGACGCCTCCTCGTTGCCACCGACCGCGAACACGTGCCGGCCCCAGGTGGTGCGGCGCAGCAGGAAGTCCATGGTGATGATGACGCCCACCCACAGCAGCGGCATGGCGCCGATCCCGCGGTCGATGTTGAGGTACCAGGCCACGCCCGCCACCGCTGCCGCGATCACGACCGCTCGCACGACGATCCACCGCAGGCTCGGGGCCGAGAGCTGGGCCGCCGCACGACGGCGCAGCGTCCGCAGGCGCGCCAGCAGATAGGCCAGGCCCACCCCGACGGCGAGCACGTAGGACAGCCACGGCGGCAGGAACGTGAAGTTCGCGAAGTCGATCAGCGCGGAGTCACCGGGCAGGTTCACCGTGCCGTTGCGACCCAGCACGTTCAGCTGCGCGCCCAGGAAGGCCAGCAGGCCAGCCAGCGTGATGACGAAGCTCGGCACCCCGAACCGCGTGAACAGGAGCCCGTAGAACGCGCCGATCACCAGTCCGGCGCACAGCGCCGCGAGGATCGACGCCAGCAGCGGCCAGTCGTGGTAGACCAGCAGGACCGCCAGCACCGCCCCGGAGAGCCCGGAGACCGAGCCGACCGACAGGTCGATCTCGCCCAGCAGCAGCACCAGGACGATGCCCACCGAGATCATGCCGATGGTGGCCGAGTCCAGGCTCAGCTCGACGAGGTTGCGCGACGAGAGGAACCGCGGGTTCATCGCGTAGAAGACGATCCAGATGACGACGAGTCCGACGACGACCGGGATCATCCCGAGGTCACCGGACCGCAGCCGGCGCACGACGCTGGTCAGCATGGCGTGCGGGGACGTGTCCTGGACGAGGCGCTCGTCGGCGCGGTCGGCGTAGCTCATGCCTCGTCCTCCGTCGGCAGGTCAGGGAGCGGAATGGGTGGGATGGCGGCGCCCTCGGCCCGCGCCCGGCGGGCGGCGACGACGTTGTCCGAGGCCCCGGTGATGGCCGCGACCAGTTGGTCGGTCGTGACGTCGTCGATGCGGAACTCCGCGGCGTTGCGCCCCAGCCGCAGGACGTAGATCCGGTCGGCGACCGCCTGGACGTCGGCCATGTTGTGGGTGATCAGCACGACGGCCAGGCCGGACTCGCGGAGCCGCTCGACCAGGTTGAGCACCTCGGCCGTCTGGGCGACGCCGAGGGCCGCCGTGGGCTCGTCGAGCATGATGATCTTCGGGTCGCCGACCAGGCTGCGGGCGATCGCGACGGTCTGGCGCTGGCCGCCGGACAGTCCCGCGATCGGGATCCGCACGGAGGGGATCTTGGCCGAGAGCTGGCGGAGCAGCTCCCAGCTGCGCGACTCCATCGACTCCTCGTCCAGGACGCCGGCCGAGGTCGACTCCTGGCCGAGGAAGAGGTTGGCGACGACGTCGAGGTTGTCGGCCAGCGCCAGGTCCTGGAAGACCGTGGCGATGCCGAGCGCCTGCGCGGACTTCGGGCCGTTGATCTGGACCGGCCGGCCCTCGATCTCGATCACGCCGGAGTCGGCGCCGTACACACCGGAGATGATCTTGACGAGGGTGGACTTGCCGGCGCCGTTGTCGCCGACGAGTGCCACGACCTCGCCGGGCCGGACCTCGAAGTCGACGTCGATGAGGGCCTGCACGGCGCCGAAGCGCTTGGCGACACCTCGCAGGGACAGGACGGGTGCGGTCATGGGGCTTCCTGGGGGGTTCGAGCGACGAAGGACGTGCGGAACGGGGGCCGACCGGAGCCGGCCCCCGCACCAGGGGGCTCAGGAGAGGCCGGCGGCCTTGCAGGCGTCGGCGTACTCGGGCGTGCAGATGTCCTCGACGGAGTAGAACTCGTCCTTGACGATCGTGTCCTTGATGTTGTCCTTCTCGACCACGATCGGGTCCAGGATGAACGAGGCGACACCGTCGACATCCTCGAATCCGGCGATGTCGACCCCGTTGGCCAGGTCGGTGGCCAGCTCGGCGGCCTTCTCGGCCTCCCGGCGGATCGGCTTGTACACCGTCATGTACTGGTCGCCGGCGATGATCCGCTGGATCGCGGCCAGCTCGGCGTCCTGACCGGTGATCGGCGGGATCTTCGTGACACCGGCGGACTTGAAGGCGGCGAACACGCCACCGGCCTGGCCGTCGTTGGCGGCGTAGACCCCGGCCAGCTCCTGCGGCTCGATCTTGTTGAACTGCGAGCTGGTGAACTTCTGGGCGTTGTCCGGGCTCCAGTCGGGGTTGTCGTACTCCGCGACGATCTTCAGGTTGCTCTTGTCCAGGACCGAGTGGGCGCCCTTCTTGAACTGCGCCGCGTTGGGGTCGGTCGGCGAGCCGTTGAGCATGAGGATGTCGCCCTCGTCACCGGTGGCCTTCACGAGCGCCTCGGCCTGGAACTGGCCGACCCGCTCGTTGTCGAACGAGACGTAGTAGTCGGCGCCCTCGATGAAGCGGTCGTACGCGATCACCGGCACCTTCGAGCTCTGCGCCGACTTCACGATCGTGGTGGCGGCCTTGCCGTCGACCGGGTCCAGGACCAGGACGTTCGCGCCGTTCGTGATGGCGGACTGGGCCTGCTGCTGCTGCTTGGAGGCGTCCTGGTCGGCGTTGAGGTAGTCGACCTTGCACTTGTCGCACACGTCCTTGACCTTGGCCTCGAAGAGCGGCTTGTCGAAGCTCTCGTACCGGGTCGTCTTGGTCTCGGGGAGCAGCAGGGCGATCGTCTTCTCCTTGTCGCCACCGCCACCATCGTCGCCGCTGTCGTCGTCGTTGGCGCCACATGCGGCCAGTGCGCCCAGGCCGATCGTGAGGGTCGCCGCCACCCGGGCGACGCGAGAGATGGTGTTCACAGATCCTCCAAGAAATGTCGTCCCCACCTCGGCGTGGAGTACCAACAGTGAACTACGTCACACTGTTGAGGTCAACAGGTGAACACAACGCTCGCCCTCGACTGGCCTTCCCCCGGCTTGCGTTCGATACTTGACGACAAGTTCACACTGCGCGACAGTGAGCGCATGCCGACCGGCCCCCGGACCACTGCTGCGCTGCGCGCCTCGAACCAGAGTCGCGTCGTGCGCGTCGTGCGCGAGGCCGGAGGGCTGAGCCAGGCCGAGATCGCCCGCCTCACGCAGCTGGCGCCGGCGACCGTCTCGGGCATCATCCGCGAGCTCGTGGACGCGGGCTTCCTGGACTCCCAGGCCGGATCGGGCCGCCGGGGCGCGATCGTGACCGTCTCCCCCGGCGCGGGCGTCGTGGCCGGCGTCGACTTCGGCCACTCGCACCTGCAGGTCGCCCTGGCCGACCTCGCCGGGCACATCCGGGCCGCGCGCGTCGTGCCGCTGGCGCCGGACGCCTCGAGTGATCACGCGCTGGACCTCGCCCGACAGATGATCGACGACCTGCTCGGCGATGGCGGACTCACCCACGACGACCTGCGGGCGGTGGGGATGGCCATCCCCGCGCCCATCGGCCGCGACGGCATCATCGACTCCGGCTCGATCCTGCCCGGCTGGGTCGGCGTCGACGCCCGGTCAGCTGCCGAGAAGGCCTTCGAGTGCCCCGTCGTCGTGGACAACGACGCGAACCTGAGCGCCTTGGCCGAGTGGACCCGTGGCGCCGGACGGGGCCACGAGGACCTCGTCTACATCAAGATCGCGTCCGGTGTGGGCTGCGGTCTGGTCCTCGGCGGCCGGGTCCACCACGGCGGCCTGGGCACCGCCGGCGAGCTGGGCCACCTCACGATGGACGAGTCCGGTCCCCTGTGCCGGTGCGGCAGCCGCGGCTGCCTCGAGGCCTACGTCGGCGGCGCCGCGCTGATCGCGCAGTTCGCCCCGATGGGCGGCGAGGTCGACGTGCCCGGCTTCGTCGAGAGAGCGCTGCACGGCGACCAGGGCGCGCGTCGGCTGATCGAGGACGCGGGCCGGCACCTGGGCGAGGCGGTCGCCACGGTGGCGAACCTGCTGGGGCCCGAGGTCGTCGTGATCGGCGGCGAGCTGGCCGCGGCCGGCGACGTCCTGCTCGACGAGGTCCGCGCGTCGATGCGCCGCCATGCGCTGACCCCGGTCGCCCGTCAGGTGCGGGTCACGGCGTCGGAGCTGGACGAGCGGCCGTCCTGCGTGGGCAGCGTGCTGCTGGCCCTCGACGCCGTCGAGCTGCCCCGATGATCAGGCCAGGCGCTCGGCCACGGCGGCGATGCGCTCGTCCGTCGCGGTGAACGCGAAGCGCACGTGGCGCGTGCCCGTGGCGCCGTAGAAGTCACCCGGAGCGACCAGGATGCCGCGCTCGGCCAGCCACTGCACCGTCTCGCGGCACGGCTCGTCACGCGTGGCCCAGAGGTACAGCGAGCCCTGCGAGTGGTCGATGCGGAATCCCGCACCCTCGAGGGCCGTGCGCAGGGTCGCGCGGCGTCGGGCGTACCGCTCGCGCTGCTCGTCGACGTGGGCGTCGTCGCCCAAAGCGGCCTGCATGGCGGCGGCGACCGGGGTGGGCAGCATGAAGCCGAGGTGCTTGCGCACGGCGAGCAGCTCCGCGATCACCGTGCGATCGCCCACGACGAAGGCGTCGCGGTACCCGGCCATGTTGGAGCGCTTCGACAGCGAGTGCAGCGCGATGATCCCGTCCAGCGAGCCGCCGTTGACCTCGGGGTCGAGCACGGAGACCGGCTCGCCCTCCCAGACGAACTCCAGGTAGCACTCGTCGCTGACCAGCAGAGCCCCGGACTCGCGGCAGTAGTCGACCCACGCCTTCAGGTGCTCGCGGCCGACCACGCGGCCGTGCGGGTTGGCCGGGAAGTTGATGAACACCAGCTTCGGGCGCTGGGGGCCGAAGGCCACGCGCGAGTCGGTGGCGATCGCGGTGGCTCCTGCGTACGCCGCGCTGACCGCATAGGTCGGGTACGCCGTCTCGGGCAGACCGACGACGTCCCCGGAGCCGAGGCCCAGCTGGACGCACAGGTTCGCGATCAGCTCCTTGCTGCCGATCGTGGCCAGCACCTCGTCGGTGCCGATGCCCGGGATCGAGAAGCGGCGGTCGAGCCAGTCCCCGACCGAGCGCCGCAGCGACTCGGGTCCGAGGACCGTCGGGTACCCCGGGGAGTCGGCCGCGGCGATCAACGCCTGGCGAGCGACCTCGGGGGTCGGATCGACGGGGGTGCCGATCGACAGGTCGACCAGGCCGCCGGGATGCTCAGCGGCGCGGGCCTTGGCCTCGGCGATCGTGTCCCACGGGAAGTCGGGGAACCGTCCCGACACCGAGGCGTGACCCACGGCGGATCACTCCTGGTTCTGCGGCGGCAGGGCTTTGACGTACGGGTGGTCGGCGTCGATCACGCCCATCTTCGCGGCGCCACCGGGCGAGCCCAGGTCGTCGAAGAAGTGCACGTTCGCGTCGTAGTAGTCCTTCCACTCGTCCGGGGTGTCGTCCTCGTAGAAGATGGCCTCGACCGGGCAGACGGGTTCACAAGCGCCGCAGTCCACACACTCATCGGGGTGGATGTAGAGCATGCGGTTGCCCTCGTAAATGCAGTCGACAGGACACTCGTCCACACAGGCACGGTCCTTGATGTCGACACACGGCTGGGCGATCACATACGTCACGGGCTTGCTCCTTCGGGGTCGGTCCCAGTATCACGTGTGGGACCCAACCTCCGCTGGCCGGGTTCGCCCCATGAGATCGTGTCGTCGTGGATCTGGTCGGACGACGCGTCTCCGTGCGCCATCGCGACGGCGACGGCGTGCGTGACGTCGTGGGGCGCGTGGTGACGGCGGGGTCAGACGGACTGCGGATCGAGCGCCGTGACGGCGAGCTCGCCTTCGTGCCCACGGGCACCGTCCTGGCCATGCGCGTCGTGCCCGATCGCCCCAGGCGCACCCGGCGCGCCGCCACGTTCTCGCCCGACGAGCTGACCCGGATCACGTTGCGGGGCTGGCCGGCCGTGGAGTCGGTCCCCCTCGGCGACTGGGAGCTGCGGGCGTCGGCCGGGTTCACCGGACGCGCCAACTCCGTCGCCGTCCACGGCGACCCGCGCACCGACGACCCGTTCGGCGCCGTCGTCGACTTCTACGCCTCCCGCGCGCTGCGGCCGCTGGCCCAGCTCGTCGAGGGCTCGCCGTGGGACCGCCGGTTCGAGGACGCCGGATGGGTCCCCGTCACCGGCCAGCCGCCCGGCGCGATCGTCCAGGTGGCCGACCTCACCGCCGTGCCCGCGGCCGACCCCGACGTGGTCGTCGAGGCGCACGCCGACGACGCGTGGCTCCGGCACTACGGACGCGTCACGGATCCGGCCACCGCGCGCGCCGTGCTGGAAGGGCCCGCCACGGTGGGCTTCCTGTCGCTGGACGACGTCGCGATCGGCCGGGTCGTCGTCACCGGCGAGTGGGCGGGACTGGCGGCCGTCGAGGTCGACCCGGCCCACCGGCGGCGCGGCCTGGCGCGGCGGATCGTCGAGACCTCACTGGCGTGGGCGGCGGCCCACGGCGCCGACAAGGCCTACCTGCAGACCCTGCGCGGCAACGAGCCGGCGCTGGCGCTCTACCGTCCCTACGGCTTCACGACGCACCACGCCTACCGCTACCTCACGACCTCCTGAGGTGACGGGCCTCAGTCGCCCTGGGGCTTCTTTCCGCAGATCACGCGGTCGGCGGCCTGGTAGTACGCGGTGTCCTTCTCGGTCTTGACCCGCTTGCCGCCCTGGTAGAAGTCGCGGTGGATGTCGATGTCGAAGCCCGTCACCGGCGCCTGCGAGACGCACGCGGGGGTGTCGTCGTACTGCGTGCGCGGCTCGCGGAAGTTGTAGCGCTCGCTCTGGCGCGACTTCACCTCGTAGACCTTGGTGCCGTACATCTCGACGTTCATCCGTCCCGACGAGCCCGGGCCGCTCTTGTCGACCCACGCCCGGATCACGACGCCGGTCTTGTAGGGATTGCGGAAGCGCAGGTCGAGGCTGCCGTAGTAGATGGTCGCCTCGCGACCCACGGGGTAGCGGTCGATGTAGAACGCGTGGGGGTGGTGCTCGACGTCGTCGAGACCGGCGAAGAACGCGGCGTTGTACGCGGTCGTGGCGACCTGCGAGACGCCGCCACCGAGCTCCTCGCGGAACACTCCCCCGTTGATGACGAAGCCCGAGACGAAGCCGTTCGCCGCGGTGCGCTCACCGACGATCTCGTTGAAGCTGAACGTCTCGCCGGGCTGGAGGATCGTGCCGTTGATCCGGCGGGCCGCCTCGGCCTGGTTGGTGTTGCGGTAGTCGGCGTGCGGGTACTGGGTGGTGTAGCTACCGATCCGCTCCTTGATGCCGAGCGCCTCGGCGTCCTTCGTCGTGAAGTCGGGCTGGACGGCGGTCGCCTCGACCGTGATCGAGCGCTGGTCGCCGGCCTTGGTCAGCACCGGCACGAGCTGCTCGGCCATCGTCTGGGGATCCAGGCCGATGCCGGCCTTGCTGGGCACGACGACCGGCTTGCCGCCCTCGAAGCGGAACGACGCGTCGACGGCCCGGCGGCCGATGCCGGTCACGGAGCTGGTCAGCGGACCGGCCAGGTCCTTCGCATCGATCGTGGGCACCATCCGTCCGTCGCGGACCACGACGGACAGGGCGGGCGCGTACGCGGTGACCGGCAGGTCGGCCCGGCTCGAGCCGACCTTCAGCGTCACGGGACCGGAGACGGCCGGCTGCGCGATCTCGCGCATGGCCTTCTGGAGACCGGCCCGGTCGACCGCCGGCGCCACGGACGCGACCGGCACGCGCAGCGGCTCGTCGGTCGTCAGCCACGACTCGCGGATCGTCTGGGCGAGCTCTTCCTGGGGAACCTGGTTGCCGGGCTTCGGCTGCCGTGCCTTCGGCTTGGCGTCGGGGAACGTGATCTGCGCCTGCACGACGGGCTGATCGACGGTCTCGGCGATGGAGGCGACGGCGGCCGCGAGCTTGGTCTCGTCGACCGTGAGCCGCGGATCGTGGTCGGACCCGCCCACGAACAGCGCGACCATGTCCCGCGGGTCCCACGAGCGACCCCCGGCCGCCCGGATGCTGGCCGGCACGTCGACCGCCAGTCCCGCCTGCTCGGGGTCGAGCTCGAACTTCTGCTCCTCGAACGTCGCGACGATCGGCTCCTCGACCCGCTCGGCCAGCCCGCGGGTCAGTTCGGCCTCGGCGTCATCGGGGCTCTTGCCGCCGACGTCGACACCGGCGATGGTCGTGTCGGCCGGCAGGCGCTGGCCGGTGAGGACGTATCCGCCCACATACGCGGCAGCCAGGACGGCCACGACTCCCCCGGTCACGGCCAGCGCACGACGCCGGCTCACCGGCCGCTCCGGTACACGGTCTTCTCGGACTCGGGCTGGCGCACGATCGAACCGTAGTGCGAGCGGTAGTACAGCAGGGGGTCGTCGGCGTCGTCTTGGTAGTCGGCCCACAGCACGCGGCCCACCAGGATCAGGTGGTCGCCGCCGTCGTGCTCGGCCTCGGTCTCGCACTCGAGCCACGCCAGGGCGTCGTCGAGCAGCGCCAGGCCGCCGGGACTGCGGTGGTGCGGAATCTGGTCGAACTGGGTGGCCAGCGGCCGCCCGCGGTGGGCGAACCACGCCGACGCCTCACGGCCGTGCTCGGAGAGCATCGAGACGCCCCAGCGCTGGGACTGGCGCACGGCGTCGTGAAAACGGCTGCCCCTGTTGGTGCACACCAGGACGAGTGGCGGAATGAGGGACACGGACGTGAAAGCGCTCGCGGTCATGGCGTGGTCGACACCGTCATGGGCGGTCGACACCACCGTCACCCCGCTGGCGAATCGCGACAACGCACCACGGAAGGCGGCTTGATCGACGGACTTCTCCACCCGTCAAGCCTACGGGTCCTCGCCCACTGCGTGGATCAGCCCAAGCCGGCGAACAGATCCTCCTCGAGCCCGGACGCGCCGACCGGCCCCGGGACGCCCTTGGCCAGGCGGTAGTACTCGGTGCCCCAGGTGATCGCCGCGAGGTCCATCCCCATCGCGAAGAACTGGCCGTCGGGAGTGATCTGCGTGGCGTGCGCGCGCATCGCGGCGAGCTTGGCCTGCACGTGCTCGGGTGACGAGGAGATCGCGGCGCTCAGGTCCTCGTCCTCGGCGAACATCGGGGGCAGGTTCTCCAGATCGAACTGGAACGGCATCTCCTGGCCCGCCTGCTCCAACTGCGCGGCGGCCGTGCGCAGTCGCGACGCCGACTCGGCGGTCCAGTAGATCTTGGGGATGTCCCACGCCTCACCGAGGTCACGCCGGAACGAGGGCACCGCGGCCAGGGCGGCCGCGTAGTGCGCGACGCGGTGCGCCTGGATGTGGTCGGGATGACCGTAGGCGCCGAACTCGTCGTACGTCACCAGGACCTGCGGCCGCACCTCGCGGATCACGGCCACCAGGTGATCGGCCGCCTCCAGCAGGTCGGCACGCCAGAAGGCGCGGGGGTCGATCTCGTCCATCGCGGCGGCGTTGCCGTTCTCGTCCCAGACCATTCCGGAGTCGCGATAGGTCCCGTCCCCGCCGAGCCGGCGGAAGTCCGTGACACCCAGCTGCGCCATCGCGTCGCTCAGCTCGCCGAGGCGATGGGGACCGAGGTTGTCCTCGCGCTCGGCGGCCAGATGCTCCAGCTCCGGGACGAGCACCTCTCCGTGCTCACCCAGCGTGCAGGTGACGAGCGTGACGTGCGCTCCCTCGGCGGCGTACTTCGCCATGGCGAGACCCGATCCGATGGACTCGTCGTCGGGGTGGGCATGGACCAGCAGCAGGCGGCGATCGGGCATGGCTCCAATCTAGAGCGCCCCTGCCAAGATGGGCCCATGACCGACTCCTACCCCCGGCTCGCGGCGCGCACCCTGCGCTTCACCCTCGGCATCCCGCGGAACGTGACCGTCTCGCCCGACGGCGCGACCGTTCGCTTCATCCGCACGCCCGACGGCGTCACCCGCTCGGGCCAGCTGTGGGAGCTGGACGTCGCCTCCGGGACGGAGTCGCTGCTGGTGGACCCGCAGGACGTGCTCGCCGGCGCCGACGAGGACCTCTCCCCCGAGGAGCGGTCACGCCGTGAGCGCGCTCGCGAGTCGGCCGGCGGGCTGGTCTCGTACGACGTCGACGGCACGGGACGGTGGGCGTGCTTCACGCTGTCGGGCCGGCTGTTCGCGGTCCACCTCGGGGCGAACGCCGTGCGCGAGCTGCCCGCGACGGGGGCGGTCATCGATCCTCGTCTCGACCCGACGGGACGTCACGTCGCCTACGCGAACTCCGCCGGCGAGCTGCGCATCGTCGACGTCGCCGGCACCGAGGACCGCGCTCTCGTGTCGCCCGAGACCCCGACCCAGGCCTGGGGCCGCGCCGAGTTCATCGCCGCCGAGGAGATGGACCGCATGCGCGGGTTCTGGTGGGCGCCGGACGGCCGTTCGCTGCTGGTCGAGCGGTACGACGACGCCGAGGTACCCGTCTGGCACATCGCCGATCCGGCCAATCCCGACCGTCCCGCCGTCGAGCAGCGGTATCCCGCCGCGGGCACGCCGAACAGCATCGTGACGCTCTGGCACGTCCCCCTGGACGGCACCGAGCCGACCGAGGTGATGTGGGACCACGAGGCGTTCGAGTACCTCGCCCGGGTGGACTGGTCCGAGGGCTCCGACCCGGTGCTGCAGGTGCTCAGCCGCGACCAGCGGCGCAGCCTCGTCCTCGAGGTCGATCCGGCGACCGGCGCGACCCGCACCCTGCGCGAGCTCGCCGACGACGCGTGGGTCGAGCTGTCCTCCGCTCCCCGGCGTGCTCCGGGTGGTCGCCTCGTCACGGTGGAGGACGTCGACGGCCGGCGCCGCGTGTGCGTCGACGGCGAAGCCCTCAGTGGCGACGCGTGGCAGGTCCGCTCGATCGTCGACGTGTCCGACTCCGGGGTCCTCGCCACTGCCTCGGACGAGCCCACCGAGGTGCACCTCGTGCGGTTCGGTCTCGACGGCTCGGCGGAGGTGCTCACCGAGGGACGCGCCGTCCACGGCGCCGTCGCGGGCGGCGACACACTCGTGGTGGTCCGCAGCGAGCTCACGTCGACGACCACGACGGTCACCGTGCACGCTCCCGGCGGGGAGCCCCGACCGATCCGGGTCCTGTCCGAGCCCGCTCCCCTCACGCCCGACGTCGAGCTGGTGCGGCTCGGCGACCGCGAGCTGCGGGCTGCGGTGCTGTTCCCCCGCGACCACGTGCCGGGCTCGCGGCGGCTGCCGCTGCTGATGGACCCGTACGGCGGCCCGCACGCCCAGCGGGTGCTGGCCTCGGGACGGATGTTCCTCGAGGCGCAGTGGATGGCCGACCAAGGCTTCTGCGTCGTGGTCGCCGACGGCCGCGGCACGCCCGGCCGCGGCTCGGCCTGGGAGCGCGAGATCCACCACCGCTTCGCCGAGGTGACCCTGCAGGACCAGGTGGACGCGGTGGCCGCCGTCGCCGAGCGCTGGCCCGCCGACGTCGACGCCGGCCGGGTGGGTATCACGGGCTGGTCGTACGGCGGCTACCTCTCGGCGCTCGCGGTGCTGGCCCGCCCGGACGTCTTCCACGCAGCGGTCGCCGGAGCGCCCGTCACCGAGTGGCGGCTCTACGACACCTGTTACACCGAGCGCTACCTGGGACACCCGGCCACCGAGTCGCAGGTCTACGACGCCAACTCACTGCTGCCGCTGGCACCGCGTCTCGAGCGGCCGCTCATGCTGATCCACGGCCTGGCGGACGACAACGTCGTGGCGGCGCACACCCTGCGGCTGTCCTCCGCCCTGTTGGCGGCGGGACGCCCGCACACCGTGCTGCCGTTGTCCGGGGTCACCCACATGACACCTCAGGAAGAGGTCGCCGAGAACCTCAAGCTCATACAGATGGAGTTCCTGCGGCAGCAACTTGCCTGACCAGTCGCAGCTCGCGACCACCCTGGCCCGCGACGGGGCGGTTGATCGGCACGACGTCGCCGTGGCGACCCGGGATCTGCACGAGCGACGCCACCGCCGTGCCGAACTCCTCGACCGCCTCGTCGGCGGCCTCGAGGCGACCGGCCTGCAGGTGGAAGGAGTGCCACATGTCGGGGTACTCGCGAGCGATCACGCGCGGGCCGTCGGCCTTCGCCGTGACCTTCTGCAAGAACGCCTCGGCGTCGGTGTGCAGCGGGTCCAGCCCGCTGTAGTGCACGACGATCGGCGGCAGCGAGTCGAAGTCGCCGTGCAGGGGCGAGGCGCCGGGGTCGCGCGGGTCGGCGCCACCGAGGTAGGTGCGGGCCCAGCGCGTGGCCAGGGCCGGGGTGAACCAGGGGTCGGAGGCCGACGGACGCGCGCGCTCGATGTCGGCGCTCATGTCGAGCCAGGGGCTGATCATGCCGATCGCGGCGGGCATCGGCAGGCCGTGGTCGCGGATCTCCAGCGCCATCGCCAGGGCCAGGCCGGCGCCGGCGTCGTCGCCGGCGAGGACCACGGTGGTCGGGTCGACGCCGTAGCTGGGCAGCGCCCGGTAGAGCGCGATGAGCGAGTCGAGCGCCGCCGGGTAGGGGCTCTCGGGGGCCAGGGGGTACTCGGGCAACAGCACGTCCATGCCCGAGTGCATCGCCAGGTGCGCCGCGAAGGCACGGTAGGCGCGCGAGCTGCCGACGACGTGACCGCCACCGTGCAGGTAGATCATGGTGGCTCGGCCGGTGGCCGGTCCGGTGCCCTCGACGGTGACGAACTGCACCGGGAGGCCGGCGATCACGTCGAAGTCGTAGATGGCGCCCTCGGGGGCACGTGAGGCTCCAGCCATCGAGTCGGCCATGGTGCGCTTGGCGCCCAGGCTCACCCGCGCGGAGTGCATCACCGGGCGCGCCATCAGCAGGCGGGTCCTTACGAGCGGCTTCGGAACGCTCATGTTCTTCTCCTTGTGCAAAGGCCCGGGGCAGCATCCGGACCTAAGTAAGTAGGTATTGACTTCTCTGAAGTGACGCCAGATTAGGGGCGTCATGACGCGGCTTGCAAACGAATTCAAAAAAATTTGTGATTCCCGTTACCCTGGCGCGCCCATTCCGTACCTTCAGTCACAGGCGTCACACCCGTTTCAGGCCTTTCCGCCCATGTTCCAAGGATGTGACCTACCGTTTCTCGCGTGAGTGTTGAACGAGGCCCCAAACGGCGCATGTCCGCCGAGCTTCGGCGTGCTCAGATCACCGACTCGGCCCGCCGCGTGTTCGCCGAGAAGGGCTACGCCGCCACCCGCACCCGCGAGATCGCGGCGGAGGCCGGCGTGAACGAGGCGATGCTCTATCGCCACTTCCCCTCCAAGGAGGAGCTCTTCGAGGCGTCCGTCCTGGAGTCGATCGACGCGGCGATGGTGCGGGCCAACGAGAACGCCCGCAGCATCAGCCGCGACCTCGCCGGCTCGACCCGCGAGATCCAGGACGGCATCCGGCGCTTCTTCGCCGAGCTGGCCGACCTGGCCGTCGAGCTCGGACCACTCATCGGCGCCACCGCGTTCGGCCCGGACTCCCCCGTCCGCAGCAAGCTCATCGAGCGCCTCGACGCCCTCTTCGACGTCGCCACGACGATCACCGTCAACGGCATCCCCGATCTCATGAAGGACGAGGTCGATGTCCGGCTCGCCCACGAGCAGATCTTCGGCTCCCTGTGGTTCGCCGCCGAGATGTCCCGGTGGACCGGCCGGCCCTTCGACCGCGAGGCCGTGCTCGACCAGGTGCTGGTGACGATCTACGACGGCGTCATCCGGCTGCCCAAGGACGAGCTCTCCCTCTGAGGTCGAGCCGTCACGGCTTCCCGGCGCCCTTGATCCGGCGGGGCGCCTCGGGCAGCGGCGGCGGTGCCGATCGACTCGCGCCGGGGGCCTCCACCAGCCAGCCGCCGGCCCGCTCGGCCCGCTCGCGCAGGTCCGGCACGGCCGCGTCGACCTCGACGAGCCAGGCCGCGTCCTCGAAGTCGTCCTCGCCCGCGAACTCGTCGCGGTGCAGCCGATGCGCGAGACCGTGTGACTCCAGGTCCGCGACGAACGCCTCGGCGTCCTCGCGGTCGTCGAAATGAACCTCAGGCATGCTGCGACGGTAACGCGCTCGTCTCCGTCCGCCGCGGCAGGATCCAGCGCGTCAGGGCCAGGCCCCACAGGGTGGCCAGCAGGAACATCACGAGCCCGTAGACCGCCGCCGGCACCGACAGCTCGACGTTGTCGAGAACCTCGACGGCCACATAGATCGCCAGCGTCGCGTTGTGCACGCCGATCTCGAACGAGCAGGCCACGGCCTGGCTCTCCTTCACCCCGGCCCACCACGGAACGAGATAGCCGATGACCAGGCTGGCCGCGCAGAAGATCGCGACCGCCAGGCCCACCGAGGCCGCGTAGTCGCCGACGTTCGAGCGCTGGTCGGCCACGATGCCGACGATGATGATCAGCAGCAGCACCGCCGACCCGATCCGCACGGGCTTGTCCATCCGGTGCGCGAAGTCGGGGCCCTTGGCCCGGACGAGCATGCCCAGGGCCACCGGCACCAGGACGACCGCGAACACCTCGACCACCTTGCGGTACTGCAGCGAGACCTCGTCGCCGAGGTCGTAGTAGGCCATCGCGAGGTTCGTCACGATCGGCAGGGACACGATCGCCACGATCGAGTTGATCGCCGTCAGGGTGATGTTCAGCGCGACGTCGCCACGGAACAGGTGGCTGAACAGGTTCGCCGTGCTGCCGCCGGGCGACGCGGCGAGCAGCAGCATGCCCACCGCGAGCAGCGGTGGGAGGTCGAGTGCCAGGACCAGCCCGAAGCAGACGATCGGCAGCAGGACCAGCTGGCACGCCAAGGCGATCACGACCGCCCGCGGCGACTGACGGACGCGCGCGAAGTCGCCGACGGTGAGTGAGAGACCGAGCCCGAACATGATGATGCCGAGCGCGGCGGGCAGTCCGACGGTCGAGAGGGTCGAGTCCATGGCGGACACCCTACGTGACCTACGTCACTGCGAGTTACCCTTCGAGCGCTTCGCGGATCCGGGGCAGGCGCGCCTCGAAGGCGGCGACCCGGTCGCGGGTGCGCTGCGGCTCGCCCTTGCGCTGCAGGTTGAGCATCCCGGGGTCGCCACGCTCGATCCCCGTCGCGATGCGCTCGCTGGCGGTCGTCATGCGGGCCACGACGGCGTCCAAGAGCGTCAGCGGACCCCACTCGGCGTACGTGTCGACGACCAGCTCGAGGCGCCGGACCACGTCCTCGACCGGGATCTCGCGGTAGAGCGGGATGGCCGTCCAGCACAGGAAGGCGAGATCGTCGATCGGTCGGCCGGGACCGGCGAGGTCCCAGTCGATCATCGCGACGAAGTGCCCGCTCTGGATGATCCAGTTGTAGGCGCCCGGGTCGTTGTGGCAGATGATCTGGCCGGGAGCCAGGTCGACCGGGTCGTCGCCGGTCTGGCGCCACACCCGCGGGCCGTCGGGCGCGTAGCCGTCGACGATGTCGTGGAAGTCCCGCAGCCACGCGACGGCCTCGACCAGGACCTGGTCGAGCACGACCTCGTCGTCGACGGGCACCCCGCGCCCCTCGATGTACGAGACGATCTCGCGGCCGTCCTCGTCGAGACCCGAGACGTGCGGAATGCCACCGAGACCCTCGTCGGAGAGCCAGTCGAGCAGCTCATGGACGGCCGGCGTCCAGGGGCCGGTGGGGCGCCGGACGGTGCGGCCGACGCGCCAGACGCCGCCGGACCCGCCGGGGAGGTGTTCAGGGATATCTTCGCCACGTGACACGCTGGCATCGTGACACACCACCATGGCATCGAGCCTCCCGAGGGACCGCCCCGCCCGCGTCTGGCCTGGTCGCTGACCGCCGCCGTCCTGGCCGTCACCCTGGCCGCACTGGCGGCCGTCGCGCTGCTGTGGCCGGACCAGAACGACGTCCCCAAGGGTGCCGACCCCTACGGCGCGGTCGACATCGTCGATGCCACCGTCACGAAGGTCACGCCGTTCGACTGCGGCAGCACCGGCACCGGCCCCGACAACATCCCGATGGTCGAGGGCATGTGCGCCCAGGTCACCGCCGAGACCAGCGACGGGGAGTCGGCGTCCTTCACGCTCGACCCGACCCGATACGTCGGCGGCGGCATGTCCGAGGGCGACGAGATCCGGATCAGCGCCTTCACGGCCGACGGCCAGGAGCCGGCCTACGAGTTCTACGACTACCAGCGCGGCCCCCAGCTGGCGATCATCGCGCTGGCCTTTGCTGTCCTGGTCACCGTGGTGGGCCGTTGGCGGGGCCTGTTCGCGCTGATCGGCATCGGGGTCACCCTGCTGGTGCTGCTGCGATTCGTCCTGCCCGCGCTGCTGGCCGACCAGCCCCCGATCGCGGTCGCGGTGGCCGGATCGACGGTCATCATGCTGGCCGTCCTCTACCTGGCGCACGGCGTCTCGATCCGCACGACCTCGGCACTGTTCGGGACCCTGTTCGGCATCGCGTTCACGGCCCTCGTCGGCGCCGCCTCGACCGATTGGGCGCACCTGACCGGAGTCGGGTCCGAGGACGACCACCTGCTGCTGGCGACGGCGCCGCAGATGAGCCTGTCCGGCGTCGTCGCGGCGTCGATGGTGATCGCCGGGCTCGGCGTGCTCAACGACGTCACGGTCACCCAGGCCAGCGCCGTGTGGGAGATGCGCTCGCTCAAGCCGACCGCCGACCGGCCCGAGCTGTTCGTCTCGGCCATGCGCATCGGCCGGGACCACATCGCCTCGAGCGTCTACACGCTGGTCTTCGCCTACGCCGGCACGGCCATGACGACGCTGCTGCTGATCTCGGCCTACCAGCGCCCGCTGCTGGAGGTCGCCGTCACCGAGGGGATCGCCCAGGAGGTGATCCGCACGCTCGTCGGTGCGATCGGCCTCGTGCTGGCCGTGCCCATCACCACCGCGATCGCGGTGTGGCTGGCGCCGGCCCGTACCGGGACGCGTGCCTCAGCGGTCGAGGCGTGACCTGACCGCTGCGGCGAGGCGCTCGGCCGCACCCGGGACGAGGTCGAGGTAGAGGCACGGCTCGACCGCCTCGATCTCCATGACCACCGGGCCGGACGGACCGGGCACCAGGTCGACCCGCGCGTAGAGCGGCTCGCCGAAGCGGGCCGCCAGCTCGGCGTGGGCCGCACGGGCGAGCTCGACGAACTCCGGCGCGGCCTCCGCTGCCGTCACGAGGTCGTCGTCATGCATGATCGCGGCCTCGGAGACCGGGTCGTCCGGGTCGAGCAGCTCGGCGGTCCCCTGCTCACGCAGCACCGGCTTCTTGTGCAGGGTGTGCGAGAGCTCGCCGCCGAGGAACACGACGGCGGTCTCGCCGGCGGCGTCGACGCCCGCGACATAGGGCTGGACCATCGCTACGCGACCCGAGGCGTTGATCTGCGCGATCAGCTCGCGCGCGCCGTCATGGTGCTCGGGATCGAAGCGCCCCGTGTCGCGGCCGCCGGCCGAGACGGTGGGCTTGACCACGACCTCACCGCGGAGGTCCGGCGCCTGCCCGCCGGGCACGACGTACCGCGTGGGCACCGTCGGGACGCCGAGCGCGCCCAGGTACGCCTTGTCGGAGTTGAAGGCGATCAGGTCGGGCGAGTTCGCCACCCGGTCGCCCAGCGACCGCGCCCAGGCGACGAACGCCTCGCGCTGGATCGTGTAGTCCCACGCCGACCGGATGACGACGAGGTCGTACACCGACCAGTCGACGGCCGGGTCGTTCCAGACCACGAACTCCGCGCCGACCAGCCGCGCGGCCTCGTGGTCGTCCTCGAAGCCGTCGGCCAGGCGGTCGCAGGTGGCGAACGCGATCCGCCGCTCGGTCACTCAGAGCCCCCGCTCCTGGCGGAAGACCGCGACCAGCGCGTTGGCGTGGCCGTGGCCGATGCCGAACTGGTTCTTGAGGAGGGCGACCTGCTCCATGTGCTTCGCCGACACGACCGACTCCAGCTGGCGCATGCAGTGCTCGATCGGCTCTCCGTGCTTCTTCTCGATGGCCGGGAAGTAGGAGGCGGGGCCCTTCACGTCACTCATGTCCAGAGCCTAGGACGAGGAGCCGACGCTCGTCAGCCGGGCCCGCCCCACACCAGACCGCGGGCGACCGCCTCCTCCTCCAGCAGGCGGATGGCCCGAGGGCCGACGCCGTGCAGTCGGGCGATCTCGGAGCGCGGCCGCTGCAGCACCAGGGCCAGCGAGGTCAGGCCGGCCTGCGTCAGCGCGCGGGTCGCGGGACGCCCGATCGCTGCGGGCAGGTCACCCGCGTCGGGTGCCGGGGTCGTCTCCGTCATCGCACGTCTCCGTCCACGTAGAGCCAGCGACCGTCCTCGCGGACGAAGCGCGATCGCTCCTGCAGGATGCCGAGCTCGCCGTCGGCGACGTAGGTGGCCCGGAACTCGACCACGCCGGTGTCATCGGCTGCGCCGCCGGCCTCGGTGTCGAGGATCTGCAGGCCCCGCCAGCGAGGGTTGTCGGACAGATCGAGGTCGTCCGGACGTGTGGTCGGGTGCCACGTCTGCAGCAGCCAGTCGCGGTCGCCTCGCTTGAAGGCCTCGAAGCGGGAGCGCATGAGCGCCTCGGCGGTTTCGGGCTCGTCCGTCACGATCCCAGCCTGCCACGGCACAATCGGGGCATGGACGTCCTGCGATCGATCGCGCTCTTCGCCGTGGCCGCCGTCGCCGAGATCGGGGGCGCCTGGCTCGTGTGGCAGGGCGTCCGCGAACACCGCGGCGTCGTGTGGATGGGACTGGGCGTGATCGCCCTGGGACTCTACGGTTTCGTCGCGACCCTGCAGCCCGATGCGAACTTCGGCCGCATCCTCGCGGCGTACGGCGGCGTGTTCGTCGCCGGATCGCTCGCTTGGGGCATGCTCGTCGACGGGTTCCGGCCCGACCGCTGGGACCTCGGCGGCGCCGCCCTGTGCCTCGTCGGCGTCGCCGTCATCATGTACGCGCCGCGGCCTGCCTGACCCTCAGTCCGAGAGCGCCCGAAGCAGGTTCCCCATGAGCTGCCACAGCACGTGGTGCTCGGGGTCCTTGACGACCTGGTCCATCCCCGCGAGCTCCAGCACCATGTAGCCGTGCAGGGCGCTCCACCACTGCGCGGCCACGGCGCCGGGGTCGTCACGCCGCAGTTGACCGGCATCCATCGCCCGCTCCACCAGGGCGACGAGCTGACGGAAGGCCGCGTAGGCCACCGCGTCGTCGGGGCCCGCGCCGCCGAGCGCCCGCACGCTGATCGACCCGAACATCACGGCGTAGAGATGGGGGTTCTCCAGGGCGTTGGCGCGGTAGGCGCCGGCCGCCGCGAGCAGGTCGGCCGCAGGGTCGTCGGTGGGCTCGACGGCGTCCACCCGCTCGATGAGTCGGCGAAAGCCCTCCGTGGCGACGGCGTCGACGAGGGCGCCCATGCTCCCGAAGTGCGTGTAGACGCCCATGGTCGACGTGCCGGCCCCCGCCGCGAGCCGGCGGGCCGAGAGCGCCGCCGGACCCTGCTCGTCGAGGATCCGCGCCGCCTCCTCGAGAAGCCGACGTCGCGCGTCCGGCTGGTCGGACTGCGCCGCGGAGCTCATGCTGGACAGCATGCCATAACGGCGTTATGGTCGGCGATAACAGTGTTATGCGGCTCGGGCGCCCATCACCAGGAGTTGTCATGACCGAGACCATCCGACCCCCCTCGACCTCCTCGAACCGCTACCTGCGCGACAACTTCGCGCCGGTCCGCGAGGAGCTCACGGCCACGGACCTGCCCGTCATCGGCCGGCTGCCCGACCACCTCGACGGGCGTTACCTGCGCATCGGGCCGAACCCCCTCGACGACCCCGGCGACCAGCACCACTGGTTCCTCGGCGAGGGCATGGTGCACGGCGTGCGCCTGCGTGACGGGCGCGCCGAGTGGTACCGCAACCGCTGGGTGCGGTCCGCCGCCGTGGCCGACGCCCTGGGCGAGCCGCATCGTGGGACGCCCGGGGAGCGGGACTTCGCGGCCAACACCAACGTGCTGGAGCACCACGGCCGGACCCTGGCGCTCATCGAGGCGGGCTCTCCGCCCTACGAGCTGACCCACGAGCTCGACACGGTCGGGCCGTGCGACTTCGACGGCACCCTGCCCAGCTCCTTCGGCCAGCCGGGCTACGCCGCGCACCCCCACCGCGACCCGCACACGGGCGAGCTGCACGCCCTCTCCTACTCGTGGACCCGCGGCAACCGCGTGACCTACTCGGTGCTCGGGAACGACGGCCGGATCAGGCGCAGCGTCGACGTCGAGGTCCACGGGAGCCCGATGATGCACGACTTCGCGCTGACCGAGAACCACGTGGTGATCCTCGACCTGCCCGTCACGTTCGACATCGCGACGGCCACCGCCGACGTGCCCCGAGTCGTGCGCCCGGCCGTGCGGGGCGTGCTCAACCGGGTGATCGGCCGCAATCCGCTGCCCGAGCCGGTGATCGCGCGGATCGCCCGCGGCGGGGGCGCCGCCTCACTTCCCTACCGCTGGAACCCCGACTACCCGGCACGGATCGGCATCATGGCGCGAGACGACGACAGCGCCTCGGTGCGGTGGTTCGAGATCCCGCCCTGCTACGTCTTCCACACGCTCAACGCCTACGACGACGGCGACAGCGTCGTGGTCGACGTCGTCCGCCACTCCCGGATGTTCGCGACGGTGCTGAACGGACCCGACGAGGGGCCGGCGGTGCTGACGCGATTCACCCTGGACCTGCGCACGGGACGGGCGCACGAGACCGGCATCGACCAGCGGTCCCAGGAGTTCCCGCGGCACGACGAGCGGTTCACGGGTCAGCGCCACCGCTACGGCTGGGCGATCGGGTTCGATGACGGCGTCCCGGGCGACACGGTGCTGCGCCACGACCTCGAGACGGGCAGCACGCAGTCGCGCCGCCTCGGCGCCGGCCTCGAGGCCAGCGAGTTCTGCTTCGTGCCGAACCCGGACGGAACGCAGGAGGGCGACGGCGTCGTCATGGGCTACGTCCACGACCGCGCGGAGGGCCGCAGCCAACTGCGGCTCCTCGACGCCGCCACGCTCGAGGACGTCGCCGCGGTGCAGCTTCCCGGGCGGGTGCCGGCGGGCTTCCACGGGAACTGGGCTCCCGAGGGAACCGACCTCGCTGACGTGTGACGTCAGCCACGCCACACCACGGACAGCACGGTGTGCGCGATCAGCTCCTCGTTCATCCGCCCACCGGAGGAGTCGGCGCCGTCACGGAGCCGACGCCGACTCCTCCTGCGCCTGGCCCTGCCGGGTCTTGCGCAGGCTGGCGACCGTCACCGTCACCAACACGACGGCGATGACACCCAGGCTGAGCATCGTCGGGATCTCGGGCACCGCGGTCGAGATGTCCTCGTGCGCCCAGTGCAGGATCAGCTTCAGCCCGATGAACGCCAGCACGATCGCCAGTCCCGCGGACAGGTAGACCAGCCGGTCGAGCAGCCCGCGCACCAGGAAGAACAACGCCCGCAGGCCCAGCAGCGCGAACGCGTTCGCCACGAACACGATGTACGGCTCCTGCGTCACGCCGAACACCGCCGGGATCGAGTCCAGCGCGAACAGCAGGTCCACGCTGCCGATCGCCAGCAGCACGATCAGCATCGGCGTGACCATCAGGCGTCCGTTCGAGCGCGTGAGGATCTTGCCGTCGACGAAGGTGTCGGTGACCGGCAACAGGCGCCGCGCCGCCTTCACCACCGCGTTGTTCTCGACATCGGGGTCCTGGCCACGGTGGCGGTGCATCTGCACCGCCGTGTAGATCAGCAGCAGCCCGAACAGCAGGAACATGAACGAGAACGCCGAGATCAGCGCCGCCCCGAGCGCGATGAAGATCGCGCGCATGACGAGCGCCAGGACGATCCCGAAGGTGAGGACCTTGTGCTGGTGGTGGTCCGGCACCGCGAAGGTCGCCATGATGACGACGAACACGAACAGGTTGTCCACCGAGAGGCTCTTCTCGACCAGGTAGCCGGCGAAGTACTCGGTGCCGCGCTCACCGCCGTACGCCCACGTGAACCACACGCCGAACGCGAGCGCCAGCGCGATGTAGAAGACCGACCAGGCGGCGGCCTCGCGGAAGCCCACGTGGTGCGGCTTCACCCACGCCAGTGTCAGGTCGACCGCCAGGAGCACCATGATCAGGCCGACGGTGACCACCCACGTCGTCAGGCCGATCTCACTCATGGCCACCCCGGCGCATGCGGTGCACGGCCCGCCGGAAGGCATGCGTGTGGTGGTGGGCGCGGTACCGCACCACGTCGCTGGTGGCCATCCAGGCCAGTGCCGCCACCCACACGATGACGCCGAACACCGCGAGGATTTCCAGCAGGAGCAGGCCCTCGTCGGGCGTCACCGCCTGTCGCGAGGGCATTTCAGGGATCGTCGAACTCATGACTCGCCTCCATCGGATCAATCACGATGAAGGTCTTCCCAGCCGTGAACGGCTCCGCGCGCCGGGCGTGAGCCGAGATGGCGACGACGCGGTGATGGGGTACTCCCCTTCCTTGCCCACACCGTACCCCGCGATCCCCGAGGCGCGCACCCCTGCGAGGCCGGCGCGATCGCCATAGGGTGACTGGGTGAATGACGACGCGTTCGAGGCCGTGATGACGTCGATCGACGCTCCCCTGGTCGTGGTGACCACCGCGGCCGAGGGCGAGCGTGCGGGCTGCCTCGTGGGGTTCCACGCCCAGTCCAGCATCGACTCCGCGCACTACTGCGTCTGGCTGTCCAAGGCCAACCACACGTACCGGATGGCACTGCGCGCGACGCACTTCGCCGTCCACTTCCTGACCGAGGACGACCTCGAGCTGGCCGAGATCTTCGGCACGCAGTGCAGCGCCGAGACCGACAAGTTCGCGAACCTGGCCGTCGACACCGACGAGACCGGCGTGCCGCTGCTGGACGCGTGCCCGAACCGGATCGTGCTGGAGCGGATCGCCGCCCTCGACGACGGCGGCGACCACGTCTGCATGACCACGCGCGTCGTCTCGGCCCACTCCGGCGGGCGGTTCACTCCCCTGCGCGTGTCCGACGCCGAGGACCTCGAGCCCGGGCATCCGGCGGAGGCCCGGGCTGTCCGTCCCTGAGCCGGTCAGTCCTCGCTGAGCTCGGCCAGGAAGGCGCGCCCGCGCTCGCTGGTCGGGTGCTCCAGGACCTGCTCGGGAGTACCCGCCTCCGCGATGCCCCGGTCCGCCATCAGCACGACGCGGTCCGCCGCCTTCCGCGCGAAGCGCATCTCGTGCGTGACGACGACCATCGTCATCCCGTCGTCGGCCAGGGTCCGCATCACCTGCAGGACCTCGCCCACGAGCTCGGGGTCGAGCGCGGACGTCGGCTCGTCGAAGAGCATGACCTCGGGGTCCATCGCGAGGGCCCGCGCGATGGCCACGCGCTGCTGCTGGCCGCCGGACAGGTTGTCGGGATAGGCCCGCGCCTTGTCCGCGAGTCCGACGCGCTCGAGCAACTCGAGCGCGCGGTCGCGGGCCTCCTGCTTCGAACGACCGAGCACGTCGGTCTGCGCCATCGTCAGATTGTCGATGACCTTCATGTGCGGGAACAGGTTGAACGACTGGAACACCATGCCGATCCGGCTGCGGACGCGGTTCAGGCTCTTCTCGTCGTAGCTGAGCTGCTGGCCGCCGACCGTGATCGTGCCCGAGTTGATCCGCTCGAGCCCGTTGATGCACCGCAGCAGCGTGCTCTTGCCGGCGCCTGAGGGACCGATCAGCACGACGACCTCCCCGGCGTGCACGGTCAGGTCGACACCGTCGAGCACGGTGGTCTGGCCGAACTTCTTGACGACGTCGCGCATCTCGACGAGGGGGCGGCCGGCTTCGGGGGCGCCCCAGGTGGACGTCTCGTGGATCGTCATGCCATCACCTCCGGTGGGCGTTGAGCCGGTGCTCGAGTCGGTTCACCAGGAAGGTGAGCACGAGCACGATGGCGAGGTAGTAGAGCGAGACGATGAGGTACATCGTCAGCGGCTCATAGGTGGATGCGGCGAGGTTGCGCGCGGACAGGAACAGCTCGGACATGCCGATGAAGGCCACCAGCGAGGAGTCCTTCACCGCGATGATGAACTGGTTGCCCAGCACCGGCAGGGTCGCCCGCAGCGCCAGGGGCGCACGGACCCGGCGCAGCGTCTTCAGCCGTGACATGCCCAGGGATCGGGACGCCTCGTCGAGCCCCTTCGGCACCGACTGGAAGCCCGCGCGGATGATCTCGGCGATGTAGGCCGAGTTGTGGATCGCCAGCGCGATCGTGCCGGCCCAGAACGCCGGGAGCAGCACGATCTCGGTGATGCCGAAGTAGAGCACGAAGATCTGCGCGATCAGGGGCGTGCCGCGGATGATGCCGATGAAGCCGGCCGCGATCCAGCGCAGGACCGCGATCCGGCTCATCATCATGGCGGCGATGATCGCGCCCAGCACCATCGCGAAGGCCAGGGCCGTCGCGGTCAGCCGCAGGGTCACCCAGGTCGCGTCGACGAAGATCGGTGCGGTGTCGACGAGATAGTCGAAGAAGTTCATGGATCAGGAGATGTCCTGGCCGAACCACTTCGTGCTGAGCTCGGCGTAGGTGCCGTTCTCCTTGATCGTCGCGAGTGCCTCGTTCAACTCGTCCACGAGGGCCGTGTTGCCCTTGTCGACGGCGAACGCGGGCTCCTCGGTGTAGAGCGGCTCGCCGCACACGCGCAGCCCTCGATCGGCCTGCTCGATCTGGTAGAGACCGACGAGGCGGTCGGTCACCGCGGCGTCGAGGCGGCCCTTGTCGACGTCCTCGAGCGCCGTGACGTCCGAGGTGAAGGTGCGGACGTCGCCGACCCAGTCCTTGTCCTTGAGGAAGTCGCCGTACGTCGTGCCGTTCGCGACACCCACGGTGACGTTCTTCAGCTGCTCGGCGTCCTTGCAGTCGCTGTCCTTGCGGACGAACAGCGCGGCGCCGGACGAGTAGTACGGATCGGTGAAGTCGACGGCCTTCTTGCGGTCCTCGGTGGGCGTCATCGAGGCGATCAGCACGTCGTAGCGCTTGCTCTTGACGCCCTGGATCAGGGTGTCGAACGCGCCGGTCTCGGTCTTCGGCTCCAGACCCATCTCGTCGGCGATCGCGAGGGCGATGTCGTGGTCGAAGCCGGCGAGCTTGTCGCCCTCGAAGTAGCTGAACGGGCGGAACTCGCCGCTCATCGCGATCACGAGCTGGCCGTCCTTCACGAGGTTGGGGCCGCCGGACCCGGAGTCGTCACCTCCGCACGCGGAGAGGGCCAGCGCTGCGGCGGCGAAAGTGGCGGCGAGGGCCGTCCGGCGACGCCGTGAGAAGGGGTTCTGGGGGAAGTTCATCGTTCGGTCTCCAGCCGTGGACCCGAAAACGGGGGTCGGGAGTCTCGCTCGGTCGATCATCAAGGTTAGGCCCGTTTCGCTACTTCCGCCTCTTGAGCACCAGCGGGAAGCGGTGATCGCGCGGCACCGGTGGGCCGTCCGTCCTGCCCGAATGGTCAGCCCTGCTGAACGGAACCGGTCAGGAATCATCGCTTTACCCGACGACTTCCAGTGCCCAGACTGAAGGGGTCCGTCGCCGCTGCGCGACAGCCACCTCGACGAAGGAACCATCCGTGAGCAGCCCGTCCACTCCCTCGCCCTCGACGCGCGCGCTGCGCGGCATCGCCATCACGGCCGGCGACCAGGTCGGCGTGAGCCGCGACCCCGTCTACGTCTGGGCCCTGGCGCCGGCACCGGGGCGCCGGGTCGCGATCGTGAGCGGTGGCGGCGCCGGGCACGAGCCCCTGCACGGAGGGTTCGTCGGTGCCGGCGGCCTCGATGCCGCGTGCCCCGGTGAGGTCTTCACCTCACCCCACAGCCGTCAGATCTTCGCGGCGAGCGACCGGGTGAAGCGCGACGGTGGCGTCCTGCAGATCGTCAAGAACTACACCGGCGACCGCATCAACTTCGCCATCGCGGCAGAGCGGCTGCGCGCTCGGGGCGTCGACGTCGCCGAGGTGGTGGTCGACGACGACCTCGGCTCCGAGGGACACGACGTCGGCCGGCGCGGCACGGGCGCCACCCTCGTCGTCGAGAAGATCCTCGGGGCAGCCGCCGACCGGGGCCTGCGCCTGGAGGAGCTCGCCGACCTGGGCACGCGGGTGGCCTCGCGCTCGCGCTCGGTCGCGGTGGCACGGCAGGGACACACCGCGCCCGACAGCCGGACGCGCGGCTTCGAGGTCGAGCCCGGATCGCTCGAGTACGGCGTCGGCATCCACGGCGAGGCCGCCCGGCAGACGATCGACGAGCTCGCCCACACCGACCTGGCGCAGCGGATGGTCGACGAGCTGCTGGAGGCCCTGGGGGACCTGCCGCACGGCGTGATCGCGGTCGTGAACGGCCTGGGCGGGGCGCCCAACCTCGAGCTGCTCGGACTGCTCGGCGACGTCGAGCTGGCACTGCAGGCTCGCGGGATCGAGCTGCACAGCGGCGTCGCCGGGACGTACATCTCCGCGCTGGACATGGACGGCTTCTCGATCACGCTGACCGAGGCCCATCCGGACTGGATCGGCGATTGGTACGCGCCGCACGTCACCGCCGGCCTGCCCTCCCCGCGGCCGTGGGACCCGGACGCGGACCGGGGCACCGGCCCGGAGGATGAGTCGGGGCCGGCCGCCGAGCCCTCGCCATGGCTGCGGGCACTGGCCGACCACTTCGACGACCATCGCGCCGATTACGACGACCTCGACCGGCGTGCGGGTGACGGTGACTTCGGCGCCAACATGCAGGTGGCGTTCGCCTCATCGGTGGCGCGCGCCGCCGGCCCGGACGCGAGCCTGGCCGACGACCTGCGCAGCATGGCCGACGCCTTCGGCAACGACGTCGGCGGATCGAGCGGCCCGCTGCTCGGCCTCGTGCTGACCGGCCTGGCCGAGGCCGTCGAGGACGCCGGGGACGACGACCTGCCCGCAGCGGTCGGCGAGGGCCTGCGGGCCGGGATGGCCAGCGTCACGCGCGCCGGCGGCGCGGAGCCCGGCGACCGCACGTTCCTCGACGCCCTGGCGCCCGCCGTGGCCGAGGACGGCACACCGCTCGACGGGGCGGCCGTCCAGCGGGCTGCCGACGGTGCCGCCGCCACGGCGGACCTGGTCGGCAAGCGCGGCCGCAGCAGCTACGTCGGCGACAAGGCCATCGGCGTACCCGATCCGGGTGCCGTGGCGCTCGTGCAGGTGCTGGCCGCGATCGTCGAGCGGATCACCGGCGACGATCTGGGCCAGACGCGCGAGCAGGCCCAGCGACTGCTGCACGACTGAGCGGAGCTACTCCAGCAGGCCGCGCAGCGTCTCGAGGTCCTGCTCGACCAGCCGGCAGTCGCGCTCGAACTCCTCGTCGGTCAGCTCGATCTGACGCACGGTGAAGAGCACCTCGGCGCCCTCGGGGTGGGCCAGCACCCGCAGCGGGTTGGTCACGGTCGTCCCGGACGGCAGGGTGACGTCGTGGTCGAGGACGCCGAGGTCGTTGGGCGGCACGAACCGCACCGTGACCTCCCCCATCGGCGACTGCGCGACCAGCGCGTCGCCGCGGACCTCGACCTGCGCCTGCGCGAGCCCCGCCGCCCAGAGCGGCAGGTGGGCGGGGTCCGCGGCGAACGCGTACACGCTCTGCGGCGACGCGGCGATGACTCGGCTCAGGTGACGCGACCTCATGGCGCGAGCATGCCACGGCGCGCGGGGATCAGGCGTTGCCGCGACCGAGGATCTCCGCGCTGAGCGCCATCCGACGACGCGTCGCGGACGGGACCGAGCGGACGTACCGTGATCGTGGGGCCCACCCGAGGGGGGAACGCAGATGATCGTCCGACGCTGGCGTGGGGCCGTCCGCCCCGACGACGCCGAGGCCTACTTGGAGCACCAGCGCCGCACGGGGGTGCGCGAGTACCGCGCCACGCCCGGCAACCGCGGCGTGTTCGTGCTCCACCGGCCGGTCGGCACCCTGGTCGAGGTCGTGACCATCTCGCTGTGGGACTCGATGGACGCCGTGCGCCGGTTCGCCGGGGAGCGGCCCGAGATCGCCATGTTCTACCCCGGCGATGACGAGCTGCTCGTCGAGAAGGACTCCTTCGCCGAGCACCACGAGGTGGCCGACCTCGATCTCGACCCCGGGCTCCTCGATGGTCACGCGTAGCGTCGCCGAGAAGATGGGCCTGCGGCCGGGCTGGACCGCCCACTTCATCGGCGCACCGCCGGGCGTCCCCGAGACGATGGGGCTGCCGCACCTGGAGTTCGTCGATCACCTCGACGGCCCGGTCGACTATCTGCACCTGTTCGTCACGTCGCAGGAGCAGATGCGCGCCGAGTTCCCCTCACTGGTCCCGCACCTCGCCCCGCAGGGCAAGCTCTGGCTGTCGTGGCCGAAGGGAGGCGGGCTGGGCTCGGACCTGAGCCTGCCGAGAGTCATCGCGATCGGCTACGACGCCGGGCTGGTCGAGAGCACCTGCCTGTCGATCGACTCCACGTGGAGCGCCCTGCGCTTCACCCGCCCGAAGCCGGGCCAGGAGTACCGCAACAGCTACGGCACCGTGCCGGGTCGGGCGTGACCGCTCAGCGGTTCCAGAGCTCGCGCGCCGCGATCACACGCGCACCGGGCCGTGGGCGACCAGGAACCCGCCGAGGAGCCAGTCCGTCGTGCTCACCTCATGTCGTGCTCAGCGACCCATCACGTGGTGGTCGACCCACCGTTCCAGCACGGGGACCAGCAACAACGCGGCGATCCCCGCGAGGATCAGGACGTGAACGACGGCGTTCCACACCCAGGCGCCCGTCGACTCTCCGCCGCGGGCGGCCGCGATGCCATAGGGCACCAGGGCGATCAGGCCCACTGCGGCCGACGCGAGCGTCATCGCCTCCCACCACGGTTGCCGCGCGAACACGGCGACGGTCGCAACGCAGAAGCCGACGATCGTCACGAGGGACAGCAGTCCCGCGAGCCACCAGAGCGCTCCCCCGGTGGCGACCTTCTGGCCGGCGAACGCCGGGGTGGTCCACAGCCACGTGCTGCCCGCGAGCAGCAGCGCGATCGCGCCCATGGTCCGGATGGTCCACATGATCCTCGCCCCCTACCCGTCGATCGTCTCGCTCATGAACGGCGACGAACAGGGCCAGACGGCCCGAAACGGCAGGGAATTCGGGCTCGACCGGGCGGTTCTGGAACGCGCGAGGACCACGCGCTCCAACCAGTCCTTCACGAGCGCGCTGGTGAGAGAGGGTCGATCGAGGTGCACGTTGTGCCCGGCGGCGTCGAGCATCGCGTAGGTGGCCCGGGGGTAGTGCTCCACGCGAGCCCACGCGTCCGCGTATCCGACGACGTGGTCCTGGCGGGCCGTCACGATCAGGGTCGGCGCGGCGAAGGGCTCGGGTGACGCCTCCTCGGGCACGGCGTCCAGCGCGTACCGCTGGGCGATCCGCTCCATCGCGTCCTCGTCGGCGGCAGCCGTTCCCGGCCGGGCGTGCTCGCTGAACGCCCGCGCGTTCTCGGGCGTCTGCACCACGGCCAGCTCTGCGTACTCCTCGCCGTCGTCGCCGAGGCCGGCCACCACGGAGGGGTCCTCCACCAGCACCACCGGGTCGGGCACGGTCCGGCGGTCGTGCTCGGCGACGAACACGCCGGCGATCGCCGCCAGTCCCACCACCCGGTCCCGGTGGTCGTGGGCGATCCGCCGAGCGACCAGGGCGCCGAACGAGTTGCCGAGGATCGCGAAGGGCTCGCCGCCCACCCGGTCGAGGATCTCGGCCTCGACGGCGGCCACGACGTCCTCCGTGCTCGCGACGTCACCCGCGGGACTCTGACCGTGTCCGGGCAGGTCGACGTAGAGCCGCCGCCACGCACCGGCGGCCTCGATCACCGGGTCCAGCGGCAACAGCAGCCGGTGGTCGACCCCGAACCCGTGCAGCAGGACGAGCGGTGTTCCGGTGCCTCGTTCGATCACGTGCATCGGGCCACGATAACGAGTTCATGACCGCCCCTCGACAACCATGGCTAAGTGCCGTAGCGTTCTGGCTAACACCATTAGCCACCTGGAGGACGCCATGTCCGAACACCTGACCGTCGACGGCGGCACCATCGCGTACGAGGTCACCGGATCGGGACCGCTGGTCGTCCTGTCCCACGGCATCGGCGACAGCCGCGAGGCCTTCCGCTTCGTCACCCCGGCGCTCGTGGAGGCCGGCTACCGGGTGGCGGCCGTCGACCTGCGCGGCTCCGGGGAGTCCAGCGCCGACTGGCCCTCGTACAGCCGGACGGACATCGCCGGCGACCTGACCGCGGTCATCGAGCACCTCGGCGGGCCCGCCGTCCTGGTCGGCCACTCGATCTCCGGTGGCGCCGCCACGATCGCCGCGGCGAAGGCCCCGTCGCTGGTCAGCGCCGTGGTGGAGCTGGCGCCGTTCACCCGCAAGCAGCAGATGTCCTTGAAGGACCTGCGCGTGACCCGCTTCCGCCGCGGGATGCTCCACCTGCTCGGCACCGCCGTCCTGGGCAGCAGGAGCCAGTGGCGCAAGTACCTCGAGGTGGCCTACCCCGGCCCACGGCCCACGGACTGGGAGGAGCGGCTCGACCGCATCGATGCGATGCTGCGCGAGCCGGGCCGGATGAAGGCGCTCCAGGCGATGGGAAAGACCACGCCGGCCGACGCCGGGGCCCAGCTGCCCCACGTCCAGTCCCCCGTGCTCATCGTGGAGGGGACGCTCGACCCCGACTGGGCCTCGCCGCAGGCCGAGGGCGAGGCCATCGTGGCCGCGCTGCCGCCCGGCATCGGCCGACTGGAGATGATCGCCGGCGCCGGCCACTACCCGCACGTACAGTTCCCGTCCGAGCTCGTCGACCTGATGCTGCCCTTCCTGAAGTCCGCGCGTGCCTAGGGCAGGGCTGACGTCGGACGCCGTGACCGAGGCCGGAGCCGAGCTCGCCGACGAGGTCGGCCTCGCGGGACTGACCATGGCCCGGCTCGCCGCGCGGCTCGACGTCCGGACGCCGTCCCTCTACAAGCACGTCGCCGGTCTCGACGACCTGAACCGCCGGATCGCGGCGCTCGCCCTCGCCGAGGCGGCCGACGCGATCGGCGTGGCCACACAGGGCTACGCGGGCCGCGATGCGCTCGCCGCCGCGGGGCGGGCGTTCCGTGCCTACGTGCTGGCCCACCCGGGGCGGTATGCCGCCAGCATCGGCATCGAGCCGACCGGCCCCGACGACCCGATCGGCGTCGCCGGGGCCCGCCTGCTCGACTCCTTCACCTGCATCCTGCACGGCTACGAGATCGCACCCGGCGACATGGACCACGCGCTGCGCTCGCTGCGCAGTGCCTTCCACGGTTTCGCCACCTTGCAGTCGGCGCACGGATTCCAGTGGTCGACGGAGATCGACGAGAGCTTCGAGTGGCTCATCGACCTGCTCGACCGGGGCCTGTGCGGGTGGGCTCCCGGTCGCTGAGCGCCGCCGTTCTCGTCAGCGCATCGCCACCAGGATCACGGCGCTGAGGACGCTCGCGCCGATGAAGAACGGGGCGTGGTCCGACCGGACCGACACCGATTGTGACGTCCTGATCGCCGTCGGCCCAGCGCGCCGTCCGGGCGTCAGCGCCCTCGGCCTGAGACGGACCCGTCAGACGATGACGAGCTTGCTCCCGTCGGGCTCGTGGTCGGCCAACGCCACACTCTGGATCGCGGGGTCGTCGTAGGTGTTCCAGTAGTACGTCCCGGTCCGCCCCGAGAAGAGCCCGGTGTAGATCGTCTTCTCGAACTCGCCGGAGCCCCCCATGGCCGCACTGCCGTCCACCATCGCCACCTGCTGGAGCGTGTGGAACGCCCGGCTGACGTTCTCCTCCTCGGTGGTCTTGTCCGGGTAGTGGGAGTTGACGTAGGCCGCGCGCACGAATCGTGACGGCGAGTAGTAGTCACCGGGGACGCCGCGCATGCGCGAGCCGGAGCCGAACGCCGCCAGGTGTGCGCGTCCGACGACGACGTCCTCGAGGAACTCCGGGCCCACGTTCAGGTAGTTGCGCAGGTTCTCGTGGTGCCACCCGAAGCCCGGCTGGTTCGCCAGGACGTCGACGTCGTCCTCGAAGACCTGCATGCCCTCGCTGGTGTACTCGACCACGATGGCGCGCGTCGCGTCGCCGATGATCCAGTGCAGCAGCGAGCTCGGGTACGTGTCGTTGATCGGCTTGTCGACGATCGCCACGTCACCGAGGGCGGTCTCGACCTCGTCGACGCTGGTGAACTGCGAGGCCACCCACAGCGGGAACTCGAAGGCGGCCACATTCGTCTTGCCGTCGACCGGCTCCGGCGCGTAGCTCGCGTAGCCGGGGAAGTTCAGGCCGGCCACCGCCAGGCCAGCATCGTTGCCGCAGTCGAAGTACAGCGGCGTGTCCTCCTCGACGATCCCCATGCCGATGACGGCATGCCGGATGCTCGGGACCGCCCCGAACGGCGACTTTGTCTCATAGCCGGTGGGCGTCACCACCACCCGCTCGCCGTAGCCGACCGTCCAGTCGAGATTGCGGGCCAGATAGAGATGCCCGTTCCCGTCGGAGAATCTGATGCTCGTGCACATGTGTCGCCCCCCTGTCGGCGAAGCCACGACGTTCGTGCATCCGGTTGCCGCGGCCCCGCTCCCGTACGCCTCGGCCCGAACGGGCCCGGCTGCTTGTCCTTTCAGGCTAGCTCCGCTGGAGTGCCCCGCAATACCTGTGGAAGCCGAGAGTGGGCAGCTGCGGGCGTGAACGCGCGTTGCGCAACGCACTGGGGTGTACTGAGGGTGTCCCCTCTCGGAGGAGGAGAGCCTTGTCAGCCATCGCCACCACACCGGCGCCCGCGCCGGTTGCCACACGGGCGCTCACCGGCTGGCGCCGGATCGCCGCCTTCGCGACCATCGGCATGGGCATGCTGCTGGCCGCGCTCGACGCGACGATCGTGTCCACGGCGCTGCCGACCATCGTCGGCGACCTCGGCGGCGGCACGCACGTGTCCTGGGTGGTCACGTCCTACCTGCTCGCCCAGACCACGGTCACCGTGCTGGCCGGGAAGCTCGGCGACCAGTTCGGCCGCAAGCTCGTCTTCCAGCTCAGCGTCATCATCTTCATCGCGGGCTCGGCGTTGTGCGGCCTCGCCGACGGCATGGTCTGGTTGATCGGCTCCCGGGCGCTGCAGGGGATCGGCGCGGGCGGGCTCACCGTCACGGCCACCGCCCTCATCGCCGACATCATCCCGCTGCGCGAGCGCGGGAAATTCCAGGGCGCGCTCGGCGCCGTCTTCGGCCTCGCAACCGTCATCGGACCGCTGGTGGGCGGGCTGCTGACCGACAACGCCAGCTGGCGCTGGTGCTTCTACGTCAACGTCCCACTGGCCGCCATCGTGGTCGTCGCCGCACGCTGGACCATCCCCCGGGTGCCCCGCGGAGCCAAGCCGCGCATCGACTACCTCGGCATGGCCGCGGTCGCCGTGGGTGCCTCGATGCTGATCCTGGCGACCAGCTTCGGTGGCACGACGTACGCGTGGGGCTCGTGGCAGATCATCGGCCTCCTGGTCGGTGGCGTCGCGGTCCTCGGCGTCTTCGTGCTCATCGAGCGGCGGGCGGCGGATCCGATCCTGCCGCCGCGCCTGTTCGGCGCCAAGGTCTTCACCGCCTGCTGCGCGCTGAGCTTCGTCGTCGGTTTCACGATGCTCGGCGCGATGACGTTCCTGCCCACGTTCTTCCAGTACGTCGAGGGCATCTCCGCGACGGAGTCCGGGTTCCGCCTGCTGCCGCTGGTGGTGGGGCTGCTGATCACCTCGGTCACCGCCGGCAACCTCGTCAGCAAGACCGGTCGCTACAAGGTCTTCCCGGTCGTCGGCAGCCTGGTGATGGCTCTGGGTCTCTTCCTGCTCTCGCGGATGGATCCGTCGACCCCGCTCGCCGTCTCCTCGCTGTACCTGTTCGTCCTGGGACTCGGCATCGGCATGAGCATGCAGGTGCTCACGATCGTCGTGCAGGGCTCGGCCCAGTACAGCGACCTCGGAGTCGCCACCTCCGGCGTCACGTTCTTCCGCACCATGGGCAGCGCCTTCGGCGCGGCGATCTTCGGGACCCTCTACGGCAACTTCCTCCAGAGCCGACTGCCCGACGCCATCGCCAAGGCACCCAGCGTCACGCCCGCCGACCGCGCGACGCCGGAAGCGCTGCATGCACTCCCCGAGCGGGTGATCGCGCCGATCGTCGACGCCTACTCCGAGGCGCTGACCCACGTGTTCCTGTGGGCGGTCCCGGTCGCCGTGATCGCCTTCGTCCTGGCGCTCGTGCTGCCGCAGGTCAAGCTCGCCGACACCGTGGCCGGCGCCGCCCCGGATCTCGGCGCCGGATTCGGTGCCCCAGACTCGCCGGCCAACGAGGAGGTGCTGTCCCGGCGGATCACGAACCTGCTCTACGGTCGGCACCGCGACCGGGTGCTGGACCTCCTGCAGTCCGGTGAGGAGGATCTCGATGCGGCCGGGCTCTGGGCGGTCGTCCAGGTCCACGGGCTCACCGCCGCCGGTCATCACGCCGACGTCGGTCAGATTGCGCGGTCCCGCAACCTGCCGACCGCGGTGCTCGAGCCGCCCTTCCGCCGGGTCATCTCCGCCGGGTACGTCGAGGGCGACCTCGACGACCTGACCCTGACCGCCCGGGGCAGGGGCGCGGTAGACCGGCTGCGAGATGACCTCGTGGCGTGGATCACGGACCATCTCGAGGGGACGAGCGACAACTCACCCGAGGTGATCGGCACCGCGATCGCGTCCGTGGTCCGGCGCGTCGTGGTCGAGCGGGCGGAGGCGGACATCTCGCCGGCCGAGGAGCCCCTGGTCGGCGCCGGCCGGTGACCCGGCGCCGGCAGTCTGGGCGCGAAAACGCTCGGGTCGGGATCGTGGCTGACCGCGCGTTGCTCGCTCAGGAGCCGCTCCGCGACGACGGTGGATGTGCCTCCTCGATCCGGCGCAACCGCGGCACCGGCGAGATCGCGACCCACAGCGTCGCGGCCGCCATCCCCGCGGCGCCGATCAGCATGGTGCCCTGGCCCCCGATACGCGCGGCGGCCAGTCCTCCGACGGCTGCGCCTACCGGAATCGCCCCCCAGGAGATCAGTCGGTAGGCAGCATTGACTCGGCCGCGCAACTCCTCGGGAAGGGTGGTCTGGCGAAGGCTGACCGCGTGCACGTTCGCGATGCCTGAGCCGAGACCGACCAGGGTGAACAATGCGCACAGGACGACCACCGGGCCCACTGCGGCCCGGTCCGCCAGGGCCGCCGCCAGGGGTGCGGTGTTCCCGACCGCCATGGTCAGGAGCAGGACTCGGCCGTAACCGAAGCGCTCGGTCGCACGGGCGCCGAACCATGCGCCGAGGAATGATCCCAACCCACCGGCGGTGAAGACCAGACCGGTCGCGAAGGCACCGAGGTCGAGATCGCGAAGTGTCCACAGCAGCAGTCCGATGATGAACAGCTCGTTGAAGAGGTTGAAGGTGGCTGCCTCACCGAGCAGGGCTCTGATGTAGCGGTTGGTGAAGGCGTGCCGCAGGCCCTCGAGGATCTCCTGTCGTGCCGGTCGCCGTGGTTCCTCCAGCGACTCCTCTGGCGGCGAGTCGAGTTGGCCCACCTTGATGCGTCGCAGGCTGAGTGCCGAGAGACCGAAGGTGACGGCGGTGAGTGCGATGGCGGCGGGTGCGGTGACGGCCTGCACGAGCAGCCCGCCCAGGCCTCGGCCGGCGATCTCGCTCGCGGAGGACGTCGCGGCGATCTTGCCGTTCGCATCGACCAACTGATGGGCCCCGACCACGCTGGGCAGGAAAGCGAAGTCGGCGACCTGGTACAGCACCGTGAGGGTCCCGATGGCGAAGACGAGCGGGTAGAACAGGGCGACGTTGGACACTCCGGCCCAGACCAGGAGCGGGAGTGCCGCGAAGAGCACGAAGCGCCCCGCGTCGGCGCCGACAAGCAATGACAAACGCCGGCCCCGCCACCGGTCGACGAGGACGCCGAGGGGAAGTGTCACCAGCAGGAACGGCAAGAACTGCGCCGCGCGCAGCCAGCCGACCTCCGTCGCGCTCGCCGACAACGTGAGGATCACCAGCATGGGCATGGCGATCTCGGCGACCTCAGATCCAAGGGAGGAGGCCGCAGACGCCGTCCACAGCCGCCGGAAGTTCGGAACGGACCACGCCGTGGACGATGACGTAACTGGTGTCATGCATACAGAGGTTATCATAACCGTGATTCGAGCGGCACTGGTTAAACTGACGCTGTGACGGCATCGGCATCGGCTCCAGCAGCACCCGCCCCCCTCGAAGTGGTGCGTCAGTTCGTCAACACCTGCGACCTGGAGGCGGGGACCGAACAACTGTCGACACCGGAAGCCTTGGCTCGTTGGCTACGCGGGGCCTCGCTCAGCCGGACAGCCATCGACGCCGACGAACACGACCTGAGGCATGCCGTCGATCTGCGCGAGGCGCTCAGAGAGGCCCTGACGGCCAACGACTCGGACGCATCGGTTCCGCCTGAGGCAGTCATGACGATCAACGCCGCCGCCGAGCGGGCCGGTCTCGGTCTCGCGCTCACCCCGGACGCGACGTGGACCCCGCGTCCTCGGGCGCACGGGATCGACGAAGCACTCGGCGCCCTTCTCGCGATCGTCGTTCAAGCCGCCGGCGACGGCACCTGGGGGCGCCTCAAGGTCTGCAAGAACGACGCCTGCCGCTGGGCCTTCTACGACCACTCCCGAGCCCGTACCGGCAAGTGGTGCTCCATGCAGTTGTGCGGCAACCGAGCCAAGCAGCAGGCTTGGCGAGAGCGGCACGACAAGGAGCCTCGAAGCACTCGACCAACGAGGTAGCCGTAACCCCGTCTTCGGGTCTGACGTTCCCTGCGCTCACTCATTCGTCCGGTGCACCTCGGCCCGATGGGTCGTCCGGCTGGTCGTCCATTCAGGACGACTCCGAAGGAACTTCCCGCAATACCTGGCGAGAGTCACCGTGGGGATGGTCAAGTCGAATCGAGCAGGATAGACAGGAAGTCCCTGACGAACGAGGGTCATCATGGTTGCCGTCCACACTGCCATCGCCATCGTCCTGGTGATCGCGCTCATCATCAAGGTGCGTGTCGACCCGGTGATCTCGCTGGTCCTGGGCTCGCTCTATCTCGGACTCGCCGCCGGGGTGGGATTCGCCGGAACGGTCGAGGCCATCACCGTCGGCTTCGGCGGCATCATGGCCGAAGTCGGGCTCCTGATCGGCTTCGGCGTGCTGATCGGGGCGCTGCTGCACTCCACCGGCGCCTTCCGCAGACTGGTCGGCCTGCTCGTGCAGAGGGTCGGAGCCGGGCGGGTGCCGTACGCGCTGACCTCGCTCCTGGCCGTGGTGATGCCGTCGATCTACGTCGACGTGCAGGTGGTCCTGGCTGCGCCCGTGGCGCGCAGCGCCGCCCCGTTCATGGGGCGGACGGGCCTGCCTGTCATGGCGTCCGCGCTCGGGGGCGGCATCTTCGCCGGCTACGTCTTCGTGATCCCCGGCCTCGCCGCGATCTCCATCGCGGGACTGCTCGACATCCAGCTCGGCGCCTGGCTCCTCTACGGACTGGCCATCGGTCTCGTCGCCGCGCTCGTCGCAACGATGCTGATGCGGCTTCTGTACAGCGTCGGCTTCTGGGACCCCGAGACCGACGAGGAGGTGGACGAGGCGATGGCCGAGCAGGAGGCCGCCGACGCGGCGCAGCGCGCCCGCGAGGGGGTCTCGGCGCACGAGGCGATGTCACGCGCCGAGGACCAGGCACGCCAGATCGAGCAGGACGAGGGCGTACGCCGACTGCCGCTGACCGTGCTGCTGCTCCCGATCCTCGTGCCGCTGGTCCTGATCGCCTTCGGCGCCTTCGCCGAGCTCGGCGGCTGGTCCACCCCGTTCATCGCCTTCCTTGGCGATGCCAACCTGGCGCTCTTCCTCGGACTCCTCGGGGCGTACCTGCTCAGCCGGGTGTCGGCGGGGGTGGAGCGCACCGGCACGGCGATGACCGCCGGATTCCACACCACCGGAGAGATCCTGCTGATCACCGGCGTCGGCGGTTCGCTCGGCGCCGTGATCGAGGCGACCGGCCTCGATTCCGTGCTGGGCGACCTCTTCCAGGCCGACGAGGGCGCACCGGTGATCCTGAGCATCCTGCTCGCGTGGTTCATCGCGGCCGTGCTGCACCTGGCGATCGGCTCGGTGTCGGTCGCGGCGATCACCGCTGCCGGCATCATCGGGCCGATCCTGGACTCACTGACGGTCTCGCCGATCGTGATCGGTCTGGCGATCGCATCGGGGGCCATGTTCGCGCTCCAGGTCAACAGCAACTTCTTCTGGATGTTCAAGTCCCTGCTCGGCCTCTCGACCAAGGGCACCTTGAAGACCCTGACACTGGTCACGTCGGTCGCGTCGATCGTGTCGCTGCCCCTGGTCATGGCGGCCGCGCTGATCACCTGAGCCACACCGACCGCTCGGGCCGAGTCTTCACTCACGCCAAGGGTTGCCGACGTCAACACGTGCGCCGGAGAACCTGTTGCTCGTGGACATGAGCGCCTCAGGTCAGCGCAGCCAGGTCGCGCCGGACGTACCGCAGGTGCGCCCACTCCTCTTCGAGGATCACGCGGATGCAGTCCCCCACAGTGGGACGCCAGTCGCTCCCCCACGGGTCGTTCCGCTCCTCGTCGAGCTGCTCCTGCGTCACCGTGGCGAGGAAGTCGGTGACCATCTGCTGACGCTCCGCGCGCACGGCGAGGACCTCGTCGAACGGCACGTCGGCACGGAAGATCGAGACGTCGAATCCCATCTGCTCGGCGCCGGTGAAGGCCAGGCCGTTCTCGTGGAACGGCTCGGAGATCCCCAGGATCGCGCCGCGCAGCCACGCATCGGTCGCCAGGACCAGGTGGCGCAACGTCTGAGCCAGCGACCACTCGTCCTCGACGTGGGCCTCGATGAGCTCGGGGGGCGTGTCATCGAGCGTCTGCTGCCAGGCCGCCTGCACCGCGACCCACCCGTCGCGCAAGCCTTCGGGTGTTCGAGCGTTCTGAAGCTCACGCCCGGGGAACCTGCGGTTGAGCTCGGCCTCCACCAGCGGCACGACGTCGACGCCGTTGACGATGAGCCGACCGAAGGCCAGGTCGTGACCGTCGATGTCGAGCCCGTCGAGCTGGGCCCCGCGGATCGTCACCTCGCTGACGTCGCAGAAGCGCAGAGTGGCACCCTTGAAGCTCGCCGCGACGAACGTGGCGCCCTCGAACTCATCCGTGTCGACGAATCGCGTCATCCCTCATCATCGGCACCGGGCGCGGGTCCTGGCAAGGGCCGATTCAGACGTTGAAGCGGAACAAAGATCCGTGTTTTCGGCAGGTGCTTGACGTGATTGACTACTGGCTAATACGGCTGGAATCCCAGTCCAGAACGAGCATCGAACATCGTTGGGAACAAGGTGCGAAAGTCGACCGGAAACGAACTTCTTGCGGACTGTTTGCGGACCGCAGGCCCGCACGGCACCACCACCGACGGTGCGGACGACGGCATCGCTGGCGTCCAGCGCGGCACATTCCGGGGTCAGCTGAAAACCGCGCCACCACTGCCCAGTTTCCGCGATCTTCGATGCTCAGGACGTCAACCCTCGCGTGCCGGCCTGCGGCTCCAGCTCTGCGGCCAGGATGCGCAACAAGGTCGACTTCCCGGCCCCGTTGACACCCACCACGCCGACGACGTCGCCGGGCGCGACCGTCAGGTCGAGGTCGTCGAAGAGCGTCCGGTGCGCGTGGCCACCGGCAAGTCCGGTGGCGACGAGTGTTTCGGTCATACGTGGTCCTCTGGGAGTGAGGGTGCGCGTGGGCAGCGGTTCCGGACAGTCCAGTGTCTCAGCGGTCGCGCTGCACGCGTCCCTCGTCCCACACGGGCTCCGAGCTCTCGCGCACCACTCCATCGGCCCCGAAGATCAGGAATCGGTCGAAGGTCTTGGCGAACCAACGGTCGTGGGTCACGGCCAGGACGGTGCCCTCGTACGACTCGAGCGCGGCCTGCAGCGCCTCGGCCGACTCCAGGTCGAGGTTGTCGGTGGGCTCGTCGAGCAGCAGCGACGTCGCTCCGCCGAGCTCGAGGCGCAGGATCTGCACCCGCGCCTTCTGCCCGCCCGAGAGCCGTTCGTACGTGGTCTCGGCCTGCTGCTCGAGCTCGTAGCGTCGCAGTGACGACATCGCCGGCCCGCGCTGCAGTGCATGTTCGGCCCACAGGATGTCCAGCAGCGTGCGGCCGTCGAGCTCGGGGTAGGCGTGAGTCTGCGCGAAGTGACCCGGCACGACCCGCGCGCCGAGCTTCCAAGCGCCCGAGTGGTCGACCGGCTGACCCGCCAGCAGGCGCAGGAAGTGTGACTTCCCGGAGCCGTTCGAGCCGAGCACGGCCACCCGCTCGCCCTGGAACACCTCGAGGTCGAACGGCGCCATCAGGCCCGTCAACTCCAGCTGTTCGATGGTGATCGCCCGCACGCCGGTGCGACCGCCCTTCAGGCGCATCGTGATGTCCTGCTCGCGCGGTGGCTCAGGGGGCGGCCCGATCTCCTCGAACTTCCTCAGCCGGGTCTGCGCCGCGGAGTACCGCGACGCCATCGCATGGCTGACGGCGGCAGCCTGCTGCAGGGTCACCACCAACTTCTTCAACCGCGCGTGCTGCTCGTCCCAGCGCTTGCGCAGCTCCTCGAACCGCGCGAATCGCTGTGTGCGGGCCTCGTGGAAGGACGCGAACCCGCCTCCGTGCACCCACACGTCCGCTCCGGCCGGCGACGGCTCGACCGAGAGGATCTTGTCAGCGGCCTCCGACAGCAACTCGCGATCGTGCGAGACCAGAAGCACGGTCTTGCGGGTCTCGCGCAACTGCTGCTCCAGCCAGCGCTTGGAGGGGACGTCGAGGTAGTTGTCGGGCTCGTCGAGCAGCAGCACCTCGGCCGGTCCGCGCAGCAACGCCTCCAGCACGACCCGCTTCTGCTCACCGCCCGACAGCGTCACGGCCTCACGGTCCATGACGGAGTAGTACGAGGCACCCAGCGCAGCGATCGTGCACATGTCCCAGGTGTTCTCGTAGTCGTAACCCTCGGCCTCGGCCCAGTCCGAGAGTGCTTGGGCGTAAGCCATCTGAGTCGCCTCGTCATCGTTCGAGGCCAGCGCGGCCTCGGCGGCGTCGACCGCTCGCGCTGCGTTGCGGATCCGGTCGGGCGCCACACTCACGAGCAGGTCACGCACCGACGACCCGTCGCGAACCGTTCCGACGAACTGCGGCATCACGGCCAGACCACCGGAGACGTTCACGGTGCCCGCGTCGGGCGGCAAGGAGCCGTCGATCAGCCTGAGCAGCGTCGACTTGCCGGCGCCGTTCGGGCCGACCAGCGCCACGACGGACCCCTCCCCCACCCGGAACGACACGTCACCGAGCAGCAACCGCCCGTCCGGCAGGACGTATTCCAGGTGTGCGACGTCGACGTGACCCATGACAGAAGCCTGTCAGGACGGGGTCACCGTTCAGCCCAGGGGTCTGCGGGCATCAAGCCTGACGGGCGCCGCGAGCGAAGCGTGGTCCTCAGAGGACCTTCTTCACCACGCTCGACTTCAGCTGCATCGGTCCGAAGCCCGGAACCTTGGCGTCGATGTCGTGATCGCCGACGCCGTCGGTGATCAGCCGGATGCCGCGCACCTTCGTGCCGACCTTGACGACTCCCCCGCCGGCGCCCTTGACCTTGAGGTCCTTCGCGATGGTGACCGTGTCGCCGTCCTCGAGGACGTTGCCGACGGAGTCCTTGAAGACCCGCTCGGTCTCCCGAGGCTCATCCGCGATCGGCGACCACTCATGGGCGCACATCGGGCACGTCAGCAGAGCACCCGACTCATACGTGTAGTCCTCGCCGCACTCGGGGCAAGGAGGCAGAGCGTCAGACATCGAAGCTGAACAAAGATCCGCGTTTTCGACACTTGTTTGACGCGATTGACGAATCGGCTGCAAACACTGGAATACCAGCCCGGAACGGGCATCGAACCCTGTTGGGAAAGGGTGAAAGTCGACCGGAAATGAGCTTCTTGCGGACTATTTTCGGACCCCAGGCGTCCTGAGTCGGCCGCCCGGGCCGAGCCTTCACTCACGCCAAGGGTTGGCGACGTCAACGCCGGTGGCCTCGAAGTCCTTCACGTTCCGGGTGGCGCAAATCGCCCGGTTCACGCGGCAGATCGCGGCAATCTGGGCATCGACCATGCTGATCGGCAGCCCGGCGCGCTCGCGCGAGACGACCACCTCGGCGTACTCAGCGGCAGCATCCTCGTCGAAGGCAAGCAGTGAACGCGTGTCCCGGTACGGCTGGATCGCGGCATGGATCGCTGCCGCGAGATCCGTCGTGCGTCGACCCTCCGGGAGCCTGTGGACTCCGGCGAGTAGCTCCGCAAGCGTGATCGAGGTGATGGCGACGTCGTCGGTGAGCGACTCGAGCCACGCCAGCACGCGCGGCTCAGGCTGTGGACGGAAGATCTCCGAGATGACGTTCGTGTCGAGCACGATCATCCGAAGTCCACCCCGCGAGCCGCATCAGCGCGGTCAGGGATCGCAAGATCCTCAACGCCCCCGACTGCACGAGCGACCTCCAGGAGGGCGAGCCCGACATGGGGACGCGACGCCGCACGCGTGAGGATGTCCCGCACCTCGGCCTCCATCGACCGGCCGTGCTCTTCGGCCTGTGCGGCGAGCCGCTGCTTCACCGAATCATCGAGCCCTCTGACGATGATGGACGCCATGACGAGCACCTCCCTTCGTCGATATCACCGATGATATCACCGCAGAGAGAGACTGGTATCGAAGGAATCCGTCCACGGGTCGCGCGGCTCGGGGTCAGCCCGCACGCAGGTAGCGGCCGAGGGCCTCGTGCTGCCCCGACCCGTCGGTCGACAGGGTGAACGCCTCGCTCTCGCGACGACACGGGCAAGGAACACTCTCGACACTTCGACCGGAAGATCGACGCGCAGCTGTGGCTCGACAGCGTCACAGCTGCCGTAGTCGGCGGAACCTACGCTGACCCCGGGGGGCGCAGGCCGCGTGCGTTCTTCGGAGAGTAGTCAGCTCGGCAGATCTGGGCGCCCGGGACGGTACTCGCGATGTCGTTGGCGGCGCGCTCAGTCCCGTTCGCCGCCAAACCGATGAAGCAGATTCGCCACTCGGAGATCGAGACCTGGATCAAGTCGATGGACGCGGCCGGGCTCGCACCCGGCACGATCAAGACCCGCTACGTCAACGTCCGCTCGGTGTTCCGCGCCGCGGTCAAGGACCGGGTCATCGGCTCAGATCCGACCGACGGTGTCCGACTCCCCCGAGGCCGACGCGCTGACGCGGCCATGTCGATCCCGACCCCGGAGGAGGTCGGTCAACTCGTCGCAGTGTCGGAACAAGCGTTCCAGCCGTTCGTCGCGCTCTGTGCCTTCGCGGGCCTCCGGCTCGGCGAGGCTGCTGGTGTCCAACTCGGCGACATCGACTTCCTCCGCAAGACCCTCAAGGTCACCCGGCAGGTCCAACGGATCAACCGAGGTGCCGTCACCATTCGGCCGCCGAAGTACGGCTCGGAGCGCGTCGTCTACCTCGCCGACAGCCTCATCGACATCCTCGCCGAGCACGTTCGCACGCACGGAACGACGGGCGACGCGCGGTGGCTTTTCGCCGGCGAGGGCGGCGACCCGCCCCACCAGAACACCGTCGGCTACTGGTGGCGCCTCACCCTCCGCGACGCCGAACTCACGGGGATCAAACTCCACGACCTGCGCCACTTCTACGCGTCAGGCCTCATCGCCTCCGGCTGCGACGTCGTGACCGTTCAGCGTTCCTTGGGCCACGCCAAAGCGACGACGACTCTGAACACCTACGCCCACCTCTGGCCAACCGCCGAGGACCGGACCAGGGCCGCTGCGGAGTCGATCATGGAAGCCGCGCTAGGCACCGCCCAAGTCGCCAGCGACACCCTGACGGGAGGAAGCGACGGTGCAGTCTGAGTGCTGGGCTCGCGCTGCATGGCCCAGAATGTCGCTCAGTCCGGATCTACCGCAACCTGCGCAGTTAGGCGAGGGCCCTATTTGTCGCCTTCACGAGCGAGGACCACGCCTTGTGCTCTTCCTCGGTGAGCCCGTCGGCGCCGTTGTCGGCCAGCCAGCGGGTGAACCTGCGCGCTAACTTCCACTTCGACACACCCACATGGTCGGCGACGAGGATCTCCATGACCGGACGGGACGACTGGCCAGCGATGTTGTCCACGCTGTCCCAGCCGAGTGCGTCACGTGCCACCACGCCGAGAGTGGTGCGGAATAGGTCCTCGATCTCCGCGCGCTGCACGCCGGCGACGTGGTCTCCGGTACGGAGGATGCGCTTGTCGGTTAACAGTTGCCACAGCGCCTCCTGCTCAGCAGCCCGGTCGCCCGCGGCGTCGGAGTCCAGCAAGGCCGCGACCTTAAGGTTTTGGCTGGTGAGGATGGTGCTGTAGTAGACGACCTTGCTAGCGCTTCCCGCCGGCACGATAGCGATGCCCTCATCGAGCGCGTCCTTACCCTCGGCGGCGAAGGCGGCGTTGAGCGCCTCGACATAGAGCAGGTCGGTCACGCCCTCGACGACAAGGTTGCGCTGGTGGGTGAACATGCTCTGTGCGAGGTCGTAGCCCAGCGCTGCCTGCAACGGGTAGATCGACTTGGGGTCATCGACCGCGAGGCGGGTGTTGACCTTGGTGCCCTCGCGTCGGTCGGCCATCTCAACAATGCGCACTGAGTCCAGCTCGTCAGCGCCGACCATAAAAGGCGAGTGAGTGGTGTAGATGACCTGGTTGCCCTCGGCTAGCCGGGACACGGTCTTGCGGAACTCCTGTTGCTTGAGCGCATGCAAGCTCAGGCCGGGCTCGTCGAGGAGGAGCACCGCATCCTTGAGGTTGTCAGCGGCCTGAGCGTGGAAGACGACGAAAAAGGACACGAGCCAGCGAAACCCCTCGCTGCGCTGGTCAAGTTCGACGGGATGGCCAAGTTCGTCCTCGACAAGAGTCTGGAGGTATTGGCCGTCGACTTCCAAGCGCAGCGTGAGGGTCTCGTCGTTCCAGACGCGCCGGATCTCCTGCGTCAGACGAGCTCCGGCGGCATACAGGGCCTTCTTGCGTTCGGCGACTCGACGCTCGTGGGCGGCGAGATCGGCCGCGTACTGCTTCTGCATGTTGGCGTCGTTCTCGAAGTTGTGGCCCTTTTCGGGCGCCTTTGAGTCCATTTCGGAAAGTTCCTTGGCCGTGAAGCCGAGGAACTTCAGGAGTTGAAGGTTGCCGAAGTCATAGGCCAGGTCGAGTTCACCCGATGCCTCGCGCTCGGCGAGGCGGTTGAGGTGGATGCGCGGCCGCACGGCGAAGTATGAGGAGAAGTACACAAACGGGGGCATCCGGTCGAGGAGATGCTGGCCGACCTTTTCGAGGGCGGCGCTCCTCTTTTGCAGCGCGTTGAGCGTGTCCCAGTGCCCCTCGGCGGCAGATCCGTCGGCGAACAACGGGAGCGCCGCGTCGAGGAGGTCCTTGAGCTCCGAGGCGGCGTCGCCCTGAAGAGGCTCGACCTCGCTGTGGGCCTCGAACCACTCGCCCCACTTGGCGCCGACCTTCTTGGCGTCGCCGTCGCTCTGCTGCTTCATGGCGGTTGCGAGTCGGAGGATGGCCTTCTCAGTGTCGCCGACGGTCGGGTACGCGGGCAGTCCTAGCACGCGGTATGTGCGCCGGTTGTCGAGCCACGACTTCATCTCCAACCGGATCCGGTCGGAGCCCTCGGGGAGGTTTAGGCCAGCGAGGTCATTCTCTTCGGGGACCATGGTGACGGTTGCGACGGGCAGGTTTCCCTGCTTGAGGTTGCCGCGACGGATGTCGTCGACCAGTGCGGCAGGTGCGTCGTAGAGCCAGTCAATCTTAGTGGCGTCCTCGGCCGGACTGGCCTGCTGGATGCCGCGCAGGATGGCGGTCTTCCCGGCCTCGTTAATGCCAACGAGGATGGTCTTGTCGGGCTCGATCTCGAAGGTGCCGCTGTCGATGATGGAGCGATAGTTGCGCACGTGTGCGGACTCGATCCTCACTGTGTTCCCCTGTGTCTTTCTCGCGAGGTGGCTGCTGACGGCCGTGGATGGAACTGACTTGAACGCCTCGGAGCTACTCGGGCTGCTCGGTGCGCAGGCGTCCGTCGACCATGACGACTCGCATCCCGTCACTGATCGCCTGTGCGACGTTGGTGAGTTCGGGGTCGGTGATGCTGGCACCGTCGTTACCTGCAGCCCACCGCTCGGCCAGGACGGGCTTGATGATCTCCAACGGCTGCCCGGCGTACTCGGCGTGCAGACCATCGAGGATCGGTTGGAAGCGTTCAGTCATGGCCTTAACGGCCATGTCTGCTATCGCCTTCTCGGCGCCGGGGTTCATCTTGAACTTCACAAGTGCTTCCTCTCGACTATCTGCTGCCGGTAAGCAAGTCGACTGTTGGTGCTGACTCTCGGAGGGTAGAACGCAGCACCGACAGAACACTGCGGACCAGCACAGAGGGTCGGCCTTGAAAACGCGCCGTACTTACGGCCCCGGAAAGCTCGGGAATGGCGCCGCGTACGGGGACGACCTACGGCGCCTGCCGGACCCGCGGACAGCAGGTGGCTAGCGGGAGGGTTACCACCGGCAGGGCGGGCTCCGAGCTGTTCGGGCATGCGGGCTCCCCAAGACCAAAGGCGTGGGGAAGGAGCGCCGGCGCTCGCCACGCGGATGCGTAACTGCTTCTAGAGCACCACGCCCGAACGGTGTTTCGCGGGAAGACACGCCGATCGCCGGATCCCTGACTGTTGAGTCTTGCGGCACCGTCGTCCTCTGAGATGGCTTGGGTCCGGTTACGCCAAGCTGACCCGCGCCGGGTCCGCTGGCGAGAGCGCTTTCCTCGGGTGGCAAAGGATGTGCAGGGATCCTGGCATCCTTAGCCCCGTTCGGCGATCGCCCGGACCAGTAGCGATAAGAGCGCGTCATGCAGCCGCGAAGTACATTCCCGTCCGTTCAAACCCTTGACGTCAAGGTAAGGCCAAGTCGGCAGTGTCCCTAGCAGTCAGCAGTTCGGACATCGCGTGGTAACGCTGCCCCTTCGCGAAGGCACTTCCCCGGCCGCGACGACTGTGAGTAATCGCAGCCGGAAGCGATTGGGTTTCCGAATCGCGGGGCCCTGAAAGAACAAAGACTTGGTAGACGCTGTCGCCCCACACCCGTGGTTTCTTCGTTTTGGTCGTCGATATGGCACCCGCAACGATCTTGTCGAACGGGTCGCCAGTCTTGGCCAAGCGCGAAGCGTTCTGTTTACTCCAATCGATCGCGTCGAACCAATGAAGAATCTTCGGAACCACCGGTTTCACCTCTTGGTCCGCGTAGAACGCAAGATGATCTACAACCCGTACAGAGCGGCCCGCCGGAAACACGTAGACGTTCTGCTTGAGGTTCGCGTAAAGTTCCCACGCCTCGGAGGCAGGGACAAGGATCACGTTGCGGGGCGGTTTGATCGGTCGCACCTGGGAGACTGCATTCACTTGCTCGAGCGAACTCATCCACCGACCGGCATCCGGATCGATCCAACCCGCAAGCCGAATGATCTTCTGTACCTCCCCCCGCACGTCCAGTTCGACGAGGCTGCCATGGTGGGCGATGCGATTCCGAAGGCGGTTGAGCGATTCGAGGTAGGCCAGGATCACAGGTCGATCTGCTCGTGAGTGGCGGAAGACGAACTTCAGTGAGTGCCGCCAAAGCTCCTCGTAGTCGTTCTCAAACATCGACTTCCAAAAACCGAATGTGAGACCGGAATAGACGCGCCCTGCCGTTGGTATCTTGCCGAGCTGAGTAAGGCGCCGTTCGACCTCGATAACTTGCTTCGCTCCTTGAACCCATGGCGTGCCCGGTGGCAGCAAGGGAGTTGGACCGTCGAGTTCGAGCTGGCGAACGATCGCGTTTCGCAACAGGACCTCGAAGTGGTGAATCATCTCGAACAGAGCAGAGGAGGCACGCGCGTTCCACTCGTAAAGACGACTCGCGAGCTCCTCATCTCCGCCGGCCGCCTTCTCGTACTCGGCGAAGCGCTGCGGGGACACCCAGTCGGGATGGATGCGAACGGGGGCACTCGAAGTCATGAGAGATGGTAACCTTGCACCACTGCCCCAGGTCGGCCTCTATCGGCATCTTCGGATTGCGCGAAAAGCCCCTGGGGCCTAGTTCTTTCCGGGCGCGCAATGTCCTCGCTTGCGGGAATTCGCACCCATCGCTCGTCGCACGCTGTCGATTCCGCGCTGCGAATCTCGAGAAGCCTGGATGGGCAAAGAGGCGCGTTATTCCGCGTGTGCCGCGCCGCGTTCCGCCGCGTGCCGATCCTCCGGACCGGCGGCATCGGCCGCCCCCTCGAAACCCGCGTTTAAAGCGCGCAGAGGCACGTTGTGACTGAAATTCTTGCGGACTATGTGCGGACTGGAGAGCCCTGACTCCCCTCTGACCTGCGCAAACGCGCCGATTCAGACGTTGAAGCGGAACTCCACCACGTCGCCGTCGGCCATGACGTAGTCCTTGCCCTCCATGCGGACCTTGCCGGCGGCCTTGGCCTCGTTCATCGAGCCGGCGGCGACCAGGTCGTCGAACGACACGATCTCGGCCTTGATGAAGCCCTTCTGGAAGTCGGTGTGGATGACACCGGCGGCCTCGGGGGCGGTGGCGCCCTTCTTGATCGTCCAGGCGCGCGACTCCTTCGGACCCGCCGTCAGGTAGGTCTGCAGGCCGAGGGTCGAGAAGCCGACGCGGGCCAGCTGGTCGAGGCCGGGCTCCTCGATGCCCAGCTCGGCGAGCATCTCGGCGCGCATCTGCTCGGCCTCCTCGTCGTCGCCCAGCTCGACCAGCTCGGCCTCGCTCTTGGCGTCGAGGAAGACGGCCTCGGCGGGGGCGACGATCTCGCGCATCTTGGCCTTGAGGTCCTCGTCGGACAGCTCGTCGATGTCGCAGTTGAAGACATAGAGGAAGCGCTTGGCGGTCAGCAGGTGCAGGTCGCGCAGCAGCTCGAGGTCGAGTCCGGCGTTGCGCACGCCGGTGCCGGCCTCGAGGGCCTCCTTGGCCTTCTTTGCCTCCTCGAACTGGGCCGCGAGGGACTTGTCCTTGCGCGACTCCTTGTCGAGTCGCGGCAGCGCCTTCTCGACGGTCTGCAGGTCGGCCAGGATCAGCTCGATCGAGATGGTCTCGATGTCGCTCGCGGGGTTCACATCGCCGTCGACGTGCGTGACGTCCTCGTCGCGGAACACGCGGGTGACCTGGCAGATCGCGTCGGAGTCACGGATGTGGGACAGGAACTTGTTGCCCATGCCCTCGCCCTCGGACGCACCGCGGACGATGCCGGCGATGTCCACGAACTCGACGGTGGCGGGCAGGATCCGCTCGGAGCCGAAGATCTCGGCCAGCTTCTCCAGCCGCGGATCGGGCACACCGACCACGCCGACGTTCGGCTCGATCGTCGCGAACGGGTAGTTCGCGGCGAGCACGTCGTTCTTGGTCAGGGCGTTGAACAGGGTCGACTTGCCGGCATTGGGAAGTCCGACGATTCCGATGGTGAGGGCCACGAGGAACCAGCCTACTGCCGAGAACCGAAGGGACCGCTGGGGCCATATCTCGCAGGTGTAACTCCGTGATACATTTCGCGTGATCCACCTCACACTCACCCTGGGAGTCGCCATGTTGCGTACCGTCAAGACCTTCGCCGTGGCGGCTGCCGCGGCCCTCGCGCTAGGGCTGGCCAGCGCCCCCTCGGCCACCGCCGCCCCGTCCGAGGGCTTCTACGATCCGCCCGCCGATCTGCCCGCAGGCAACGGCACCCTCGTGCGCAGCGAGCCGATGAAGCTCGCGCTCACCCTCAAGGGCCTCTACATGCCGGGCACCGCGACCCGCCTGCTCTACACCTCCACCGACGAGGCCGGCGCCCCCGCCGCCGTCACCGGCGCCTACATCGAGCCGACGAAGAAGTGGACCGGCAAGGGCCCCCGCCCGCTCGTCGCCGTCGCCGCCGGCACCCAGGGCCAGGGCGACGCGTGCGCCCCGTCGAAGTCCCTCGAGACCTTCATCAACATCCAGGGCAACGAGCTGGGCATCGGCTACGAGATCCCGAGCATCCACGACTTCCTGAACCGCGGCATGGCCGTCGTCCTGACCGACTACATCGGCCTGGGCACCACCGATCGCGTCCACACCTACACGAACCGCCTCGACATGGGCCACGCCCTGCTCGATGCCGCCCGCGCCGCGCTGAAGCTGCCGAACACGTCGGTCACCGCCGCGTCGCCGGTCGGCCTGTACGGCTACTCCCAGGGTGGCGGCGCCGCCGGCTCGGCCGCCGAGCTGGCCCCGACCTACGCCCCCGAGCTGAACCTCAAGGGCGCCTTCGCGGGCGCTCCCCCGGCCAACCTCGTCGAGGTGCTCAAGTCGGCCGACGGCACCGACCTGACGGGTGTCATCGCCTACGCGATCAACGGCATCACGCCGTACCACCCCGAGCTGCAGGGCGCCCTCGACGAGCTGGCCACCCCCGCCGGCAAGGAGGCGCTCGAGAAGGTCAAGACGCAGTGCATCGGCAGCACGCTGCTGTCCTACGGCTTCCAGAAGACCTCGAAGTGGACCACCACCGGCAAGTCGCTCTACGACACGGTCAAGAACGACCCGGCCCTGCGCGCCCCCGTCGACGCCCAGCGCATCGGCACGCTCAAGCCGTCGATCCCCGTCCAGGTCCTCACCGGCACCAAGGACGACATCGTCGACCACGCCCAGGCCAAGCAGCTGGCCAAGGACTGGTGCGCCCAGGGCGTCAACGTCACCTACGTCCCGGTCGTCCAGCCGATCGGCACCGCCGGCACGGCACTCAACCACCTCACCCCGATGCTCACCCGACTCGTCCCGAGCCACGACTGGCTCGCCGATCGACTGGCGGGCAAGTCCGTCCGCTCGAACTGCAGCTCGCTGTGGCTCCTGCCCTGACGGACGCACGATGATCGAGCCGGGCGATGATCTGGTCGTGGAACACGACCCGATCGTCGCCCGGCTTCGTGCTGCCGGCTGCGTGTTCGCCGAGGCCGAGGCGGCGTTCATCCGGCGCCACCTCCAGGACACCGGCGACATCGAGCGTGCCGTCGAGTCCCGGACCGAGGGCATGCCCCTGGAGCACGCCGTCGGAGTCGCCGAGTTCGCCGGCCTGACCGTCGCCGTCGCCGACGGCGTCTTCGTGCCCCGCCTTCGCGCGGAGGCCATCGCCTCCGCCGCCGCCGCTCACCGCCCGGACGCCCGCGTGGTCGTCGACCTCGGGTGCGGTTGCGGCGCCCTCGCGGCGGCCCTCGCCTCCCGGTTGCCCGGCACCGAGGTCCACGCTGTCGACATCGACCCCGCCTCGGTCGTGGTGGCGCGAGCCAACGGCCGCCGCTTCGGGTTCACGGCTCACCACGGGTCCTGGTGGGACGCGCTGCCCACGGCGCTGCGGGGCCGGGTCGACCTCGCCGTCGGCTACCTGCCCCACGTCCCCACCGACCGCGTCGAGCGGATCCATCCGGACTTCCGCTCCCACGAGCCGCGGCACACCGTCGACGGCGGACCCACCGGCCTCGACCAGGTCCGGGCCGTCGCCGCGCCGATGGGCGACTGGCTCAGCCCCGAGGGAGTCTTCGTCACCCTGCTGTCGACCGAACAGGCGGCGGCGGTTCCCGGACGTGTCCTGAGCGCCGACGACGAGGACGCGGTGATGGTCCTCGACGGGGCCGCGGTGGGACACTGGGGACTGTGACTGTCATCAAGATCAACGCCATCACCGTGCCCAAGGAGGCCGGCGACGAGCTGGCCCACCGCTTCGCCAAGCGCGCCGGAGCCGTCGACGGACAGGAGGGCTTCGAGGGCTTCGAGCTGCTCAAGCCCACCGACGAGCGCGAGCAGTGGCTCGTCGTCACCCGCTGGCGCGACGAGGAGTCGTTCCAGGCGTGGCTCAACTCCCCCGCCTTCGGCCACGGCCACCGCTCCGAGTCCGAGCGCTCCGGCGGCGAGGCCCCGAAGCCGGTCTCCAGCCACAGCGAGCTGTGGAACTACGAGGTCGCGGACCTCGCGCAGGACTGATCCGGACTCACGACCCGCGCAAGGCGTCGAGGACCTTCTGGACCCGACGCTCGCGCGTGTCGTCCTGCTTCGCCTCGGCCACCGAGCGCGCGTGCTCCTTGCGCCGCGAGGGCGCCAGCGCGTCGAATGCCTGCCGCAGGCCCGCTGCGGCGAGAGCCTCGCTCAGCGCCTCGGGGACCTCGACCTCGCGCGGCGCCTCGTCGAGCTCGATCCGCACGTCCACCTCGTCGCCGATCTGCACGCCCAGCGCCTCACGCTGGGCCTTGCTGAGGCCGATGAGGTTCTCGTCCCCCATCCGGGCCAGCCGCGCCGGCTGCGAGAGCTCGCCGATCGTGACCCGCACGGGGAACGTCCGGCCCGCCCCGAAGGCCTCGACCTGATCGTCGGTGAGGATCACGGCCGCCGCGGGGCCGCGCGGCTCCAACGTCGTCGTGATCGCGAGCGTCATCTTCGCCATGGTGCCTCCCGGGTGCGTCGGTTCCTCGATGGTTCCGCGCCATGCGACGCCCTGTCCACCGTCCGGGCGCCCTGATGCTCCGGAACTGTCGGTGCATCCCGCCACCATGGCCGCATGGCCACCTTCCCCAGCCTGACCGTGCTCTTCGCCCTGCTGCTCGTCGCAGCCCTGGCCGGCGTCCTCGGCTACGTCCTGGGCGCCCGTGAGCGTCCCGCGTCGGCCCACGACGTCGACGTCGCCAGTGCCGCCACCTCGCGGGCGGTCCAGCCCGTGCGCGAGAGCCTCGACCGCTTCGACTCCCGGCTGCGCGACCTCGAGGCCAGCCGGATCGAGTGGCACGCCCAGCTGCGCGAGCAGGTCGAGTCCGTCCGGGTCACCGGTGAGGCCCTGCGCCGCGAGACCGCGTCCCTGTCCACCGCGTTGCGCCGGCCCGAGGTCCGCGGCCGCTGGGGCGAGCTGCACCTGCGTCGCACCGCCGAGCTCGCCGGCATGGTCGAGCACTGCGACTTCGACCTCCAGGTCGCCACCGACGGCGGTCGCCTGCGCCCCGACATGGTCGTGCGCCTCGTGGGCGACCGGCACATCGTCGTCGACTCGAAGGTCCCGCTGGACGCCTTCCTCGACGCCACCGCCACGGACGAGCCCGAGGCACGCGAGGCCCACCTCGACCGTCACGCACGCCAGCTGCGCAACCACGTCGACCAGCTGGCGGCGAAGTCCTACTGGCGCCAGTTCGAGTCCGCGCCGCAGTTCGTCGTCCTGTTCGTGCCGGGCGAGTCGTTCCTGTCGGCCGCGCTCGAGGCCGACCAGGACCTGCTGGAGCACGCCGCCGAGCGACAGGTCGTCCTCGCGTCGCCCACGACCCTCGTCGCCCTGCTGCGCACGGTCGCCCTGGCCTGGACCCAGGAGTCCGTCGCCGAGAACGCCCGCGAGATCCACCGCGCGGCCCGCGAGCTGTACGAGCGACTCGGCACCGTGGCCGGGCACGTCGACAAGCTCGGGTCCTCGCTCGAGCGAGCCGTCCGCTCCTACAACGACACCGTCGCCTCGGTCGAGTCGCGGCTGCTGGTCAGCGCGCGACGGCTGCACGATCTGAAGGTCGACGACGAGCCGCCGTTCCATCCGCGTGTGATCGAGGCGACACCCCGCGTCATGACAGCGCCCGAGCTGCTCGATGAACTAAGTTCGTGACCATGAGTTCGCCGGCAGCCGGCGCTGTCATCGCCTTGGCCAGGACCCCGGCCGCGGCCGCCAGGTACGACCTGACGCCGCGAGCCGCAGTGGTGTGCTCCGTCCTGGGACTCGCTGCGGTCACCGGACTCGACCTGCTGGACGGCCGACTCGGCCCGGCCTTCTCGGTCGCCTTCGTGCTCGTGGTCGTCAGTGCGGCCACCGCCGTGCAGGAGCGCGGGTTCTTCACCGTGGGCATCCTGCCGCCGGTCCTGCTGGTCGGTGCTCTGCTCGTCGTGGCCCTGCTGGCGCCTGACGCCATCGTCATCACCGGACTGCCCGAGGGGACGGGCGTCTTCGGCCGCACGCTCTCGGCCACGATCGCCCACGGCGTCCCCCTGCTGATCGGTCACGCCGTGGCGATCGCCGTGATCGTCGGCCGGATCCTCACCCTCCGGCGCTGACCTACTCCGCCGCCGGAACGAACCGGCGACCAGCCCAGCCAGCGAGCAGGGACGTCGCAACGAACATCGCGATCACGACCGCGCCCGTGGGTAGGAGGCTCCCCGGCCTGCCGTCCTTGCCCAGCAGCACGAGCACGGCGACGACGACCGCAGCCGATGCGGCGCCCGGGACCCAGCGGTCCGTCCGCCCATGGCGGGCGTGCACCAGGGCGCTGAAGATGATCGGCAGCCCGGCGGCGAGCCCCGGGAAGAGCAACACGAGGAACATCAGGCCCGCGTCGACGTCGTCCCCGGGCTCGATGAGCACCGGGTAGTAGAGCACGAGCGCCACGGCGAGCACCGCCGACATCACGGTGGTGAAGAGCAGGTTCCGGTGACCGCCCATGGCGTGCCTCCATCGTCGATCCGGGGTTCCGGGGAGAGGCACACGCTAACGGAGTCCGGCACGGCCGGCCGCCCATCGCCTGGTTGCCGACCCGCCCGGCGCGCCCTACCGTGGCAGAACGTCGATCTCCGGGGGGAAATCCATGCTGATCCGCCGTTCCGTCGCCGCCCTGTCGGCCCTGACCCTGGCCGCCGGTGCGGTGGCCCTGCAGTCGCCCGCCGAGGCCCGCGGCGCGAAACCGAAGCCCGTCGCCCAGGCCACGCCGACCTCGTACGGCTACGGAGGCGCGGTCAGCTCCGTCGACGCGGACGCCAGTCGTGCCGGGCTCGCGGTCCTCAAGGCCGGCGGCAACGCGGCCGACGCTGCCGTGGCCACCGCCGCGGCCCTCGGTGTCACCGAGCCCTACAGCGCCGGAGTCGGCGGCGGCGGATACTTCGTCTTCCGCGACGGCCGCACCGGCAAGGTCACCACGATCGACGGCCGCGAGACCGCGCCTGCGGGCATCAAGCCCGACTCCTTCATCAACCCGGCCACCGGTCAGCCGTACCGGTTCACGCCCGAGCTGGTCACCTCCGGCGTCTCGGTCGGCGTCCCCGGCACCGTCGCCACCTGGAGCGAGGCGACGCGTCGCTTCGGCAAGCGCTCCCTGGCCCGCAACATGGTGCCCGCGATCGCGCTGGCCGCCCAGGGCTTCACGGTGGACCAGACCTTCCGCAACCAGACCCTCGACAACGCCCAGCGCTTCGCGGCGTTCCCCGAGACCTCGCGACTCTTCCTGCCGAACGGCGACGCCCCGCAGGTCGGCTCGCGCTTCCGCAACCCCGACCTCGCCCGTACCTACGCCCTGATCGCGGCCAAGGGGCCGAAGGCCTTCTACACCGGCCGCCTGGCCGACGAGATCGCGCAGACGGTCCAGAACCCGCCGAAGGATCCGGCAACGACGCTGCCCGTGCCGCCCGGCTCGATGACGACCCGGGACCTGCGGAACTACTCGGTGCGACTGCAGAAGCCCACCCACGTCCGCTATCGCGGACTCGACGTCTACGGCATGGCACCCGGCTCGTCCGGCGGCACCACCGTGGGCGAGGCACTCAACATCCTCGAGAACCACCGCCTCGGCGGCGGAGCCCGCCTCGGCCAGAGCCTGCACCTGTTCCTCGAGGCGTCCGCTCGCGCGTTCGCCGACCGCAACGCCTACGTCGGCGACCCGGCATTCGTCGACGTCCCGACCCAGACCCTGCTGAGCCAGCGGTTCGCGAACTCGCGCGACTGCACGATCGATCCGGCGCAGGCGTCCATCCGCCCCGTCGCGCCCGGCGCCCTCGACGGCGCCGGCTGTGCGACCGCGGCGAAGGCGGAGAAGCCGGACACCGAGAACGTGTCCACCACGCACCTGTCGGTCGTCGACCGCTGGGGCAACGCCGTGGCCTACACGCTCACGATCGAGCAGACCGGCGGCTCGGGCATCACGGTGCCGGGGCGCGGCTTCCTGCTCAACAACGAGCTGACCGACTTCACCGCCGTGTACGACCCGGCCGACCCGAACCGCATCGAGCCGGGCAAGCGCCCGCGCTCGTCGATGTCGCCGACGATCGTCACCGAGAAGGGCAAGGTCCGCCTCGTCCTGGGCTCGCCCGGCGGCGCCACCATCATCACGACGGTGCTGCAGATCCTCATCAACCGGATCGATCTGGGGATGACGCTGCCCCAGGCCGTGGCCGCACCGCGCGCCTCACAGCGCAACGCCGCGAACACGCCCGCGGAGCCGGCCTTCATCGAGCGCTACCAGTCCATCCTGGCGCCGTTCGGCCAGACGCTCGTGCCCTCGGGCGACACGTTCACGTCGGCGGCCGAGATCGGCGCCGCGGCCACCATCGAGGTGGACCGGCGCGGACTCATGACGGCCGCGGCCGAGCCGCAGCGTCGTGGCGGCGGCACCGGCCTGGTGGTCAGGCCTGTGAAGCGGCCTTGATGTCGCGGCGCAGCTCGGGCGGCAGGGCGAAGATGAGCGTCTCGTCCGCCGTCCGGATCGCCTTGGCGTCGCCGATGCCGCGCTCGGCGAGGTAGCCGAGCACGTCCTGGACGAGGTCGTCGGGCACGGAGGCGCCCGACGTCACGCCGACGGTCTTGACGCCGTCGAGCCACGCCTCGTCGATCTCGCTGATGTCGTCGATGCGGTACGACGCCTTGGCTCCCGCCTCGAGGGCGACCTCGACGAGGCGGACCGAGTTCGACGAGTTCGCCGAGCCCACGACGATCACCAGGTCGGCGTCCTTCGCGATCTCCTTGACCGCCACCTGGCGGTTCTGGGTGGCGTAGCAGATGTCGTCGCTGGGCGGATCCTCCAGCTGCGGGAACTTCTCGCGCAGGCGGCGGACCGTCTCCATCGTCTCGTCGACGCTCAGCGTGGTCTGGCTCAGCCAGCTCAACCGGGTGCCCTCGGGGAACTCCAGCGCGGCCACGTCGTCGGGACGCTCGACCAGGGTGATGTGCTCGGGCGCCTCACCGGCGGTGCCCTCGACCTCCTCGTGACCGGCGTGGCCGATCAGCAGGATCCGGTAGTCCTCCTGGGCGAAGCGGCGCGCCTCGTGGTGCACCTTCGTCACCAGGGGGCAGGTCGCGTCGATCGTCTTGAGGCTGCGCTCGGCGGCCTCGGCGTGCACGGCCGGGGAGACGCCGTGGGCGCTGAAGACGACGGTCGAGCCCACCGGCACCTCGTCGAGCTCCTCGACGAAGATCGCGCCGCGGGCGGCCAGATCGTTGACGACGTGCTTGTTGTGGACGATCTGCTTGCGCACGTAGACGGGAGCCCCATACAGGTCGAGCGCCTTCTCGACGGTGATGACCGCGCGGTCGACTCCGGCGCAGTACCCTCGGGGGTCGGCCAGGAGGACCTGGCCCGAGATTGCGGGCATGCCAAGTTCGACCTGTGTGGACATGGCCCCAGCGTACCGATCGGGCCGAGGCCCGGGCACACCCTCGCAACAGACTCATAGGGTGGATCCCATGGCCCTCGAGACGAGCGCGGAATCCCCCGCCCCGCTGCGCAGCATCTCGCTGGCGTTGCAGGGGTGGATCGGCAAGCTCGGCGCGGTGTGGGTCGAGGCCGAGGTGGTCCAGCCCAAGCTGAGCGGCAACACCTACTACCTGACGCTGCGCGACCTGGCCGCCACCATGAGCATCAGCGCGATCGCCTTCCGCGCCGTGGTGGAGTCCAGCGCCAGCCCCATCACCGACGGCACACGCGTCATCGTCCACGCCAAGCCCGAGTTCTACTCCCCCAACGGCCGGCTCTCGCTGAAGCTGCTCGAGATCCGGCCCACCGGTGAGGGCGAGCTGCTGGCCCAGCTCGAGCGCCGGCGCCAGCTGCTGGCCGCCGAGGGCCTGTTCGAGGCGCGCTGGAAGCGTCCGCTGCCGATCCTGCCGACCGCGATCGGCCTGGTCACCGGCAAGGGCTCGGCGGCCGAGCGCGACGTGCTCGAGAACATCCGCGACCGCTGGCCCGGGGCCACCATCGAGGTGCGCCACGCGCTGATGCAGGGATCGCAGTCCGCCACCGCGGTGATCGCCGCCCTGCGCGAGCTGGACGCCGCCGCCCATGTCGAGGTGATCGTGATCGCGCGCGGCGGTGGCGCCCTCGAGGACCTGCTGCCGTTCTCGGACGAGGCCCTCGTGCGCGCCGTGTACGCCGCCACCACGCCGGTGGTCAGCGCGATCGGCCACGAGCCGGACGTGCCGCTGCTCGATCTCGTCGCCGACCTGCGCGCCTCCACCCCCACGGACGCCGCCAAGCGCGTCGTGCCGCACGTCGGCGACGAGCTGGCCGGACTCACCGCCGCCCGCGAGCGGGCCCGGCAGGCCGTCGCGGCCCAGGTCCACCGCGAGCTGGCCGGCCTCGCCGCGCTGCGCAGCCGCCCGGTCCTGCGCTCGCCGTCGGCGTTCGTCGACGGGCAGCAGGACCTCGTCCTGGCCCAGCGCGAGCGCGCCCGCCGCGCCCTGGGCTCCCGGCTCGACCGCGCCCACGACGAGGTCGGCCACCACCTGGCCCGCGTCCGCGCGCTCTCGCCCCTGGCCACGATGCACCGCGGGTACGCGGTGGCGCTCGACCCGGCCGGGCACGCCGTGACGTCCATCGAGCCGCTCGCCACCGGCGACGAGCTCGTCCTCCACCTGACCGACGGACGGGCCACCGTCCGCGTCACCGAACTGCAGGAGCACCCGCATGAGTGAGCCGACCGCGCCGGACCCGTCCGAGCTGACCTACGAGCAGGCCCGCGACGAGCTGGTCACGATCGTGCAGCGCCTCGAGACCGGCGGCACCACTCTCGAGGAGTCGCTGGCGCTGTGGGAGCGCGGCGAGGCGCTCGCCGAGGCCTGCCAGCGTTGGCTCGACGGCGCGCGCGCCCGGCTGGACGGCGCTCAGGACGAGAAGGGCTCCAGGGACGCCACGTAGTCCTCGATCACGGACTGGCCGGCGTTCCCGGTGACCACGACGGCGTCGCCGCGCACGATCCGCGAGAGGGTCACGGCGCCCTTGGGTCCGGTGCTGACCTGCCAGGGCTGGCCGTCGATCCGCACGTCGCCCTTCGGCTTCGCCCCGGGGGCACGGTCCTCGACCAGGGCGCGCAGCGCCTTGGAGTCCCCGCGGCGCTGGCTCAGGCCGATGTAGTCGTCCTCGTCGGTGATGACGTTCAGCTGCCACCGGTCGTCGATCAGCTCGGCGCGTGTGACGCGCCACCGGTCGGGCACCTCGGAGGGCACCAGCGGCACGAATCCCGCCCGGGTCTCGACTCCGGAGGCGGCGGTGCGCCAGTCGACCTCGGAGGTGGGGTTGTCGGGCGTCACCGTCAGCAACCGGCCGAAGAAAAACAGGCCGATGACGACCGCACCGAGCACGAGCACCGAGCGCAGCACATCGCCCATCGCGGGAACGCCCCGGGAGTAGCCGCTCATCGTGCTCCTGTCGTGAGGATTGAGACCGTCTGGTCGCATCAGCCAGCCTAACCGTCGCTGCCAGTAGGATGACCGCGTGGACCACCTGAAGCCCGCCGAGGCCGCCCCTGACCGCAACCTCGCCCTGGACCTCGTCCGCGTGACCGAAGCCGGGGCCATGGCCGCCGGCCGCTGGGTCGGACGAGGCGACAAGAACGGTGCCGATGGCGTCGCGGTGAACGCGATGCGCTCGATGATCAACACCGTCGCGATGAACGGCGTGGTCGTGATCGGCGAGGGCGAGAAGGACGACGCCCCGATGCTCTACAACGGCGAGAACGTCGGCGACGGCACCGGACCGGAGTGCGACGTCGCCGTCGACCCGATCGACGGCACGACGCTGACCGCCAAGAGCCTGCCCAACGCGATCTCCGTCATGGCGGTCGCGCCGCGCGGCTCGATGTACGACCCCTCCGCGGTCTACTACATGGAGAAGCTCATCACCGGCCCCGAGGCCGCCGACAAGGTCGACATCCGGCTGCCCGCAGCCGAGAACATCTCGATCGTCGCGAAGGCCAAGGGCCTCGACATCGAGGACGTCACGGTGTGCGTGCTCGACCGCCCGCGTCACGACGCCCTGGTCAACGAGATCCGGCAGACCGGCGCCCGCATCAAGTTCATCCAGGACGGCGACGTGGCCGGCGGCATCACGGCCGCCCGCCCCGGCTCCGGCGTCGACCTGTTGCTGGGCATCGGCGGCACCCCCGAGGGCATCATCACCGCCGTCGCCATGAAGTGCCTCGGCGGCGTCATCCAGGCCCGCCTCACGCCCGTCGACGACGACGAGCGTCAGCGCGCCATCGACGCCGGCCACGACCTCGACCGGATCCTGCACACCGAGGACCTCGTCACCGGGGACGACTGCTTCTTCGTCGCCACCGGCATCACGACGGGCAACCTCATGCGCGGCGTCCGCTACGGCGCCGGCAGCGCCACGACGGAGTCGATCGTCATGCGCTCGCGCTCGGGCACGATCCGCACGATCCGCAGCGAGCACCAGCTGCACAAGCTCGCGGCGTTCTCCACCATCGACTACGAGCACTGATCCGATGGACGCCGGGCAGGCACGCGAGGAGGACATCGTCGTCTCCGGCGAGCTCTTCGCGCACCTGCCCAGCGGCCTGGACCTGTGCCACCAGACGTTCGGTGACCCGCGCGACGAGTCCGTCCTGCTGATCATGGGCCTGGGCGGCCCGATGACGTGGTGGTCCGAGGAGTTCTGTCGCCTGCTGGCCGGGCGCGGGTTCCACGTCATCCGCTACGACAACCGCGACACGGGCCGGTCGACGAAGCTGCGGCACCACCGGGTGTCGCGCACCGACGTCGTCAAGGCGTTCCTGGGCCGCGGCACGGCGCCCTACGGGATCGACGACCTGGCCGACGACGCCGTGGGTCTGCTGGACCAGCTGGGCATCGACGCCGCCCACGTCGTCGGCGTGTCGATGGGCGGGATGATCGCCCAGACGATGGCCGTGGAGCATCCGTCCCGGGTGCGCTCCCTGACCTCGATCATGTCCACGACCGGCCGGCGCACGGTCGGCTGGATCCATCCCCTCGTGATGCGCACGATGCTGGCCCCGGCCGGTCGCACCCGCCCGGAGTTCGCCGAGAACTCGGTCCGCAACGGCAAGGTCATGGCCTCGCCGGCCTTCCCGACCGACGACGACGTCGCGTACGCCCGTGCCCTCGAGACCTACGACCGGGGCTGGATCGCCAGCGGCGTCTCACGTCACATGCTGGCGGTCCTGACCCAGAGCGACCGCACCGAGCGGCTCCGCGCGGTCGCCGTCCCCACGCAGGTGATCCACGGGTCGAGGGATCTGCTGGTGCACCGGTCCGGCGGCCGTGCCACCGCCGCCGCCATCTCGGGAGCCGCCCTGCTCGAGATCGCCGGGATGGGCCACGACCTCCCGCGGCAGCTGTACGGCACGTTCGTCGACGCGATCGTTGCGAACGCCCAGCGCGCTCGCTGACCTCCGCGCCCTCAGCGCCGCGACCCGAAAAGGGCGATCCGGGCCGCGCCCACTAGGGTGCGAAGCATGACCGAGAACAACAAGGAATGGCGCATCGAGCGCGACACGATGGGCGAGGTCAAGGTCCCCGCCGACGCCCACTACCGGGCCCAGACCCAGCGCGCCGTCGAGAACTTCCCGATCTCCGGCACGCCGATCGAGTCGGCGCAGATCCGCGCGCTGGCGCAGATCAAGGCGGCCTGTGCCACGGCGAACGCCGAGCTGGGCATCCTCGACCAGGCCATGGCCGACGCGATCGTCGCCGCCGCCGACGAGGTCGCCTCCGGTCGTCACGACGACCACTTCCCCATCGACGTGTTCCAGACGGGCTCCGGCACGTCGAGCAACATGAACACCAACGAGGTCATCGCGACCCTCGCCACCAAGAACTCGGGCATCGAGGTCCACCCGAACGACCACGTCAACGCCTCGCAGTCCAGCAACGACGTGTTCCCGACCTCGATCCACGTCGCCGCCACCGACTCGGCCCTCAACACGCTGATCCCGGCCCTGGACCACCTCGCGAAGAGCCTCGAGGCCAAGGGCGCCGAGTTCGCCGACGTCGTGAAGTCCGGCCGCACCCACCTGATGGACGCCACGCCCGTCACCCTGGGCCAGGAGTTCAACGGCTACGCGGCGCAGATCCGCCGCGGCATCGAGCGCGTCGAGGCGTCGCTCCCCCGCACGGCCGAGGTCCCCCTCGGCGGCACCGCCGTCGGCACGGGCATCAACACGCCGAAGGGCTTCCCGCAGCGCGTCATCGAGATCCTCGCCGAGCGCACGGGCCTGCCGCTGACCGAGGCGCGCGACCACTTCGAGGCGCAGGGCGCCCGCGACGGCCTGGTCGAGATGTCGGGCCAGCTGCGCACCATCGCCGTCAGCCTGGTCAAGATCAACAACGACCTGCGCTGGATGGGCTCGGGCCCCCGCACCGGCCTGGGCGAGATCCACCTGCCCGACCTGCAGCCCGGCTCGAGCATCATGCCCGGCAAGGTCAACCCGGTCCTGCCCGAGGCGACGCTCATGGTGTGCGCCCAGGTCATCGGCAACGACGCCGCGATCGCCTTCGCCGGCGCCTCCGGCTCGTTCGAGCTCAACGTCATGCTGCCGGTCATCGGCCGCAACATCCTCGAGTCGATGCGCCTGCTGGCGAGCGCCTCGACGACGCTGGCCGACCGCTGCGTCGACGGCATCACCGCCGACGTCGACCGCTGCCGCGAGCTGGCCGAGTCGAGCCCGTCCGTCGTGACGCCGCTCAACCGCTACATCGGGTACGAGAACGCCGCCGCGATCGCGAAGAAGTCCGTCAAGGAGCGCAAGACGATCCGCCAGGTCGTCATCGAGGAGGGCTACGTCGAGCGTGGCGACATCAGCGAGGCCGACCTCGACCGGGCACTCGACGTCATGAGCATGACGCACCCCTGACGAGAACCCACCCGACGCCGCTCGCTCCCTGCCGGGAGCGGGCGGCGTCGTGCTGTGTCAGTCGTCGGTGCGCTCGGCGACCACGTAGTCGTCGCGGTCGAAGATGACCTCGTACGTCGCACCGTGCTCGGCGCCGTGCTGGATCGGGTCCGTCTGGGTCAGCCGGCGGTCGAAGATGATGTAGTCCGGCACCACGTCGCCGATCGTGCCGATCCAGTAGACGTCGTCGTGACTGCCGGTGAGGTACTTCAGCACCGAGATGTCGGTCTCGACCGTGACGTCCTCGGGGATCGTGTCGATCGCCTCCTGCAGCGCCTCGCGCCGCGGCGATGCGTCCCACGTCTCGGGCTCGAGCAGCTTCACGACCGGACCGCCGGCCAGCAGGTAGCCGCCGACCGCAGCACCGAGCACGACGCCGGGCCACTCGAGCCAGCGCCGCTTCCCGATCGCGTCGATCATCGCCACGAACACGATCGGCATGATGACGATCGAGTAGTGCCACTCGGTGCCCCAGTAGTACTCGACGTCGCCGAGGAAGCGCCACAGGAACGTGGGCGCCGCGACGACGGCCCACGGCGACCACAGGGCCGCGAAGCCCGTGACGCCGAAGGTCAGCAGCAGCGTGAGCAGCTTGCGGTCGGCCTGGGTGGTCAGGGTCTCCCACATCCCCACGTCGCCGCCGAGGTTGCTGGTGTAGTCGTACCCGCCACCGGTGTTGAAGGCCGGGATGATCACCCAGACCACGAGCACGAGGGCGATCGCCCCGCCCACCGCCAGCAGCAGGCCCCGGCGCCGCTCGCCGGCCAGCCACAGCGCGACGCCGACCGCGGCGACGGTGACGCCCATGTCCTCCTTGACCAGCAGCAGCGGCAGCGACCACCACACGACCGCGGACCAGCGCTGCTCGACGAACGCGACGCCGGCCATCGCCAGGATGGGCACCGCGAACGCGACCTCGTGGAAGTCGGCGACCACGGCGTTGCCGAAGCCGAAGGCCAGCCCGTACATCAGCGCGATCGTCCAGCCGACCCGGACGCCGAGACGGTCCACGGCCAGTCGGGTGATCGGCACGACGGACAGCGCGATCAGCGCCGCCTGGGCGACCAGCAGGGTCTGCCCGTACGGGAACACCCAGTAGGCCGGGGCCAGCAGGGCGTCGATCGGCGAGAAGTGGTCGCCCAGGATGTTGTACCCGGGCCCCTTCACCGGCACGATCGGCGCCTCGAACCGCGAGTAGGCCTTCACGGCCTGCTCGAAGATCGCGTTGTCCCACGAGTTCACGGTCAGCCGTCGCCACGACAACAGGGAGACCAGGCTGTAGAGCACCCCGACGATCAGGGCCCAAGCCCATGGCATCCATCGCTTCACGCTGGACACCGTACCGGTCGGTAAACCGCAGTTGCGGCTCGTCGGCGGTCCATCTCGCCGAGAGTGCGGTTCCCGCAGTGGACGGGCATCGCCCCACGTAAGGTTCGACCATGAGCCGGACACGCATGATCGGGGTGGCCGTGGCCGCTCTGCTGGCCCTGGCCCTGCTCGCACTGCTGGTCGCGGTGAACGTCGAGGAGGCGCCGAAGAGCGACGCCCGCCCCAGCGCCGCCTCGGGCTCCGAGCCCCAGCCGGCCGTGAAGGTCGACGGCGTCGCGACCGTCCGCCTGAAGGTGCCCGTCGACGACCTCGCGGAGGAGCCCGCCGCTCCCTGCCGCGAGCTCATCACGAGCACCGCGGACCCGACCTCGGTCGAGATGACCGTCCGCGGCCCCTCCGATCCGAAGCAGGAGGTGGACGCGGAGGTCGCCGTCGCGCCGACGGCCAACCCGTGGCTCGGACTGAAGCGTCCGTACACCGTCGAGCTGGCCGAGCCGGCCTCGATCCTGGGCCTTCCCGCCTCCCGCGACTGGGTGCTGCTGGACCACTTCTCCGACCGGTCGCTGCTGCGCACCGCCAGCGCGATGGAGATCGCCCGGCGTCTCGGCTTCGACTGGGTGCCGCGCCTCGTCCCGGCCTGGCTGGAGGTCAACGGCACGCCGTGCGGCCTGTACTCGTTCGGCGAGGCCCCGACGGTGCAGGACGGCCGCGCCGAGCTGGAGGACGACGACATCGCGCTGCTGGCGGACAGCCGCGACCTCGACCATCCGCGCTTCCGGACCGATCGCGGCCTGCAGCTGTACCTGCCGCAGAACGAGTCGAGCGACGCCTCCGACGCCGCCGTGCGGTTCCAGCAGGTCGAGGACCTGCTCTACGCCCGCGACTTCCCGAAGAACGGCTACCGCGACCGCATCGACGTCGACTCCTTCGTTGACTGGTACCTGCTGAACGAGCTCACCAAGAACATCGGCAGCCCCTTCAAGGACGACGTCCACCTGGTCCTGCGCGGCGACGACACGCTCGCGATGGGGCCGCCGTGGGCCTTCGACGCGTCCCAGGGCAACCGGTCGAACGGCTCGTGGCGCCTCGAGCATCCGAAGGGCTGGTGGCTGCAGCGGTCCTGGTACGGCATCAGCGACGACCCGACGTGGCGCGAGGCCTTCTCCCCCACCCAGCTGTGGAACCAGCGCCAGGGGCACTACCTCAACGTCCTGATGTCCGATCCGTGGTTCGCCGCTCGCGTCGCCGACCGCTGGGCCGAGGTCTCGGAGAGCCTGGCCACGATGGGCGACTTCGTCGACGACCGCGCCGCCGTCATCGCCGACGACGCCGCCGACAACTTCAGCTCGCCGGACGTCGACGGGCCGGGCCTGCAGGTGACGGCCAGCGAGTTCGACAACGACCCGGCGAGCCACGTCTACGCGAACGACGATCCGGCGGTCCAGCCGCGCGAGGGCTGGCAGAACGAGGTCGATCTGCTCCGCCGGTGGCTCGAGCGCCGCGTCGGATGGCTCGACGGCGAGTTCCTGGACTGACGACCGCTCAGGTCAGTCGGTCGACCAGCTCGCGCGCCGCAGCCACCAGCGCCGCGTTGTCCGCCGCCGGCGAGCCGTCCGGCAGCAGCAGGGTGTCCTCGAAGCCGATGCGGGTCTCGAGGCCCAGGACCAGGGCATGACGCAGCGCGGGCCAGGCCGAGGAGCCCTCGCCGTGCAGCAGGATCGGCACGTCCACCGAGACCTTGCGCACCAGCGCGATCATCTCGTCCGCCAGCGCGACGACCTGCGCGTCGTCGAGCCGGTCCGGCAGCTCGAGCAGGACCCGGCTGACCGAGTCGCGCACCGGCGAGCTCGCCCAGGCGCGCACGTCGTCCAGCGTCCACAGTCCGGCCTCGACGCCGACGCCGCGCTCGAACAGCGCCTCGACGATCGCGACCGACCCCGGCTCGTGCCAGTTGACCGACGCGACGTCCGGGAGCATGCTCCAGGCCGAGACCGCCTCGAGGCGGGCCGCCGGGTCCGGCAGGGCCCACGCGCCGGTGGTGACCCCGATCGGGAGCGCGGGAACCGCGACGCGCACCGCCGTGATGGCCGCGTCGACGGTGTCGGGATCGAGGGTGTCGAGTCCGTCGTCGCCCTTGACGTGCAGGTGCACGGCGTCGGCGCCGGCCGCCACGACCGCGGCGACGTCCTGGGCGATCCGCGCCGACGTCACCGGCAGGGCCGGGTGCGCCGCGGGCGGGAGCGCGCCGTTGATGCAGGCCTGGATCAGGATCGGCCCGCCCACGACGTCAGGCCTCCGGGAACCAGAGCGCGATCTCGCGCGCGGCGGACTCCTCGGAGTCGGAGGCATGGACGAGGTTCTCGCGGTTCGACAGCGAGAAGTCACCGCGGATCGTTCCGGGCGCGGCCTTGCGGCCGTCGGTGGCGCCGTTGATCCCGCGCACGACCTCGATCGCCTGGTCGCCCTCGAGCACCATCGCCACGAGCGGGCCGGAGGTCGCGAACTCGCGCAGCGGCGGGTACCAGGGCTGCTCGACGTGGTCCGCGTAGTGGGCGTCGGCCATGTCGCCGTCGATTGTGCGCAACTGCATCGAGACGATGCGCAGACCCTTGCTCTCGTACCTCGCGGTCACTGCCCCCACCAAGCCGCGAGCCACAGCATCGGGTTTGATGAGAACTAGCGTGCGCTGTGTCATGAGGCCAATCTATCCCGCGCGCTGATCAAGGAGTTCCCATGGTCGATCGCAAGGACAGCAACCACGACGCCTGGTGGCGCGACGCCGTCATCTATCAGGTCTATCCCCGGTCGTGGGCCGACTCCGACGGCGACGGCATCGGCGACCTGCCGGGCATCACGTCCCACCTGGACTACCTCGCCACGCTGGGCGTGGACGCGGTGTGGCTCTCGCCGTTCTACACCAGCCCCCAGAACGACGCCGGCTACGACGTCGCCGACTACCGCGACGTCGACCCGCTGTTCGGCACGCTGGCCGACTTCGACGCGCTCGTCGCGCGCGCCCACGAGCTGAACCTGCGCGTCATCGTCGACCTCGTCCCGAACCACTCCTCGAGCGAGCACCCGTGGTTCCAGGCGGCTCTCGCCGCCGAGCCCGGCAGCCCTGAGCGCGCGCGGTACATCTTCCGCGACGGCCGCGGCGAGCACGGCGAGATCCCGCCGAACAACTGGCAGAGCACGTTCGGCGGTCCCGCGTGGACGCGCACGACCAACCCCGACGGCACCCCCGGCCAGTGGTACCTCCACCTCTTCGACCCGACGCAGCCGGACTTCGACTGGACCAACCCCGAGGTCCAGGAGGAGTTCCGCTCCGTCCTGCGGTTCTGGCTCGACCGCGGCGTCGACGGCTTCCGCATCGACGTGGCCCACGGCCTGCACAAGGCGGCCGGCCTGCCCGACGCCCCCGAGGACTACGACATCGCCAACGACCCCACCTCGGTGCAGCCCATGTGGGACAAGCCCGAGGTGCACGAGGTCTACCGCGACTGGCGCCGGCTCGTCGACGAGTACCGCGTCGAGGGCCAGGACGCCGACCGCATCCTCGTGGCCGAGGCGTGGGTCATCCCGGACGAGTCGCTGGCCAAGTACGTGCGTCCCGACGAGCTGCACCAGTCGTTCAACTTCGGCTACCTCATGACGCCGTGGCGCGCCGAGACCCAGCGCGCGTCCATCACCGCCGCCCTCGCCGCCGCGGGCGCCGTCGGCGCGCCCCAGACGTGGGTGCTGTCGAACCACGACGTGCCGCGCCACGCCTCGCGCCTGGCCTACGACATCGACCGTGCCACCCGCGTGCTCGGCATCGGTCCGGACGCCCCGCAGCCCGACGCCGAGCTGGGCCTGCGCCGCGCTCGCGCCGCCACCGCCGTCATGCTGGCGCTGCCCGGTTCTGCCTACATCTACCAGGGCGAGGAGCTGGGCCTGCCCGAGGCGACGACCCTGCCGCCCGAGGTGCGCCAGGACCCGACATTCGTCCGCACGAACGGCGAGGACGTGGGTCGCGACGGCTGCCGCGTGCCGGTGCCCTGGCACGCCGACCAGCCGGCCTTCGGCTTCAGCCCCACCGGCGAGAGCTGGCTGCCCCAGCCCGAGGTCTACGGCGACCTGGCCCCCAACCGCCAGGAGGGCGTCGCCGGCAGCACGCTCGAGCTCTACCGGCGCCTGCTGGCCGTGCGTCGCAAGTACGGCCTGGGCCGCGGCGAGCTGCACTGGCAGGACCTCGGTGACGACGTCCTGGCCTTCACGGTCGTGGCCGACGGAGGCCGCCGCGTGCAGGTGGTCACGAACTTCGGTCCGACGCCGATCGACCTGCCGCACGGCGAGCTGCTGGTGGCCAGCGGATCCCTCGACGGACACCGCCTCCCCACCGACACCACGGCCTGGGTCGCTCCCGGCTGACCCCCGGCCGTTCGCCCGACTTGCGGCGCACGCACTACACCCCTAGTTTCATGTGAGCGGTGTCACAGTTCCACAGGTCGTGCGCCGCAGACTCTCGGGGGAAGGTCGAGTGGTGCACGTGATTAGGCGAACGAAGATCATCCGCCGCAGTGTCGGCCTGGCCGCCGCTGCCACGCTCGTGGGGGCCCTGGCGTCCTGCGGAAGCGGTGACGACGGCGGAACGCCCGTCATCAACCTCTTCGGCGGCGCCTCCGCCACCGGCTTCGACAAGATCATCGACGAGTGCAACAAGGAGGCCGACGGCGCCTACCGCATCGTCGGCAACCTGGTCCCGAGCGACGCCGACGGCCAGCGCGAGCAACTGGTCCGGCGCCTCGCCGCCAAGGACAAGGGCATGGACCTGCTCGGCATGGACGTCGTGTGGACCGCCGAGTTCGCCGAGGCCGGCTGGATCGTGCCGCTGACCGAGGAGCAGACCGCCCAGGTCACCGAGGGCACCCTCGAGGTGCCGCTCGAGACGGCCACCTGGAAGGACAAGGTCTACGGCATCCCGAAGCACACCAACGCCCAGTTGATGTGGTACCGCAAGTCCTTGGTCGACAAGGTCGGCGACGGCCCGCCGGACACGTGGGACGAGATGTTCGACATGGCCGAGAAGCTCAAGGCCGAGGGCGACCCGTACGAGATCGGCTTCACGGGCGCCCGCTACGAGGGCCTGGTCGTCGGCTTCAACACGATCCTGTCCTCCTACGGCGGCACGATCGTCAACGAGGACAGCACCAAGGTCACGATCGACGACAAGACCACGAAGGCGCTGGCGCTGATCAAGCGGCTGGCCACCTCGGGTCTGGCCAGCCGGTCGCTGTCGAACTCCCAGGAGCCGGAGGTGTTCGCCCAGCTGCAGAACGAGAACTCGGCGTTCAGCCTCAACTGGCCGTACGTCTTGGCCGCCATGCGCGAGGCCAACAAGGACGTCGCCCAGGACCTGGGCTTCGCCACCTTCCCCTCGACGGTCGCGGGCGAGCCCTCCCGGGTCACCGTCGGCGGCATGAACTTCGGGATCAGCGAGTACAGCGAGCACAAGAAGGAGAGCTACGACGCGGCGATGTGCCTGCGCTCGCCGAAGCACCAGCTCCAGCACGCGCTGGCCGCCGGTGAGCCGCCCACGCTCGAGGCGGTCTTCAACGAGGCGGAGTTCAAGGAGGCGTATCCGCAGGCGCAGGTGCTCCTCGACGCTCTCGAGACGGCCAGTTCGCGACCGATCTCGCCGGTCTACCAGAACATCTCGACGATCATCTCGTCCACGTTGTCGCCGCCGTCGGCGATCGACCCGAAGAAGACGACCGAGGAGCTGAAGACCTCGATCCAGGACGCGATCGACGGGAAGGGGATCCTGCCATGAGCATCATCGACGCCGTCACCGAGACCGAGGATGAGGACGAGGGCGCGCGGATCGCGCGCCAGCGTCACAGCGAGGGCAAGAAGGCCGAGCGCCGGCTGGGCCTGATGCTCGTGGCTCCGGCCGTGGTCATCATGCTCGCGGTGACCGCCTACCCCATCGCGTACGCGTTCTACCTGTCCCTGTTCCGCGCCGACCTGCGCACGCCGGAGGACAACAAGTTCATCGGGCTCGACAACTACATGACGGTCCTGTCCAGCGACATCTGGTGGAAGGCCTTCGGGTTCACCCTGCTGCTGACGGTCGTCAGCGTCATCTTCGAGCTGATCCTGGGCATGGCCCTGGCGATCGTCATGCACCGCACGATCGTCGGGCGCGGCCTGGTGCGTACCTCCGCCCTGGTCCCCTACGCCATCGTCACCGTGGTCGCCGCCTTCAGCTGGCGCTTCGCCTGGAGTCAGGGCATGGGCTGGCTGGCCGGTGACAGCGCACCGCTGACCGGCCAGTGGAGCTCGTTCTGGATCATCGTGCTGGCCGAGGTCTGGAAGACGATCCCGTTCATGGCACTGCTGCTCATGGCGGGCCTGGCGCTGGTGCCCGAGGACCTGATGAAGGCCGCGTCGATGGACGGCGCGAACCCCTGGCAGCGGTTCTGGAAGATCACGGTGCCGCTGATCAAGCCGTCGATCCTGGTGGCCGTGCTGTTCCGCACGCTGGACGCGTTCCGCATCTTCGACAACATCTACATCCTCACCAGCGGCGCGAACGAGACCTCCAGCGTCTCGATCGTCGCCTACAACAACCTGATCCGAGGGCTCAACCTGGGCATCGGCTCCACCATGTCGGTGCTGATCTTCATCACGATCGCGATCATCGCCTTCGCGTTCGTCAAGCTCTTCGGAGCTGCGGCACCTGGTTCTTCCAATGAGGGGAGGCGCTGATGAGCACCGTGATCGAGACGCCGAAGACCAAGGCGATCTGGTGGGGCGTGAACGCGCTGGTCCTGATCTACGCCTTCGTTCCCGTCATCTGGATCCTGTCGCTGTCGTTCAAGCCGGACGCCACCTTGAACGACGGGCGGTTCTTCCCGAGCCAGTTCACCGGTGAGCACTACGAGGCGATCTTCAACAACAACGACTTCACGCGCTCGCTGATCAACTCGATCGGCATCTGCCTGATCTCGACGTTCATCGCCATCGTGGTCGGCACGATGGCCGCCTACGCGGTCGCGCGGCTGGACTTCCCCGGCAAGCGGATCGTCGTCGGCGCCTCGCTGCTGATCGCGATGTTCCCCCAGATCGCCCTGGTCACGCCGCTGTTCAAGATCGAGACCAGCCTCGGGCTGTTCGACACCTGGGCCGGCCTGATCATCCCCTACATCACCTTCGCGCTGCCGCTGGCGATCTACACGCTCAGCGCCTTCTTCCGCGAGATCCCGTGGGAGCTGGAGAAGGCCGCCAAGATGGACGGCGCCACCCCGTTCCAGGCGTTCCGCAAGGTGATCGCGCCACTGGCCATGCCGGGCGTGTTCACCACCGCGATCCTGGTCTTCATCTCGTGCTGGAACGACTTCCTGTTCGCCATCTCGCTGACCTCCAGCGAGCGCTCACGCACCGTGCCGGCGGCGTTGAGCTACTTCACCGGCGCCACGACGTTCGAGAAGCCCACGCAGTCGATCGCCGCAGCCGCGGTGGTCATCACCATCCCGATCGTCCTCTTCGTCCTGTTCTTCCAGCGCCGGATCGTTGCCGGCCTCACCAGCGGCGCCGTCAAGGGCTGAAAGGAAACATCATGGCTGAAATCGTGCTGGACCATGTGAACAAGCGGTATCCCGACGGAGCCCTGGCCGTGGAGGACTTCAACCTCACGATCGCCGACGGCGAGTTCATCATCCTGGTCGGCCCGTCCGGCTGCGGGAAGTCGACCACGCTGAACATGATCGCCGGGCTCGAGGACATCACCACCGGTGAGCTCAAGATCGACGGCACGGTCGTCAACGACAAGGCGCCGAAGGACCGCGACATCGCCATGGTGTTCCAGTCCTACGCGCTCTACCCGCACATGACGGTCTACGAGAACATGGCGTTCCCGCTGACGCTGGCCGGCATGGACAAGGCCGAGATCAAGGAGAAGGTGATGGAGGCGGCTCGGATGCTCGAGCTGGAGCCCCACCTCGACCGCAAGCCCTCGAACCTCTCCGGCGGCCAGCGCCAGCGCGTCGCCATGGGCCGCGCCATCGTGCGCAACCCCAAGGCCTTCCTCATGGACGAGCCGCTGTCGAACCTCGACGCCAAGCTGCGCGTGCAGATGCGCACCCAGGTCGCGCGCATCCAGAAGAACCTCGGCACGACCACGGTGTACGTGACCCACGACCAGACCGAGGCCATGACGCTGGGCGACCGGGTGGTCGTCATGCGCGCCGGCAAGATCCAGCAGGTGGGCTCCCCCGCCGAGCTCTACGACAACCCGACCAACCTGTTCGTGGCCGGCTTCATCGGCAGCCCGTCGATGAACTTCCTGCCCGCCACGATCGAGGGCGACACGCTGAAGACCGCGATCGGCGACCTCCCGGTCCCGGACTCGGCCCGCGAGTCGTTGCGCTCGGGCAGCGCCAGCCGCGACGTGATCGTCGGCATCCGTCCCGAGCACTTCGAGGACGCCTCGCTGGTGGCCGCGGACGCGCCCGGTGCACGAGTCGACGTCACGGTCGACCTCGTCGAGCAGATGGGCTCCGACGTCTACGCCTACTTCTCGGTCAAGGGCAACAGCGCCGACAACGCCGACCTGGAGGACCTCGCCAAGGACTCCGGCCAAGACATGACCGGAGGCGGCACGCAGGTCAACGCGCGCCTCAGCGCCGAGTCCAAGGTCGCGAGCGGTCAGCGCGCCGAGCTGTACGTGGACACGAGCAAGATCCAGATCTTCGACGCGTCCAGCGGCGAGAACATCACGCACTGAGCCGACGGCTCAGGAGCGGCGCCGGCCACGTCGCGGGCGCCGCTTGGCGACCTGGGCCATGATGTCGCGGTCCCAGAGGTGCTCCCCGATGAGGCGGTACCGCTCCCCCGCGATGCGGATGTAGGCGTCGGCATCGGTCTCGTCCTCGCCCTTGAGACCGGCGTCGGCCACGAGCTGCAGGACCGGCAGGAACTCCTCGTCCAGCCAGCGGCGCGCCATCGTCTGCTTGTCCATGAACTGGCCCTCGGCCTGCATGCGACGCGTGGCCCAGGCCTCGACCATCTCGGCGAGCGCGCCGTAGTCGAAGGGGTCGGTGACGCTGACGGCGCCGCGGATGGTCGGCTCGATCGGCACCCGTTGCAGGAAGAGCTTGCGCCAGTGCTTCATCTCCAGATCGGTGCGCCGGCCGATGTCCCGCGGCTCGAGCAGCGTCTGGACCTCGGTGACCTCGGCCTCGATGAGCCGCAGGCGCAGCGCCCGTGCCACCGACACGCGATGGTGGCCGTCGCGCACGAAGTAGTAGTCGCCCAGCTTGTAGACGTCGATCGGCGGGATCTCCTCGCCGATCCGGCTGGCCCGGGCGATGCGCTCCCAGCGGGCGCGGCTGCGGTCCGAGGTGGGCCGGAATCGCCGGTCGAAGTCGCGGACCTTGTCGACCGATCCGATGATCGCGTCGAGCGGAATCAGGTGCAGGCCCAGGCGGCGCTCCCCGCGCCGGCCGAGCGCGTCGACCACCTCGTCGAACGACAACGCCCTGGACGTGTCGCGGTCCCCGCGCAGCATCGCAGCCAGCGAGGTGAGGGTCTGCAGGCGGCGGGAGCGCAGGAAGTCGCTCTCCGCATCGATCCGCGGCGACCCTGAGTCAGCCATGCCCGCCCACCGGGTGGAGGTTCGGCTCGATCTCCATGAGCCGGTACGGCACGACGTTGCGAATGATGGTGGAGCCCAGCTTCCGGTCGGGCTGGGGCTGCCCGTACGGGTGGATGTGCCCGTGGAGGTTCCAGGTCGGCTGCAGGGTCTCGATGACCTCGTGCAGCGCCTCGAAGCCGTGGTGAGGCGGGTCATCGCCGTCGCCGAGTCCCCGCGGCGGCGAGTGGGTCAGCAGCACGTCGACGTTGCCGCCGCGCTTGGCGGCCACCTTGAGCAGCCGCTTGGCGCGCTTGGTGAACTCCTCCTGGGTGTACTGGTTCGGGCCGTCGTTGTAGCGGATGCTGCCGCCGAGCCCGGCGATGCGCAGTCCGGCCACGTCGATGATCGACTCGTCGGCATTGATCCCACCGAGCGGTCGCGGGTCCTCGTGCGGCATCCCGTTGCTGGTCAGCCAGCCGCGGAAGCCTGACAGCGGAGCCTCGACCTGCGGGTCGTGGTTCCCCGGCACGAACACGACGGGCACGTCCAGCATCGAGGACAGGAACTCGAGGTAGTCCCACGGCAGGTCGCCCGCACCGAGGACGACATCCGGGCGCATCCGACGCACACCGGCGTCATGGATCACCGGCGAGATCTCGTCTGCGACCACGAGGACACGCGCCATGCCTCCACCGTACCGGGCGCGAGGGTGACCCATGTCACATCGTGAGATTCCCGCCCACGGAGGTGCTACTCGCCGGCCGCGGCCCAGCGTGCCTTGTCCGCCTCGATCTTGCGACCGAGGAAGAACGCCCCGAGCCACAGCGCCGCGAACATCAGCCCGATGAAGAACATGATCGGGACGAGGAAGCCCAGCGCGATCGTGGCGACCTGGATGGCGTGGCCGACCCAGTAGGCCCACGGCTGGCGCAGCAGCCCGGCCGTGACGATGCACAGCACGGCCAGTCCCCCGCCCAGCAGCGAGGCCGTGAGCGGTTCGACGTCCTGCACCGCGATCATCACGGGGATGGACAGGCCCAGGATGATGGCCTGCAGCGTCAGCATGGTCGCGCACATGTGCCTCATGCGGCACCGTCCTCGCCACCGCGCAGCAGCGTGCGCGCCTCGCCGACGGTCACGACCGAGCCGGTGACGAGGACGCCCGCTGAGCCGATCGCGTCGCCGAACTCCTCGCCCGGCGCGTCGGCGAACGAGATCGCCCGCTCGAGCGCGTCGTCCAGACGCGGGACGACCTCGATGCGGTCGGGCCCGAACACGCTGGCGGCGATCTCGGCGAGGTCGCCGGCCGCGAGCGAGCGCTCGGTGCTGTTCTGCGTGCAGATCAGGTGCGCGACGACGGGCTCGAGCTCGCGCAGGATCTCCTCGGCGTCCTTGTCGGCCATGATGCCGACGACGCCGATCAGCGGGCTGAAGGCGAACTCCTCGCTGAGGGACTCGACCATCGCCCGCACGCCGTGCGGGTTGTGGGCCGCGTCGAGGACGACGGTGGGGCTGCGTCGCACGACCTCGAGCCGACCGGGCGACGTGACGGTGGCGAAGCCGGCCCGGATCAGCTCGACGTCGAGTTCGGCCTCGCCGGTGAACACCTCCACCGCCGCCAGCGCGAGCGCCGCGTTGCGGGCCTGGAACGCTCCGTGCAGCGGCAGCAGGATGTCCTCGTAGCGTCCCTTGACGCCCTGGATCGTGAACATCTGGCCGCCGACCGCAGGGGTGCGCGACTCGACGTGGAAGTCGGCACCCTCCAGCACGAGCAGGGAGCCCACCTCGTTGGCGCGGCCGAGCATGACCTCGAGGACCTCCTCGGGCTGCGAGGCCAGGACGGTGCGGGTGCCGGGCTTGATGATCCCGGACTTCTCGACGGCGATGTCGGCCGGCGTGTCACCCAGGTAGGAGGCGTGGTCCACGTCGATGGGCGTGATGACCGCGACCGCGGCGTCGGCGACGCTCGTGGCGTCCCAGGCTCCGCCCATGCCCACCTCGACGACCGCGACGTCGACCGGCGCGTCGGCGAACGCCGCGTAGCCCATCGCCACCAGCATCTCGAAGAAGCTCAGCGGGTGCGGCTGGCTCTGGTCGACCAGGTCCGCGTAGATCGCGACATCGGCGTAGGCGTCGACGAAGAGGTCGTCGCTCAGCGGCTCACCGTCGATGCAGATGCGCTCGTTGATGCGCTGCAGGTGCGGGCTGGTGAAGCGGCCGGTGCGCAGGTCCAGGGCGCGCAGCAGCGCGTCGATCATGCGGCTGGTCGAGGTCTTGCCGTTGGTGCCCGTGAGCTGGATGACCGGCTGCGCGTTCTGCGGATCGCCCATCAGCTCACACATGGCGCGGATCCGGTCGAGCGACGGCTCGAGCCGGGTCTCGGGCCAACGGGACAACAGGGCGAGCTCGACATCGGGGTAGGTGGGCCTCATCCCTGCCAGTATCCCAGTGCGGGCATCACGTGTTGTCACGCCGCCGCGTATGAGGCTGGTGAGGCGGACGGGACCAGGCTGACGACCCCGACCGGAAATGGGTGATTCCACCCATGGTCAGGGTTTCGGAGCCGGGAACACACTGAGGGAATGAACCGTCAGGCGGCAGGGTGGATCACGCATCGGTGGGCCAAATGGGTGGTCCTGGTCGTCATGCTGCTGTTCATCGGCGCCCTCGGCTCGTTCGCCGGCAAGCTCACCAGCGTGCAGGACAACGACGTCGCAGCCTGGCTCCCGGACGACGCCGAGTCGACCCGGGTGATCAAGAAGGCCGGGGCCTTCTACGACGAGGAGAGCGTCCCGGCGATCGTCATGCTGTCGTCCTCGGAGCGGCTCGGCCCGCAGGACCTCGCCGCGGCCCAGACCGTCTCCCGTGAGATCGCGGCCCTGGAGGACGTGCCCATCGGGCAGATCACTCCCCCGATCCCCAGCCGCGACGGCCAGGCCATCGAGCTGGTCGTGCCGATGACGCTCGACGACGACTCCTGGGAGAAGCTGCCGGACTGGATCGACGAGATCCGCGACGCGTCGGAGTCCGGGATCGCCGACACCGACCTGCGGGTCGACATCGGCGGACCCGCCGCCCTGAGCGCGGACCAGGCGGAGTCGTTCGCGGGGATCGACGGCATCCTGCTGCTGTCGGCGGTGGGCGTCGTGGTCGTGATGCTGCTGCTGACCTACCGCAGCCCGATCCTGTGGCTGATCCCGCTGTTCTGCGGCCTGATGAGCGTGTTCGCCTCCCAGGGACTGGTCTACGTGCTGGCGAAGTACGGCGGCCTGACCGTCAACGGGCAGAGCGCCGGCATCCTCAGCGTCCTGGTCCTGGGCGCGGGCATCGACTACGCCCTGCTCGTCGTCGCGAGGTACCGCGAGGAGCTGCGCCGGTACGAAGACCGCCACGAGGCGATGGCCCATGCCCTGCACCGGGCCGCACCGGCCATCATCGCCAGCGGCGGCACGGTCGTCATCGGACTGCTGTGCCTGCTGTTCGCCCAGATGAACTCGACCGCCGGACTCGGACCGGTGGGCGCCGCGGGCATCGCCGTGTCACTGCTGATCATGCTGGTGCTCCTGCCCGCGCTCCTGGTCATCTTCGGCCGCTGGGTCTTCTGGCCGTTCATCCCCCACTTCGGCGATCCCGAGCGCACGGACCGGGGCTTCTGGTCCGGCGTGGGCCGCCGCATCGCCAAGGCCCCCCGCGTCGTGTGGGTCGTCACGACCCTCGTCCTGGTGGCGCTCTCGTTCGGTGTCGTGAAGCTCGACGCGACGGGCCTGAGCAACGAGGAGGCGTTCACCAGCACGCCGGACTCGGTCATCGCCGAGGAGCGGATCGCCGAGCACTTCCCGGCCGGCGCAGGCGACCCCGTCCAGGTGATCTCCACCGCCGACGGCGCGCCGCAGGTGCGCTCGGCCCTGGCCAGCGTCGAAGGCGTCGACCCGGCCACGGTGACCCCGCCGCGGACCAAGGGCGACGTGTCCTACATCGAGGCGACCCTGTCGGTGCCCAGCGACTCCTCCGCGGCTCAGGACGCCATCGAGGACATCCGCGACGCGGTCGGCGCGGTGGACGGCGCCGACGCGCTGGTCGGTGGCACGACGGCGTTGAACCTCGACGTCCAGCAGGCCTCCGCAGCCGACAACCGCCTCATCATCCCGATCATCCTCGCGGTGGTCCTGCTCGTGCTGATGATCCTGCTGCGCTCGGTGGCGGCACCGCTGATCCTGCTGGTCACCGTCGTGCTGTCGTTCGCCGCCGCGCTGGGCATCAGCGCGCTCGTGTTCCGGTACGTGTTCGACTTCGCCGGAGCGGACTCGTCATTCCCGCTGTTCGCGTTCGTGTTCCTCGTCGCGCTGGGCATCGACTACAACATCTTCCTGATGACCCGGGTGCGAGAGGAGGCACTGGTGCACGGCACCCGCCGCGGCGCGCTCATCGGCCTGGCGGCGACCGGCGGCGTCATCACCTCGGCGGGGCTCGTGCTGGCGGGCACGTTCTCGGCCCTGGCGACGCTGCCGGTCGTGTTCCTGGCCGAGCTGGGCTTCGCGGTGGCCATCGGCGTCCTGCTGGACACGATCATCGTGCGCTCGGTCCTCGTGACGGCGCTGAACCTCGACATCGGCAAGCGGATCTGGTGGCCGAGCGCCTTGGGTCGCACGGACGGCGCTCAGCGCGCGGAGAGCTCCTCGGCCAGCACCGCGTAGATCCCGGTGTCCGCCCAGGCGCCCTTGAACCACATGTCCTGGCGGAAGTGGGCCTCCTCGCGCATGCCGAGGCGCCGGCACAGTGCGACCGAGGCGTCGTTGCGCGGATCCAGCTCGGCGAAGACGCGGTGCAGCCGCATCCGCTCGAAAGCGAGCTGGAGCAGCGCTCGGGCACCCTCCTCGGCGAACCCCTGCCCCTGGAAGTCCGGATGGAGGCCCCAGCCGATCTCGGCGGTGAGGTGGTCAACGCTGCGCAGGCTCAGATAGAGGTGTCCGATCACGCGTCCGCCGGTGCGGAGCTCGACGGGAATCTCCAGGTAGTCGCCGTCGCGCTCGAGCGCGGTGTGCGACGACCACTCCGCCACCTTGGCGGCCATCTCCTCGTGGCTTCGCGGCTCGAACAGCATGAAGCGGGCGACGTCCTCGCGGGACTGGAACGCGTGGAAGGCGTCCACGTCGTTCACCGTGATCGGTCGCAACCGCAGCCGCGCCGTCTCGATCGGCTCGGTGAAGCGGAAGGGCCGGAACTGCGAGCGGGTCGGCGGCCGCTCCAGCATCCGGCGCGCCAACGGCGCCAGGCGATCGCCCAGGGCGGCCGCCTCCTCCCGCGTGAACCAGCGGGCCTCGGCGATCTCGGCCGCGGCGGTGACCTCGCGGTCGAGCCGCAGGGCGAACACGTCCGCAACCAGGTGATGGCCCGGCTCGTTCGCGGCGTCCGCTTCGTGCCGTCCCCACGTCACCAGCTCGTCGGGATCGACGTCGATCAGCAGCTCTTCGGCGAGCTCGCGCACGAGCGCGGCGGCCGGCTCCTCGCCGGCCTCGGGCTTGCCGCCGGGCTGCATGAAGATCTCGGATCCGCTCTTGCGGACCATGAGGATCCGGCCCTGGTGGTCGGTCGTGAATGCCGCCACGACGTGGATGGTCGGTCGCTCGCTGTCGGTCATCTGGCCTCCTGGGACCATCGTGCCCGCCGCGTGGCACGACTCACCTGTCGACCCACGTAGAATCGGCGCTTGTGACCACACAGAACCGCGTTCCCGAGAAGCCCGTCCTCGAAGGTCTCGAGGAGAAGTGGGTGGGCGTATGGGCCGAGCAGGGCACCTACGCCTTCGACCGGACCAAGACGCGCGAGCAGGTGTACTCGATCGACACCCCGCCACCGACCGTCTCCGGATCGCTGCACGTGGGTCACGTCTTCAGCTACACGCACACCGACCTCATGGCGCGGTACAAGCGCATGCGCGGGTACGAGGTCTTCTACCCGATGGGCTGGGACGACAACGGCCTGCCCACCGAGCGCCGCGTGCAGAACTACTACGGCGTCCGCTGCGACCCCTCGCTGCCGTACGACCCCGACTTCACCCCTCCGGCCAAGCCGGACCCCAAGAAGCAGATCCCGATCAGCCGCCGCAACTTCATCGAGCTGTGCAGCGAGCTGGTCGAGCGTGACGAGCAGGTCTTCGAGAAGCTCTGGCGCACCCTGGGCCTCTCGGTCGACTGGTCGCAGACCTACACGACCATCGGCCACGACGCCCAGACCACGAGCCAGCGCGCGTTCCTGCGCAACCTGACGCGCGGCGAGGCGTACAGCCAGGACGCCCCCACCATGTGGGACGTGACCTACCAGACCGCCGTGGCGCAGGCCGAGCTCGAGGCTCGCGACTACCCGGGTCACTACTACCGCGTCTCGTACCACCTGGCCGACGGCCAGAAGGTCTACATCGAGACCACGCGTCCCGAGCTGACCCCCGCCGCCGTCGCGCTGATCGCGCACCCGGACGACGAGCGGTACCAGCACCTGTTCGGCACGACCGCCCACTCGCCGATCTTCGGCGTCGAGGTGCCCGTCCTGGCGCACACCCTGGCCGATCCCGAGAAGGGCTCGGGCATCGTCCACTGCTGCACCTTCGGCGACCTGACCGACGTCCAGTGGTGGCGCGAGTTCGACCTGCCCAACCGCACCGTGATCGGCCGCGACGGCCGCATCCTGCGCGAGGTGCCCGAGTGGATCGTCGGCGGCCCCGGCGAGTCCGTGTACGCCGAGCTGGCCGGCAAGACCGCGTTCAGCGCCCGCGAGGCGATCGCCGCGGCGCTGAAGGAGTCCGGCGACCTCGACGGGGAGCCCACCCCGACGCAGCGCATGGCCAACTTCTACGAGCGTGGCGACAAGCCGCTCGAGATCGTGTCCACGCGCCAGTGGTACATCAAGAACGGCGGCCGCGACGCCGAGCTGCGTCAGCAGCTGGTCGAGCTCGGCAACGACATCGACTGGCACCCCGGCTACATGCAGTCGCGGTACACCAACTGGATCGAGGGACTCAACGGCGACTGGCTGGTCAGCCGTCAGCGGTTCTTCGGCATCCCGTTCCCCGTCTGGTACCTGCTGGACGAGGACGGCGAGCCCGACTACGAGAACCCGCTCCTCGCGCCCGAGTACGACCTGCCGGTCGACCCCGCGTCGCAGCCCCCGGCCGGCTTCGACGAGTCGCAGCGCGGACAGCCCGGCGGCTTCATCGCCGACCCCGACGTGCTCGACACGTGGGCCACGTCCTCGCTGACGCCTCAGCTGGTCTGTGGCTGGGAGCGTGACCTGGACCTGTTCGAGCGCACCTTCCCGATGGACCTGCGTCCCCAGGGCCACGACATCATCCGCACCTGGCTGTTCTCGACGGTCGTGCGGTCGAACCAGGAGTTCGGCCATGTCCCGTGGAAGCACACGGCGCTGTCGGGCTTCGTGGTCGACCCCGATCGCAAGAAGATGAGCAAGTCCAAGGGCAACGTCGTGGTCCCCGACGAGATCCTCCAGAAGTTCGGCGCCGACGCGGTCCGCTGGCGTGCCGCGGGCGCCCGTGCCGGCGCCGACTCGCCGTTCGACGAGACCCAGATGAAGGTCGGCCGCCGCCTGGCGATGAAGGTGCTCAACGCGAGCAAGTTCGTGGTGGCACCGGAGGACCAGTACGGCCTGGGCGCCGACGCGTCCCTGCTCGACTTCTCGCTGGTCACCGAGCCGCTCGACCGGGCCCTGCTGACCCGGCTGCGCGACGTCGTCGAGGCGGCGACGGGTCACTTCGAGGGCTACGACTACACGTCGGCCCTCGAGGTCACCGAGAAGTTCTTCTGGGACTTCTGCGACGACTACCTGGAGCTGGTCAAGGAGCGCGCGCGTCGCGAGGACGAGTCGGGCACGTCGGCGAAGGCCACGTTCGTGCTGGCGCTGTCGGTCCAGCTGCGGCTGCTCGCGCCGTTCCTTCCCTACGTGACCGAGGAGGTCTGGTCGTGGTGGCAGGAGGGCTCGATCCACCGTGCCCCGTGGCCGACGACCGAGGACCTCGGGACCGAGCCGTTCGACGGCCGCCTGCTGGCCATCGCCGGCGAGGCGCTGGCGGGCATCCGCGGCGCCAAGTCCACCGCGAAGGTCAGCCAGCGCACCGAGGTCACCCAGGTCACCGTGTCGGGCCCGCGTGCCTCCCTCGAGCTGCTCGAGGCCGCCGTGCCGGACCTGCGGGCCGCGGGTCGGGTGGTGGGCGACTTCGCCACCGCGGAGGCCGAGGGTGACGCGCTGCGCGTCGAAACCACACTCGCGGACGCCTGAGGGGGCGTAGTCTCCGAGGGAACCCACACGAACCCACACGATCATCGGGGAGGTCAGGGGTGTACGCCGCCGAACGTCAGCTGTTTCTCACGGAAATGCTGGAGCGCCATGGGCGGGTCGCGGTCAATGAGGTCGCTCACCATCTCAAGGTCTCGACCGAGACCATCCGACGCGACCTCACGGTGCTGGAGCGAGCGGGAACGGCCCGACGGGTCCACGGCGGCGCCGTGCTGTCCTCGGCCTACTCGCGGATCGAGCCGAGCCTGTCGCAGCGCACCTCCGAGCGGCCCGACCTCAAGGCCAGGATCGCCGCCGCCGCGCTGGCGTTCCTGCCGCCGGCCGGTGGCAGCGTCCTGCTCGACGGCGGCAGCACCGTGGCCCACCTGGTCGCGGCCCTGCCGGCCGATCTGCGCCTGACCGTCCTGACGCACAGCGTCGCGATCGCCCACCAGCTGCTCGGCCACGAGGGCATCGCCCTGCACACCATCGGCGGCCGCGTCCGCGACGTCACCGGCGTCGCGGTCGGTCAGCGCACGGTCGAGACCTTGGCGTCCACGCGCGCCGACGTGGCCTTCCTGGGCACCAACGGGATCACCGCCGACCACGGCTTCAGCACCCCCGACTCCGACGAGGCCGCCGTCAAGCGCGCCCTCGTCGGCTCCGCCCGGACCCGGGTCGTGCTGGCCGACTCCACCAAGTTCGGGCCGCACCAGGTCTTCTCGTTCGCCGACCTCGACCAGGTCACCGTCGTCGTCACCGACGACGGCATCCGGGCGCAGGACCGCGCCATGCTGCACGAGGCCGGGGTCGACGTCGTCGTCGCCTGACCCCTCCCGAGATTTGCTCCCAAACTCACCTTCGAACCCGATTCAAAGGGTGGAATGAGAGCAAATCTGGGCTGGGTCAGTCGACGGTCGAGGTGGAGAAGTCGATCCCGGAGTTCTGCAACCGGGTGATCAGCGCCGAGCCCATCGCGACCGCCGTGGTGGTCTGACCCGAGACGTCGGGCAGGTCGTCATAGGCCAGGCACATCGCCGACTCCGCCAGCATCTTGGCGGTCTCGGTGTAGCCCGGGTCGCCGCCGCGCACCGTGGTGACGACCTTGGTGTCGCTGCCGTGGCCCACCAGCGTCAGGGTGAACCAAGATCCGGCACGCTGCTCCTCGGACGGCCCGTCCCCCGACGCCTTGATCTTCAGCAGCGCGGCGCGCACGGGCGGGATCTGGGCACCCACCGCGATCGCCGCCAGCACCGGCGCGGCCAGGGCCATCATCCGGCGGGTCCGGAAGTGGGCATAGTGCTCGTACGTGAACTCCGGGCCGTAGCGCTCGAGGGCTCGCGCCGAGCGCAACACGATCTGCGGGTCGATCGTGGGCAGCGGGACCCCGAAGCCCTTGACCGGCGGCTCGGCCCGCCCGATGTGTCCCCCACCGCGGATCCGGCGCCCGGTGGGACGCGCCTCGCGGGCGCTGCGCTGCTTGGCGGCGGCCTGCGACTGACGGAACTGCGCGATCTGGCCCACGGCGGAGTGGTACGTCCCGGCCGAGAAGGTGGCCTTGGCGCGGATGTAGCCGCGGATCATCAGCGGGACGCCCGCCGGCAGCTGGTCGACCGTGTAGAGCACGCCGAGGTCGTACGGGATCGAGTCGAAGCCGCAGGCGTGCACGAGCCGGGCGCCCGTGCGAACGGCGGTCTCGTGGTACTTCAGCCACATCTCGTCGACGAACTGCGGCTCGCCGGTCAGGTCGACGTAGTCGATGCCCGCCTCGGCGGCCGCCTTGACGGCCGGCTCGCCGTGCTGGAGGTACGGGCCGACCGTGCTGATCAGGACGCGGGTGTCGGTGGCCATCTTCGCCATCGACTCCGGATCGGCCAGGTCCGCGATGACGATCTCGGGCACCACACGACCGGTGGCGGCGATCCGCGCGGCCACCTGCTCGAGCTTGGCGCGGTTGCGCCCGGCGATCGCCCAGGAGGCGTCCTCGGGCAGATGGACGGCAAGATAATCGGCGGTGAGTCCGCCGGTGAATCCGGTGGCTCCGAGCAGCGTGATGTCGACCATGGGTCGACGCTACAAGGAAGTCAGCTGGCCTTCTTGTCGGCCTCGTCGCGCTTCACCACGGTGGGGGCCGCGTGATCGCGCACGGTCTCGGCCGTGACGATGACCTTCGCGACGTCATCGCGGCTGGGGATCTCGTACATGATGTCCTGCAGCGCGTCCTCGACGATCGAGCGCAGACCACGTGCACCGGTGTCGCGCTCGAGGGCCAGCTCGGCCATCGCCTCGCACGCGTCTTCGGTGAACTCCAACTCGACGTCGTCGATGGCGAACAGCCGGACGTACTGCTTGGTGAGCGCGTTGCGCGGCTCGGTGAGGATCGAGATCAGGGCCGGCTTGTCGAGCTTGTTGACCGCCGCGATCACGGGCAGACGGCCGATGAACTCGGGGATCAGGCCGAACTTCAGCAGGTCGGTCGGGACCACCTTGGAGAGGCGCTCGGACTCCTTCTCCTCCACGACCGGGGTCAGGTCGGAGTTGAAGCCCAGGGTCTTCTTGCCGCTGCGCTGCTCGATGATCTGGTCGAGGCCGGCGAACGCGCCGCCGACGATGAACAGCACGTTGGTGGTGTCGATCTGGATGAACTCCTGGTGCGGGTGCTTGCGCCCGCCCTGCGGAGGCACCGAGGCCGTCGTGCCCTCGAGGATCTTCAGCAGCGCCTGCTGCACGCCCTCGCCGGACACGTCGCGCGTGATGGACGGGTTCTCGCTCTTGCGACTGATCTTGTCGATCTCGTCGATGTAGATGATGCCCGTCTCGGCCTTCTTGACGTCGTAGTCGGCTGCCTGGATCAGCTTGAGCAGGATGTTCTCGACGTCCTCGCCGACGTAGCCGGCCTCGGTCAGCGCCGTGGCGTCGGCGATCGCGAACGGGACGTTCAGCATGCGGGCCAGCGTCTGGGCCAGGTAGGTCTTGCCACAGCCGGTGGGCCCGACCATGAGGATGTTGGACTTGGCCAGCTCGACCGTCTCGTCCTTGTTGATCCGGCCCGAGGCCTGGGCCTGGACACGCTTGTAGTGGTTGTAGACCGCGACCGCGAGGGACTTCTTCGCGCCCTCCTGGCCGACCACGTAGGTGTTGAGGAACTCGTAGATCTCAGCCGGCTTCGGCAGCTCACCGAGGCTGACCTCGGCGCCCTCGGCCAACTCCTCCTCGATGATCTCGTTGCACAGGTCGATGCACTCGTCGCAGATGTAGACGCCGGGGCCGGCGATCAACTTCTTGACCTGCTTCTGACTCTTGCCACAGAACGAGCACTTCAGCAGGTCGGCCGTCTCACCAATGCGTGCCATGCGTGTGTTTTCCTGTCGTTTCCGAACGGTCCCCCCACGATGCCACAGCTGTGCACCGTGGGGGAGCCGTCACCGGCGTTTGCGTCGAGGCGTGTCGCTCAGAGCGGGGTCTTGAGCGTGTCCAGGACCTGGTCGATGATCCCGTACTCGACAGCGCCGGCGGCCGTCAGGATCTTGTCGCGCTCGACGTCCCGGCTGACCTCCTCGGCCGTCTTGTTCGAGGCCTCGGCGAGCATCTTCTCGAGCAGCTCACGCATGCGGAGGATCTCGTTGGCCTGGATCTCCAGGTCCGAGATCTGACCGCCGGTGCCCTCGGTGTAGGGCTGGTGGATCAGGATGCGGCTGTTCGGCAGCGCGAAGCGCTTGCCCGGCGTGCCGGCGGCGAGGAGCACTGCGGCGGCCGAGGCGGCCTGTCCCAGGCAGAACGTCTGCACGTCCGGCTTGATGTAACGCATCGTGTCGTAGATCGCCGTGAGAGCGGTGAACGAGCCGCCCGGGCTGTTGATGTAGATGCTGATGTCGCGGTCGGGGTCCATCGACTGCAGGCACAGCAGCTGGGCCGTGACCGCGTTGGCGACGTCGTCGCTGATCGGCGTGCCGAGGAAGATGATGCGGTCCTCGAACAGCTTCGTGTAGGGGTCGATCCGACGGAAGCCGTAGGACGTGCGCTCTTCCCACTGCGGCATGTAGTAGCTCATCGGACGTCTCCTGCCGTGTTGACGATCTCGTCGATCAGTCCGTACTCCTTGGCCTGCGCGGGCGTGAACCAGCGGTCACGGTCGGCGTCGGCCTCGATCTGCTCGACGCTCTGGCCGGTGTGCTTGGCCTGGAGCTCGTTGAGCTGCTTCTTCAGCAGAATGGACTGCTCGGCCTGGATCTTGACGTCCGACGCCGAGCCACCGATGCCGCCCGAGGGCTGGTGCATCATGATGCGCGTGTGCGGCAGCGCGAAGCGCTTGCCGGCCGTGCCCGCCGCGAGCAGGAACTGGCCCATGGAGGCGGCCAGGCCCATGCCGACGGTGACGACGTCGTTCGAGATGAACTGCATCGTGTCGTACATCGCCATGCCCGCGTCGACGGAGCCGCCGGGGCTGTTGATGTAGAAGTACACGTCGGCCTCGGGGTCCTCGGCGTTCAGCAACAGCAGCTGCGCGCAGATCGCGTTCGCGTTCTGGTCGCGGACCTCCGAGCCGAGGAACACGATGCGTTCCTTCAGCAGACGGTTGTAGATGTGCCCGTCGAGGTCGGAGGGACCCGCCTCGACGGCCATCTGGGGGTTCATGGGTGCGTTCACGTCACCGACCCTAGACCGCGCGGAGGACACAGACACGCGCCCGACACCCGTGTTCGCCATCGGCGTACAGCACGTCAGGCGCCGCGCGCCGCGACGTCGGACGCGATCGCCGCGAGGGTCCGGTCCATTCCGGCCACCAGCTCGTCGTCGTGCTCGTCGATCCCGCCGAGCGCCAGCGTCGCGACGACACGGCTGAGCAGCGTGCGCCGGCCACCGATCAGATCACGGCGCACGACCAGCCGCGTGCCGCCGTCCTGCGGCTCGAGCCGGTAGGACCAGAGCGCGCCCGGCCCGTACACGCGGAACGCCAGCCGCTCGGGCGCGGCGACCTCCACGTACCGGCTCAGCGTCGGCCAGACGAAGGCCTTGCGCTGGTTGAGGTTCAACGAGAGCTGGTTCGGCGCCAGCCGGCGCGGCAGGAAGAGCTGCGCCCACGTCTCGGGGCTCCAGCGCCGCATGCGGCGCTGGTCCTGCAGGACGTCCCAGACCCGGTCGACCGGAGCCGCGATGAAGGTCGAGGCCTGCAGCGGCGGAACGGCGCCGCTCAGGCTTTTCCCGGCCCACCGCCCTCGGCGGCGGCCTTGATCCGCTCGAGGGTCTGGCGGATGCCGGCCTCGAGCTCGTTCTCGAAGTTGTCGGTGCCGCCCAGGACCTTGCTGGTCAGGAGGTTCGAGACGGCCGAGACACCATCTGGGGCGTGACGGCTCTCGGTCAGGCGCGTGCCCGTCGCGGTGGGCTCGAGGTCGTAGGACCACACGGTCCCGTTCTCGGCGATCTTGAAGGCGAAGCGCTTGCCGGGGACGAACTCCTTGATCTTGGAGCGCGTCGGCCAGAACAGCGGACCGCGGCGGTTGATGTTGATCGTGGTCGTGCCGACGCCGATCGGGCCCTTGCCGCGCACGATCATCTTGCGGCACTGCGGGCTCCAACGCGGCATCTGGGCCGGGTCGCTGACCAGGTCCCACACCCGCTCCGGGGGCGCCTCGATGTCGATCGTCGCCGAGATCTCGTCACGGTTCGCCACAGTCGTCTCCCTGGTTCGTCGGTCGGTGCTCCGCGAGCCTAACCGACCGTGACACCCCGGGTGTCAGATGGGGGTGACCTGTCTCACACGACGAGGCTCAGGAGCCCAGGCGGCGGGTCTGGCGCGGCTTGGCGTTGATCCAGGCCACCAGCCAGTCGCCGACACGGGGATGGTTCAGCAGGGCGAAGTGGTGCGCCGACGGGAGGTACTCCAGCCGCGCGGCCTGCGCGACGGGACCGTCCCGGCCGATCCCGGCGGCCGAGGAGAAGTGCACGATCAGGTCGCCCAGGGCCGCGCCGAGCGGGTGCCATCGACCGGCTCCGACCGTGGCCGCCACGAAGTGGTACTCCGCATGGGCCAGCGGCGCCGCGGCGATGCGGTCGAGCCCCCACCGCGCCGTGAGGTCCTGACCCTCCCAGTCGTCGGCCGAGATGTACCCGTGGCGCAGGTCGACGATGCCCGCCGAGCGGGAGTCCCGGATCGCGCCGAACGGTGTGGACTGGGGCCAGAAACGCAGTATGCGCGAGCCCAGATGCGCGGCCTTCTCGAGGTTCGCGCCGGCGTGGGGTGTGCCGAGACAGACGACGTCGCCGACCCGGTGCGGCCACAGGTGCCCCGCGACCGTGGCGCGGTTGGTGGCCGCGCGGACGACCAGTCCGCCCATCGAGTGCCCGACGAGCGTGATGCGGTGCACCGCGACCGGCCAGTTGGCGACGACCTGCTCCAGCAGCTCGTCGAGGTGCTGACCGTTCTCCGACACGTGCAAGCCGGTGTTGTAGCGCAGCAGGACGGTCGTGGCCTCGGTGTCCGCCGCGATGCGCTCGGCGTAGGTGACGCTCGGTCCGCGGCGCAGCCAGGACTCGTCGTTCTCGCACAGGCCGTGAACGAGGACGACCAGATGGCCGGTCGCGTCGGGATAGGCCTGGCGGAGCTTCCACGGCGTCGCCGCGATGTCCGTGCCGTCGCGGCGCAGGGACATGGTGATCGCCTGGGGGTCGCCCATCAGGCGCAGCTCCTCACCGACCAGCCCGTTGACCGCCGAGCGGACCTGGCGACCGACACGGGACCCGTCCACGGGCGCCCCCACCCCGCGCGCCGCCATGGAGCGCGCCGCGGTGCCCGAGGCCCGCAGCACGCGCGAGAGCGAGCCGTAGACCGAGCCGGCCACCGCGTCGTGGACCGCCTCGGGGACGCGACTGCCGACGATCCGCGTCGCGCCGAAGACGCGGTGCGCGACGGCCGTGTGGACGTCGCGGACCGTGCCGAGGACGAGCCGGTCGCCGTACTCGAGCGCGAGCGCCGCGACGTCGGTCGTGCGGGCGGTCGGGGTCATGCGTCCATGGTGCCCCAGGTGTCCAGCGATCCCTCCCCCGATCTCGGGGCGCGGACCCTCAGAACAGCCAGGCGCAGGTGGAGTCGACGACCCTGCCGCGCAGGACGTCGTCGAAGAACTGCACAGCCTGCCCGCCGCCCTCGTAACCCGACGCGACGTGCGAGGGCGCCCACGACGTCGAGTAGACGATCCGCGAGCCCCGGGAGCACCACTGCTCCACGGCCTCCCTGACGGTGTCGTGCGGGACGATCTCGTCGGCCCACGCCGACGTCACCGCGAACGGCACGTCGATCCGCGAGCGGCTCACCCGGACCGGCTCCCGCTCCGGCTCGGTGGGCCCGAGCTCCTCCAGGTCGGTCAACCCTCGCGGAAGCCCCTCCGGCGCGCAGCCGGACGCCTCGGCGCCGTCGTCGAGCAGCCCGACCGCCAAGAGCAACAACGGCCGGTACAGGTCGAGCTCGGAGCGCTCGCCGATCGCGGTCAGGTTGCCGGTGGGGGCGGTCGCGTGGCCACCGGCGATCCGCAGCTCGGGTGCGTAGCCCGGGGCGAGCTCCAGGGCGCCGGCCGTCGCGCCGCCGCCCTCGGAGAACCCCTGCAGGAACACCGGCGCCGTCGCCGAGAGGCCGAGGCCTCGTGCCGCCCGCACGACGTCGAGGACGTTGTGACCCAGGACGACGTTGTCGGCGAACGGGTGGTCGCCGGGCGTGCCGAGGCCCTCGTAGTCGGTCATGGCGATCGCGTAGCCCGACGCGTGGAACTGGCGGATCCACGTCGCGTCGTTGAGGTGGCCGGACTCGATCAGCCGGCTGGCGGCACACCGGTCGGCCAGTCCCTGGGTGCCGGGACTCACCCCGACGACCGGCCGCTCCCCCGGCCCGCGCCACGGCGCGTTCGGGACGATCACCAGGCCCGAGACGGAGGTGGTCTCGCCCCGCGCTCCGGTCGACGCGTAGAGCACCCGCGTGGCCGTCGCGTCGGCCGGCGCGATCCCGAGGCCGGTCAGGGCACCGGGAGCCGGCGCCTGCTCGAGGACCGAGCCCGGCGGGGCCGTGCCGACGACCGCCGAGGACAGGCCGCCGTCCTCGATGGCGTGACCGGGGACGGCGCCGAGCGACACGGCGAGCGCGCCGGCCAGAAGAGCGGCGCTGGCGGAGAGGGGACGCACCTTCACGGTTCTGCTCCTGCGGGGTCTCGAGCGTTCCCGAGAGCCACGGCGTCACGTTCCGGTGACGTGTAACACTCGGTTACTCTGCCGCTCGCGCAGAGCACACGTCAAGGTCCGCGCGGCGTGTCGTGGCCCGAACCCCCGCAACGACGAAGAGCCGGCGCCCCGAAGGGCACCGGCTCTCTCATCGCGGGACGGGCAGGGCCCGCCGCGGAGTCACTCCGAGGCGGACTCGTCGGCCGGCTCGTCGCCGCCGATCGTGCCGTCGGCACGCAGGTTCGCCAGGTCGACGACGTTGCCGGACTTGTCCGTGACCTTCGCCGACTCCACGAGGGACGCCAGCGCCTTGCCGCGCAGCACCTCGCTGATCATCTCGGGCACGTGGTTGTGCTCCATGATGTGCTGGATGTAGGAGTTCGGGTCCTCGCCGGACTGCTGGGCGCGGCGCATGATGTGCTGGCTCAGCTCGTCGTTGTCGATGTCGTACTCGTTCTCCTCGACCAGCTGGTCCAGGACGAACTGCGCCACGATCGACTCGCGGACGTCACGCTCGAGCTCGGACTCGAACTCGTCGAGCGTCTTGCCGTCCTCCTGGTCCTCGAGGTAGTTCTCGAGGGTCAGGCCGGCCATCGCGAGCTGCTGGTCCATCTGCTGACGACGGTTCGCCAGCTCGGCCTCGGCCAGGCCGTCGGGCATCGGGGCGTCGACCCGGGAGACGAGCTCCTCCAGGACGAGGTCGCGGGCCTCGGCGGCCTGCTCGATGCGCTTGCCGCGCGTCAGGCGCTCGACCAGGTCGGCACGGAACTCGTCCATCGTGTCGAAGTCGGAGGCCATCTGGGCGAACTCGTCGTCGAGCTCGGGCAGCTCGGTCTGACGCACGTCCTGCAGCGTGACGGTGACGTCGACCTCCTCGCCGGCCAGGTCGCCACCGACGAGGGTGGTCGAGAAGGTGGCGGACTCGCCCTTCGACAGTCCCGTGACGGCCTCGTCGAGACCGTCGAGCATCGTGGCCTTGCCGATGACGTAGGGCAGGCCCTCGGCCTGGGCCTCGTCGATCAGCGTGCCGTCCTTGTGGGCGGCCGACAGGTCGATCGTGATCGAGTCGCCCTCGGCGGCCGGACGGTCGACGTCGGTGAAGGTGGCGAAGCGCTCGCGCAGCTGCTCGAGCTGCTCGTTGACGTCGTCCTCGTCGACCTCGATGTCCTTGACCGTCACGGCGATCTCGGACGCGTCCGGGATCTCGAGCTGCGGGCGGACGTCGAGCTCTGCGGTGACCTCGATGGGCTCACCGTCGACGAACTTCGCCAGGTCGATCTCGGGCTGGCCGAGCGGCGTGGTCTTGGTGTCCTGCAGCGCCTGGGTGTACCAGCCCTGCAGGGCCGAGTTCAGCGCCTCGTCGAGGACCGCGCCGCGGCCGACGCGCTGGTCGATGATCGCCGCCGGAACCTTGCCCTTGCGGAAGCCGGGGATCTGGATCTGGGCACCGATGGTCTTGTAGGCCTTGTCGAGGTTCGGCTTGAACTCCTCGAACGGCACCTCGATGGTCAGCTTGACCCGCGTGGGGCTCAGCGATTCGGTGCTGCTCTTCACGTGATGACTCCTGAGTCGTTGGGCGTGTCCAGCCCACGGAGTCCTCACGCAGGCCAGCGTTCAGTCTACGGGTCTTCACTGGTGGCGGGTCAAACGGGCCGACGCCCGGCCGCCGTACACTGTTCCGAGCCTCACGGGATGTGGCGCAGCTTGGTAGCGCACCTGCTTTGGGAGCAGGGGGCCGCAGGTTCGAATCCTGTCATCCCGACACCGGACGCCTAGGCTGGGCCCATGATCACCGAGGCGGCCGCCGGACGCGTGGCCCTGGCCCGCGTGGTGGACGCGCCGCTGGACGTCGCCGCCCACGTCGCCGCCGTCGCGGGCCCGACCATCGGGGCCACGGACGTGTTCATCGGCACGATCCGCGATCACGACCCCGAGGCCGACGGCACCGTCGTCGCGCTCGAGTACGAGGCGCACCCCGACGCCGAGGGGATGCTGACGGCGCTCGCGGGGACGGTCGCCCTCAACACGGGCGCGACGATCGCGGTGTCGCACCGCTTCGGCGCCCTCGAGGTGGGCGACGTCGCCGTCGTCGTCGCCAGCAGTGCCGCCCATCGGCGCGAGGCGCTGGAGTCGACCCGGGCCCTGATCGAGCTGATCAAGACCGAGGTCCCCATCTGGAAGCGCCAGACCGATGCCGGTGGCCGGAGCGGCTGGGTCGGACTGTGAGCCTCGTCGACGGCTTCGGCCGGGTCCACCGCGACCTGCGGATCTCCCTCACGGACAAGTGCTCGCTGCGCTGCACCTACTGCATGCCCGCCGAGGGCGTCCCGTGGATCGAGCGCGACAGCATCCTCACGACCGACGAGATCGAGCGCGTCGCTCGCGTCTGCGTGTCGCTGGGCGTCACCACGATCCGACTGACCGGCGGCGAGCCGCTCGTGCGCAAGGACGCGGTCGAGGTCGTCCGCCGGCTGGCCGCACTGGGCCCCGAGGTCTCGATGACGACCAACGGCCTGCGCCTGGCCGAGCTGGCCGTGCCGCTGCGCGAGGCCGGCCTGACGCGACTCAACATCTCCATCGACACGCTCGACGCCGAGCGGTTCGCGACGCTGACCCGGCGCGATCGCCTGGGCGACGTCCTCGCCGGGATCGAGGCCGCCCGCGAGGCCGGGTTCACGCCGCTCAAGCTCAACGCGGTCGCCATGCGCGGCGTCAACGACGACGAGCTGGTCGACCTGGTCGAGTTCGCGAGGGGCGCGGGCGCCCAGATGCGGTTCATCGAGCAGATGCCGCTCGACGCCGGTCACACGTGGGACCGGGCCGCCATGGTGCCGGGCGCCGAGATCCTCCAGACCCTGCGCACGCGGTTCGACCTCGAGCCGGTGGCCGGCCGGGGCTCCTCCCCCGCCGACCTCTGGACGATCGACGGCGGACCTGCCACGGTCGGCGTGATCGCCTCGGTGACCGCTCCGTTCTGCGCGGCCTGCGACCGCATCCGGATCACCGCCGACGGGCACGTGCGCAACTGCCTCTTCGCGCGCGACGAGTCCGATCTCGTCCCGGTGCTGCGCGGCGGCGGGACCGACGCCGACCTCGCCCGGATCTTCGAGTCCTCGATCGCCGCGAAGCGTGCCGGGCACGGCATCGACTCGCCGACCTTCGTCCAGCCGAAGCGCCCGATGAGCGCGATCGGCGGCTGACTCAGCCGCCGGCGAACGGGGGCAGCACGTCGACCGTGAGGCCCGGCGGCAGCACGGTCGCCCGATCGGTCGTGCGGATCCCCTCGACCAGCACCGAGCACCGGGTCAGCACCGGACCGAGGTCCTCGAACCGGTCGGCCAGACCGTCGAGCAGCTCGCCGAGTGTGGCCACCTCGAGCGACGTCTCGGACGTTCCCGCGGCCTCGCGGGCGGCGGCGAAGAGTCGGACGTGGACGGGCTCCATGGGCCCAACGTAACCCGCCTGCGCTCTGGCAACGTCGGGGCGAGCAGGTTAGCGTCGATCCAGTGGAACCCTCCAGCCCCGCGACCCACTTGGCCGAGCAGGTCCTCCTGCGCGCGCCCGCCTGCGGGACGACCCGCGTGGTCGCGATCGACGGGCGCAGCGGAGCCGGCAAGACGGCCCTCGCCCTCGACCTGTCGGACCTGACCGGGGCCCCGATCCTGCACCTCGAGCGGCTCTACCCCGGCTGGCACGGCCTCGCGCAGACCCCGGCGATCGTGCGTGCCCTGCTGGCCGATCTGGCGATCGGCGAGGCGGGCCGCGCTCGCCTGTGGGACTGGGCGGCCGACCGGCCCGGGCGCTGGCTGACCGTCCGGCCCACCCCCGACCTGATCATCGAGGGTGTCGGCGCGGGCGCGTTGCCGCTGCGACCGTTCCTGAGCCACCTGGTGTGGTTGGAGGCGGACGAGACGGAGCGACGCCGCCGCGCGCTGGCCCGCGACGGTGAGACGTACGAGCCGTGGTGGGACGTGTGGGCCGCCCAGGAGGAGGAGTACGTCACGACCGACCGCACCCCCGCCGCCGCGGACCTGGTCATCTCGACCACGCCCGACGCGCGAACCGCCCGCTGACTCGAAGCGCGCCGGGTGTTTGTGGCATCATGGTGCTGGCGCTTCGGCGCCACGCGGACGTAACTCAATGGCTAGAGTCCCTGCCTTCCAAGCAGGATGTTGCGAGTTCGAATCTCGTCGTCCGCTCCACTCAGTGGTCCCGGCCGCGGAAGCGGTCGACCGCCGTCCGCACGAGCGAGCCGACGATGCTCACCACGCCGAAGACCACGAGAACCCGGCCCGCGGGCTGGCTGTCCGTGCTGGTGATCATGAAGACCCCCGCCAGCACGATGAGGGCGCAGGTCGCGTAGAACGGCCAGATCGGGGTCTCGGTCATCGCGGGAGCCGGTGCAGGATCAGCACCGCGCGATCGTCCTCGCCCGGTTCGGTCTGGTCCAGGATGCGGCGCGGCGCGCCGGCCATCTCCTGGGAGATCGCGATCGCCGCGGCGCCACGCAGCCACTCGACCCCGACGGAGAGGTCCAGGGTGCGGGTCTCGACGACGCCGTCGGTGTAGAACATCAGCGCCTCGCCCGGCTCGATCACGCCGGAGGTGCCGTGGAACTCGGGCCGGTCGATGATGCCGAGCGCCAGGCCGCGGGCGCCCGAGACGACCCACTCCTTCTGGTCGCGCTTCCAGTGCATGGCCGGCGGATGACCGGCGTTGAGCACCTCGTAGCCGCCCGTCTCGAGGTTGACCAGGACGTGCACGGCGGTGGCGAACCCCTCGTCCCACGACTGGCGCAGGAGGTAGTCGTTGCCTGCCGCGAACAGCCCCAGCGGCGGCAGCGAGCCGATCAGACCGCCCAGCGCACCGGCCAGCTGCAGCGACTGCGTGCCCGCGGCGACGCCCTTGCCGCAGACGTCGACGAGCACCATCTCGAGGTACTTCTCGTCCTTGGACAGGTTCGCCACGAGGAAGTCGCCGGCGAACTTGGCCGAGCCGGCCGACTCCATGGCCGACTCACTGGCCCAGCCCGGTGGCAGCGGAGGGACCGCGCCCTGGGCCTGCAGCCGATCCCGCAGCTCCATCAGCATCGCCTCACCGAGCGCTGCCGGGAGTCCTGAGCGATTCCGCGAGGAGCTGTACAGCAGGATCGCCGCTGCGATGTACACCGAGGCGGCGGACGCGGGGCGCGCGGAGATGGCTCCGGTGTCCACGGAGTAGACCAACGCCGAGACCGTGGCGGCGAACAGGACAATGACCGTCAGGGCCGCCTGCGGCCACCACTGCAGCAGCATCCCGCCGAGGATGAGCGGCACGACGAACATCGCCACCGGCACCATCCAGTACCACTGCAGACTGAGGATGAACATCACACCGGTCAGCAGCAGCAGCGCGGCCAGCGCGGCCATCTGGCCGTCGCGGGATCCGGTCCGCCATTCGCGCGCATTCGTCGACAGGTACCTGCCGACAGGATCGCGCCGCGGACCCTTCGTCGTGCTCACGGACTGACCCTACCGGCGCCGCTGACAACGTGGGCACCAGAAGAGGTTTCTGCCGGCGACGACCTCGGTGCGCACGCGCGTCCCGCAGACCAGGCACGGCTGGCCCGCCCGGCGGTAGACGTAGACCTCGCCGCCGTGGTCGTCGACCCGCGGCTCGCGGCCCATCGCCTCGGGCTCGTGCTCGGGGCGCACCGTGTCGATCCGGCCCGTGCGGACACCCTCGCCCATGAGGTCGACGAGGTCGGCCCAGAGCGTCAGGAACGTCCCCGGTCGCAGGTCACGGCCGGCCAGCTTCGGGTCGATGCGGTGCCGGAAGAGCACCTCGGCGCGATACACGTTGCCGACCCCCGCGATGACGCGCTGGTCCATCAGCAGGGTCGCGATGGGCGCCCGTGACGCGGCCACGACGTCCGCTGCCCGCTCGACGTCCGCCGCCGGGTCGAGGGGGTCTGCGCCGAGCCGGGCGTGGATGGCCTCGATCTCGTCCGGCGTCAGCAGCTCACAGGCGGTCGGGCCGCGCAGGTCGGCCGTCGCACGGCCCGAGGAGAGCCGCCAGCGGACCTGGCCCACGACCGGCGGCTCGGGGTCCTCGACGAACGTGAACGCGCCGTAGAGGCCGAGGTGGACGTGGACCTGCTCCTCGAGGTCGGAGAACGCCACGAACAGGTGCTTGCCGTGTGCCGTTGCCTCGAGCAGGGTCCGACCGTCGAGCCGGGCGGCGGCCTCGAACCGGCCCTGGGGGCTTCCGGAGCGCACGACCTTGTCGCCGAACGTCCCGGTCAGGTCCAGCGCGAGGCGGTGGAGGGTGTGCCCCTCAGGCAAAGGTGCCGGTCTCCTCGTACGTCGCCAGCAGGTCGATCCGACGCTGGTGGCGGTCGGCCTCGCTCCACGGGGTCGTGAGGAAGGCCTCGACGATCTGCTCGGCCTCCTCGAGCGAGTGCATCCGGGCGCCGATGCCCATGACCTGCGCGTTGTTGTGCTGACGCGCGAGCTGGGCGGTCTCGACGCTCCAGGTCAGGGCGCAGCGGATGCCGGGGACCTTGTTGGCGGCGATCTGCTCGCCGTTGCCGGAGCCGCCGATCACGATGCCGAGCGAGCCCTTGTCGTCGAGGACCGCCTGGGCGGCGTCGACGCAGAACGGCGGGTAGTCGTCGTCGGCGTCGAAGGTGTGGGCGCCGTGGTCGACGGGTTCGTGGCCGTGCTCGGTGAGCCACGTGACGAGATGGTTCTTGAGTTCGTAGCCGGCGTGATCGGCACCGAGGTGGACGCGCATGGGTCCATCCTGACAGGTGCGGTCAGGACCGGACCAACGGCGTGTGCGCCATCTCATGGACCCAGGCGGCGAACGCGCGAGCCGACTCGTCGCCCTCGTATTCGCCCAGGACGCGGACCTTCAGCCGGCGCCGGCGGTCGGCGAGCGGGTCACGATGGAGCATGTCGTCGAGGACGTCGGGCAGGCCCGCCAGGCGGCGGTCGACCGTGTAGCCACCGGCGGCGACCGGGACGGCCTCGGCGAACTCGTCGAGACCGTGGGCCATGCTCACCATGAGGTACGGCTTGCCCGAGGCGAGCCAGTCCGAGACCACGCTGGAGACGTCCGAGACGAGCGCGTCGGCGCGGTTCATGCAGTCCGCGACCGACAGACCGCGCACGGCCTCCTCGCCCCACAGGTGCTGCCGGTCGTTGGTCGGGTCGTCGTGGTCGGCCTGCAGGATCGCGTCGAGCGCGGCCAGCCGGTCGGTCCACGAGGGCGCCCGCAGGAAGACCGGGTGGGGCCGGAAGATGATGTTCACGTCGGCGTCGATCAGGGCCCGCAGGATCCGATCGGCGACCTTGATCGACGAGAAGTTCGTCATCTTGCCGTTGCCGGTCCAGGTCGGCGCGTAGAGGACGGTCGGTCGCTCGACCTCGGTGACGGGGACGGCGGCGGGCAGCACCTCACCGGACTGCGGGCGGCCCAGCAGCACGAAGCGCTCCCGCGGGATCTCGACCCCGTGCCGCGCGTACCGGTCGATCGCCGCCTCACCCGAGGCGACCAGCACGTCGTACCGCCGGTGACGGCTGTGGTGGCTGCCCGACTTGTCGGAGTCACCGTGGCCCAGCCACACGTGCCGGACCGAGCGGATGCCCATGAGCTTGAGGTGGCCCGGAGCGTTGTGGACGTAGAAGAACGTCGTCATGGACGGGACCGTGAGGACTCGCATGTCCCCCAGCACGTCCGAGCCGGCCGCGATCCACGCCATGGTGGGGCGGATCCCGGCGCGCAGCTCGGCGCAGTAGTGCGACCGCAGTCCGACGATGACACCGCGGTCGCCCGAGGCGAGCAGGTGCGGCTCCCACATCCCCACGTGGATCGGGCCGCCGCCGTAGCCGCCGTAGCCGAGTACGAATCGCGGCTCGTAGGCCAGCAGGGCCCGGCGCAGCGTCCGGCGAGCGCTCCACAGTCGCACCTTGTCGGCGACGACCGGCGCGGCCGCGATGGCCAGCACCACGAGGACGACGAGCACCACCGGCAGGGAGGCCAGGGCCACGGCGAACGCGAGCACCGCCCCGAGCCACCGCACTGCCAGGACGAACGGTCCGCGATCGGGCGGATCCGGCGTGGGGCAGACCTCGGGCTCGGGCACGCCGGGCAGGCCGTGCACGTGCGGCGGGGTCGCCGGGCGCAGCATGGCCGCGCGTACGAGCACAACACCGAGCACGGCCGCCAGGACCGCGCCCGGGCCCAGTCCGTGCACGACGGCCCGGACCGTCAGGACCAGCGCGGCGACGAGGACCAGTCCCGCGCAGGACCAAGCGAAGACGCGGTTGCGCGTCCCTAGGTCCGTGCGGAAGCGGTGCCGGAGGTCGTCGACCTCCCGGTCCCGGCGAGCGCGGAGACGTGCAGCGAGGCTTGGCAGCTGGTCGGTCATCGCGCCCAGTATCGCGGGCCGGCTCGCTCAGTCGAAGATCGGCTCGCGGGTCCGGGTGCGCTTGAGCTCGAAGAAGCCGTCGTAGGACGCCAGCGCGCGAGCACCGTCGAAGACCGTTCCCGCCTGCTCGCCCTTCGGGGCGGGCGAGAGCACCGGACCGAAGAAGGCGGTGTCGCCGATGGAGATGACGGGGGTGCCGACCTCCTCGCCGACACGGCTGATGCCGTCGACGTGCGAGGCGCGGACGGCGTCGTCGAGCGACGTGTCGTCAGCGGCGTCGGCCAGCTCGGCGGGAAGACCCGCGGCGACGAGCGCCTCCTCGTACAGCGCGCGGTCGAACTCGCGGCCCTCGTTGTGGCGGCGCGTGCCCAGTTCGGTGTAGAGGTCGCGCAACACCTCGGTGCCGAACTTCTGCTCGGCGGCGATGGCCAGGCGCACGGGACCCCAGCCCTTCTCGATCGCCTCGCGGTACTCGTCGGGCACGTCCTTGTCCTCGTTGAGCACGGACAGGCTCATGACGTGGAACACGGTGTGGACGGGCCGGACCTGCTCGACCTCGAGCATCCAGCGGGAGGTCATCCAGGCCCAAGGGCACAGCGGGTCGAACCAGAGGTCGACGGTCTCAGTGGTGGTCATGTCTGGTCCAACAGCGGACGGCCCGCCCGCATTTCCTCGACCAGTGCCGCGACCACGGCGTCGAGCTCGCCGCTCTGCCCTGCGGCCACCGCGCGCTGGCGCTGGTAGGAGGCGCCCCCGGCGGCCATGATGTCGCGGACGCCGTTCAGCTCCTCGGCGCAATCGAGGTCCGCGGCGACCGGCTCGAGCTGCACCAGCAGGCGCTCCAGGTCGTCGGTCACGAGCTCCTCGCGGGCGTCGCGGTCGAGGATCAGGATCGCGTCCATGCCGTACCGGGCGGCGCGCCACTTGTTCTCCTGCACGAACCACGAGGGGATCGAGGGCAGCTCGCGACCGGCGTCCAGCTCGCGCGAGTGGTGCTCGACGAGGCAGTGGGTCAGCGCGGCGATGCTGCCGAGCTCGGAGAGCGTGGGGACGCCGTCGCAGATGCGCATCTCGAGCGTGCCGAACTTCGGCGAGGGCCGGATGTCCCAGCGGATCTCGTCGAACGAGTCGATCACGCCGGTGTGCATCATGTCCCCGACGTAGTGCTCCAGCTCGTGCCAGTGATCGAACTGGAAGGGCAGGCCCGCCGTGGGCAGCTGCTGGAACATCAGGGCGCGGTTCGAGGCGTAGCCGGTGTCCTGGCCGCCCCAGAACGGGCTGGACGCGCTGAGCGCCAGGAAGTGCCCATAGTGCGTCAGCATCGCCCGGCTGATCGGCAGCACCTTGGCGCGGTCCTCGATGCCGACGTGGACGTGGACGCCGTAGATCAGCATCTGTCGTCCCCACCACTGGGTGCGGTCGATCAGGGTGGCGTAGCGCTCCTTGTCGGTGACCTTCTGCTGGGTCCACCGCGCGAAGGGGTGCGTGCCGGCGCACATCAGCTCGACTCGCAGCGGATCGGTCACCAGCCGGAGCGCCTCGATGCTGCGGCTGAGGTCGTGCGTGACCTCCTTGACGCTGCGGCACACACCCGTCACGACCTCGACGGTGTTGAGCAGCAGCTCCTGCTTGATGTGCGGGTGCTCGCCGCCACCGATGGGCGCCACCGCCTCGAGCACCGTCTGGGCGACCTGGCGCAGGTCCCCGGAGTCCTGGTCGACCAGCGCGAGCTCCCACTCCACGCCGATCGTCGACCGCTCCGAGGCGGCGAACGGGATGTCCATGCGAACATCCTGCCTGACCATCGGGCGCGCAGCCCCGCCGCAGCGACCGGTGTGACCGATCTCCAACGAGCCGTCGGGTGGTGGGCCTTCGCGAACGGGTGAAAGAGTAAGAGCATGCCCGGCACCAATCTCACCCGTGAAGAAGCCCGCCAGCGCGCCGCCGTCGTCTCCGACGCCGCCTACGACATCGCCCTGGATCTCACCCTCGAAGGCGAGCGATTCGGCTCGATCACGACGCTGACCTTCGCGGCGCAGCCCGGCTCGTCGACGTTCGTCGACCTGGTCGACGCCGAGCTGGAGTCGATCACGCTCAACGGCCGCGAGCTGGACCTGTCGGCCTACTCCGACCAGCGCATCGCCATCGACGGGCTCGAAGCGCACAACGAGCTCGTCGTCACCGGAACCTGCCTGTACTCGCACTCCGGCGAGGGTCTGCACCGCTTCGTCGACCCCGCGGACGACCGGGTGTACCTCTACACGCAGTTCGAGGTCCCCGACGCGCGTCGCGTCTTCGCGACCTTCGAGCAGCCCGACCTCAAAGCGCAGTTCACCTTCCACGTCACGGCGCCGTCGCACTGGAAGGTCGTCTCCAACTCCCCCACCCCCGAGCCGATCGTGCTCGACGGCGGTGCGGCGGTGTGGCACTTCGAGCCGACCAAGACGATGAGCACCTACATCACCGCGCTCGTCGCCGGCGACTACCACGAGGTCCGCGACACGTACGCCGGCGAGTACGGCCAGATCCCGCTCGGCGTCTTCTGCCGCCAGTCCCTCGTGCCGTACCTGGACGCCGACGACATCCTGCTCATCACCAAGCAGGGCTTCGAGTTCTTCGAGGGCGCGTTCCAGATGGGCTACCCGTTCGGCAAGTACGACCAGCTCTTCGTGCCGGAGTACAACATGGGCGCGATGGAGAACGCGGGCTGCGTGACCTTCCGCGACGAGATGATCTTCCGCAGCCGTCAGACCGTCTCGGCCTACGAGCAGCGCGCGAACACGATCCTGCACGAGATGGCCCACATGTGGTTCGGCGATCTCGTGACCATGAAGTGGTGGGACGACCTGTGGCTGAACGAGTCGTTCGCCGAGTTCGCCGCGCACCACTCGTCGGTCAAGGCGACCCGGTTCACCGACGCGTGGACCGGTTTCACCAACAACCGCAAGAACTGGGCCTACCGCCAGGACCAGCTGCCCACGACGCACCCGATCGCGGCGGACAACTACGACCTGCACGCGGTCGAGGCCAACTTCGACGGCATCACCTACGCCAAGGGCGCCTCGGCGCTGAAGCAGCTCGTCGCCTGGGTGGGCGAGGAGGACTTCTTCGCGGGTCTGCGCAGCTACTTCTCGAAGTACGCCTATGGCAACACCGAGCTGAAGGACCTGCTGGCCGAGCTGTCCGAGGCCTCGGGCCGCGAGCTCGACAGCTGGGCCGCCGAGTGGCTGCAGACCTCCGGCGTCAACACGCTGCGCGCCGACTTCGACGTCGACGACGCGGGCGCCTTCACGCGGTTCGAGGTCGAGCAGACCGCGACCGACGAGTACCCGACGCTGCGCCGCCACCGCATCGCGATCGGCCTGTACAACCGTGAGGGCGGCCGGCTCGTGCGCACCGACCGGATCGAGACCGACGTCCGCGGCGAGCGCACCGAGATCACCGAGCTGGTCGGCAAGGCCCGCCCGGACCTGATCCTGCTCAACGACGACGACCTCACGTACGCCAAGATCCGCCTCGACGAGGGCTCGTTCCAGACCCTGCTGAGCGGCATCGGCTCGTTCGCCGACTCGCTCCCCCGCGCCCTGTGCTGGGGCTCGGCGTGGGACATGACGCGCGACGCCGAGCTGCCCTCGGCCTCGTTCGTCGACCTCGTGCTGGCCGGCGTCGGCACCGAGACGGACCTCACGGCCGTCTCGTCGCTGCTGCGTCAGGGCAAGAGCGCGGTCAGCCTGTTCACCTCGGACGAGAAGCGGCCCGAACTGGCCGCGCGCTGGGAGGCCGGCGTGGCCGACCTGCTGGTCAACGCCGAGCCCGGCAGCGACCACCAGCTGGCGTTCGCCCGCGCGCTGGCGTCGGCGGCCACGTCGCCGAAGCTCCTGCGCGATCTGCTCGGCGGGTGGATCTCGGGTCTGGAGATCGACGCCGACCTGCGTTGGACGCTGATCAGCGGCCTGGCCAAGCTGGGCGACGCCGACGAGGCCGAGATCGACGCCGAGCTGGAGCGCGACAACACCAGCCAGGGCCGGGAGCACGCCGCCGGAGCGAAGGCCCTGCGCCCGACCCCCGAGGCCAAGGCAGAGGCCTGGCGCCGCGTCGTCGAGGACGCCTCCACGCCCAACGAGACGCGTCGTCAGATCGCCTCGGGGTTCCAGGTGTCCGGTCAGGCCGAGGTGCTCGCGCCGTACGTCGACAAGTACCTCGAGATGGCCGAGACCGTCATCGACGAGATGGGCGTGTGGATCGGGCAGGTCGCGCTGATCAACCTGTTCCCGCTGCCCAACCCGACGTCCGAGACGCTCGCGAAGGTCGACGCGTGGCTCGCCGGCACGCAGGCGCCCGCGGCGGCGAAGCGCTACGTGATGGAGGGCCGTGACGACCTCCGCCGCGCGCTCGCCGCTCGCGAGATCAACTGACGCCCTAGAGGGTCACGTCCTCCAGCATCTCGGTCACGAGCGCCGCCACGGGCGAGCGCTCGGACCGGGTGAGGGTGACGTGCGAGAACAGCGGGTGGCCCTTGAGCTTCTCGACGACGGCGACGATGCCGTCGTAGCGGCCCACCCGCAGGTTGTCGCGCTGCGCGACGTCGTGCGTCAGGACGACCTTGGAGTTGGCGCCGATGCGCGAGAGCACCGTCAGCAGGACGTTGCGCTCGAGCGACTGCGCCTCGTCGACGATGACGAACGCGTCGTGCAGGGAGCGGCCGCGGATGTGCGTCAGCGGCAGGACCTCGAGCATCTGGCGGTCGACGATCTCCTCGACGACGTGCGGTGAGGCCACGGCGCCCAGCGTGTCGAACACCGCCTGGCCCCAGGGGCCCATCTTCTCGGACTCGCTGCCGGGCAGATAGCCCAGCTCCTGGCCGCCGACGGCGTACATCGGGCGGAAGACGATGACCTTCTGGTGCTGGCGGCGCTCCATGACGGCCTCGAGGCCGGCGCAGATCGCCAGGGCGGACTTGCCGGTGCCGGCGCGGCCGCCGAGGGAGACGATGCCGATCTCGGGATCGAGCAGCAGGTCCAGGGCGATCCGCTGCTCGGCGGAGCGCCCGCGGATGCCGAAGGCCTCGCGGTCACCGCGGACCAGCCGGACCTGCTTGTCGGGCGTGACCCGGCCCAGGGCGCTGCCCTTGTCCGAGAGCAGCACCAGCCCGGTGTGGCAGGGCAGCTCGCGGGCGGGCTCCAGCTCGACGGTGCCCTGCTCGTACAGGTCGTCCAGATCGGCGCTGTCGACGTCGAGCTCGGTCATGCCCGTCCAGCCGGTCTCGAGCGCCCACTCGGCCCGGTACTCCTCCGCGGTCAGCCCCACCGCGGACGCCTTGATGCGCATCGGCAGGTCCTTGGAGACCAGCACGACGTCGTGGCCCTCGTTGGCGAGGTTGCGGGCCACCGAGAGGATCCGGGTGTCGTTGTCGCCCTGGCGGAAGCCCGAGGGCAGCGAGGACGCGTCCGTGTGGTTCAGCTCGACGCGCAGGCTGCCGCCCTCGAGGCCGATGGGCATCGGGACGTCGATGGTGCCGTGCTGGACCCGCAGGTCGTCGAGGAAGCGCAGCGCGTTGCGGGCGAAGTACCCGAGCTCGGGATGGTGGCGCTTGGCCTCCAGCTCGGTGATGACGACCACCGGCAGGACGACCTCGTGCTCGCCGAAGCGCTGCATCGCGGCCGGATCGGCCAGCAGGACGCTCGTGTCGAGGACGTAGGTGCGGCGGGGCGGGGTGTTGCTCTTCGTAGCAGCCACGGCTGTCTCCTCGAGAGCCACGCGCGCGCCCGGCGCCCAGCTCTCACTAGTGGAAGTGGGGCTGAGCCTCTCGGTCACCGGAGAGCTCGTGATGGAGCAAGGGCACACCCCGAAAGTACGACCGGAGCAGGCGGGGAATCGGACGCCGCGCCGCGTGTCGCCACGATTGTGCGAACGGCCGGAGGGGTCGATCAGGCGCCGAAGCGGCGCTCGCGCTCGGCGTAGGAGCGCATGGCGCGCAGGAAGTCGACGCGCCGGAACGCGGGCCACAGCGCATCGCAGAAGTAGAACTCCGAGTGCACGCTCTGCCAGAGCAGGAACCCGCTGAGCCGCTGCTCGCCCGACGTGCGGATCACGAGGTCCGGGTCGGGCTGTCCCTTCGTGTAGAGGTGCTCGGCGATGTCGTCGACCTCGAGCGTCGACGCGACGTCCTCCAGGCTGCGGCCGGAGCCGGCCTGCTCCATGAGCAGGGAGCGCATCGCGTCCGTCAGCTCCTGGCGACCTCCGTAGCCGACGCAGATGTTGACCGACAGGCTCGACTCGGCGCCGACGGTGAGGTCGGCGGCGCGCTTCATCCGCGCCGCGCTCTCGGCCGGGAGCATGTCGAGGTTGCCGATCAGGCGGATGCGGTAGCCGCCGGTGGCCAGGTCCTCGACGAGGCGCTCGATCACGACGAGCAGCGCGGCCAGCTCGTCGGCGGGGCGGCGCAGGTTGTCGGTCGACAGCAGCCACAGGGTGACGATCTCGACACCGAGCTCGTCGCACCAGGCGAGGAACTCGGCGATCTTGTCCGCGCCGGCCTGGTACCCGTGGTCGACGCCGGCGCCCGCACCGCGGGCCCAGCGACGGTTTCCGTCGACGATGGCCCCGACGTGACGCGGGAGGTGCTCGGGGTCGAGTCCCTTGGCGAGGCGACGCTCGTACACGCCGTAGAGGAGATCGCTGACCGGCATGGCGTCCAGAGTACGCGGCGGCCCCGCACGATGGGACGACTGTCACGCACTCGTCGAGTGGCTCCCGACGACCTGAGGACTAGCATGGGCACATGCCGTCCCCGAAGCCCGACACCACCGTCGACGAGGTGGGGGATCGCATTCGCGACACCGTCGAGGAGATGAAGCCTCGCCTTCGCGGATGGCTGCACGCGGCGACTGCGCCGCTGGCGCTGATCTCCTTCCTGATCATGCTCGTCTTCGCCGACAGCCTGGCCGCTCGCGCGGGCGCGGCGGTCTTCATGCTGAGCGCACTGCTGCTGTTCGGCGTGAGCGCCGTCTATCACACCGTGCCGTGGCGCGAGCGCGCCAAACAGATCCTGCGGCGACTGGACCACTCGAACATCTTCATCATGATCGCCGGGTCCTACACGCCCTTCTCGCTGCTGCTGCTCAACGAGCGCCAGACCATCACGTTGCTCTCGCTGGTGTGGGGCGGCGCGATCCTCGGCGTGCTGTTCAAGGTCTTCTGGCTGTCGGCACCGCGCTGGGTCTACGTGCCCCTCTACCTGGCCCTGGGCTGGGCGGCGCTGATCTACCTGCCCGACTTCATGGCGGCCGCGTCCACGACCGTGTTCACGATGCTCGTGCTGGGCGGGATCTTCTACACCGTGGGCGCCCTGGTCTACGCATTCCAGTGGCCGGACCCGAACCCGAGGTGGTTCGGGTACCACGAGGTGTTCCACGCCCTGACGATCGCGGCGTTCATCGTCCACTACATCGGCGTCAGTCTCCTCGTGTACCAGTCCTGACCTGGTTGCCTGCGGCGAGGTCCGCGGGATCGGTGACGGGCAGCGCGCACACGAAGTCGCGGCACACGTAGGCGGTGGCGTGCCCGCCGATCGCCTGCCGTCCTTCGAACAGCGGCACGGGCGAGCCCTCGCGCGTCGCGACCACGACGGCGCCCGGCGCCGTCAGGCCGAGCGCGGCCCGGTGCATCGGACCGGCGACCTCGCCGACGACGGCGATCTCGGCGGGCCCGTCGTGCAGCGCCTCAGCGGCGGCGAGGGTCCATCCCGCGAACCGCGGAGCTCCGGTGGCCAGCGCCGCGGCGGACTCGACACAGTCGACCGCGGCCGCCCGCACGTCGTGGTCGCCGGTGACCGCGGCCAAGGCGAGCAACCCGTGCGCGAGGGCCGACGAGCCTGACGGGTTGGCGTTGTCGGACACGTCGCGCGGTCGCACGACCAGCGCCTCGGTGTCGTCGGCAGTGTCGTACCAACCGCCGTCCTCGGCGCGGAAGTGCGCCAGCGCGCGGTCGGCCACGTGCCGCGCACGGTCCAGCCAGCGGGGGTCGTCAGTGGCGCCGAGTACGGCGATGAACGCCTCGATGACCGCGCCATGGTCCTCCAGCACCGCCGCGTGCTCGGAGCGGACGCCGCCCAGGGACGTGCGGACGAACCCGGGCTCGACGTGCAGGTCCCACAGCAGCGTCGCGGCCTCGGCGGCCGCGTCGACGAGATCGGGCCGGTCCAGCAGGATGCCGCACTCGGCCAACGCGGTGACGGCGTAGCCGTTCCACGCGGCCACGACCTTGTCGTCGCGGGCCGGGCGGGTGCGCTCGGCCCGGACCTCGAGCAGTCGGGCGCGCACGCGCTCCCAGCGCTGCGGGTCGTCGGGGTCCTGCAGCAGCTGCAACGTCGAGAAGCCCCGCTCGAAGGTGCCGCCGCCGGTGACCGAGAGCAACTGGACCGCCCACGCGGCGTCGCTGGTGCCGAGCGCCTTCATCAACTGGTGCGGGTTCCACACGTAGTACGTGCCCTCGTGGCCATCACTGTCGGCGTCGAGGGCCGAGGCGAAGCCGCCCTGCTCGGTGCGCAGCTCGGACAGCATGAAGTCGGCCGTCTCATGGCAGATCCGCTCGGCCAGGGCGAGGTGCTCACCACCGTCGCCGCGCGCCCGCAGTGCCCGGGCCCAGTGCAGGTACGCGCGCAGCAGCAGGGCGTTGTCGTAGAGCATCTTCTCGACGTGGGGCACGCGCCAGAAGCGGTCGACGCTGTAGCGCGCGAAGCCGCCGCCGAGCTGGTCGTACATGCCGCCACGCGCCATCGCCTCGAAGGTGCGGCAGACGATCGACCAGACCTCGTCGTCCCCGGTGCGCGCGTGTTGGCGCAGCAGGAACTCGAGCACCATCGAGGGCGGGAACTTCGGGGCGTCGCCGAAACCACCGGCCTCCGGGTCGCCCTGCTTCACGAGCGTCGCGGCCGCGCGGTCGAGGTCATCGGCGGTGAGCGGCTCGCCGCCGAAGTCGTCGGCCTCAGAGAGGAAGTCGAGCACCTGCCCGGCGGACGAGAGAACCTCCTCGCGCCGGTTCTCCCACGCATCGGCCAGCGCCTGCAGGACCTGGCTGAACGCCGGGTGCCCGCCACGGGGCTCGGGCGGGAAGTACGTGCCGGCGAAGAACGGCTCCCCCGTCGGCGTCAGGATGCACGTCATCGGCCAGCCGCCCTGGCCCGTCATCGCCTGGGTCGCGCGCATGTAGACCGCGTCGATGTCGGGCCGCTCCTCGCGATCGACCTTGATGTTGACGAAGTGCTCGTTCATGTAGGCCGCCGTCGCGGGATCCTCGAACGACTCGTGCGCCATGACGTGGCACCAGTGACAGGCGGCGTACCCGACGCTCAACAGGATCGGCAGGTCGCGGCGTTGCGCCTCGGCCAGCGCCTCCGGACTCCACTCCCACCAGTCCACCGGGTTCTCGGCGTGCTGACGCAGGTACGGGGACTGGGACTGAGCGAGACGATTGGCCACTTCGTCACGCTACCGGCGGCCGCGAAGCCTCGCCTTCTGCGAGCCACCACCCCTCAGTCTGCCGCGAGAACGTCTTCCTCGAGATTGACCAACAACAGGTCCGCCGCGGCTTCGGGTCCGTCCACCGCGAGTTGCTCCGCCTCGTAGTCGAAGTCCGATGTCCGCGTGGGGTGTCCGGGGGCGCGGTCGTCGGCATAGAGGATGCGTCCCTCAATGACGTCGGCCGACTCGGACACGAGGAGTATGTCCTCGATCGTGAGGATCGGGCCGTGGTCATCGCCACGTCGGACCCCCACCAGCAGGTCGCGCAGCGTGCTGAACTCAGATGCGAGGTCTCTCTTCACCATCAGGCCCTCCTCCCTGGACGCTCCCACGGCGCACGCCGGCAATCACACCACGCGGACGGTCGATGAGAACAGCGACTTCACCCGGCGGTCGTCAACCCGGCCCCGCTTACGATGCCTGCATGACCATGAACCGCTGGCGCGATCTCAGTCCCACGAGCCGGAAGGTGATCATCGCTGCAGGCACGGTCGACACTGCGCTGAAGGTGGCGGCTCTGGTCGACCTGGCCCGCAGGCCAGCCGCGCAGGTCCACGGTTCCAAGCGCGTCTGGGCCGCCGCGCTCGTGCTCGTCAACTCCGTCGGTCTGCTGCCGCTCGGCTACTTCAAGCTCGGGCGCGGCACGTCCGCTCACTGACTGAACGGTCCGACGGACGTCGCAAGGATCAGATCGGCACGCCGCGTCGGCGCTCCCACCAGCCGACGACGAACATCACGAGCCCCGCGAGGGCCCACCCGGCGATGATGTCGATGACGTAGTGCTCGGCGTAGTAGACCAGCGCGAACGCCATGACGAGCGGGTAGAGCAGCGCCGTCCAGCGCCACGGGCTGGTCAGCCGGCGGATGGTCCACAGCGCCACGAGCATCGCGATGCCGCCGTGCAGCGAGGGCATCGCGGCCACGGGATTGCCCACCTTGGCCAGGATGACGTGGAAGCCGCCCAGCCCGAGGTCGGACCAGCCACGGCCGGTCAACCGGGGCAGGCTCTCGGCGATGTAGCCCTCCTTCGACGCCAGCCACGGCGGCGCCATCGGGTAGAGCACGTAGACGATCAGGCCCGCCACGTTCATCACGAGGTAGCGGCTCAGCCACGCCGCCCAGTCGACCCTGTTCCGCACCCACAGCACGAGGGCCAGCGTGAGCGCGACGACGAAGTGGGTGTAGTAGACCGTGGTGAGGAGAACGTCGTACCAACGCGGCGGGGTCGCGCGGACGCACGGGTCGCCGCACAGGGCGTCCTGCAGGTAGGCCGTGGGCAGGTCGTTGCCGCCCGTCAGCCAGCGGTCCACGTGAATCGGCATCGTCCAGTGCACGGTGCCGATCAGCTCGTCGCTCAGCCCGCGACTGTAGAGATAGACCACGAGCACGGCGAAGGCCGGCCACCAGTCCTTGACGAAGTCGAGGTGGGCCCGGGCGGGCACGCCCCACCGCCACGCGATGACGGCCAGCCACATCCACGCGAACATCTGGAACGGGTCGGTCGGCACGCCGACGACCACGATCCACGCCACGAGGGCCACCGCATAGACCGCAATGGCGAGCGGGCGCCAGCGCACCGCCCTCGAGCGGGGCTCGGTCGCATCGGTGGACTCCTCGGTCGTCACCGGCAACCTCCTCCGTGGGGGACCGGACGGTCGACGCGGCGGTCCAACCAGACATCGCGGCCGCACACCTGGCCGATCACACGGTATCGCTGCGCCACGACGTCGATGAGCCGGTCCGCATCGACGCCCCAGTCGTCGAAACCGCTCCAGTCGACGATCCAGGTGGGGGCGTCCTCGCCCTCCAGCGTGTCGCTCAAACGGTCGAGATCGGGATCGAGGGCGCGCACGGGCAGGCTCCAGAGGTACGGGTACGGGCTCTCGAGGCCCGCGTTGAACAGGACGTTCGGCTGGCCGTAGGTGACGACGGCGGTGTCACCGGGCTCGGCGGCCTTCTCGATGGCGCGCCCGACCGCCTGCTGCTCGCGGCCGTCCTGGCCGGAGTCGGTCACCGTGTGGACCACCGTCACGATCGTCGCGGCGACGAGGAAGACGGCACCGTTGCGAGCCCATCGTCGGGGCACCTGAGCGGCGACCAGGCCGGCACCTAGCGCGGCGGTGGGGATCAGCGCGATCAGGTAGTGCGCCCAGTAGCTGCCGCCCATCAGGGCGAACGCCGTGGCGGCGAGGAGCGCGGCGCTCGTCGCCCAGACGACGGGGTCGCGGCGGCGGGCCGCCAGGACCAGGACGGCGGCCGTCAACATGGCCAGACCGCTGACGAGCCACGTCGAGACCATCGCGAGCAGGCGCTCCGTCGTGGCACCCGAGGCGGACGCGCGGATCGTCTCACCGGCCTCGAGCCGGAAGGTCACGACGGCGTCGAACAGCTCGACCGGACCGGCGCCACGGGCGGCCGCGAGCGCCACGGCGGCCGTCAGCGTGACCGCCACTCCCCCGACGACCCCGGCGGCGAGCGCCAGCAGCTGACGGCGGGACCGGCGCCCGCGCCACGCGATCATGACGAGCGCCACGACCACGAAGACCGCCGCGTCCACGGTGGACTGCTTGACCAGGACCGCGAGGGTGGCCGCGGATCCGGCGACGACGGCCGCCTTCCAGCCCCCGCCACGGCGGACGATGAGGACGGTCGCGAGCAGCGCTGCAGCGGAGAACGGGGCGGCGAGGATCTCGCCGTTGACGCGCGCGGTCCCCAGCCACGGCTGCGAGGCGAGGAGTGCGGCCGCGGCGGCGGCCCAGACACCCGCTCGAGGGCCGGCTGCGACGCGGGCGGTCACGCCCACCAGCACCACGACTGCCGCGGCGGCGGCACAGCCGATCAACCGCAGCGTCGTCAGGTCGCCGGCGGCCTCGAAGATCCACACCAGCAAGGGCGGTCGGTCGACCCAGTACCTGCCGTAGAGATCGTCGCCGTGGCCCCAGCCCGCGCCGACCATGAGGTAGCCCGCCTCGTCGCGTCCGGGAGGCGCCCCGATGAAGGGCAACTGCAACAACACCGCGAGGACGGCGAAGCCGACGATCGCGACGCGCGATCGGTCAGGCAGGGGACGCCGATCCCGACCACCGGAGGCGAGGTCGGAAGGCACCCGAAGACCATAGTCGAGCCACCCGAGCGGCCCGGCCCTCAGGACGGCTCTCCCCCGCGCGAGAGGCGATAGAGGACGTGTGGGCGCAGCGGACTGTCCGGCGCCAGGGCGGGGTGGTCGAAGTCGTCGGCGGGATCGCGCGTCATCCCCAGTCGCTCCATCACGGCGCGGGAACGCAGGTTGGTCGCCGCGGTGAAGGAGACGATCTCGTCCAGGTCGAGGACGCCGAACCCGTGACGCAGCGCGGCAGTCGCGGCCTCGGTGGCGTAGCCGTGGCCCCAGGCCCATGGGGCCAGTCGCCAGCCGACCTCCATCGTCGGCTCACCGCGCACCAGCTCGGCGATCGCCGGTGGCACGGGGTTCAGACCGGTGAAGCCGGCGAACCGGCCGTCCGGGGTCTCGACGGCCCACAGACCCCAGCCGTGCTCATCGAGACGGGCGGAGATCCGGTCGGCGAGAGCATCGCTCTGGACCGCGTCGAGCGGTGCCGGGAAGTACTCCATGACCGCCGGATCCGCGTTCAACGCGGCAAACGGCTCGCGATCGGTTCGGCTCCAGTGCCGCAGCGTCAGCCGCGGGGTGCGCAAAACCGTCACGGCGGGGTCAGGAAGTGGAGTCGTCCTCGGGCTTGCGGGGAGTCTCGTCCTCGCCCTCCCACGGCTGGCGGGCCTTCTTGGCCATCTTGGTGAACGACCACAGCAACAGGCCGACGATGATGCACAGGCCGAGCACGTACAGGCCGGGGAGCCAGCCGATCGACTGGTTGCCCTTGGGGTCGATCTCCTGGGTGGCGAGCACCGCGAGATCCAGCATGTTCACAGGCACAGCCTAGTCCTGCTCGTGTCCGCACCACTGGTCGGCCGGGACAGCGGCCTTGACCTGGTCGATGTGCTCACCGCACCCGCGCCACGTCGTCTTGCCGCACTGCTTGCACGTCACCGGAGAGCACATGCGCCTCATCCTTCACTGTCGTTCGGCTGCCTACCCATCGAGACTAGGCGATCGGCTGAAACTCCAGACGTCGCGGGCGGTGTGACGGCCGGGTCGATGGGTACCCTCGCGGACATGAGCACCAACACCCGCCTCATCGAGACCACGCCCGAGCGAGTCTGGGACGTCCTGGCCGACGGCTGGCTGTACCCGCTGTGGGTCGTCGGTGCCTCGCGGATGCGCGACGTCGACGCCACGTGGCCCGAGGTCGGCGCCAGGCTGCACCACTCGGTGGGCGTGTGGCCGGCTCTGATCGACGACGACACCTCGGTCCTGGAGGTCGAGCCCGGGCGGCTGCTGAAGCTGCACGCCCGCGCGTGGCCGGCCGGGGCGGCCGAGGTCACCCTCACGCTGTCCCCGCAGGGCGCGGGGACCAACGTGACGATCGAGGAGGAGCCGGTGAGCGGCCCCGCCGTTCTGATGCCGGGCCCGCTGCGGGAGCCGTCGCTGCACTGGCGCAACACCGAGACGCTGCGCCGGCTCGCGTTCATCGCCGAACGCCGCGAGGCGCCCACCCCGTGAGCGCACCGGCCGGTCGCACGTTCGACGCCATCGTGATCGGTGCCGGACCGAACGGACTCGTGGCGGCGAACCACCTCGTCGACGCCGGCTGGTCGGTCCTCCTCCTGGAGGAGCAGCCCACCGTGGGCGGAGCGGTGCACAGCGACACCGACGTGCACCCCGGGTTCGTCCACGACACGTTCAGCACGTTCTATCCCTTGGCGGCCGCTTCCCGCACCATCCAGGACCTCCGCCTCGAGGAGTACGGACTGGTGTGGCGCCATGCGCCGGCCGTCCTGGGCCACCCGTTCGCCGACGGCCAGTGGGCCCTGCAGCACCGCGACCGTGAGATCACCGCTGCGCTGATGGATCGCCAGCACGCGGGCGACGGCGAGGCTTGGCTCGAACTGTGCCGCACCTGGGACGAGATCGGCGATGCCCTTATCACCGGCTTGCTGACCCCGTTCCCGCCGGTGCGCGGCGGCCTCTCCCTGCTGCGCCACCTGCCGAAGGCGGGCGGGCTCGACTTCGTCAAGATGCTGCTGAGTCCCGTCGTCCAGATGGCCGACACGAGGTTCGGCGGCCAGGCGCCGGGGATCCTGCTGGCCGGCAACGCCGGGCATGCCGACATCCCGCTGGACTCCCCCGGCTCCGGGCTGATGGGCCTGATGATGACGATGATGGGCCAGACCGTGGGCTTCCCCGTGCCCGAGGGCGGCGCCGGCAAGTTCGCCGAGGCTCTCGCCGCGCGGTTCGAGGCGCGCGGCGGACGAATCGAGACCTCCAGCCGAGTCGCGCACATCGACGTGTCGGGCGGGCGCGCGAGCGGCGTCCGCACCGCCGACGGCACGCCCTACGAGGCACGCCGCGCGGTCGTGGCCGACGTGGTGGCGTCGGCCCTCTACGGGGACCTGCTGGACCCCACCGACGTCCCGGCCAAGGTGCACCAGCGGATGCAGCACTTCCGCCTCGACCCCGGCACCGTCAAGGTCGACTGGGCGCTCGACGGACCGATCCCCTGGGCCTCACCGCCTCCGTACGCCCCCGGCACGTTCCACGTCGCCGACTCCCGCCACGAGATGAACCAGGCCCTGCAGCAGGTGCACGACGGCTACGTGCCGGCCTCGCCGTTCCTGCTGGCCGGGCAGATGACCACGACCGACCCCACCCGGTCGCCGGCGGGCACCGAGTCGGTGTGGGCCTACACCCACGTCCCGCAGCAGACGGTCGCCGACGCCGGCGACGGGACGATCCGCGGCACGTGGGACCGCGACGACGCCGAGCGCTTCGCCGACCGCATGCAGGATCGGATCGAGCGCCTCGCGCCGGGCTTCGGCTCGAGGATCATGACGCGCCGGGTGATGGGCCCGCGCGAGCTGCAGGCCCGGAATGCCAACCTGATCGGCGGCGCCATCAACGGCGGCACCGCCGCGATCGACCAGCAGCTGTTCTTCCGCCCGATCCCGGGCCTGGGTCGCGCCGAGACGCCGATCCCCGGCCTCTTCCTCGGGTCGGCCTCGGCCCATCCGGGCGGAGGCGTGCACGGAGCGCCCGGCATGAACGCCGCGCGCGCCGCCCTGGCCCACGGCCGGGTCGACCACGTGGTCTCGCCGGTCCGCGGCTGGGCGCGCTCGGTGCGAGCCCGGCTGGGCTGAGCCCCGAAGGACTCAGCGCAGGCCGGCGAAGAGGTCGTCCTCGGGCAGCTCGGTGTCGACGAAGGACTTCACCAGCTCCCAGTCCTCGGTGGGCCACGCCTCTTCCTGGACCTGGTGCGGCACCGCGAACCAGAACCCGTTGGGGTCGATCTGGGTCGCGTGCGCGATCAGGGCACGGTCGCGCACCTCGAAGTACTCGGCGCAGGGCACGCGGGTGGTCATGCGCTTCTCGTGCTCGGGGTCGATCTCGCGGCTCTCGAGCCAGTCCTTGTAGGGCGACTCCAGACCGTGCCGCTCCATCGCCGCGTTGATCGCCTCGATGCGCGCCCGCGACCAGCCGTGGTGGTAGTAGAGCTTCTTGACCTGCCACGGCTCGCCCAGCTCGGGGTAGCGCTCGGGATCGGCCGCGGCCTCGAAGGCGTACACGCTGACCTCGTGGCACTTGACGTGATCGGGGTGCGGGTAGCCGCCGTTCTCGTCGTACGTCGTCAGGACGTGCGGACGGAAGGAGCGGATCAGGCGGACCAGCGGCGCGGCGGCCTCCTCGATCGGCACGAGGGCGAAGCAGCCCTCGGGCAGCGGCGGCTTGGGGTTGCCCTCGGGCCAGCCCGAGTCGACGAACCCGAGCCAGTCCTGGCTGACGCCGAGGATCTCGCGGGCCTTGTCCATCTCCTCGCGGCGGATCTCGGCGATGAGCTCGGGGTTCTCGAGGATCCCCGGGTGCTCGAACGCGGGGTTCAGGATCGACCCCCGCTCGCCGCCGGTGCAGGTGACGACGTGCACGTCGACCCCCTCGGCCACGTACTTGGCGGTGGACGCCGCACCCTTGCTCGACTCGTCGTCAGGATGGGCGTGCACATGCATCAGGCGCAGTTTGGTGTCTGCCTCGTTCTCGACCACGTGCCCCAGTGTTTCACGCCCCTGAGACACTGGGAGGCGTGACCGATCTCGACGCGCGCTACGGACGCCATCGCCGCACCACCCCGCGGTGGTTGTGGCCCCTCGTCGCCGCCCTCGGCATCACGGCGGGCATCGCCTGGGCCGCGTGGGCGTCGTGGACCAACGTGCCGCCGTTCCAAGCACGGGTGCACTCCTTCGAGGTCATCGACGACCAGCGCACGAAGGTCGACCTGGAGATCTTCCGCGACGAGCCCGTCGCGCTCACCTGCCGCGTGTTCGCGCAGGCCCACGACAAGCACGTCGTCGGCGAGAGGAACATCGAGGTCCCCGCCTCGTCCCAGAGCCCCGTGCGCATCGTCTCGGAGATCCGCACCGAGCGTCGTGCGGTGACTGCGGTTTTGGACTCCTGCGAAGAGGGCTGATGCTGTAGACTCAACGTTTCACCCCGGGAGGTCCCGGGGTGTCGTACGTAGTGAGGAGAACAGCCATGTCGACCGAGACCGAGACCATCTGGGTGACCCAGGAGGCCTACGACCGACTCGTCGCCGAGCTCAACCGCCTCAAGAACGAGGTTCTTCCCGACATCACGCAGAAGATCGCCAATGCCCGCGAGGAGGGCGACCTGCGCGAGAACGGCGGGTACCACGCCGCTCGCGAGGAGCAGGGCAAGACCGACGCGCAGATCCGTCAGCTCGAGGACCGACTGCGTCGTGCCGAGGTCGGCGATGCGCCGGCCGACGACGGCAAGGTCGAGGCGGGCATGAAGGTCACGATCCGCTTCCAGGGCGACAGTGACACCGAGACGTTCCTGCTGGGATCGCGCGAGCTGCTGAGCATGGACTCCAGCGTCGATCTGGACATCTACTCCCCCACCTCGCCGCTCGGCGCCGCCATCATGGGCAAGTTCGCCGGGGCGACGGTCTCCTACGAGGCCCCCAACGGCAAGTCCATCACCGTCGAGATCGTCGAGGCCACGCCCTTCTGATCCGTCGGGGCCGTCGGTTTACCACGGTCCCATGGTGTTCCGTCGCCTCCCCGGGGAAGTTTCCCCGGGGAGGCGCTGGTTTACCACGGTCCCGTGGTAAACCGTCAGGGCTCAGCTTGGGTCGTAGCCCAGCTCGGTCAGGCGACGCCAGACCTCCTCGCGATGGTCGTTGCCGCGGGTCGCGACCTGCAGCGCCACCTCGACCTCGCGCACGCCCAGGGCCTCCGAGCCGCGATCGTGGTTGACGTTGAGGATGTTCACGTCCATCTGGGCCAGCTCGGTCAGCAGCCGCATGAGCTCGCCGGGGCGGTCCGAGATCCGCACGCGGAACATCAGGAACCGGCCGCCGGACGCCAGGCCGTGCCGGATCACCTCGAGCAGGAGCAACGCGTCGATGTTGCCACCCGACAGCACCGGCACCACGGGGCCCTCGAAGCGATCGGGGTACTCCAGCAGCGCCGCCACCCCGACCGCGCCCGCCGGCTCGACCAGCAGCTTGGCGCGCTCCAGCAGCCCGATCAGCGCCTGGCTCATCGACTCCTCGGAGACGGTGACGACCTCGTCCAGGTGCTGGCGGATCAGATCGAACGGCACCGCGCCCGGACGCGACACCGCGATGCCGTCGGCCATCGTCGAGCCCAGATCGGCCTCGACAGGGATCCCCTCGGCGAGCGATCCCGGGTAGGCCGCCGCAGCCTCGGCCTGCACGCCCACGACGGTGATGTCGGGGCGCTCGGACTTGAGCAGGGCGATGCCCGCCGCCAGGCCCCCGCCGCCCAGGGGGACGAGGATCGTCGAGACCTCCGGGAGCTGCTCGATGATCTCGAGCCCCACGGTCGCCTGACCCGCGACGATGTCGGGGTGGTCGAAGGGGTGGATGAGCGTCGCGCCGGTCTCGTCGGCGAACTCGGCGGCGGCCACGAGCGCCTCGGTCACGCCGAGCCCGTGGAACCGGACCTCGGCGCCGTAGCCGAGCGTGGCCTGGACCTTCGGCAGGGCGGCGCCGTGCGGCATGAAGATCGTGGCGCGGGCGCCCAGCTTGGCGGCCGCCAGCGCGACCCCCTGCGCGTGGTTGCCGGCGCTGGCCGCGACGACGCCGCGGGCACGCTCCTCGTCGGACAGCCGCGCGATGCGCGTGTAGGCGCCGCGGATCTTGAACGACCCGGCACGCTGCAGGTTCTCGCACTTGAGCCGGACGTCGCGACCGGTCAGCTCGTGCAGCCACCGCGAGTGCGGCAGGGGCGTGACTTCACTGACGCCCTGCAGGATCTCACGCGCCGCGCGCGCATCGTTCAGGTCCACCCGCCCAGCCTAGGCCGGGGCCGGAGGTGGGTCCCCGAGGTCCCTCGACTCCTCACCCAGGAGCCCGTCGGTGTCCGGTGAATCACCGGACGCCAGGTGCCGCACGATCGTGTTGACGCAGGCCGCGAGCGGCACTGCGAGCAGGGCGCCGACGATGCCGCCGGCGACCAGCCCCGTCGCGATCACGAGCAGGATGGCGAGCGGATGGAGAGCGACGATGTGGCCCATCAGGAAGGGCTGCAGGACGTGTGCCTCGATTTGTTGCACCGCGATGACGCCCGCCAGCATCACCAACGCCGCGACCGGACCCTGGGCGACGAGGGCCACCAGAACCGCCACCAGGCCCGAGAGGGTGGCACCGATGATCGGGATGAAGGCACCCAGGAACACCAGGACGCCGATCGCCGCCGCGAGGGGAACCTGCAGGATCAGGGCGACGCCCGCGATGCCGACGGCGTCCGCCAGGGCGACGAGGACGGTGGCGCGCACGAACGCGGTGAGCGACCCCCACGCCGCGTGGCCCGAGGAGTCCACGCGCTCACGGGCGACCCGTGGGAACAACCGCACGATCCAGCCCCAGATGCGAGCTCCCTCATAGAGGAAGAAGAACAGGGTGAAGAACGTGACGAGGAAGCCAGCCACGAAGTGGCCGATCTGGACGCCGACTTCGGTGGCTTGCGAGAAGATGGCGGAGTCACTGCTGGAGATCGCCTTCTCGAGTCGGTCGATCCAGTTGTCGAGCTGACGGTCGGAGAGATCGAGCGGCCCGGTGCGCGCCCAGTTCTGCACCTGGTCGATCCCCTGAATGACGCTGTCGCGCAGGTCGTCGAACTGCGTCGACAACTGCTGTCCCACCACGCCGATCAGGCCGATCACCGTGAGCAGCAGCCCCAGGACGACCGTCAGGGCCGCAGCGAGCCGGGGCACCCCGTGACGGGCGAGCCAGTCGACCGCTCCGACCGTGAGAGCCGCGAGCAGTGCGGCGATGGCGATCGGGACGGTGACCTCGGAGAAGTAGCCGAGCACCCGGATGAGCAGGTAGCCGGCGGCTCCGAGGAGCACGAGGCGCCAGGCCCACGCTGCAGCGATCTCCACGCCGATGGGGATCTCGTACCGGCCGGCCCCCCGGGATTCGCTGCTCACTCTCTAAGGCTATGGGAACATGCCGACACCGCTCGGCGTTGACGTTGGCATGCGATTCGGATTCGACAAGACGACGCTTCCCACGCCCGAGACTGCGCTCCCGGGCCGCGACACCCGCCCCTTCTCGGTCGGGGATCGACACCTGGTCACCGGCAACCCGATCGAGACCGACGGCCCCGAGGGCTTCGGGATCGCCATCTTCGGCCTCGGTTGCTTCTGGGGCGAGGAGAAGACGTTCTGGGAGCAGCCCGGTGTCTGGTCCACCTCCGTCGGCTACGCCGGCGGCGTCACGCCGAACCCGACGTACGAGGAGGTGTGCACCGGTCGCACCGGTCACGCCGAGGTCGTGCGCGTCATCTTCGATCCCTCGGTCATCAGCTACGCCGACCTGCTGAGGGTGTTCTGGGAGAACCACGACCCCACGCAGGGCATGCGCCAGGGCAACGACCGCGGCTCGAACTACCGGTCGATCATCCTGACGACGACGCCCGAGCAGCAGGCCGAGGCCGAGGCGTCCCGCGAGGCCTACCAGCAGCAGATGACCGCCCACGGCTACGGCCAGATCACGACGCAGATCCGCCCCCTCGACGCGTACTACTACGCCGAGGAGGCGCACCAGCAGTACCTCGTCAAGAACCCGTTCGGGTACTGCCCGCTGCACGCGACCGGCGTCTCCTACGCCTGAGCTTGTGCAACCATGACCCCGTGACAGTTCCCGCCCCGCGTCGCGTCGTCTTCGCGCGTGGCCAGTGGTGGGGCGGTGTTCCGTTCATCGTCGAACTCTGCATGGTCGGGACGATCATCGCGCTCGTCCTCATGGCTTCTCTCGGCGAGTTCGGCTGGTTCGTCCTCTTCCTCATCGGCCTGTGCGGGCCCATTGCCGCGGGAACGATCATCGCCGCCGACTGGGCGCTGCGAGCCGGCCGCGTCAGTTACGACGTGGAAGGACAACGCGTGTTCGCCCGACGGGGTCGACGGGTGCTGGCATCGTTCGACATCTCCGACTTCGACGAGGTAGCGATCCGGGAACGGCTCACGTGGGCGAACACCTTATGGAAGGGCTCGTCCTTCTCACCCTTCTTCTTCAATCTTCAGGGCTTGCCATATCTCGAAGCGACGAAGACCATCAATCGGTGGGAGCAGGAGCGCATTGTCTTCCCGCCCATCTTGATCTGGGGCAAGAAGTCGTGCGACGCCGCCGAGGCAACGCTTCGAGGCGAACTCAGCCGCAGCGGCGCCGAGCAGAACTAGCCAAGGCAGCATCTTCGACATTGCGTCATGCTTCAGGTATGCGTGAACGCCATTGTGGCCGGCAGTACCTCGTCAAGAACCCGTTCGGGTACTGCCCGCTGCACGCGACCGGCGTCTCCTACGCCTGATCGCATGGGCTGGAGTCGAGCCGAGCTGGAGTCCTTCGCCGGACGGACGATCCCGGACCTGATGCCCGACGACCTGCGGTTGCTGTTCGTCGGGATCAACCCCGGCCTCGTCAGCGCCGCGACGGGCCTGCACTTCGCCCGGCGCGGCAACCGCTTCTATCCGGCGCTCGTTCGAGCCGGCCTGGTCGACACCGACGACCCGGCCCTGGCGGCCGAGCAGCTGCGTGACCGCGGCGTCGGAATCACCAATCTCGTCGCCCGAGCATCCGCCCGGGCCGACGAGCTGGACCCGTCCGAGCTGGTGGAGGGTCGCGCCCGCTTGGTCGAGCTCGTCACCGAGCACCGGCCGCGCGTCGTCGCGGTCGCGGGCATCACGTCCTTTCGCACCGCGTTCGGCCACCGCGCCGCCCGCCCGGGACGCCAGCCCGAGGACCTCGCCGGAGCCGAGGTGTGGGTCGTGCCGAACCCGAGCGGACTCAACGCGCACGAGACGGTTGCGTCACTCGCCGAGGCCTACGCCGAAGTCGCCCGTGCGGCCGGCGTCCTGTCCTCGCTCTGAGCCCGCGCCCGGAGCCTTCTCGGGTTCGGCGAAAGCCGCCCGACGCCGTCATCGTCGGACCTATCCTCCAACTGTGAGGATGCTTCGGCGGTGCGCGATGGCACTGGTCACAGTCACCGTGCTCGCGGGCTTCGGCACGGGGATCATCGACGGCAGCACGTTCGACCCCCACGACGTCGACGAGCCGCCGTCGCTGACGGAGCCCGAGAGCTCAGAACCGGACGGTGTCGCCGAGCCCCGTGACGCGACGACGTGCGTCGACGTCACGTCGCAGGATCACAACTGGGACAACGACATGCTGTGCACCCGCCCGGACGGCTCGACCTTCCACACGTCGTACGAGGGCGCCGAGCAGTTCGGGTGAGTCCTCTCCCGACGCCATGCCGAGCCTGCTGACACACGGCGCTGACTCAGTGGGCGACCGGGCATCCGGAGGGCGCCTGCTCCGGCCCCTCGTCGACCGTCGGCGCCTCCGCGCTGCGTGCTGCGGGCGTGCGCGGCGTCAGAGTCAGCCGGAAGCCCTGCGGCACGATGGTCAGTCGCTCCTCGATCGCCAGCTCGTAGTCCGGCTCGCCGGTGATGTCGTAGCGGTGCAGCAGCCGAGCCAGCACGAGGAGCGCCTCGTGGATCGCGAACTGGCGGCCGATGCAGGCCCGCTCCCCCGTGCCGAACGGCTTGTAGATGTTCTTCATCCGCCCGCGCGAGTTCTCGGGCAGGAACCGGTCCGGATCGAACTCCTCGGCCGTCGGACCCCAGGCCTTCGGATCGCGGTGCGTCATCGGCAGGATGATCATCGCCCAGTCATCGGGCGTCATCACGACCTCATGCCCGGTTCCCGCTCCGACGGTCGTCGTCTCGCGCGGAGACCGTGCGAACGCCGGGGCGGTGGGCCACAGCCGCAGGGTCTCGTCGAGGCAGCGCCGCAGGTAGCGCAGTCGCGGGACCTGCTCGAAGGTCGGCTCGGTGTCGGGGTCCGGCCCCAGCAGGTCGTCGACCTCGGCGTGGGCCTTCGCGAGGATCTCAGGGTTCCGCGACAGGTAGTACAGCGCGAAGCTCAAGGCACCCGACGTCGTCTCGTGACCCGCCACCAGGAACGTGAGGATCTGCTCGCGGATGTTGCGGTCGTCGAGCTTCACACCGGTCTCGGGATGGGCCTCGTAGAGCATCCGGTCGAGCAGGTCGTCGTGCCGCTCACCGTTGTCGCGGCGCTCGCCCACCATCGTGTCGACGAGATCGTCGAGATACGCGCGCTGATCGGCGTTCCGCTCGTCGATGCGCCGCGCGATCCTGCCGCCCCCGGGCACCGCGTCGAGCGCACCCTTCTGCATCCCCGTCATGAGCGCCATCACCATCGCGTCGACGAACGGGTGACGCTCGCTGGAGGTGAACGATCCGAAGTCGCGGCTGAAGGCGCAGCGGCTGATCGTCTCGAGCGTCAGCCGGGTCATGTCGGCGGTCACGTCGATAGGCCCGCCCTGGCTGTCCCACACCCCGAACATCTCGGCTGCCGTCTCGAGCATCGTGTCGTGGTAGCCGCGCATCGCAGCCTTCGAGAAGGCCGGCATGAGCACGCCGTGGGCCGTGTGCCAGTTCTGCTCGCCCTCGAGCGCCGTGAACAAGCCGTCGCCGACGAAGTCGCGCAACTGCGCCACCGCGGGCGCCAGGACCTTGAAGAAGCGCGACTCGTCGCACAACTCGGCGGCCAGCGCGGCGTCGGAGACGAACACGTACTTCTGGTTGAAGACGCGCACCTCGAAGATCGGACCGAGGGACCCCCCGACCGTCATGACGTTCTTGACCGGAGTGTCGGTGTTCAACCGCATCGCGTCGTAGGCGATGGGGCGACGCCCGGGCGGATGGGGGAACTTGTGCCCGCTCCAGCTGTTCCGCACGGTCAACAGGCTCACAGTCCGGCCTTTCCTGCAAGGCGCCCCACCAGGCGCTGGTAGTGCGGCCCGGCCACCCGGGCGACCAGGTCGATCACCCGCGCGTCCGCGCCGATGAGCACCCTCGTTCTGCCCTTCTGGACGCCGTCGAGGATCACCTCGGCGGCCCGCGCGGGGCTGGTGCGGGCGATCCGGTCGAAGGTCGTCGCCAGTCCGTCGTGGTCGAGCCCGTCGACCTGGCCGGCGTTGCGCGCGACGTTGGTCTTGATCCCGCCCGGGTGCACGCACGTCACCTTCACGGGCCGACCGCGCGCGGCCATCTCCAGGCTCAGCGCCTCGGTGAACCCCCGGACAGCGAACTTCGCGGCGTTGTACGCCCCCTGCGTGGGCACCGAGATGATGCCGAAGACGCTCGAGATGTTGACGACATGGCCGTCCCCCGAGGCGATCAGGTGGGGCAGGAACGCCTTGGTGCCGTTGACGACGCCCCAGTAGTCGACGTCCATGACGCGCTCGAGGTGCTTGAAGTCCGTCGCCTCGATGTCGCCGGTGAAGGCGATGCCGGCATTGTTGTAGATCTGGTGCACCACACCGAAGTGCTCGGCGACCTCGGCGGCGTAGGCCAGCAGGCGCTCACGCTCGGTGACGTCGAGATGGTCCGCCCGCACCTCGCCGCCGGCCGCCCGGACCAGGCCCTCGGTCTCGGCCAGGCCGGCCGAGTCCACGTCGCAGATGGCGACCCGTGCCCCTCGGGCCACCAGCTCCAGCGCGAGTGCGCGACCGATGCCCGAACCTGCCCCCGTGACGACGGCGACCTTCTCTGTGAAGTACGTCATACCCACCTCCGGATACCGACAGTATCTGGAATCTTTCGCCGGTCAACTGTAACTCGCAGTTTCGTTGACAGTGTCGGTGTCACATTCGAGGTCAGGCCCGGCGAATCCGCGGCGTCAATCGCACCTGGGGCATCGGCGGCGCCGGGATGGTCTGGCCGTCGTGGCCCTCGACGTGGCCGTATCGGGCCTCCTGAGCCTCCCACTCCTCGCGGGCCCGGACGATCTCGTCATGGGAGCGGCCGATGAAGTTCCACCACATGACGATCTCCTCCTCGAACGGCTCTCCGCCGAGGAGCATGACGATCGTGGGCCGGTCGACCTCGAGGACCAGCGCGTCGCGGCCCGGTGCGAGGTACCTCATGGCGCGGTGCAGAACCGGCTCGCCCGCCACGGTCACGTCACCGTCGACGGCCAGCACGCCGTACTCGAAGGCGGGGTCCAGGTCGAACTCGTGGCGGCCCGGCTCCAGCCGCAGCTCGACGCCCACGAGCGGCGTGTGCACCGCGGCACGGGACTCCTGGCCGGCGAAGCGGCCGACGAGGACCACGCCCTCCCAGCCGTCGCCGCTCACCCGCGGGAGGGCGGGATGGTGCTCGAAGTCGGCCGCACCGTGGCGCCGGTGCTCGGGCAGCGCGACCCACAGCTGGATGCCGTGCATCGGACCCGGGTCGCTGAACTCCGAGTGGGACACGCCCGCCCCCGAGGTCATCAGGTTCAGCTCGCGGGGACGCAGCACGACGTCGCTGCCCAGACTGTCGCGATGACGGATCGATCCCTCGATCGGCCACGTGACGGTCTGCAGCCCGGTGTGCGGATGCGGCAGGACCTCCATCGGAGCCTCGGTCGGACCGAAGTGGTCGACGAAGCACCAGGCGCCGATGGTCGGCAGCGGCCGGCTCGGCAGCGTGCGGTGCACCCGCAGTCCGCGCAGCCCGCCGAGCGGGACGTCCCGCGGCTCGAGCGTGCGGTCGGCGATCATCAGCCGATCAGCGTCGACCGGAGGCGGTCGACCGTCTCGGGGCGGCCACCCCACTGCTGGAACCAGCCGAAGGCGCCGCCGGGGTGCTCGTCCCACGTGTCCAGGACGCCCGTGATGGCCTCGACCGGGGTCGCGAGGTACTGGTTGGGCAGCGCGGCGCGGCGCGGGCCGAAGAGGCGGCGGAACCGCGCCTCGATCTGCTCCTCGTGCTGCGCCGTGACGAGGTAGTCGTCGACGATGTCCTCGCGCTTGGCGCCCAGCAGCGCCAGGACCATGGCGATGGACACGCCCGTGCGGTCCTTGCCCGCCGCGCAGTGCACGAGCGTGGTGCCCGGTGCCGTCGCCACGGCACCGACGACGTCGACGAGATGATCGGCAGTGGTGCGCAGCATCAGCTGGTACAGCTCGGCCAGGCTCTCGGGCGGGGCGACGCCGGGTCGCAGCGCGCTCAGCAGCGGGAAGTTCAGCACGGTCGCCCCCGACCCCGACAGCGGGTGCTCGGGCTCGATCTCGGCCGCCGATCGCAGGTCGATGACGACCGACGGCGGCCAGACGATCTCCGGCGGCGCGGCGTCGTCCGCGAGAGGCAGGGCGCTGCGCAGCAGTCGCCCGGGCTGGACGGAGCCGCCCTCGACGGGCATCCCGCCGAGGTCGCGAAGGTTCGGGACGGTCTCGTTCACACCCCCATCCTAGGAACCCCGGCGCCACGGCTGGCGCACCTTCTTACACTGGAGGGGTGACCAGCCCCGGGAGAACGACGGCCAAGGCCGCCGTGCGGACCGCGGGGGTCAGCTTCGGCACCTACGTCGTGCTCATCGCGCAGGCGCTCCTGGCGCGCCGCCGGATCGGCACGACCACGGACCGTCCGCCCTCGGGCAACGGCGTCTACGGGCACGAGCTCGACGGCGATCCCATCCGCTGCCTGCTGCTCGGCGACTCGACGATGGTCGGCTACGGGATGAAGACCGTCGACCACACGCCCTCGGCGCTCGTGGGCATCGGGCTCTCGCACGTCCTGGGTGTCCCGGTCCAGATCCACAACGAGTCGCTCGTCGGCGCCCGGTCCAGCGACCTCCAGAGCCAGATCGATGCGGCGGTGGGCCTGAAGCCGCAGCTGACGATCATCCTGGTCGGCGCCAACGACATCACCCACCAGGTGCCCGCCAAGCGCTCCGCCCGCCGACTCGGCGCCGCGGTCCGGCGACTACGCGCCATGGGCTCGGAGGTGATCGTCGGGTCCGTCCCGGACTTCGGCACGATCAAGCCGCTGCCCGTCCCGCTGCGCACGGTGTGCCGGTACTGGAGCCGCCATCTGGCACGACGCCAGACGGTCGCCGCCGTCGAGGCGGGCGCGCGCGTCGTGTCTCTCTCGGACGTGCTGGAGCCGCTGCTGCTGCTCAAGGGCGACGCCCTGTTCGGCGACGACCGCTTCCACCCGAGCGCCCACGGCTACGCGACGGTGGCCAACTTCCTCGTCGACGCGGCCGTGACCCAGTGGCGCTCCAGCGCCGTCCGCCCGCTCGAGGCGGAGCCCATCGAGCAGATGACGCTCGAGGACGCCGCCGAGTGGGCCGTCGAGCACGGCGGCACCCAGGTCGCGCCCGCACCGCGCGGCCGCCGCTGGGCGGCCGTCCTGCGCTGGCGCCGCTGACCGGCTCAGGTCCCGGACACGCCGAAGGCCCGCCACCGTGAGGTGACGGGCCTTCGTACGGACTGGATCAGTTGTCTCCGCGCAAGATGGCGAGGACACGCAGGATCTCGAGGTACAGCCACACGAGGGTGACGGTCAGGCCGAAGGCCGCGCGCCAGGACTCGCGCTCGGGCAGACCGGCCGCGACGCCGCGCTCGACGAAGTCGAAGTCCATGATCAGGCACAGGACCGCCAGGCCGATCGCGAACAGCGAGACCAGGAGGCCCAGGAGGCCGAAGCTGCGCAGACCGCCCTGGTCGAGAACGCCGAAGATGCTCAGCAGGAAGTTCACGAGCATGACGCCCGCGAACGCGACCAGCGAGATCGTGACGACCTTGCGGAACTTGTCGGTGACGCGGATGTTGAAGAACTTGTACGCCGCCAGGGTCGCACCGGCCGCGACGAACGTGCCGAGCACGGCCTGGAAGACGATGGTCGAGTCGCCGACCCACGTCGAGACGATCTTGGAGAAGGCGCCGACGAAGACGCCCTCGGCTGCGGCGTAGGCCAGGACCAGCGCCGGGCTGATGACCTTCTTGAAGGAGTTGACCATCGCCAGCACGAAGCCGACGATCATGCCGCCCATGGCGAACATCCACGCGGTGTTGACCGCGGACTGGTCGACCGTGCCGAGCTGGTCGTCGAAGACGTTGCCGATGGTGAACCAGGCGATCGCCGCGAACAGCACGACCGTGCCGACCGTGATCGCGGTCTTCTCGACGACGGTGTCCAGGGTCATCCGCCCCGGCGAGGAGGGAGCCTGCAGCCCGGGTCCGGATGCGCCGCGTCCGTCACCGCCGGACAGGTCGATCTTCCACTGCGACGGGTCTGCGTACTGCGTGGTGCCGCGGCCGTTGAACTCCGCGTTCTTCGCAAAGACGGGGTTGCTGCTCCTCATGATCTCCTCCGGAGAATGTGGCCCCGCGCGCCGGTGGTGGCGGGGTCGGTGTGTTCACCTTATACAACGCCGCCACCACCGGGTTTTCTTCCGCTCAGCGGGGCTTCTTCGCGTCCTTGGCGTCCTTGGCTGCCTCGGCGTCCTGCTGCACGGCCGAGAACAGGCCGGGCACCTTGAGGAACGGCGCGGGGCGATCCTGCGGGACGGCGCCCTCGATCGGCTTGGTCGGCTCCTCGAAGGTGGACTCGGCCATCTGCATCGGGAACACGTTCCAAGCCTGCGCACCGGTCTCGAGCACGCTCGGCACCCAGGCGCCCGGCTTCGCGCACTCCTGCGTCTCGGGAATGAGCTGAAGGCACCCGTTGCCACCCGGCACCGAGGTCGTCAGCGGCTTGCCTTCCTGGTCGAACAGCTGCACGCCGGCCAGAGCCCGGCCCCGCGCGTCGTAGGCGAAGATGTTCGTCACCTCGTTGCCGTTGAGGTACACCCCGGTGCCGTCGCCCGACTCCATCTCGTTGTACATCCCGGAGTCGTACGCCGAGTCCGCGTTGTCCCAGGCGTAGCCGAGGTCCGCATGGGTGGGAACTTCGGGCAGCGCGAAGAGCAGGGTGACGACCGCGATGACGTTGCCGACCCCGATGAGGAATCGGGCCCACGTGGGCCACGTGCGCTGGCCGAGGAACACGCTGCCCGCGATCAGCACGAGCAGCAGCGCCCACTGGACGAGGTCCGCCGGGAGCAGATCGCCCTCGAACCCGAAGAACGCCCCGAAGCACTGGAAGGCGGCCCAGGCGCGCGCGATCCACCACGCGGGCCGCAGCGTGGCCAGGAAGTCCAGGGCCGCCGCCGTCGCCGGGTTGGCGCGCAGACTGCGGCGTAGGTCGGCACCGAGGCCGGCGACCTGGGCGCCGATCGAGGCGATGCGTCCGCGCCGGGGCTCCGGCGTCGGAAGGCCGGCCGCTCCCCGCAACTCGGCTGCGTAGGAAACCGGATCGGGCAGCTCGCGGGCCAGGTCCTCGGCGTATGCCTCGGCCAGGTCGGCCTCCAGGCCCTCGGTCAGCTCGTCGACCTCGTCGGCGGGCAGGTCGGCGAGGGCCGCTCGGACCTCGGCGGCGAACGCCGTGATCTGGGCGGGCAGGACGTGGGTGTCGTTCATGCGGCGTTCCCTTCGAGCAGGCGGTTCATCGTGTGGGCGAACTCCGCCCAGGTCTTGCGCTGGGTGGTGAGCATCGCCCGTCCCTGCGGGGTGATGCCGTAGTACTTGCGGTGCGGCCCCTCCTCGCTGGGGACGACGTACGAGGTCAGGGCGCCGGCCGAGTAGAGCCGGCGCAGCGTGCCGTACACCGAGGCGTCCCCGACCTCCTCGAGTCCGGCCGTGCGCAACCGGCGCACGACGTCGTAGCCGTAGCCGTCCTCGCCCTCGACAACGGCCAGCACGGCCACGTCGAGCACTCCCTTGAGCAATTGGGTCGCATCCATGGACCAGACAGTACCACGCAGTCCGCATTAGTGCGGACGAAACAGCACCGCTCGGGGCGTGTCGTGGCCTGCCGGCCTAGCCGCGGCCGAGGCGCGAGGAGGCCAGCAGCGACTCGGGCAGCGCTCCCCCGGTGGCCGCCGTGGCGAGAGCCTCACCCAGGGCAGGCGCCTGCTTGAACAGGTTGTTGCCGGCGACCAGCGAGACTCCGTCGTGCTGCCACACACCGACACCGTCCTCGCCCCACGGCAGTGAGGTGACCCAGCAGTGGATGTGCGCGACCGGCGTCGGATCGAGGCCGGGCAGGGCGCGGCGCACGTACGCGACCGCGCGGTCGGCCAGGGCGTCGAGCACCTCGGGATCGACCGACGAGCCGTCGTCGTTCACCGGGACCTCCTCGGCGATGCCCACGCCGTAGCGGGTCCGGTCGGCGCTGGCGGCGGCATAGACGCGCGGCTCGCCGAAGGCATTGCTCATGTCCTGCAGGGTGGCCAGGGTGGCCGGCGGCTCACCGGCGACCCTGAACGTCACGCGGACCTGCGCAGAGTTGTGCACCGGCAGCGAGAGACCGAGGCCGTGGGCGATGGCTGCTGTGCCTCGGCCGGCGGCGACGACCACGTGGTCGTGCTCGGTGCGCCCGGTGCCCGTGCGGACCTCGACCGTGCCGCTGGCGGTCGGCCGGACCGTGAGGACGTGGTCCTGGACGATCGCGTCGCCGAGTCGAGCCGAGATCCGCTCGACGGCGCCCGCGGCGTTGATCGAGCCACCGCCTGCGTCCAGGAGCGCCGGACCGTCGTAGTGCGCCAGCAACGGAAGACGCTCGGCCAACTCGGCCGCGTCGATGCGCCGGGCGTCGAGACCATCGACCTCCGCGAGTCCGCTCAGCTTCTGGTCGACATCAGGGCCCAGCGCCACGGCTCCCCCGGTCGAGACGAGCTCGAGACCGAGCTCATCGCCCCACTCGCGGTACAGGCGACGCGACCGCGTCGTGAACGCGGTCAGCCGCGGATCGAGGTGGGCGTGGCGGAAGATGCGCGAGTCGCCCGCCGACTGGGCGCCACCGGGGCGGCCGACCTCGTAGACCGTGACCGCGGCTCCCGCCTTCTGCAACGAGTAGGCCGTGGCCAACCCGACGATTCCTGCTCCGACCACCGCGACGTTCGCACCCACTGCCATGGGCCCACTCTAGGCGTCGCCGACCGGCTCAGGCGTCGACGTCCACCATGTGGTGCACGAGGTCGTGCAGGCCGTAGCGCGTGAGCGAGTCGGCGGTGAAGGCCGAGCCGTTGGAGCGCAACCCCGGACGCTCCCAGTCCTGCACTGCCGCGACCTCGGCGGCGAAGGCCTCGGCGGCGGGACCCAGCTCGACGGCGACGTCCGACGGGCGCTGCTGCGCGTACCCGGTCTGGACCGCCGTCGCGTCCTGGTCCCAGTTCGCGAACTCGGGCGCGTCCTGCTCACGGATGAGCCGTAGTCGTTCCGTGAACAGCAGGAACACGTCCCGCACGTGGCACGCGTACTCCAGCACCGACCACGTCGACGGGTCGGGACGCGCGGCGGCATCGGGCCGAGCCAGCGCCGCGCGCCACCGCGGCACCATCTCGAGCGCCTGCTGCCCGGCGCGTGTCACGTCGACATCGGAGGCGTCGAAGCCGCACTCCGGGCAGGATTCGGCCAGGACCCAGGTCCAGTCCTTCGAGTCGGGGATGATCGTCATGACCGACACGATGACAGGCTCGATAGATTCGAACCATGCCCCAGACCGCCGAAGACCGTCGAGATCGTGCCGAGGAGCCGTCCCGGCGCGAGATCGTCTCCTTCACCCGCCGCGGCGGCCGCCTCACGGAGCGGCTGCAGGGCGCGTGGGACGATCTCGCCGAGCGCTTCGTCGTCGACATCCCCCGCGGCCGCACCAGCACCTCGGTCGCCGAGGGATTCACCCTCGACCCGGCGACGCTGTTCGGACGCGAGGCCCCGCTGGTCCTGGAGATCGGCAGCGGCCGCGGCGAGTCGCTCGTGCACGCGGCCCGCGAGAACCCGGACACCGACTTCCTCGGCCTCGAGGTCTACGTGCCCGGCGTCGCCCAGACGCTGCTGTCGATGCGGCACCACGGCGTCGAGAACATCCGGCTCATCATCGTGGACGCGGTGCCCGCGCTGAGCCGCATGCTGCCGGCGGAGTGCCTCGACGAGCTGCGGATCTGGTTCCCCGATCCGTGGCACAAGACCCGGCACCACAAGCGCCGCCTGGTCTCGGACGAGTTCGTCCCGGTGGCCCGCCGGGCACTCAAGCCCGGGGGCGTCTGGCGCATGGCCACCGACTGGCAGGACTATGCCGACCAGATGCTCGACGTCGTCAATCGCGCGGAGGGTTTCACGACCTCGGGCGACTGGGCCGAGCGCTTCCCGGACCGGCCGGTCACGCGATTCGAGGCCAAGGGACTGGCGGTCGGTCGCACCATTCGGGACGTGAAGGCCATTAAGATGTCGGCATGACCCACGACCTCACCACGGCAGAGCTGCTGGGCATCACCCCGGGTTCGCTGGTGTGGATCGTGGGCGACTCGGTCGAGGAGACCGCCCTGCTCGACCCGCTCCCCGAGGGCGTCGAGACGTACGAGGACGAGGTCGTCGAGCAGCCGGACGACCGCTGGTTCGACGACACGTGGACGGGGGCCGAGAACCAGCTCGAGCCCACCGAGCCGGTCAAGCCCTCGGGCATCGACACCGCGGTGATCGCGGTGTCGAACAGCCAGGAGTTCCACATGCGGCTCGACGACGTCCTGCCTCGACTGGGCTCCGTCGGAAGCGTCTGGGTCCTCTTCCCGACGGGCTCGCTGCCGCTGCCGATCCTGCGCACCGGCGTCAACGAGTACGGCTGGGGCACCGCCGAGCCCACGTTCCTCGACGACACGTGGTCCGCGGTCCGGCTGTGGCAGTCCTGACCATCTGAGGTGCTCCCGGCGGGATTCGAACCCGCACTGGGACGGGTTTAAGCCGTCTGCCTCTGCCGTTGGGCTACGGGAGCGAGCACAGCCTACGAGCCGGCGCGGTGGTCGACGACGACGTGGGCCGGTTTCTCGCCCGCGGCGAGCCGCTCGATCTGGCCCCGCACCACGGCGTGGATCCGCGGTGCCATCGCCGAGGTCATGCCGCCCACGTGCGGCGTGATGATGACGCCCGGCGCCGACCACAGCGGGTGGTCCGGCGGAAGCGGCTCGGGATCGAAGACGTCGGCGGCGTACCGCAGCCGTCCCGCCTCGGCGAGCACCGCCTCGGTGTCGGCCGTGCGTCCTCGGGCCACGTTCACGACGATGGCGCCGTCGGGCAGCCGCGCCAAGAAGTCGGCGTCGATCATCCGCTCGGTCGCCGGGGTCAACGGCACGGCGACCACGACCGCGTCGACGGTCGGCAGCAGCTCGTCGAGCTCGTCGGTGCCGTGGACGTGGCCGGACTCATCGTCACGAGCACGCGAGCCGACCCGCACGAGCTCGCAGCCGAAGCCGTCGAGGCGGGTGGCGACGCGCGCCCCGATGCCGCCGACCCCGAGCAGCATGACCCGGCGGTCGAGCAGGCTCGAGGACCACTTCTTGCGCCAGAGGCCCTGGGTCTGGCGGGAGGCGAACACGTCGAGGTTGCGGGCGGCGGCGAGCAGCAGGGTGACCGCGAGCTCGGCGGTCGAGTCCTCGTGCACCCCAACGGCGTTCGCATACCGGCCACCGGCGGGGAGGAGATCGGCGACCCCGTCGTACCCGAGGGCCTGACCCTGGACCAACCCGATGCGCGAGGCGTCGATCGCGGCGAGGTCGGTGGGAGCCAGCGTGTACGGCCACACGACGAGGTCGAGCCGGCCCTCGGGTTGCTCGGAGGCCCCGTCCCAGACCACCACGTCGACGTCGAGGTCGGAAAGCGCGGCGAGCCAGGACTCGTCCGGCACGGAGATGCGCATCATGCTCCTTCCCGGGCCGCGGCCCATGCGATGCCGTCGAGAATGTCCTGCTCGCTGACCACGATCTCGTCGGTGGCACGGGGCAGGTGCTCGAGCACACGGTCCAGGATCAACGCTCCCCCGGCGATCACGTCGGCGCGACCCGGGTGCATGTACGGCAGGGCGCGACGGTCGACGACGGGCATCTGCATGAGCGAGCTGCACGCGGCGCGCAGGTCGTCGACGTGGATGCGGGCCAGGTGGATGAGCTCCCGGTCGTAGGACGGCAGCCCCAGGGCGTGGGCGGCGATCGTGGTGATCGTCCCCGCGACCCCGACGATCTCCTCGGTCGGCGGCAGGTCGGCCAGCTTCGGGGCGATCACCGCGTCCAGGTGCGCCATGCAGGCGGTGACCTCGGCGACGGACGGCGGGTCGGTCTGCAGGAAGCGCTCGGTCATCCGCACCGAGCCCAGGTCGAAGGAGTGCGCGAAGGTCGGGGCGCCGACGCCCTGCACGACCTCGGTGGACCCGCCGCCGAGGTCGATCACGGTGGTGAGGACGTCCGCGACGTCGCCCGTCGCCCCCTCGAAGGAGGCGCGCGCCTCCTCGTCACCGGTCAGGATCCGAGGCCGGACGCCGAGGACCGCCTCGACGGCGTCGGAGAACTCCTGCGCGTTGTCGGCGTCGCGGACGGCGGACGTCGCGGCGAAGGACACCACGTCGACGCCCATCGCCTCGATCGCCAGCGCGTACTCGCGGCAGGCGGCGATCGTGCGCTCGACGGCCTCGGGAGCCAGCGACCCGCTCTGGTCGACGCCCTGGCCGAGCCGGACGACGCGCATCTCGCGGGTCAGGTCGGTCTTCTCCGTGCCGTCGATCTGGGCGATCAGCAGTCGGATGGAGTTCGTCCCGCAGTCGATCGCAGCCACCGTCGTCCGAGCCATGCGTTCAGGCTATCGGGGGCGACTCCCCCGGCGACCGGCCCCGTCAGGCGGGGTCGGCCGGGGCGGCCGGGGCGCAGCTGGAGTGCCCCCAGTAGTCACCCAGCAGGCGGACGGCCTCGTCGCCGAGCGGGTTCACGCCCGGGCCCTTGGCCAGTGAGTGGGCGACGAGCACGTGGAGGCACTTCACCCGGTCGGGCATGCCACCGGCGCTGATCCCGTCGATCTCGTCGACGTGACCGATCGCCTCGCGCTCGACGAGGTAGGACTCGTGTGCGGCCCGGTAGGCGGCCGCCAGCTCGGGCTCGTGCTTGAGCCGCTCGGTCATCTCGGCCATCAGACCGGACGCCTCGAGGGTGCCGATCGCGCCGGTCAGCCGGGGACACGTCAGGTAGTACAGCGTCGGGAACGGCGTGCCGTCGGGCAGCCGCGGCTCGGTCTTGACGCCGTTCGGGTGACCCGAGGGGCAGCGCGAGGAGACCTCGATCATGCCTCGCGGGGGTCGTCCGAGCTGCTCGGTGATGGCCTCGATGTCGGCCGGGTCGATCATTCGTCGGGCTCCAGTGAAGGGTCGGTGGGTGTCTCGGGCGCTGCGTCCTGCGGCTGGCCGGCGGCCTCGACCGAGCCCCACAACCGCTCGACCCACGGCCGACGCGGTGCCGCCTCGGGGGCGTCGAGGGTCGAGGACTGGCCCTTCAGCTCGCCGTCGACGCCGATGACGCGGTAGCCGACCTCGCCGGGCATGACCCAGCCGAACCGCTCACGCGCCTGCTGGCGGATGTAGGCCGGGTCGTTCCAGCGCTTCTGCTGGTCCTTCAGGTCGTCGATCTCGGCCTCGGTGCGCCGGTTCTGCGACTCCAGCGCCACGATCTCGGAGCGCTGCTGCCACCAGGCGTGGACCGAGGCCGTGTAGGAGGCGATCAGCATGACCGCGACTCCCAGCAGGATCAGCGCCCGCGCCGTGAAGCGCGTGCCGGAGCCCGAGGGGCCGGCGGCCACCGGGGCGACCGAGGGACGCGAGGTCGTCCGCGGGGTCGACCGGCCGTCGCGCCGACCCGTGGGTCGACGCGACGACGGTGACGATCCGCGTCCAGCCATGCTCAGGCGAACCGGGGGAAGGCCCGCGCGCCGGCGTACGTGGCGGCCGAGCCGAGCAGCTCCTCGATGCGCAGGAGCTGGTTGTACTTGGCGACACGGTCGGAGCGAGCGGGCGCACCCGTCTTGATCTGGCCGCAGTTCGTCGCGACGGCCAGGTCGGCGATCGTGACGTCCTCGGTCTCGCCCGAGCGGTGGCTCATCATGTTGTGGAACCCCGCGCGGTGGGCCATGTCGACGGCGTCCAGGGTCTCGGACAGCGAGCCGATCTGGTTGACCTTCACCAGCATGGCGTTGCCGGCCTTCTCGGCGATGCCGCGGCTGAGGCGCTCGACGTTCGTGACGAACAGGTCGTCGCCCACCAGCTGCACCTTGTCGCCGAGGGCGGCGGTCATGGCGCTCCAGCCGGCCCAGTCCTCCTCGTCCAGCGGGTCCTCGATGGACACGATCGGGTAGGAGGCGACCAGCTCGGTGTAGTAGGTGATCATCTCGTCAGACGTCCGGGCGACACCCTCGAAGGTGTAGCCCTTGTCGTCGTGGAACTCGCTGGACGCGACGTCCATCGCCAGCGCGATGTCGGAGCCGACCTTGAGGCCGGCCTTCTCGATCGCGGTCGCGATGAGGTCGAGCGCGGCACGGTTGCTCTCGAGGTTGGGCGCGAAGCCGCCCTCGTCGCCCAGACCGGTCGACAGACCCTTCTCCTTCAGGACGGACTTGAGGGCGTGGTAGACCTCAGCGCCCCAGCGCAGCGACTCGGCGAAGGACTCGGCGCCGATCGGGGCGATCATGAACTCCTGGACGTCGACGTTGGAGTCGGCGTGCGCGCCACCGTTGAGGATGTTCATCATCGGGACGGGCAGGACGTGCGCGTTGGGGCCACCGACGTAGCGGAACAGCGGCAGGCCGGCGGACTCGGCGGCGGCGTGGGCGACCGCGAGCGAGATGCCGAGGATCGCGTTGGCGCCGTACTGGCCCTTGTTGGGCGTGCCGTCGAGGTCGATCATCATCTCGTCGATGGCGCGCTGGTCGTCGGCCTCGAGCCCGACGAGCGACTCCGCCAGCGGGCCGTTGACGGCCTCGACGGCCTTGAGCACGCCCTTGCCGAGGTAGCGGTCGCCACCGTCGCGCAGCTCGACGGCCTCGAACTGGCCGGTCGAGGCGCCGGAGGGAACCGCGGCGCGGCCGAAGGAGCCGTCGTCGAGGACGACCTCGACCTCGACCGTCGGGTTGCCACGGGAGTCCAGGATTTCGCGTGCGGCGACGTCGTCGATGATGGCCATGACAGGCTCCTCGGTCTGGGAACGGGGTGTGAGGTCGATCAACCTCAGCCTAGCGCCGTCAGCGCCCGAGACGTGGTGGGCCCGCGGGCGCCGGACGGGCCGTCGTCACCGCGGCGGGCACGCGCCGGGTCCGTCACCGACCACCTCGTACGTGGGAAGGTGGGACGACACTTCATCAGGAGGACGGACATGACGGTTCAGAACGACGGTTCCAGCGGCCTGGAGGCCGTGCGCCGCGCGGGCATCGAGACCACCGGAATCGAGATCATCGACGAGTCCGAGCGCACCGCGAAGCCCTCCGACCTGTTCTGGCCGTGGTTCGCCGCGAACGTGTCGGTCTTCGGCATCTCCTACGGCAGCTACCTGCTGTGGGCGGGCATCTCCTGGTGGCAGGCCTCCCTCGTGGCCGTCGTCGGCATCACCGTCTCCTTCGTCGCGTGCGGACTGATCGCGATCGCCGGCAAGCGCGGCTCGGCGCCGACGATGATCCTGTCGCGCGCCCCGTTCGGCGTCGTCGGCCAGAAGCTGCCGGGCGTCTTCAGCTGGATCATCTCGATCGGCTGGGAGACGTTCCTGGCGATCATGGCCACCCTGGCGACCGCCACCGTCTTCCGCGAGCTCGGCTGGAGCAGCGGCACGACCACCAAGATCCTGGCGATGACCGTGATCGCCGCGCTCATCGTCGCCGCCTCGGTGGCGGGCTATCACATCATCATCCGGTTCCAGTCGATCCTGACGTGGCTCACCGGCCTGGCGACGATCGTCTACATCGCACTGACGCTCGACCAGATCGACATCGACGCCCTGACCGCCGTGCCGAACGGCTCGATGCAGGCCGTCGTGGGCGCCTTCGTGATGGTGATGACCGCGTTCGGCTTCGGCTGGATCAACATCGCCGCCGACTGGTCGCGCTACCAGCGTCGCGGGACCTCGGGTGGGCGCATCGTCCTGTGGAACACCCTCGGCGGCGCGCTGGCGCCGGTCGTGCTCGTCCTCTACGGCATCATGCTCGCGGGCTCGCGGCCCGACCTGCAGGACGGCATCGCGAACGACCCGATCGGCACCCTCGCGACGATCCTGCCGACCTGGTTCCTCGTGCCGTTCCTGATCGCCTCGGTCCTGGCGCTGGTCAGCGGAGCGGTGCTCGGCATCTACTCCTCGGGGCTCACCCTGCTGAGCCTCGGCGTCAAGATCCCGCGCCCGGCCGCCGCGTTCGTCGACGGCGTCATCCTGACGCTCGGCACGATCTACGTCGTCTTCATCGCCGAGACGTTCCTGGCGCCCTTCCAGAGCTTCCTCATCACGCTCGGTGTCCCCATCGCGGCGTGGGCGGGCATCATGATCGCCGACATCGCCCTGCGCCGGCGCGACTACGACGAGGCCGCGCTCTTCGATCCGAACGGCCGGTACGGCGCCGTCAACTGGCCCGCCATCGCCACGCTCATCGGGGCCTCGGTCGTGGGCTGGGGGCTGGTCGTGAACGCCTTCCCCGCGGACGTCACCTGGAACAACTGGCAGGGCTACCTGCTGGAGCCGTTGAACCTCGCTGAATGGAACGCCACCAAGCTCGAGTGGATCGGTGCGTGGGCCTTCGCCAACCTCGGCGTGCTGTTCGCCTTCGCGATCGGCTTCGTGGTCACGCTGATCGCCCAGCGCGGGCGGGTCCGTCGCCAGGAGTCGGTGTGAGCGAGCCCTGGCTCGTCGTCGTCGACCCGCAGCGCGTGTTCGCCGCGGCGGACTCGCCGTGGGGGTCGCCGATGTTCGGTGCCATCGTCGATCCGATCCGCGAGCTCGCCGCCGCCCATCGCACGATCGTGACGCGCTGGGTGCCCTCCCCCGCCGCCGAGCGCACGGGCTCCTGGCGCGCCTACTTCGAGGCGTGGCCGTTCGCGGACCGCCCGGCGACGGACCCGCTCTTCGACCTCGTGCCCGAGGTGGCCGACCTGGCCGTCGGCGGAACGGTCGACGCGACGACCTTCGGCAAGTGGCCTGCCCTCGAGGCGGTCACCGGTCCGGCGCCCGAGCTGATCCTGACGGGAGTCGCGACCGACTGCTGCGTCATCTCGACGGCACTCGCCGCCGCCGACGCCGGCGCCACCGTGCGCGTCGTCGCGCAGGCATGCGGCGGCTCGACCCCCGAGAACCACGCCAAGGCACTCGACGTCATGGCGCTCTACGGGCCGCAGATCACCGTCGTCTGACGCAGACACGGCGTCGCGGACGGGCGCTCAGGAACTCGGCGCGTCGTCGGCGTGACGACGGATGGCCGCGCGGAGTTCCACCTCGGGATCGACTCCCGCGGAACGCGCCTCGGCGACGAGACGTAACAACCGAGCGCCGAGATCGTCACCCTCGACGGGCGCGTCGACCCGGCCCAGCACCTTGTCCGCCGCCATCAGCGCCGGCAGGTCGGCGGGGATGCCCTCGAGCGGGTGGGTGCGCTGCTTGCGCTCGGCCTTGAGCCGCTGCCAGATGGCGTCGACCTCGGCCGCCGACGAGACGGTGACGTCCCCGAAGACGTGAGGGCTGCGGTGGATCAGCTTGTCGGCGATCCCCCGCACGACGTCGTCGGTCGTCCAGCCCTCGTCGTCGGACTCGGCGATGGCGGCGTGGATCACGACCTGCATCAACAGGTCGCCCAGCTCCTCACGCAGATGGTCCGAGTCACGCAGGTCGATCGCCTCGGCCGTCTCGTAGGCCTCCTCGATCACGTAGCGACGCAAGGACTCGTGGGTCTGCTCGCGGGTCCACGGGCACTCGGCCCGCAACCGCCGCATGACCTCGACGAGGCGATCGAACTCCTGGCTCACGTCAGGCGCACTGCAGGGCCACGGGCCGGTCCTCGACCGCCGTGGCGTCCAGCTCGCCGCCCGGGACCGACAACGAGCCGGACTCCGCGACCTGCTGGACCGTCTCGTCGAGCCCGAAGCGAGGATCGACCGAGACGTCGAACTCGGGGATCTCCTGGGCGAGCAGCTGCTGGCCCGCCTGGACCAGCTGCTCGTCGTCGGTGCCCTCGGGGGCCTCCTCGCGGGCCAGCTCGATGGCGATCGCGCTGGTCCGCTGATTGCGCTCGACCAGCTTCATGGCCTCGTCGGCCTGGTCGCCGAACAGCTGCTCCAGCTGCGCCTTGTCCTGGGCCGTGAGCGCCGGGACCTTGATCGAGTAGCCACGCTCCTGCGCGATCTGGTCGGCGACCTCGCCGACGAGAAGATCCGCCAGCGCCTGGCGCCGCAGGGCCACGCTGTCCACGCCGCCGCCACCTTGCTGCTGGGCCTGCTCGGCCTGCTGCTGCGAGGCCGTGCAGTAGACGCTCGCGACGTCATCGACGTCGGTCATGGGAATCCGGGCGTCGCCGACGACGGCGGCAGCACCGGGATGGACGGGACCGCAGGCAGCCAACAGCAGCGCGGCGAGCCCGAGAACGGCCAAGCGGGTCTTCGACATGGCGCCACAGTACCGGCCCCGGTCAGTCGACCACATCAGCCAGACCCGTGCCGGTCTCGCCGATCCAACCGGCGAGCCGATCCTCGCGCACTGCCTGCCACAGCTCCTCGCCCTCAGGGCGGTCGAGATAGACCACGCTCTGGGCGCCCTCCATCCCCAGCGCCTTGAGCGGCACCACCGTGAACGAGATGTCCTTCGACCTGACCGATCGCAGCGACCAGGCGAGATTGCGCATGTCGGCGGTGCTCCACCCCTCGTCGATGCCGAGGTTGGCCGTCACGGCGTCGAGCACTCGATACAGGCGCCGAGGGTCGCTGAAGGTCGGACGCGACAGGGTCTTGCCCGCCAACGAGCGCAGGAACGCCTGCTGTCGCTTGATCCGATCCAGGTCTCCACCGGCCAGCCCGGCGCGCTGACGCACGTAGGACAGCGCCGTCTCGCCGTCCATCTCGTACGTGCCCGCTTCCCACGTCCGTCCGGAGTAGCCGTCCTTGACCGTCTTCGGGATGGTCACGCTGACGCCGCCGAGCAGGTCCGTCACCTGCTTGAAGCCCTCCCAGTCGATCACCGCCACGTGGTCCATGTGGACGTCGGTGAGCTTCTCGATCGTCTCCACCGCCAGGGCGGGACCGCCCCACGAGAACGCGGCGTTGATCTTCGCCGGGCCGTGCCCGGGCACCTGCACCCACGAGTCGCGCGGGATGCTGACCAGGCTGATCGACTTCCGGTCGGCCGGGACGTGAATGACCATCATCGTGTCGCTGCGCTGGCCCGCGACCGAGCCGTCCACCCTCTTGTCACTGCCGAGCAGCAGGATGTTCATCGACTCGTCCGGGGTGCTCGCAGGGCGCTCCCCCACCGGCATGGCCGCGGGCAGCTGGTGCACCTGGCCGCCGAGGTGACGCCGCAGCCAGAAGTCGGCTCCCAGCGCCGCGACCACGGCCAGCACCACCACGATCACCGTGACGGTCAGCAGACTCCGGACGGTACGCCGCCAGCGCGGCCGGTCCTCGGCCGGGGACGGCACCTCCTCGATGACACTCACCGGTCGACGGTAAACCAGAATCAGCCAGAGTTCGTGGGCTTTTCCGCATCGGTCGCCGCAGCCACGCGGCGGCGGTCAGCCGGTGATCGCGTCGACGACACGCCCGGCCCACTCGAGCAGCTCGCGCCCACGCAGGGGTGCGCCGCCGATGCCCTCCTTGCGAGGCGCCGGGACGAGCAGGACCTTGACGGCCTCCTTGTAGAGGCTCTTCGGGTAGATCCGGTTGATCCGCAGCTTCGCGGACTCCGACAGGGTGACCGGCGTGAACCGGATGTTGGACCCGGCGGACGTCACCTCGGTCAGGCCCGCCGCGCGGACCTTGACTCGCAGCGCCGCCACCTGCAGCAGCGTCTCGACCGGCTCGGGCGGCGGGCCGTAGCGGTCCGCCAGCTCGGTGCGCAGCTCCTCGATGTCGGCGGTCGCGCGCACGTCGGCCAGTCGCTTGTACATCTCGAGCCGCAGCCGCTCGCTGGGCACGTAGTCGTGCGGCAGGTGCGCCTCGATCGGCAGTTCGAGCTTGACCTCCTTCTCGGGGGCCGCGTCGCCGCGGAACTCCGCGACGGCCTCGCCCACGAGTCGGATGTACAGGTCGAAGCCGACGTCGGCGATGTGGCCGGACTGCTCACCGCCGAGCAGGTTGCCCGCACCGCGGATCTCGAGGTCCTTCATGGCCACGGCCATGCCGCCACCGAGCTCGGAGTGCTGCGCGATGGTGACCAGCCGGTCGTGCGCCGTCTCGGTGAGCGGCTTGTCCGGCGGGTAGAGGAAGTAGGCGTAGGCGCGATCGCGGCCTCGGCCGACGCGGCCACGCAGCTGGTGCAGCTGCGACAGGCCGAGGGTGTCCGCCCGCTCGATGATCATGGTGTTCGCGTTCGAGACGTCCAGGCCCGACTCGACGATCGTGGTGCACACCAGGACGTCGAACCGCTTCTCCCAGAAGTCGACCATGACCTCCTCGAGCTGGTGCTCGCCCATCTTGCCGTGGGCCACGGCCACGCGGGCCTCGGGCACGAGCTCGCGGATGCGCGCCGCGGTCTTCTCCATGCTCTGCACCCGGTTGTGCAGGTAGAAGACCTGGCCCTCGCGCAGCAGCTCGCGCCGAATCGCAGCGATGACCTGCTGGTCCTCGTACGGTCCGACGAAGGACAGGACGGGGTGGCGCTCCTCCGGCGGTGTCGCGATCGTGCTCATCTCGCGGATGCCCGTGACGGCCATCTCGAGCGTGCGCGGGATCGGCGTGGCGGACATGCTCAGGACGTCGACGGCGGCGCGCAGGTGCTTCAGCGCCTCCTTGTGCTCGACTCCGAACCGCTGCTCCTCGTCGATGATGACCAGCCCGAGGTCCTTGATCCTGACGCCCGGCTGCAGCAGCCGGTGCGTGCCGATGACCATGTCGATCGAGCCGTCGGCCAGTCCCTCGAGCGTGGCCTTGGACTCCTTCTCGGTCTGGAACCGCGACAGGGGGCGGATCGTGACGGGGAACTGTCCGAAGCGCTCCGCGAACGTCGCGTAGTGCTGCTGCACCAGCAGCGTCGTCGGGACCAACAGGATGACCTGCTTGCCGTCCTGGATCGCCTTGAACGCCGCGCGCACCGCGATCTCGGTCTTGCCATAACCGACGTCACCGCACACCAGGCGATCCATCGGGACGACGCGCTCCATGTCGCGCTTGACCTCGTCGATGGTGGACAGCTGGTCGGGAGTCTCGACGTGCGCGAACGCGTCCTCGAGCTCGGCCTGCCAGGGCGTGTCCGGGCCGAAGGCGTGGCCCTTGGTGGACTGCCGGGCCGCGTAGAGCTTGATCAGCTCGTCGGCGATCTGGCGCACGGCCTTGCGGGCGCGGCTCTTGCGGTTCTGCCAGTCGCCGCCGCCGAGGCGGTCGAGCGAGGGAGCCTCGCCGCCGACGTACCGACTGACCTGGTCGAGCTGGTCCATCGGCACGAACAGCCGGTCCGGCGGCTGCCCCCGCTTGCTGGGCGCATATTCCAGCACGAGGTACTCGCGGGCGGCGCCGTGCACGACGCGGTTCACCAGCTCGACGTAGCGCGCGACACCGTGCTGCTCGTGCACGACGGCGTCGCCGGGCTTGAGCTCGAGCGGGTCGATCTGGCGGCGGCGACGGGCGGGCATCGACCGCTGCGTGCGCTCGGGCGCGCGCTGGCCGACGAGGTCCTCGAGAGTCAGCAGCACGAGCCCGAGGGACTCGGACACGAAGCCGTGGCCCAGCTCGGCGCAGATGACCTGGACGACCTGCTGCTCGGCGCCGCCCGGACCGTCGGCGTGATCGACGATCGTGGCGGGGACGTCGTGCTCGGCGAGCCACTCCACGGCGCGCTGCGCCTGACCGTGAGCGGGCGCGACGATCACGATGTGCCGCTTCTGGCCGCGCCAGGCCAGCACGTCGGACAGGGCGGCGTCGATCTCGCCCCGGTACTGCGGCGCCGGCTCGGCGGCGACCGTGTGCGACTCGTCCAAAGCGAACGGCGAGACCTCGCCCCAACCGAGACCCAGCTTCGCCACGTGCTGACGGACGTCGTCGAGCTCGTGGAACGCGGCGGCGCCGACATCGATCGGGCTCTCGCCACCGTCCGCGGCCGTGGCCCACGAGGCGGCCAGGAACTCCTCGCTCGTCGCGAAGAGGTCAGCCGCCCGGGCGCGGATCCGCTCGGGGTCGTTCGTCACGACCGTCGAGCCAGGGGGCAGCAGGTCGACGAACAGCTCCATCTCGCCCGCCAGCACGGGCGCCAGGGACTCCATGCCCTCGACCGCGTGACCCTCGGCCAGCTTGGTGAAGAGCTCGGCCATCGAGGGGTGGGTCTGGGCGTAGCGCGCGGCCGTGGCGCGGACCTCGTCGGTCAGCAGCATCTCGCGGCACGGCGGCGCCCACAGCCGATCGACCGGCTCCAGGGTGCGCTGGTCGGCCACGGCGAATCGGCGGACCTCGTCGACGGTGTCGCCCCAGAACTCGACCCGCAGCGGGTGGTCCTCGGTGGGCGGGAAGACGTCGACGATGCCTCCGCGCACGGCGAACTCGCCGCGACGCTCGACCAGGTCGACGCGCGTGTAGGCCGCGGCGGCGAGCCGGCGGACAACGTCGTCGAGCTCGACGTCCTGGCCCGCGACGAGCTCGACGGGCTCGAGGTCGGCCAGCCCTTTCATCTGCGGCTGCAGGATCGAGCGGACGGGAGCGACGACGACCTTCGGACGATCCTCGCCGCCATGGACGACCCGGCGCAGCACGGCCAGACGGCGTCCGACGGTGTCCGACCGCGGCGACAGGCGCTCGTGCGGCAGGGTCTCCCAGGCCGGGAACGTCGCGACGGCTTCGGGCCCGATGAGGGCGGCGACGGCACGGGTGAGCTCGTCCGCCTCGCGCTCGGTGGCCGTGACGGCGACGGTCACGCCAGGGCCGTCGGCCAGCGCGGCGGCGACGAACGGATGCAGCGCGGGAGGCGCGGTCAGCTGCGATCCACCATCGCCGTCACGAAGGTCGGAGACGAAGGCGGCGAGGTGGGGTTCGGCAGCGACCGCAGCGGTCAGTTCAGGTTGGGCCATGACCTGTCAAGCCTACGGCGCGCGGTGTGATCGTCCCATCGGAGCCTGAACGCATCGGTCGCGACCGGCCCCGCTCAGCGGACGATGGAGTCGACGATCACCGGACGCGGGTGACGTCCGAGGTGATAGATGCCCGGGAAGCCCCGGCTGTGCGCCGGATCGGGGTTGTTCACCAGCGTCGACCGGCGCACCGCGAGGGAGCCGACGCGGTTGTTGCTCACGAAGAAGACCGCGCCCGAGGACGAGCGGCCCGAGTTCCTGCGCATGAGCGTCCCCGCGACCCGCAGCCGCTGGTCGAAGACGTCGGCGTAGATCGCACCCCCGCTGCCGCCGCCGGGCGTGCCCTTGCGGGCGGGATTGAGGCCGTGGCCGATGGCCTTGTTGTTCTCGAATCGGCTGTTGTACACGCGCAGCGACGCGTTCCACAGGCTGATCCCGCCACCGTTGCTGCAGCGACCACCGGTGAAGGTGCTGTTGACCACGTAGTTCGGACGATGTGCGTAGCCCGACCCGATTCGCAGGCCGGCGCCGCCGACGTCCGGGCCGACCTTGGCGCAGCGGTTGTTGCGGAAGGTGACGTTGACCGCCTTGAAGTGCCCGCCGCGCGCGAGGATCGCACCGCCGCCGTCCTGGTCGGTGCGGCCGGCCGCGTAGCCATTGCGCAGCGTGATGTTCTGGACCACGAGGCGCGGGAACGACTGGCGCTGGCAGTGCTCGGTCGCCCAGCGCTGGCGCTTGTCGCACGTGTGCATGTAGATGATGCGGCGCTTGCCTCGGCCGTCGAGCGTGACCTTGTTGCCGCCGTCGATGACAACCTTCTTACGGGTGTTCCACACCTTGGCGGTCTTGTTCATCTTGATGACCACCGGCTTGCGGCCGCAGTCGAAGGTGATGACGCCGCCCTTGTGCACGGCCTTGACGACCTTCGCGGAGGTGCAGCTGCGAGGCATGCCGCTGCCGATCACCGTCGTGGGTCGCTTCACGATCGCGGCGCGGGCAGCCTTCGGGACCGCGACCTCGCGCACCCCGTCCTGGGTCGCGCGAGCGGCCGAGGGGGTCATGGCGCCGGAACCGACCGCGAGGACGACCGCCGCTGCCGCGAGAGGTCTCATGCAAGAACCGTAAGTCCAGAGGCACATGTGTCTCAAGGGTTCTTTGGGACCCGAAGGCAGCGGTCACGCGCCACGATCTCCCAGGAACCCGAGCGGAAAGCAGCACGTGGCCCGGCCCGGGTCCACTACGCTGCTCCGTATCCCGGGGAGCAGACGGAGGCACCGTGACGTCCGAACGACAGAGTTTTCGCTTCGGTCTGGCCGACCTACGCGCCGCCCAGAAGCCCGCGCGCGGCACTCCCGCGTACTCGCGGCACGTCAACCGACCGCTGGGCCGCATCGTCGCCGCGTGGTGCAACTCCCACGGGATGCGCCCCAACCAGGCCACCGCCATCAGCGCCACCCTGTCGGCCAGCGCGATCACGCTGCTGGCCACGGTGCGGCCCACGTGGTGGCTGGGACTGCTGATCGCGTTCCTGCTGGCGGCGGGGTACGTCATGGACTCCGTCGACGGCCAGCTTGCTCGCCTGCGCGGCGGCGGATCGCTCGCGGGCGAGTGGCTCGACCACACCGTGGACTGCTTCAAGACCTTGACGCTGCACCTCGCCGTCGCGGTGTCCTGGTTCCGGTTCGCCGACCTGCCCCACGACGCGTGGCTGCTCGTCCCGCTCGGCTTCACCGTCGTCGCGGCCGCGATGTTCTTCGGGCTCATGCTCATCCCGACGCTGCGCCCCGCCGCCATCAGCGCCCCGACGGAGCCGGCGCCGCCTGAGGGGCCGTTGCGCCGGTTCCTGATCCTGCCGACCGACTACGGATTCCAGTGCTGGGCGTTCGCCCTCCTGGGGTGGACCGTCGGGTTCCGGGTCCTGTGGACGGTCACGTTCGTCGGCTGCGCCGCTCTCCTGGCCCTCGCACTGCGCAAGTGGTGGCGCGAGCTGCGCGCCCTGGACGCCGGGGTGGCCTGATGCGCCACGAGACGCTCCCGGCGAGTCCGCTGGCGGGGCGGCGGCGAGCGACGGCCTCCGCCCGCGGATGAACTCCCTGCTCGCACTGCTGGCCAAGGGCGCCACGACATTCACCTCGATGGTCTTCGGCATCTTGACCGCCCGACTCATCTTGGGCACGGTCGGGGTCGAGCACTACTCGCTGTATGCACTCCTCGTCGCGATCCCGGCCCTGCTGACGTTCTCGGATCTGGGCGCGGGCGCCGTGCTGGTCAACGGCGTCGCCACCAGCGATGACCCGCGGACCGATCCGCAGGTCCGTGCGCAGCTGACCTCCGTGGGACGCATCGTCGTGTGCTTCGCGGCCGCCATCCAGTGCCTGAACACGGTCCTGCTGCTGACGGGCGGTTGGGCCGCGCTGCTGGGTGACGCTGGGCAGATCCCGGGCGCGCCCTCGGCCGCCTTCGCGTGCCTGAGCGTCTTCGCCTGTGGCATCCCCCTCGGACTCTGGGTCCGCATCATGCTCGGGCTGCGCCGGAACCACCTCACGATCCTGCTCCAAGGACTCATCTCGCCGTTGAACTTCCTCCTGGTCCGGCTGCTCCTGGGCGGTGGCGAGGACCTGTCCTCGTATCTGGCGATGTCGTCCTACGTCGCGTCGTTCATCGTGGGCCTGATCGGCCTCATCGTGACCGCCCGGATGACCGCTCCCCTCGTGACGCGTGCACTGCGTGACATCCCCCGCCTGCGCGCGGTCGCGGGTGCCCGCGTGATGGACGTGGGCTGGCCGATGCTGGCGCACATGATCGCCGCGCCCATCGCCCTTTCGTCGCAGCGGTACGTCGTCGCCCAGTTCGGCACCACCGATGATGTTGCGCAGTACAGCGTGGCGGGGCAGGTCTTCTTCGCACTGATGGGCCTTGTGGTGGCCGCGGGCGCGGCGCTGTGGCCCCGCTACGCCCGCCAACGGGCCCACGGCGACCTCCGCCACGGACCCTGGAGTCTCTCCGCGGCCTTCGCCGCCGGAATGATCCTGGCGAGCGCGATGATCTGGCTGGTCCGCGACGACCTCTTCGGCTTCATCACGAGCGGGGAGGTGTCGGTGCCGAGCTCGACCATCGTCGCGTTCGGCGCGATGATCACCTGCTCGGCCGTCCTGTACCCGATGGGGATGTTCATCATGGACACGCCCGGGATCCGGTTCCAGGTCGTGCCTGCTCTGAGCATGGCCGCGCTCAGCTTCGGGCTCAGCATCGCGTTGACCCGCGCCATGGGGGTGGAGGGCCCGCCGCTGGCCTACGTCATCGCCACGGTCGTGTGCCAGATCATCCCCGTCGCGATCTACATCCGCCGCCACCGCGACCGGCTCTACCCGCTCGCGCCCGTGGCCTGACCAGCGCGGTCAGCGCACGGCGCGCGCCAACTCGAGCAGGGTGTCCCAGCCCGTGCGGGAGCTCGACGTGCCCGCCGTCAGGTCATGCGCGCGGGCATCGACCACCGCGAGGATCGACTCGGCCGCGGCAACGATCGTCCTGACGGCCTTGCGGTGCACACGGCGCGAGCCGGCGATCGGATCGGCCACGTCGTCGTCGTGGGGCCGCGACGGCAGGTCGAACCCGCGCATCTCTTGGACCTGCGACAGGACGCTGCGCAGCCGATCGGGAGCCGCGACGCCCTCGATCGAGTCGCTGGACAGCAACTCGCAGTAGCGCGCGAACTCTCGGATCGTGAACGTCCGGTCCCGTGCCTGCGGCATCATCCGCACGATCGTCGCCCGGTGTCGGCGCGATGCCGTCAGGATGAGGTCGGCGGAGGCCACCTGGTCGCGTTCCAACTGCGTGGCGACGGTCTCGGGCAACGCGAAGCCCGCCTGGGACAGCGCCTCGGCCGTCCGCGCGTCGATGGGAGCGCCCGTGGCGGCGGTGACTCCGGCACTCGTGACGTAGACCCCGGACCCGGCGAGACCTGCGTACGGCTCCATGGCGTGCGACAGGACGGTGGCCATGACCGGCGACCGGCACACGTTCGCCGTGCACACGGCCACCAGCGTGAACACGTCTGAAGACGCCGAGTCGCCCGAGATCAACTCCATGCGGTGAACTGTAGTTCGCCCTGCCGTTAACGGCCTCTCGTTCGGCGAACTGAGCGCAGCCGGCGTCTCAGTGCTCGGTCGCGTACCAGTACGTCGCGTGCTTCGCGCGACGGCGCGAGGCGCCCGGCGCTGCGTTGATCACGACGCCGAGCAGCCGTGCATCGACCTGGCGCAGGGTCTCCACGGCCGTCGCGAGCTGGGCGCGGGTGACCTTGCCGTACCGCGCCACCAGCAGCGTGCCGTCGACCTGGGTGGCCAGGACGGAGGCGTCGGTGACGGGAAGCACGGGAGGCGCGTCGATGACGATGTACTCGTACCGCATGCGCAGGCTGGCCAGCAAGGATCCCATCGCCTGACTGGCGAGCAGTTCGGCCGGGTTGGGAACGGCGCTGCCGCTGGTGAGCACCGACAACCCCGGCGTCAGGGCGCTCTGCGCGGCCTGCTCGACCGAGACCGAGCCGGCCAGCACGTCCGAGAGGCCGATGCCGCTGTCGACGCCGAGGCGCGACGCGATGCGAGGGCGCCGAAGGTCTGCCTCGATGAGCAGCACCGCGCCCGAGCCCTCCGAGAGGACGCGCGCGAACTGGATCGCGAGGCTGGTCTTGCCCTCGCCCGAGATGCTCGAACTCAGCGCGATGACACGGGCGGGCCGCTCGACGTCGATGAAGCGCAGGCTGGTCTTCACACGGCGCAGCGCCTCGTCGAGGATGAACTGGGCGTGGTTCTTGTGCGACTGATCGCCGCTGCCGGGCCGGATGACCCGTCCGCGCTCGACCTCCGCCAGAACCGGCAGGCCCTCGGGCAGGTCCTCGGCGGACCGGACACGGGTGTCCAGCAGCTCGCGGGCGAGCGCCAGCAGGACGCCCAGGAACAGGCCCACGAGGGCACCGGCGAGGATGTTCCGCTTGGTGTTGGGCGACGACGGCCCCTCCGGCGGCGTCGCTTTGGCGACCGTGGTGGCCGAGATGGCGGGCTTGCCGTTGCCCAGGCGGGGAGCCAGGGCGGCGGTGGCGGTGGCCAGTTCCTTCGTCACGCGGTTCGCGATCGCCGCGGCACGGTCGGGGTCCTCGTCCTCGACGGCGACCGTGATGAGGACCGAGTCGGGCACGACCGAGACCGTCATCCGGTTCTTGAGCATCCGCGGTGTGGTGTCGAGACCGAGGTCCTCGATCACGGGGTCCAAAATGAGCGGCGTCGAGGCCAGTTGCGCGTAAGAGCCGAGCTGCTGCTGGGTGTAGTTGGCTCCTTGGAACAGATCGGTGCCCGACTGACCGACCGGCAGCGTGAAGTAGCTGCTGGCCGAGGCCGTGTAGAGCGGCGTCGCCTGCTTGGAGAAGACGAACGTGCCCAGGACGCACAGCAGGAACGGGATCACGACCAGCGCCCAGTGCTTGACCAGGACGCGGAGGAACTGCATGAGACCCACGGTCCACTCCCTCTCCGGCCCGGCGGCGCGACTGTCACAGGGTACTTGAGATGGGCGCTGTCGTCGGCGTAAAAAACGAGTCCCCCGACCGGTCGCCGGACGCTACGCTTCGTCCATGGCGGCGGCGGGAGCGACCCTGAGCATGGTCACCGTCTTCTTCGAGGCCGAGATCGGCTTGCTCAAGCTGCAGGCTCGCTCACTGGTCAGGTACCACGCTCCGGGCGAGTTCGAGCGCATCGTCGTCATCGACAACACGCACCGCGGGGTCTCACGTCGCACGCAAGAACGATTGCTGCGCCAGTTCGGCCCGTGGCGCGATCGGGTCCGCTTCGTCCGCCCGCAGGACCTCACCGACCTGCCGACGCTGCCGGGCTGGGTTGGTCAGCAGGTCCTCAAGCTCATCGTCCATCGCGAGATCGACACGAGCCACTTCCTCGTCCTCGACGCCAAGAACCACTGGATCCAGCCGACGGACCGGAGCACGTTCCTCGCCGAGGACGGCCGCGCCCGCGGCGCCAGCCACACCTACCGGGGCCACGCGCTGGAACAGCGGGTGGCCGACGTCCTGCGGTACGTGGGCGTCGACCCGCAGGAGTGGCTCGATCACTTCATGGTCACCCACACGCCGGTCGTGGTGTCGCGGGACGTGTGCGCCGACCTCGTCTCCGACGTTGAACGGCGCAGCGGGCTTCCCTTCGCGCAGGAGTTCGCCCGGGCCGGCCTGCTCGAGTTCCCGCTCTACGCCGGCTGGATCATCGCCCGCGATGGCAGCCTGGACGCCGAGATCGACGGGTCCACCGTCCGCTCCACCACCATCTGGCCCAGCCGGACGCCGCGGGGGATCGCCGAGGACCTCGCGGCACTCGACCATCTCGACTCGCCGTTCCTGGGCATCCACCGCAAGGCGCTCGCCAAGGCGACGTTGACCTCGTCGCGGTCGTTCGCCCGCCTCTGGGCGGTACGCGGACTCTGGTCGTCCACCACCGCGGGACTGTGGTTCATCGTCCGGTTCAAGGGGGCATACCTGCGGACGATGACTGTCCGCAGGGTCCGCACCCGTCTGGCCGCGCGGCGGCGCACCGCCGTCACCGCGCCGACCGGCCGCGCCCGCTCGGGGGACCCGTCGTGAGCCTGGCCGTCGTCGTCGTCAACTACGGCTCCCACGAGCTGCTCGGCACCAACACGGCCGCGCTCGGGGAGGTGCCGGTCGTCGTGGTGGACAACCTCAAGTCCGCCGCCGACCGTGAGGCCGCGCGCGAGCTCGCGGCGACCCACGACTGGGCCTTCGTCGAGGCGCCGAGCAACCTCGGCTTCGGCGGTGGCGTGAACCTCGGCGTCCACACGGCCGCGGAGCTCGGCCACGAGGCCGTGATCCTGCTCAACCCGGACGCGCGACTGGGCGCCGAGGCGATCGAGGCGATCCGACGAGGCCTGGCCGACGACCCGCTCGCGCTGGTGTCCCCCGTCGTGGCGACGTCCACGGGCGACATCTACTTCTGGGGCTCGGCGGTGCGCCTCGACACCGGCCGGATGCTGCGCATCGACGACGTCACCAGCCCGCCGCCGCGCACGTGGCCGTGGATCAGCGGCGCCTGCATGGCGTTCACGGTTCGCCTGTTCGAGGCGGTGGGCGGCTTCGACGAGGACTACTTTCTCTATTGGGAGGACGTCGACTTCAGCGTCCGAGCCGCGCGCCACGGTGCCCACCTGGACGTGCTCAAGGACGTCCAGGCGATTCACGACGAGAACGGCACGCAGGAGAAGCTCACCTCGCGGGCGAAGTCGGACCTCTACTACCAGTACTGCGCGCGGAACCGGCTGCTGTTCGCCGCCCGTCACCTCGGGACACGCGACCTCCTCGTGTGGATCCTCAAGACACCACGCCAGAGCTGGCTCATCCTCATGCAGGGCGGGCGCCGTCAGCTCCTGCAGTCCCGCAGCGGGCTCCGAGCGGTCAGCCGTGGCACCACCGAGGGCCTCGCGCTGGCAGTGCGCGAGGTCGCTCGTCGGATGTTCCGGCGCGGGTGACCCGCGACGGGTGCGGGGTCAGTCGATCCGACCGACCCGGAGCGTGCCGCCAGCAACGCCGATCACCGACGCCACCGCGGACGGGATCGGCACCCCGGCATTCGGCAGCGACGCGGGCAGCCCACCAAGAAGCTCGGTGCCCGAGGTCTCCTGGCCGCCGACGGCGGTGCGGAACGCGGTGAGTGAGCCGTAGTTGGTCCTGACGCCCTTGCCGCCCGACCAGCGGATGAGCTCCTTGGGAGCCGTGGCGCTGGTGCGCTGGTAGATGTTGCCGTCGACCTTGGCCATCTGCGCCCCGGTGCGCGAGTCGGAGTCGTTCAGCAGGCAGAACACACCACACCAGCCACCCTTCTGCCCACCGATGACGTTGTTCTTCATCTCGATGTTGAAGACCTCCCACGTGACCGTCGGGTCCGGCTTCGGCTGACGCGGGTCATAGCCGTAGGGCGCCGAGTTCAGATCCTTCGCGTTGCGGGGGGTGTCGTGGATCCGGACCGGGTCGGTGCCGCCGATGATCGTGTTGTTCCAGATCTGCGCGTCGCCGGAGTCGAGCAGGAACAGACCCTGAACGCCGTTGCCGACGATGCGGTTGTTGATCACCTGCAGCTTCTGCGACAGCTCGAGGATCACTCCGTCGTCGGAGTTGCCCGAGACGTCGTTGTTCCAGATCTTGATGTCGTGGTTCGACACGTCGAACCAGATGCCGTTGGCGTGGTTGTTGCTGAACACGCTGTCCTTGATCACGCCGCCACGGGTGGTGTGAGCCTTGATGCCCGCGGCCACCGGCGCCGGATTGAACCGCTCACGGTTGTTGCGCTCCACCCGCACCCGATCGATCATCAGGTTGTTCGTCTTGGACGTCTCGATGCCGTTCAGGCCGTTGTCCGAGCTGGTCACCTTGCGCAGCGTGATGTTCGAGCCCAGCAGCGCAATGCCCTGCGTGGCGCTGTCACTGACGATCACGTTCTCCGCCGTCTGGTCCGAAGCCCACAAGCGCAGCACGCCCTTGTCCGACACCGAGTTCGCGAACCGGAACAAGCCGATCCCCTTGACCGACGAGCCCGGCGCGGTCGCCGTCAGGCCGAGGACCAGGTCACTGGCGCGGACGGTCCTGCCCGCAGGATCGGAACCGATGACCAGCTCGTCGCGGGCATAGTCGGCATAGAACGTGCCGGCCTTGACCAGATCACGTGACTTGACCTGCTGCAGCGGCTTGCCGTCGACGAACACCTGGTCCGGATGCGCGGCCATCGGATAGGCCGGGTTCACGAACTGCCACCCCGGCTCCGTGCCATCAGCCTTGCCACGGGTATAGGTGGGGCTCCTGTCGAACTCGGCGGTCCACCCCGAGCGCACCCACGTGCTGCCGGACTTCGCCCAGCCGGTCACGACCTGCGACCCGTCCAGCCACGCTGCCTCACCCGGGTAGTTCTGGATGTGCAGCGCCTTGTGCCCCGGCATCATCACCGACTCGCGGTACTCGCCACCACGCAGCACGATCGTGCCACCGGCCGGAGTCACCGAGGTGGCCCGCGTGATCGTCCTCAACGGAGCCGCCTGCGTGCCCTTGCCCGCATCCGAACCCGACGGCGACACGAACACCGCACCAGCCGGCACCGGATAGCTCGCCTCGCCCAACGCGACAGATCCCGCGTCACTCGACCCACCACTCGGCACAGGAACCGACGGCGACGGAGTCGGAGACGGGACGGCGGTCGGCTCGGGACCCGGCGCGGCCGACGGCTCAGGACCCGGAACAGCCGACGGCTCAGGACCCGGCGCCGGGGCTTCGGTGGGACGCGGTGCCGGCTGGGCGGGCTTGCGGGTCACGATGCCGCGCACTGAGACGACGCGGGAGCGAACGGCTCTGATCCGCGTGACCTTCGTGGCCGGACGGATCTTCGTCGTCGGTGCCACGGCGCGGTAGCGCCACGTGCCCTTCGGGACCCTGAGGGTGACCCGCGTGGTCCGCTTCACGGTACGGGTGGCGACCGTGCGCCAGACCCGCTTGCGCGGATCCCAGCGTTGGATGCGCACGGGCCGCTTGACGTTGGTGCCGTTGGTGACGCGGAAGGGGACGCGGGAGCCGGGCGAGACCTTCGAACGCGACACGGCGAGACGGAGCTTCGGAGCCTGGGCTTGCTTCACCGCAGCGGCGGGGGTCACCCCCGAGGCGATCTGGCCGCGGGCAGGGGCAGCCTGGGCCGACGGCGCTGCGAACGCGAGGAGGCACGCCACGAGGATGCTGACGCTGAAGAGACAGCCCGTGGTCCGGGGGGGACGCATGCGACGAGTGTGACATGTGTTAATGAGGGGATACAAGTGGTTTGCAGGACGCGTGCGGCGTCGAGATTGCTTCCGATTGCGGGCGAAATCCGATCGGGGCTCGGTGGTGGTGGTCGGCCGAACGACTGGCGGGCAGGCGGAACAGCGAGCGGCCTCGCGCTGGCAGTGCGCGAGGCCGCTCGTCGGAGGTTCCGGCGCGGGTGACCCGCGACGGGTGTGGGGTCAGTCGATCTGACCGACTCGTACGGTGCCGTGAGGGACACCGATCACCGAAGCGACCGATGCCGGGATCGGAACCCCCGCCTTGGGCAGCACCGACGTCAACATCGACGTCAGCGCCGACACCGTGGTGGCGACCTCGGTGCCCGAGGTCTCCTGGCCGCCGACGGCGGTGCGGAACGCGGTGAGTGAGCCGTAGTTGGTCCTGACGCCCTTGCCGCCCGACCAGCGGATGAGCTCCTTGGGAGCCGTGGCGCTGGTGCGCTGGTAGATGTTGCCGTCGACCTTGGCCATCTGCGCCCCGGTGCGCGAGTCGGAGTCGTTCAGCAGGCAGAACACACCACACCAGCCACCCTTCTGCCCACCGATGACGTTGTTCTTCATCTCGATGTTGAAGACCTCCCACGTGACCGTCGGGTCCGGCTTCGGCTGACGCGGGTCATAGCCGTAGGGCGCCGAGTTCAGATCCTTCGCGTTGCGGGGGGTGTCGTGGATCCGGACCGGGTCGGTGCCGCCGATGATCGTGTTGTTCCAGATCTGCGCGTCGCCGGAGTCGAGCAGGAACAGACCCTGAACGCCGTTGCCGACGATGCGGTTGTTGATCACCTGCAGCTTCTGCGACAGCTCGAGGATCACTCCGTCGTCGGAGTTGCCCGAGACGTCGTTGTTCCAGATCTTGATGTCGTGGTTCGACACGTCGAACCAGATGCCGTTGGCGTGGTTGTTGCTGAACACGCTGTCCTTGATCACGCCGCCACGGGTGGTGTGAGCCTTGATGCCCGCGGCCACCGGCGCCGGATTGAACCGCTCACGGTTGTTGCGCTCCACCCGCACCCGATCGATCATCAGGTTGTTCGTCTTGGACGTCTCGATGCCGTTCAGGCCGTTGTCCGAGCTGGTCACCTTGCGCAGCGTGATGTTCGAGCCCAGCAGCGCAATGCCCTGCGTGGCGCTGTCACTGACGATCACGTTCTCCACCGTCTGGTTCGCGGCGTAGAGACGCAGCACGCCCTTGTCCGGGACGGAGTTGGCATACCGGAAAACACCGATGCCACGCACGGTCGACCCCGGAGCAGTCGCCGTCAGGCCGAGGACCAGGTCACTGGCGCGGACGGTCCTGCCCGCAGGATCGGAACCGATGACCAGCTCGTCGCGGGCATAGTCGGCATAGAACGTGCCGGCCTTGACCAGATCACGTGACTTGACCTGCTGCAGCGGCTTGCCGTCGACGAACACCTGGTCCGGATGCGCGGCCATCGGATAGGCCGGGTTCACGAACTGCCACCCCGGCTCCGTGCCATCAGCCTTGCCACGGGTATAGGTGGGGCTCCTGTCGAACTCGGCGGTCCACCCCGAGCGCACCCACGTGCTGCCGGACTTCGCCCAGCCGGTCACGACCTGCGACCCGTCCAGCCACGCTGCCTCACCCGGGTAGTTCTGGATGTGCAGCGCCTTGTGCCCCGGCATCATCACCGACTCGCGGTACTCGCCACCACGCAGCACGATCGTGCCACCGGCCGGAGTCACCGAGGTGGCCCGCGTGATCGTCCTCAACGGAGCCGCCTGCGTGCCCTTGTTCGAGTCCGAACCCGACGGCGACACGAACACCGCACCAGCCGGCACCGGGTATCGGGCCTGGCCCAGCGGCACCGATCCGGCGTCCGACGCGCTCGAGCCGCTCTCCGTTGCCGGGACCGTCGGCGCGGGAGCCGGGGTCGGCGTGGGGGCGGGCGTCGACGCGGGAGCCGCAGTTGGCGTGGGTACGGGCGTCGGCCTGGGAGCCGCCGTCGGCGTGGGCGCCGGGCTGGGCGCAGGCGCGGTGGCGGCCTTGGCCGTCCAATCGTCCACCAGGAGCTTCGTCCGCGGCGAACCCGACGAGAGGTAGGTCTCGAGCCGGACCGGTCCGGCCGACTCGATGCGCGAGGCGCTGGCGTCCTGCTGCTTCAGCTGGACGGTCTGGCCGCCGGGAGCCGTGACCCGGCCCTCCAGCGTGACCGGGTCGGTGCCGGTCACCGTCAAGGTCGAGGTGACGCGCTCCCCGGCCGCCACGGTCCACGACGAGGACTGGGTGGCGAGCATGGAGACGGCGCGACCCGCCGTCATCCGGTCCAGCGACACCGCCACGCGACCGTTCGCGGCGAACCGCGTGACGAGCCGGTAGGCGCCGGACGAGCCGACGCGCGTGTGCAGAGTCGGGCCGATGCCGTTGCCCTTGGCCGGCATCGCTTCGACCGCGAACCTCGCCGACGTCGTGACGTCACGGAAGTCGACGCCCGCCTCGACGAGCGACCCGGTGCCGCTGGCGAGATCGACGACGCCCTGGCTGCCGTTGGTGCTCAGCACCCCGCGCGGGGTGCCCCACGGGTACTTGTAGTCCAAGCCCGAGGTCGATCGTCCCCAGCCGTTCGCGACGGTACGGGTGAAGTCGTCCTCCAACTCGGCCGTGGCGCTGGACGCCGAGACGACGACCGTGCTCACCAGCAAGGCCGTACCCGCCAGGACCACCCGCCTCACGACCCTGGTGCGGGGGCCTTCCCGCATTGGCTCCGGGGTCCGTCGGCGGTGACCGACTGAGCTGGCGGACGCGACCGCGTCCTGGGTGGGTCGGCGTGCAGGGATCGAGAAGCGCACTGAGTGCCTCCAGTGGTGTGAACCACGTTGTCGTGCGGCAACATCGGGGGACGCTACCGGGCAGCAACCGCCAGCCCCCGAATGGCAGGAGGATCACAAAACCTTCGCAAGAATATAGAACCGCGACGGGAACCCCAAACTACGGCGTGATGAAGATCATGTTTCGAGATTCTGTCGGGCTTTCCAGATCGATTCGCGCAGGTTGCGCGCACAGTTGTGCCACGTCGGGAACAAGCCGCGCACGTCGAGGCGGTCACGCGGCGCGGACCGCACCGCCTCGGCCACGGCCTCCACGTCGTGAGGGTCGACGTAGATCGCGTGGTCGCCCAGGTTCTCGCGGAACACCGCGATGTCGCTGACCACGACCGGGGTACCGAAATGGGCGGCCTCGACCGGGGGCAGCCCGAAGCCCTCGTCGAGCGCCAGGCAGACGAACAGGTCCGCGTTCGTGTAGAGCCAGGCCAGTTCGGCATCGGAGACTCGCGGCACGAAGCGGATGAGTCCCTGCTCGACCGCCCACGCGGTCCCGGCCGGCAGGTCGGCGGACCGGCCGTCCTCACCACCGACCACGACGAGGGGGCGCTGCGGGGTCAGTCGCCCGGACGCGAGAGCGCCCGACAGCGCGATTCCCAGGTTCTTGCGCACGTTGAGCCGGCCCACCGTGAGAACGAACCCGTCGAGACCGCGTGCGACCTCGGGCATCACCGGGTCAGCGTCGGTCAGGGCGCTGGCCACCGCGAGGCCGACGGGCTCCACCCGGCGCAGGCGCGGGTTGTGGTCGCGGATACGGCGCGCCTCGTTCTGCGAGGACGTCACGACCAGGTCGGCACCGCGGGCGAAGAACGGGATCAGCCAGAAGTACGCGCGCTCCGGTCGGGTGAACCACTCGGGGTTCGTCTGGTACATCACGTCGTGAACGAAGATCGCCGACCACACGCCCGGGGGCGCGAAGTTCTGCGTGTATGCGAGGTCCACGCCGTGCCGGCGGGCGTGGAAGGCGTACTGCGTCAGAGTCGCGATGCCGTGCGGCCGCCCGAAGATCCGCACCTGCCGGCACCCGGGGAACTCCGCCGCCACGGCCGCGCGATCGCGCGGCCGCACCGCCAGGACGAACTCGTCCTGGGGGAACTCGTCGCGCCAAGCCCGCAGGATCTCGCGGACGACCACCCGCCCTGAAATCGGCCCGGACGTCCACCAGTAGGTGTCATACAGGACGCGCATCGACCCGAGCGTCCCCCCAGAACGTGTCCACCAGCTCGCGGGTGGCACGGATGTTGGCCCGGCTCGAGGCGCCGAAGACGATCGACTCCACGCCCGGCTGGGTGCACACCCATTCGATGGCCTCGCGCGGCGCGATGGCTCCCGAGGCCAGGACCGACATCGCGACGAAGCGCACATCCCCGCTCTCGAGCATCGCTCGGTAGGCGTCCTGGCCCCCCGACATCCGAAAGCCGATCTTGTTGTAGTTGGCGCAGATGAGCGGCCGCTCGAGACCGAGTCCGGCCAGACGCGACGCCAGCAGGGGCGCGTTCATCGTGATGAACCCCGGCTCGGCCCCGTACTTCGACCGGACGTGATCGTGGAAGATGCGGAACGCCTCGTCGAAGTGCAGCCCGAGCAGCAGGTCGACCACCACGTTCTGCAGCCAGATGACCGGAGTGGACAACCCGGCGAACATCTTCATCTCCGCGTCCACCAGCAGCGTGATGATGCCCTCGATGTCCTTGCGTGCGAACGACTTCCCGCCCCGGAAGGCCGCGTCGAGGAACCCGTCATCGGGCAGAAAGCGCTTGATCGCGCCGATCATGCCGTCCTCGGTGACGGCGTTGGCGTACTTGTGCGCGTACGGCATGCAGGGGAAGAACCTGAAGTCGCCGTAGCGGTCGGGGTGCGCGCGCACATGGTCGGCGATCTGGGCCACCCGGTCGTGCGTGGTGCACATGAAGGTGTGGATGCCTTCGTCGTACGCCGCGTCGAGCACGGACTGCACCGCGCCGATGTCCTGGAAGCGCATCTGCTGTGCACGCGCCTTCTCCTCGGACATGTGGTTGACGCCGAAGAACTGGTTGTCCCCGAACAGGAGCCTGTCGATCGTGGTCATCGGATCGCCTTCCGTCGCCGCCACCGCGCCCACCATCGGGGTGCCGCGGCTCCGTTCACGGGTGCGAGGGCGGCGGCGTCGTCTCCGGCGCCCTCGGGTCGCAGCAGGGCCTGGATCGCCACGTCCGTCGCGGCAGCCGAGGCGAAGTCGTTCTCCCCCGCCACGGCTCCCTCTCCGATGCGCCGGACCCAGGCGTCGAGCTGGGCCGAGTACTCCTCGCCGCGCAGGTAGAACTCGACCGGCTCGCTGAGCTCGGTCGTGTACCTGACATTCCAGCCCTCCTGGTAGCCGCTGCCCGTAGGCGCCCCGGCCCGCAGGTACAGCTGGACCTCCTGGCGGTCGGCGTTGAGTCGTCCGCCGGTCCCCCAGATCGTGAACTTCGTGGTCATCTTGCGCTGCGACTCGTCGCTCCAGTTGACCGAGAGGTGCGCGGTGGTGCCGTCGCCGAACCACAGGTTGCTGTAGACCTCATCGTCGGTCTGGCGCGAGAAGACCTGGCCCAGCACCGAGCCCGCAGAGCGGGTCACATCGCCGAAGTACCAGTTGAGCAGGTTGAGCGGGTGCGCCGCGTAGTCGTAGAGGGCGCCACCGCCCTCGGACTTCTGCGTGCGCCACGTGGAGCCCTGCGGCTTGAGCACCACGGGCCCGTAGGACTCGGCCAGCACGTGCGTGACCCTGCCCAGCAGCCCCGCGTCCAAGATCGACTTGACCTCCTGGAACGCCGCCACGAAGCGGTTGTGGTACCCGACCTGGCCGACGAGTCCGCGCTCGCGGAAGAGCTCCGCCAACGCCAGCGACTCACTCGCCTCGGTCGTGAACGGCTTCTCGCAGAAGACGTGGAGCCCGGCCTCCGCGCACTGGCGCACGAGAGGCGCGTGCGAGCGGGTGGGCGTGGCCAACACGACCGCGTCCAGCTGCGCCGACTCGATCATCTCGTCCACGGTCGAATACGTCGGGAACCCCGAGTACTTGCCCAGGACCGAGAGCACGTAGCCCGACTGGTCGCACACGCCGGCGATCTCCACGTCGGGGTGCGCGCCGAGGATGGACAGATGGGAGATCCCCATCTTCCCCGCGCCGACGACTCCGATCCTTGTCATACTCCACTCCTCCCGAGCCGGCGTCGTCCCCCGACGCGCGGCAAGAACTGCTCCAGCAACGACTCGTACTGCCCGGCCACGTGCGCCCAGGTGAACTCCTGCCGGTGGCGGTCGCGGGCGTTCCTGGCGAGCTCGCCAGCCCGTTCCGGCGAGTCGAGTAGCGTCCCCAATGCTGCGTCGACGTCGTCGCCGGTGCGGAAGTACAGCGCGGCGTCCTGCGCCACCCAGCGGTTGTAGACGTTGTCGTGGGCCACGATCGGGTTGCCGCAGCCCATCGCCTCGACCAGCGAGGGATTGGTGCCGCCGACCGTGTGGCCGTGCAGGTAGCCGCGGCTGTGGAAGCGCAGCGCCTGCACCTGCTCAGGCGCATAGATCGGGCCCAGGAAGCGCACGCGCGGGCCGGCCGCGTCGAGCACCTGCGCATGATAGGGATCACTCCGGTCGTAGGCGCCCAGGATGGCCAGGTCCACACCGCGGTCGCGGCGCGAGAAGCCCTCGACCAGCTCGAGGATCGAGTTCTCCGGGATGGGCCGGGCGATGAGCGTGAGGTACGTGCCCGGCGTCAGGCCGTGCTCGGCCGGGATCGCCGGGTCGGCCTCGGTGACCGTGGCCGCGCCGTACGTGATGGTCGTGATCTTGCGGTCCTTGGCGCGCGTGCGCAGGTAGGTCGCGATCTCGGGGTGGTCCGCGATCAGGTGGTTCCCCACGTAGCAGGCGATCCGCTCGTTGATCCACAAGATGGCCTGCTTGGCCTTGCCCCAGCGCGAGCGCGACCACTCGATGCCGTCCATGTTGATGACGTTCGGGATGCCCTTGAGTCGCTGCCACGTGTTGAAGATGGCCGTGTTGTAGCCGAACGTGAGGCACAGGTCGTCGAAGCGGGCTGCGTGCCGGATCGAGATCAGGTCGAAGCGCGACGTGCCCTTCCAGCTGCGGTCCGGCAACGGGATCTTCACCCGCGTCATGCCGCGCCACGTGTCCTCGGTGATGCCGTCGCCCTCGTCGACCTGGCAGTAGACGATGACGTCCCAGCCTTGGTCGACGAGATGGAGGGCGACGTTCTCGGCCGCGGTCTCGAATCCGCCATAGTTGCCGGGTACTCCGTGGGTCCCCAAGATCCTGACGCTGCGGCGCATGAGTGGTGGAACCCCCTTGGGTACGGAGCCACGATCGTAGCGATCTGGTAGCCCCGCCCGGGGCCAAACGGCAAACCTGTGAAGCATGGGACCAATGGGGCTCGTTGGATCTGCTCAACTCCTCACGGATGCCCGCCACGCCTGACAGAATCGAGGCCGACGGATCCCGGCTGAGTACTCGCCCGGCGGTCCGGAACGGGTGAGGAGTCGAGCCGATGACACGTAAGCGCACCCTTCTGGTCACCGCCGTGGTGGCCGTGGTCGCCGTGGTGGCCGTGGTCGCCGCGATCCTGCTGGTCAGTCGCGGCGACGGCGACGCCGGCGGCACGCCCACCGATCGCGAGACGGTCGCCGCCCCCGGCGGGGGCCGGATCGACGAGACCGTGGAGCCCGCTCCCACGGCGTCGACCCGCACGGCCGCGCCGGACGAGTCGGTCACCCTGCCCGGCGGGCTCGAGGTCGAGATCGCGCGCACCAGCACGAAGAAGGTCAAGCCCGGCGGCCCCGGTGAGGTCGGCGGCAACGCGGTCATCGCCCGCGTCCGGATCACCAACGGAACCGACGAGGCCGTGAGCCTCGACGGCGTCACCGTGACCCTGATCTACGGCGCCAACCAAGTAGCCCAGCCCTTGACGTCGGACCCGTACTCCCCCTTCAGCCGCACCGTCGAGCCCGGCAAGAAGGCCGACGGGCTGTACGTGTTCCGGGTGCCGAAGAATCGCAGCTCCGACGTGACGATCACGGTGCAGCCGGAGCCGGGCGGCGACGTCGCCCGATTCGGCGACCGGTGACGCGCGCCGGCGCCCGACTCACGACCGTAGGACGGGCACCGGCTCCGCCACGCTCTCGTGACGGCGGAGCTGCTCCGCCGCACACGCCAGCCCGAACACGAACCAGACGAAGACCGCGTACTGCGTGATCAACGCGACCGTCAGGAGCGCGGGCACCTGCGCCACGAGAGCCGCGGTCGGCACGCTTCCGCGACCGGAGACCAGAGCGACAGCGCCCAGCGCGAACAGGCAGGTCACGAGGCCTACCGTCAGCCATCCGTAGCTGAGCCCGAACACCAGGAACTGGTTGTCGATCGACTGGAACCCGCCGACGCTGGCGGTACCGGTCGCGGACTCCTGGATGGCCGAGGACCGGCCCACCAGCTCGATCGAGCTGACCAAGCGCACGAGGTCTCCGCGGTACTCCGCGCTGGTGCTGGCCTCGTCGCCGGCCTCGGAGAAGACACCGAGGACGAACGGCGCCCCGGCCACGACGGCGACGACGAGGGCGGCCGCGAGGCCCGCGCGCAGCTGTTTGACCCGCGGCCGGCTGAGCATGACCACCGCCAGGATGAGGCCGACGAACAGGCTCACCAGCGCACCTCGGCTGAGCGTGACGGCGATGCCGGCCACCATGAGGGCGATGAGTCCCAGTCTCAGACGCCGGGACAGGTCGGCGTCCAACGTGAGCACCGCGGCCATCGCGAGCGAGTTGCCCAGTGCGATCGAGTGGCCGAAGGCACCCTCGGCGCGACTCAGCCCCGATCGCTCCTGGATGGGCGCCCAGGTCGCCCACGCCCCGTTCTGCGGACCCCAGGACGCCAACGCATGCCATCCGGTCTGGAACTCGACCACGGCCAGCAGCGCCACGACGCCGAAGATCACTGCGATCGCCGCATAGAGCCACCCAGGGTCGACGGCCAGCAGGGCGAGGCGCCCGGCAACGA